>CAZJKL010000006.1:0-71975 GCA_964546655.1 uncultured Bacteroidales bacterium | reverse complement strand
AAGCTTATTATCTGATTGTTATGTAACTAATGAAAAATCAGTGATAAAGTCAGGAAATATGCCCCGAAAAACATTTTAATTGTGCCAAATTAATTGATGTGAACCAACTAGTTTTTAATAAATAAAAAAGTTTTTTATTGCAAATAAAAAAGGGCTTTGTTGTTACAAAGCCCTTTTTTATTATTATTAATGTATAAATTTTATTAACTATTATAGCCCCACTTTAAATATACCGAGCCCCAAGTGAATCCACCACCAAAAGCAGACAAAATAACATTGTCACCTTTTTTAAGTCTGTTTTCCCATTCCCATAAACAAATAGGAATAGTAGCACTTGTTGTGTTTCCGTATTTTTCTATATTAATCATTACTTTTTCTTTATCTAGCTCCATTCTTTTAGCAGTAGCTTCAATAATTCTCATATTAGCTTGATGCGGAACTAACCAAGTAATATCATTAGAGGTTAAATCATTCTTTTGCATAATTTCTAGCGAAACATCAGCCATACGAGAAACCGCATGCTTAAAAACAGCTTGACCTTCTTGATAAACAAAATGTTCTTTAGCATCAATAGATTCATGAGAAGCTGGTTTAGCCGATCCTCCTGCTTTAAGATGAAGATGTTTCATTCCAGAGCCATCAGTTCTCAAAATACTATCAATAATACCAATATTATCATTAGTAGGTTCTAATAAAACTGCCCCCGCTCCATCACCAAAGATGCAACAAGTTTGTCTATCGGTATAATCAATAATTGATGACATTTTTTCTACACCAACAACTACAACTTTTTTATGACTTCCACATTCAACAAATTTAGAAGCCGTTACTAGAGCATAAATAAAACCTGAACAAGCCGCATTAATATCATAGCTAAAAGCATTAGTAATACCAACCTTATCACAAATAATATTTGCAGTAGCCGGGAATTGCATATCTGGAGTAACTGTAGCTACAATTAAAAGATCTACGTCCTCAGGAGATGTTTTTGTTTTTTCTAATAATTTTTTAACAGCTTCAGCACCAATAGACGAAGCCCCAACACCTTCTCCTTTAATAATTCTTCGTTCTTTTATACCGATTCTTGACATTATCCATTCTTCGGTAGTATCAACAAGCTTTTCTAACTCACTATTAGTTAAAATATAATCAGGAAGAGCTGCTGCGACACCTGTAATTACTGCTCGCATTTTTTCCATTATTATATATTTTTATTTAAACTGTTAATTCCTTTTCAACAACTAACTTACCTCTATAGTAACCACATTCTGGACAAACTCTATGATACAAAACTGCAGCATTACAATTTGAACAAGTTGAAAGAGTTGGCAAAGCTGCTTTATCATGAGTTCTTCTTTTATCTCTTCTTTGTTTCGAAATTTTTCGTTTTGGATGTGCCATTTTTGTTTATTTTTAATTATTATTAATGTAATTATTATTTATTCTATATTTTTCAATTATTTCTATAATATCTTTATCACATTCACCTTCTCCTGCTTCTCCGTGAACTTTTCTCAAAGGAATAGATAAAATAATACTATCGTACACAAAATTAGTAATATCTACTTTATAATCACTAGATAAAACATTAATTATTTCATCATCATCGTCTTCAACGATAAAATCATTAATTTTTACTACAACCAATTGTGTCCCTTTAGCTTTAACTTTTAAATCTTCACAACATATATCACAAGGCATAACAAGATAACCGTCCCAATCAACAGATACCTCAAGCATTTTGTCATGTTTCTCGATTTCAACTTTCAATTTAATATCAGCTCCTAATATCTCTTCATTTTGAAATTCTTCAAAAAAGATATTATCAAGAGTATAATAAAACTGATGATTCCCTAGTTTTAATCCCGAATATTTTATTTCAATTTTATTAGACATCAAAATACTTATTTTATAATAAAAGAGGATAAAGCAAACAATACCTTATCCTCAATAATAATACAACAAATACTAACTAACTCTGAATATTTGAATTGTTTTCTTCTTTATTTTCTTGTGAATCAGTCACAATATTTTCTTTTGCTTCAACCTTAGAATCTGAAGTAATAACTTTAGCTTCAATTTCAGTTTTAGGTTTACCAGCACCTCTTCTAGAACGTTTTTTAGTTGATTTATCTTTTTTGTCTTTCAACATATTTTCGTTATAATCAACAAGCTCTATTAAACACATATCAGCAGCATCACCTTGTCTGAATCCTGTTTTTAAGATTCTAGTGTATCCACCTGGTCTATCAGCTATTTTTGTAGCAATATCTCTAAATAATATAGTAACAGCTTCTTTGCTTGACAAATAGCTAAAAACAACTCTTCTTGAATGAACAGTATCATCTTTAGATTTTGTAATTATTGGTTCTACATAACATCTTAACGCTTTTGCTTTTGCGATAGTAGTTGATATTCTTTTATGTAGAATTAATGAACAAGCCATATTAGATAACATTGCTTTTCTGTGAGAAGTTTTTCTTCCTAAATGATTAATTTTTTTTCCGTGTCTCATTTTTATTCCTGATCTAATTTATATTTTGAAATATCCATTCCAAATGTTAACCCTTTAACTTGAAGTAAATTATCTAATTCAGTTAACGATTTTTTTCCAAAGTTTCTAAATTTCAATAAATCATTTTTATTGTATTCAACTAAATTGCCTAGAGTTTCGATATCAGCTGCTTTTAAGCAATTTAAAGCTCTAACAGATAAATCAAGGTCAACTAATTTAGTTTTTAATAATTGGCGCATGTGTAAAGATGTTTCATCAAATTCTTCTTCTTCTAATTTATTTATAGAATCTAAAGTGATTTTTTCATCAGAGAATAGCATAAAATGTTTAATTAATATTTTAGCTGCTTCTTTTAATGCGTTTTTTGGAGTAACTGAACCATCTGTTTCAACAGTTATGATTAATTTTTCATAATCAGTTTTTTGTTCAACTCTAAAATTTTCAATATGATATTTTACATTTTTTATTGGAGTAAAAGTAGCATCCATTGCTATAACACCAATAGGAGCATTTAAAGGTTTGTTTTCATCAGCTGGAACATAACCTCTACCTTTTTCTATTAAAATTTCGATTTGAAAATTAACTGAAGGTTCTAAATTACAAATTTCGATATTTGGGTTTAAAACTTGGAAACTTGACATAAAACTACTTAAGTCTCCAGCTGTAATTTTTTCTTTACCAGAAATATTAACAACTAATTTTTCACTATCAATATCATCAACTAATTTTTTAAATCTAAGTTGTTTAAGATTTAAAATAATATTAGTAACATCTTCAACAACTCCTTTAATTGTTGAGAATTCATGGTCAACGCTGTCTATTTTTATAGAAGTTATAGCGTATCCCTCTAGTGAAGCAAGTAGAATTCTTCTTAATGAATTGCCTATAGTTATACCATAACCTGGTTCTAAAGGTTTAAATTCAAAAGAGCCACATCTTTCATTGCCTTCTAATTGAATAATTTTTTCTGGTTGTTGGAAAGGTATTAATGCCATTTTATTTATTTTTATTTAGAATATAATTCAACAATTAATTGAACATTTATATTTTCTGGTATATCTTCTTTTTCTGGAATCGAAGCAAATTTACCTGCTTTTGATGATTGATCCCATTCTAACCATGAATATTTATTATTACCTCTAGAAAGAGAAATATCGATAACTTCTAATGATTTTGATTTTTCCCTAACAGAAACTAAATCTCCCGGTTTTAATAAAACAGATGGTACATTTACTATTTCTCCGTTAACAATAATATGTTTGTGAAGAACGATTTGACGAGCAGCTCTTCTTGTTGGAGCAATACCTAATCTATATACAACATTATCTAATCTTGATTCTAATAATTGAAGTAATATATCACCAGTTATACCGCTTTTTCTAGACGCTTTATCGAAAAGATTTCTAAATTGTCTTTCTAAAAGACCGTAAGTATCTTTAGCTTTTTGTTTTTCCATTAATTGAACACCATATTCTGATGTTTTTCCTCTTCTGGAATTAGCACCATGTTGTCCTGGAGGATAATTCTTTTTTTCTAAAACTTTATCTGGTCCAAATATAGCCTCTCTATATTTTCTTGCAACTTTGGATCTTGGTCCTCTATACCTTGCCATTTATTTAACTTTTATTTAATTAATTAAAATATTTACTTAAACTCTTCTCTTTTTAGGTGGTCTGCAACCATTATGAGGAATAGGAGTAACATCAATAATTTCTGTTATTGTTATACCTACACCAAATATAGATCTAATAGCAGATTCTCTACCTGCTCCAGGACCTTTTACATAAGCTTTTACTTTTCTTAACCCTAAATCATAAGCTTTTTTTCCGCAATCTTCGGCAGCTGTTTGAGCAGCATAAGGAGTATTCTTTTTAGAACCTTTAAATCCCATTTTTCCTGCAGAAGACCAAGATATAACTTGACCTGATTTATTTGTTAATGTAACGATAATATTATTAAATGATGAGTGAACATACAAACATCCTTCTGCATCAACTAGTACAACTCTTTTCTTTGTTACTTTAGCTTTTGTCTTTGCCATAATTATTTATATTTATTTAGTTGCTTTCTTTTTGTTAGCAACGGTTTTTCTCTTACCTTTTCTTGTTCTTGAATTATTTTTTGTTTTTTGACCTCTTGAAGGAAGACCATTTTTATGTCTTGAGCCTCTGTAAGAACCTATATCAATTAATCTTTTGATATTTAATTGTACTTCAGACCTTAATTCACCTTCAATCGTTAAATTTGAACTTATAAAAGAACGTATTTTTGACACATCGTCATCATCCCATTCTTTTACTTTTTTATTAACGTCGATTTGACTCTCGTTTAAAATTTTTATTGCTAAACTTTTTCCTATTCCATAAATGTAGGTTAAAGCAATTACTCCTCTTTTCTCATTTGGAATATCTATACCTGCTATTCTTGCCATTTTATATAATTAATTATTAATATTATCCTTGTCTTTGTTTGTATTTAGGATTTTTTTTATTTATTACAAATAATCTTCCTTTTCTCCTTACTATTTTACATTCAGGACTTCTTTTTTTAATTGATGCTCTTGTTTTCATTTTTAATTTTTTTACAAAATTAATAAATTAATATCTAAAATTTATTCTTCCTTTTGATAAATCATACGGAGACATTTCAACTTTTACTTTATCTCCTGGTAATAACTTGATGTAAAACATACGCATTTTGCCAGATATATGTGCTATAATTTCATGCCCATTCTCTAACTCAACTCTAAACATTGCATTACCTAGTGATTCTTTTATTACTCCGTCAACTTCTATTGATTTTTGTTTTGCCATATATTATTTAATTATTTCTTCTATATATTCATAAGTTGATAATAACTGTGCTTTATTTTTTCTTATAACAACATTATGTTCAAAATGTACTGATGGTAATCCATCTAATGTTTTCACTGTCCATCCATCATTACAAGACTTAACCTCTTTTTTCCCCATATTAATCATAGGTTCAATAGCTAAAACTAATCCTTCTTTCATTAAGGGGCCATTACCTTTCTTTCCAAAGTTTGGAACATCTGGTTTTTCGTGCAAATTTTTGCCAATTCCATGGCCAACTAATTCACGAACAACACTATAATTAAAACTTTCAACATACGATTGAATTGCATTACTAATATCTCCAACTCTATTCCCAGCAATTGCATTTTCAATTCCTTTAATTAAAGATTCTTTTGTAACTTGAATTAATTTCTTTATGCTATTATCAACTTCGCCTATTGCAAAAGTATAAGCATAATCACCATAAAATCCATTAAGCACAACACCACAATCAACCGAAACAATATCTCCCTCTTTTATTAATCTTTTAGAAGGAATACCATGAACAACTTCATCATTTATCGAAATACAAAGTGTATTTGGAAATCCATGATAACCCTTAAAAGCAGGTTTTGCTCCATTGTTAAGTATAAAATCTTCTGCTATCCTATCTAATTCTAATGTAGATATTCCTGCTTCTAAGTATTTTGCTACTTCAGCTAATGTTTTACCAACAAGTAAAGAACTTTTTTCTATATATTTTATTTCATTCTCTGTTTTATAATAAATCATAAACGTTTAAATCCTAAACTTCTAATTTCCCATTCCAGTTGATGATCTACCTTTTATTTTTCCAGTTTTCATTAAGCCATCATAATGTCTCATTAATAAATGACTTTCAATTTGTTGCAATGTATCAAGAACAACCCCTACTAAAATTAATAATGATGTTCCACCATAAAAATATGCAAATTGAGTATTTATACCACCAATCATAGCAAAAGCTGGTAATATTGCAACAATTCCCAAAAATATAGACCCTGGCAAAGTAATTCTTGACATTATATTATCTAAATATTCAGCCGTTTTTTTACCAGGTTTAATTCCAGGAATAAATCCACCATTCTTCTTCATTTCATCTGCCATTTGAATAGGATTATAAGTAATAGCAGTATAGAAATAAGTAAATAAAATTATCATTATAAAGAATGTAAAGTTATACCAAAAAGAAGTAGGATCAGAGAATGTTCTCAAAAAACTTGAATTCTCACTTGAAGCAAATCCAGCAAGAGTTAATGGCACAAACATAATTGCTTGAGCAAATATAATAGGCATTACACCAGCTGCATTAACTTTTAAAGGGATATATTGACGAACTCCACCATATTGTTTATTTCCATAAACTCTTTTTGCATATTGAACTGGAATTCTTCTTGTTCCTTGCACTAATAATATAGTTAATAATATAACTAAAACAAGCAATACCATTTCAACCAAGAAAAACACCAATCTTCCTTCAGGTTTGTTAAAAGCATCTGTTAATTCATAGCCAAACGCATGAGGCAATCTAGCAATAATACCAACCATAATAATTAAAGATATTCCATTTCCAATTCCTTTTTCAGTTATTCTTTCACCAATCCACATTACAAACATAGTTCCTGTTACCAATAAAAGTATTGATGTTAACCAAAAAATAAATGGTTGTGAAGTAATAGCAGGATCAAATGGAGCAAAAGCTTCTGGTCTTAATTGCATTCTTAAATTACCAAGATAAGCAGGAGCTTGAGCTGCAGTAATAATCACTGTTAAATATCTTGTTATTTGGTTTATTTTTTTTCTTCCGCTTTCACCTTCTTTTTGCATTTTTTGGAAATAAGGTACAGCCATACTTAATAATTGAATAACTATTGATGCAGAAATATAAGGCATAATACCTAATGCAAAAATTGAAGCATTAGAAAATGCTCCGCCTGAAAACATATTTAATAAATCAACTAATCCACCTGTTCCACCTTGAGTTTTAAGAGCAGATAATTGTTCTGGATCAATTCCTGGTAAAACTATAAAAGAACCTAATCTATAAATTAATAATAATCCCAAAGTAGTTATTATCCTTAATCTAAGGTCTTCAATTTTCCAGATATTTTTTATTGTTTCAATTATTTTTTTCATTTAATAAAGAAAATTTACAATATAATTACTTTTCCTCCTTTGTCTTCAATTGCTTGTTGAGCTTTTTTAGAAAAGCCATGAGCACTGATTTCGATTTTTGAATTAAAATCATCAATACCTCTCGCAAGAATTTTAACTTTGTCGTTTTTATTTACAATTCCGTAATCACATAAAATAGAAGGAGTTATAACTTCAAGTTTAAGTTCAGAAAATAAATGTTCAATTAAATCCAAATTAACACTTTGATATTCTACTCTATTTATGTTCTTAAATCCAAATTTAGGAACTCTTCTTTGTAATGGCATTTGACCACCTTCAAAACCTCTTTTTGATTTATAACCAGATCTTGATTTTGCTCCTTTATGTCCTTTAGTTGAAGTTCCGCCTTTACCTGAACCTTGACCCCTTGCTATTCTTTTAGCTTTTTTAACCGAACCTTCGGCTGGTTTTAAATTACTTAAATTCATTTTAATATATTTTTATATATTTTATTATTCTATTACCTTAACTAAATGCTCTACACTATTAACCATTCCTATAATTTGAGGAGTAGCTTCTTTTTCAATTATTTGATTTAGTTTCTTAAATCCTAGAGCTTCTACAGTTCTCTTACTGGTTTTACTTTGACCAATAATACTTTTTACTAACTTTATTTTTATTTTTTCTGCCATTTCAAATAATTTTAACCGTTAAATACTTTTTCTATTTCTATTCCTCTGTTAAGAGCAACGGTGTTCGCATCTCTAAGTTTTAATAAGCCATCAATTGTTGCTTTAACAACATTGTGAGGGTTCGAAGAACCTTTAGATTTTGCCAATACGTCTTTAATTCCAACACTTTCAAGTACTGCACGCATAGCACCACCTGCAATAACTCCAGCACCAGGAGCAGCTGGTTTCATAAAGATAGTAGAGCCTCCAAATTTACCAATTTGTTCGTGAGGTATAGTTCCTTTATGAACAGGTATTTTAACTAAGTTTTTCTTTGCATCATCAATTCCTTTTGCAATTGCAGAAGAAACTTCTCTTGCTTTACCTAATCCATAACCTACAACTCCTTTTTCATTACCAACAACAACGATTGCAGAAAAACTAAATGTTCTACCACCTTTTGTTACTTTGGTAACTCTTTTTACTGCTACTAATTTATCTTTTAATTCTATTTCAGCAGATTTTACTCTTTTTTGGCTTTCGTTTATCATATTATTTAAAATTTTAAACCGTTTTCTCTAGCAGATTCAGCTAAAGCTTTAACTCTTCCGTGAT
Organism: uncultured Bacteroidales bacterium; assembly: GCA_964546655.1. Lineage (GTDB taxonomy): Bacteria > Bacteroidota > Bacteroidia > Bacteroidales > CAZJKL01 > CAZJKL01. The sequence goes on along the minus strand of CAZJKL010000006.1, from coordinate 63,225 downwards.
ATAAATAACCGCCTCTGTCAAAAACAGTACAATTTATTCCTTTTTCTAATGATTTTTCGGCAATTAATTTACCTACTAATTTAGCTTTATCTATTTTAGTTCCTTTTATTTCTATAATAGATTTATCTTTTGATGAAGCAGAAACTAAAGTTATACCTACTAAATCATCAATCATTTGTGCATAAATTTCTTTATTACTTCTAAAAATACACAAACGTGGTTTTTCAGTAGTTCCTTGCACAATTTTTCTAATTCTCTTTTTTATACTTGCTCTTCGCTCTAATTTATTTACAGACATCTTAGTATATTTTTTATATATTATTCACCAGCTAATTTACCTGCTTTTCTTCTAACAACCTCTCCTTTATATAGGATACCTTTACCTTTATAAGGTTCTGGAGGTCTAAATGATCTTATTTTTGATACAACCATTCCCAAAAGCTCTTTATCGTAACTTGTTAATTTTATAGAAGGATTTTTACCTTTTAATGTTTCAGTTTCTAATTTAATTTCTTCAGGTAATTCAATTAAAAAATCATGAGAATAACCCAAACTTAATTCAAGTTTTTGACCTTGTGCATTAGCTTTGTAACCAACACCAACTAATTCTAATTCTTTTAAAAATCCAGTAGAAACTCCTTGAACCATATTATTAATTAAAGCTCTATATAAACCATGCAATGATCTGTGTCTTTTTTGATCAGTAGGTCTTTTAACATTAATAACATTGTCATTAATTTCTATTGTGATATCTTTATCAATACTTCTTTCCAATGTTCCTAATTTACCTTTTACAGTAATTGTATTTTTTTCAGATACAGTTACTTGCACGCCCGCTGGAATTTTTATTGGTAATTTTCCAATTCTTGACATTATTTTATTTTTTTAAAAATTAATAAACATAACATAATACTTCTCCACCAACGTGAAGAGTCTTTGCTTCTTTATCAGTAATTACACCTTTAGAAGTTGAAATAATTGCTATTCCAAGACCATTTAATACTCTTGGTAAATTTTCAGAATCAACATATTTTCTTAAACCTGGAGAACTAATTCTATCAATTCTTTTGATCGCTGATTCTTTTGACTTTGGATTATACTTTAAAGCTATTTTAATAAGACCTTGTTTATCATCTTCTAAAAATTTATAACTTAAAATATACCCTTTATCGTACAATATTTTTGTAATTTCTTTTTTTAAATTTGAAGCTGGAATTTCTACAATTCTATGCTTTGCATTAATAGCATTTCTAACTCTTGTTAAAAAATCTGCAATTGGATCTGTCATTTTCTTTAATATTTTTATTATTTTACCAACTAGCTTTTGTTACTCCTGGGATTAATCCTTTAGAAGCCATTTCTCGGAATGTTATTCTTGATATACCAAACTGTCTCATATAACCTTTTGGACGACCAGTGATAGAGCATCTATTTCTCATTCTTATAGGACATGCGTTCTTTGGTATTTTATCTAAAGATGCATAGTCACCTAATTCCTTAAGTTTTTTTCTCTTCTCTTCGTACTTTTTTGAAAGTTTTGCTCTTTTTACTTCACGAGCTTTCATTGATTCTTTTGCCATAACTAATCAAATTATTGTTTTTGATTTCTAAAAGGTAATCCAAATAATTTCAATAATGCAAATGCTTCTTCGTCAGTGTTGGCACTTGTAACAAATGAAATATTTAGTCCATTTATTTTACTCACTTTATCTAAATTTATTTCAGGAAAAATAATTTGTTCAGTAACTCCTATAGAATAGTTGCCCCTTCCGTCAAATCCTTTATCATTAATGCCATTAAAATCTCTAATCCTTGGCATTGAAACAGATAAAAGTCTATCTAAGAATTCATACATTTTTTCTCTTCTTAGAGTAACTCTAACTCCAATTGCATTCCCTTTTCTCAGTTTAAAATTTGATATATCCTTTTTAGATAATGTTTGTACTGCTTTTTGACCAGCAATCATTGTCATTTCTTCAACAGCTACATCAATATTTTTCTTATCTTTTAAAGCACTTCCAACTCCTTGATTTAAACAAATTTTCTCAATTCTTGGAACTTGCATAACAGATTTATAATTAAACTGTTTTTTTAATTCAGGAATTATCTCTTCCTGATATTTTTTCATTAATCTTGGTGTATAAGTCATCACAGTTATTTTTTAATACTTTTTTTAAAATAACGAACTATTTTTCCAGTTGTTTCATCTATCTTTCTTCCAACTCTAGATGGTTGGCCTGTAGCAGGATCAATCACCATAAGATTAGATATATGAATTGGAGCTTCTTTTTTAATTATTCCTCCTTGAGGACTTTTAGCATTAGGTTTTGTATGTTTAGATACTTGATTTAACCCTTCAACAATTGCTCTATTCTTTTTAACATCAACTAATAAAACTCTACCTTGCTGACCTTTTGAATCTCCGGCTAAAACTTTTACTGTATCTCCCTTTTTTATATGTAATTTTGGTCGCATATATATAATTTTTCTATTTATTTAAATAACTTCAGGTGCTAATGATGCAATTTTTAAAAATTGCTTATCACGTAATTCTCTTGCAACAGGTCCAAATATACGAGTTCCTTTGATTTCACCGTTAGTATCAAGTAATACAACAGCATTATCATCAAATCTTATATAAGATCCATCAGATCTTCTAATTTCTTTTTTTGTTCTAACAACAACTCCTTTAGATACACTTCCTTTTTTTACGTTTCCAGAAGGTATTGCAGTTTTAATTGCCACAACTACTATATCACCAAGAGTTGCATATTTCTTTTTGGTTCCTCCAAGTACTCTAATACATAATGCTTCTTTTGCACCACTATTATCAGCTACCTTTAATCTTGTTTCTTGTTGTATCATTGTTAATTATTTATTTAGCTCTTTCGATAATTTCTACTAATCTCCAACATTTTGTTTTACTTAATGGTCTTGTTTCCATTATTTTTACTGTATCACCAATATTTGCATCATTATTTTCATCATGTGCATAATACTTTGTTGTTTTCTTAACAAATTTATGATAAATAGGATGTTTTACTTTTCTTTCAACTGTTACAACAACTGATTTTTCCATTTTGTTGCTAGCAACTAAACCTATTCTTGTTTTTCTTAAATTTCTTTTTGTTTCCATAGTTATTTTTTATCTGCTAGTTGTCTTCTATTTAATTCTGTTGTTAATCTAGCTATGTTTTTTCTTAACATCCTTAATTTCATTGGATTATCTATCTCAGATACAGTGTGATTTATTTTTAATTTTAACAATAACGATTTTTCGTCATTTAATTTATCAACTAAATCCTTTAATGATAATTCTTTGTAGTTTCCTATTTTCATCTTTTAAAAAATTATTTTATTCAGTATAATCATTTCTAACAATAAATTTTGTTTTTATTGGAAGTTTTTGTGCAGCAAGTCTTAATGCTTCCTTTGCAATTTCCATAGAAACGCCATCTGCTTCAAATAAAATTCTACCTGGACATACTCTAGCAACGAAATATTCAGGAGCACCTTTACCTTTACCCATCCTTACTTCGGCAGGTTTCTTTGTTATAGATTTGTCAGGGAAAATTCTAATCCAAATATTACCTTCTCTTTTCATGTATCTTGTAACGGCCTGTCTTGCAGCTTCAATTTGGCGACTTGTAATAAAAGTATACTCTAACGCTTTAATTGCGAATGAACCGTAAGCTATTTGGCTTCCTTTATAGTCTAAGCCTTTCATTTTACCTTTTTGCTGCTTACGATATTTTACTTTTTTAGGTTGTAACATTTATAAAATATTTTAAGATTTATTATTTTTTCTTTCTTTTATTGTTTGATTTTGGGCTTTCTATTGCTTTGCCAAAGTTTGGAGATAAATCTCTTCTTCCATAAACTTCACCTTTGCAAATCCATACTTTTACCCCAATTTTTCCGTATGTTGTTGATGCTTCACTTAAAGCATAATCAATATCAGCTCTTATTGTATGTAATGGGATTCTTCCTTCTTTATACATTTCTGTTCTTGCCATTTCCGCACCACCAAGTCTTCCAGATAATTGAATTTTTATACCTTCAGCACCCATTCTCATAGTTGAAGCTATTGCAGTTTTTATAGCTCTTCTGAAAGAAACTCTTCCTTCAAGTTGTTTCGCTACACTTGCTCCAACAATAACAGCATCTAATTCAGGTCTTCTAACTTCAAATATATTAATTTGAATTTCTTTTTTGGTTATTTTCTTTAATTCGCCTTTTAGTTTGTCAACTTCCTGTCCACCTTTACCAATTATAATACCTGGCCTAGCTGTGTTTATAGTAACAGTAATAAGTTTTAATGTTCTTTCAATAACAATTTTACAAATTCCTGCTTTTGATAAACGTGCATTTAAATATCTTCTTATTTCATAATCTTCAGATATTTTGTCTGCATAATTTCTTCCGCCATACCAATTAGAATCCCATCCTTTGATGTAACCTAATCTTAAACTTATTGGATTAACTTTTTGTCCCATTTTATGCTTTACTTACGTTTTCTAAATTACTATTATCTATTAAATTTTTTCTATCATCTACAATAAGAGTTACATGATTAGATCTTTTTCTAATTCTATGTGCTCTACCTTGAGGTGCAGTTCTTATCCTTTTTAATTGTCTACCGCCATCCACAGAAACTGTTTTAACATATAAATCGGCATCTTCTAATCTGTTTCCTTCATTCTTATTTTGCCAATTTGCTATTGCAGACAACAATAATTTTTCTAATTTAATTGAAGCTTCTTTTTTATTAAACTTTAATAAATTTAAAGCATTATTAACCTCTTTCCCTCTTATCATATCAGCTAACAATCTCATTTTTCGAGGAGAAGATGGACAATTATTTAATTTAGCTATATATATAGTTTTTCTAGCTTCTTTTGCTTTTTCTGCAAATATTCTTTTTCGTGCTCCCATAATAAATTATCTTTTGCCTTTATCCTTATTACCAGCGTGACCTCTAAAAATTCTTGTTGGAGAAAATTCACCTAATTTATGTCCAACCATATTTTCAGTTACAAAAACTGGAATAAAATTTTTACCATTATGTACTGCTATTGTGTGACCAACAAAATCAGGAGAAATCATTGATCTTCTAGACCAAGTTTTTAGTACTTTCTTCTTAGTTGTATCGTTCATTTCTAAAACTCTCTTTTCGAGTTTTGAACTTATGTATGGTCCTTTTTTTAATGATCTACTCATACCTTATTTTATTTTTTTCTTTTTTCTATTATATATTTATTACTATATTTTGTAGTATTTCTAGTTTTTTGACCTTTTGCATAAAGACCTGTTCTAGATCTTGGGTGTCCACCAGAAGCTTTACCTTCACCACCGCCCATTGGGTGATCTACAGGGTTCATTGCAACGCCTCTAACTCTTGGTCTTGTACCTAGCCATCTTGTTCTACCAGCTTTGCCACTAATAGCATGTATATGGTCAATGTTTGAAACCATTCCAATAGTAGCCATACAAGTTATTAAAATCATCCTTGTTTCTTTTGATGGTAATTTAATAATTGCATATTTACCATCTCTAGCAACTAGCTGAGCCCATGAACCTGCACTTCTAACTAATTTTGCACCTTCTCCTGGTTTTAATTCAACATTATGAATTATTGTTCCTAGAGGTATATCTCTTAAATATAAAGTGTTTCCTATTTCGATTGGGCAATTTTCGCCAGAGATAACTTCTTGACCAACTTTAATTCCTTTTGGTGCAATTATATATCTTTTTTCACCATCTTTATATGAAAGCAAAGCAATTCTAGCAGATCTGTTTGGATCATACTCGATTGTTTTAACAACAGCAGGTATATTTAATTTATCTCTTTTAAAATCAATAATACGATATTGTTGTTTATGACCACCACCGATATAACGCATAGTCATTTTACCTGTATTATTTCTTCCTCCTGTTTTTCTTTTCGGACTCAATAATGATTTTTCTGGAACATTAGTTGTTACTTCAGCAAAATCATTTATTACTTTAAATCTTTGACCAGGCGTAACTGGTTTTATCTTTCTTAATCCCATTTTCTTAAATATTACTGAAGAAATCTATAGTTTCTCCTTGTGATAATGATACAATAGCTTTTTTAAATGTGTTTGTTCTACCTTGATGAACACCTTTTTTTGTATAACGAATTTTTGCTTTTCCTCTACAAATAACAGTATTAACACTTTCAACCTTTACACCATACATGCTTTCAATGGCACTTTTAATTTCAACCTTATTGGATTTTCTGTCTACAATAAAGCCATATTTATTGTATTTATCAGTAATTGATGTTAACTTTTCTGTTATTAATGGCTTCTTTACTACATCCATTTTTTTATATTTTTAGCTTAATAAATTATCTAAAACTGCAAGTGAACTTTCACTTATTATTAATTGTTCCGTGTCAATAATGTCATAAGTATTTATATTTAATGCTTCCACTACTTTTGACTTTTCTAAATTTCGGGACGACAAATATACGTTTTTATTTGTATCTGAAACAACTAATATGGTTTTTTTATCATATACATTAAGATTTTTCATTATCTCAATATAATTTTTTGTTTTTATTTCGTCAAAAATAAAATCTTCTAATATAATTAAACCATTATTTTTTGCTTTTAATGTTAAAGCAGAAATTCTAGCAATCTTTTTTAATTTTTTATTCAATTTGAAATCATAGTCTCTTGGTTTTGGACCAAATGCTGTTCCCCCACCTTTAACTAAAGGACTTTTCAAACTACCAATCCTTGCTCCACCTGTTCCTTTTTGTTTTTTGAATTTTTTTGTAGTTCTAGAAACTTCTCCTTTATCTTTACATTGACTATTTCCTTGTCTTTGATTTGCTAGATAATGTTTAACATCTAAATATATTGCATGATTATTAGGTTCAATATTAAAAATTGAATCATTTAAAGCAATGCTTTTTTCGGTTTTTTTACCGTTGATATTATAAACTGCTATTTCCATCTTTCTAATTTTAAGTATGATCCTTTTGCTCCAGGTACAGCACCTTTTACAATTATTATATTATCTTCTTTTAATATTTTAACAATCTGCATATTTATAACTTTCTTCTGGTCTCCGCCTGTTCTTCCAGCCATTCTCATGCCTTTAAAAACTCTTGATGGATATGAAGATGCTCCAACTGACCCCGGTGCTCTAAGTCTATTGTGCTGACCGTGAGTAGCGTCGTTAACGCCACTAAATCCGTGTCTTTTAACAACACCTTGAAATCCTTTTCCTTTAGTTGTTCCAACAACATCAATATATTCTCCTTCGATAAATACATTATCTGCTGTTAATACTTCACCTAAAGATTTTTGATGACCTTCTTCAAATCTTGTAAACTCAACTAATTTTCTTTTTGGGCTTACTTTTGATTTTTCAAAATGACCTTTAATTGCTTTTGTTATATTTTTCTCTTTAATTAAATCATCATAACCTAATTGAATAGCTTCATAGCCGTCAATTTCTTTAGATTTAACTTGAGTTACAAAACAAGGTCCAGCTTCTATTACTGTACACGCTATATTTTTACCATTTTGGTCAAATATACTTGTCATTCCAATTTTTTTCCCTATTAATCCGGACATTTCTTTAATAGTTATTTAGTTATTATTCTTTTTTAAACTTTTATTTCAACTTCAACACCACTAGGTAATTCAAGTTTCATTAATGCATCAACAGTTTTTGTAGTTGTGCTATATATATCAATTAATCTCATATATGAACATAATTGAAATTGTTCTCTTGCTTTTTTATTAACAAATGGAGATTTCAATACTGTGAAAATTCTTTTGTTTGTTGGCAATGGTATTGGACCACTAACTACAGCTCCTGTTGTTTTTACAGTTTTTGCGATCTTTTCAGCTGATTTATCAACCAAATTATGATCGTATGATTTCAATTTAATTCTAATTTTCTGACTCATTTATTTAAAATTTATACTTTAATATTTATATGCGTAACCTCTCATTTTGAACAAAATTTCTTCAGCTTTTTCTCTTGGAACTTCTTCATAATGATCAAATTCTAATGAATAAGTTGCTCTTCCCGAAGAAATTGATCTAAGTGTTGTTATGTAACCAAACATTTCTCTTAAAGGAACATGTGCTTTAACTACATGACTTGTACCTTTAATTTCAACACCTAATAAACTTCCTTTTTTTCTATTTATATCACTTGAAATATCTCCAAAATATACTTCAGGTGTTACTACTTCTAAATTCATTATAGGTTCTAATAATACTGGTTTTGCTTTTTTGCAAGATTCTTTTAATGCTATACTAGCAGCTATTTCAAAAGATAAAGCATCTGAATCAACAGCATGAAAATCTCCGTCTAATAATCTAACTTTTATTCCATTTATTTGATATCCAGCAACAACGCCATTCATCAAAGCGTTTTTTAGACCTTTTTCTATTGGCTTAATAAATTCTTTTGGTATTGCTCCGCCTTTTGTTTCATCTGAAAATATTAATAATCCTGCGTCTTCTTTTTCTACTGGACTTATTTCAATTTTAATTTTCGCATAACTTCCTCTTCCCCCTGATTGTTTTTTATAAACTTCAGTATGTGTAACAGTTTGAGTTATTGCTTCTCTGTATGAAACTTGTGGTTTACCTGAATTGCACTCTACGTTAAATTCTCTTTTTAATCTATCTAGAATGATTTCTAAATGTAACTCACCCATTCCGCTAATAATAGTTTGACCTGTTTCTTCGTTGTTTTTAACAATAAAGGTTGGATCTTCTTCTGATAATTTGCTTAATGCTAAAGTTAATTTATCAAATTCTGCTTGTGATTTTGGTTCAATTGCAATTGAAATTACAGGAATTGGAAATACCATACTTTCTAATAAAATAGGATATTTATCATCACATAACGTATCACCTGTTCTTATATTTTTAAACCCAACTGCTGCTCCAATATCTCCAGCGCCAATTTCACTTATAGCGTTTTGTTTATTAGAATGCATTTGGAATATTTTGCTTATTCTTTCTTTTTTTGATGTAGTAGCGTTTAGAACTTGTTCTCCTGATTTTAATGTTCCTGAGTAAACTCTAAAATATGCTAATTTACCCATAAACGAATCAGTAGCTATTTTAAAAACTAATGCAGAAAATTTCTCTTCTGTATCTGCTTTTCTAACTTCTTCTTTATCGTTATGTGGATTTATTCCTGTTGCACTTGAAATATCTGATGGAGATGGTAAATATTTAATTACAGAATCTAACAAAAACTGCACTCCTTTATTTTTAAACGATGATCCGCATAAAACAGGAACAATTTTTAAATCAATTGTTAATTTTCTTAAAGTACTAATTAATTCTTCTTCTGTTAATGAATTAGAATCATTAATGAATTTATCTAATAAAGTTTCATTTTCTTCTGCAACAACTTCGATAAGTTTTAATCTATATTCTTCAACTGTTTCTTTTAAATCTTCAGGAATATCAATTTCTTCCCAAGTAATGCCTTTATCGCTTCCGCTCCATTGATATGCTTTTTGAGAAATTAAGTCAACTACTCCAACAAAATCATTTTCAGTACCGATTGGTATTTGAGTAGCTATAGGTCTTGCACCTAATTTTTCTTTAATTTCATCAAGAACTTTGAAAAAATCTGCTCCTACTCTATCTAATTTATTAACATAAACGATTCTAGGAACATTATATTTATCTGCTTGTCTCCACACTGTTTCTGATTGTGCTTCAACTCCACCTACAGCACAAAAAAGAGCAATAGCTCCATCTAATACTCTAAGTGATCTTTCTACTTCTGCTGTAAAATCTACGTGACCTGGAGTGTCAATAATATTGATTTTGTAATCAGAATTATTGTATTTCCAAAAAGTGGTTGTAGCTGCTGATGTAATAGTGATACCTCTTTCTTGTTCTTGTATCATCCAATCCATAGTAGCGGCGCCATCATGCACTTCTCCTAGCTTATGATTGATTCCTGTATAGTACAATATCCTTTCGGTTGTTGTAGTTTTACCGGCGTCAATATGAGCCATTATACCAATGTTTCTTGTATATGAGAGATCTCTATTCATCTCTATCTTCCCGTACTATGTTAAATTAATAAAATATATTATTACGCTCTGAAATGCGAGAAAGCTTTATTTGCTTCTGCCATTCTATGCGTATCTTCTTTCTTCTTAAAAGCAGCTCCTTCTTCTTTAAATGCCGACATTATTTCTCCTGCTAATTTTTCACTCATTGTTTTTTCATGTCTTTTTCTAGAATATAGAATCATCCATTTCATTCCCATAGAAACTTTTCTTGCTGGTCTAATTTCCATTGGTATTTGAAATGTTGCTCCACCAACTCTTCTGCTTTTTACTTCAACAGATGGAGTTATATTAGAAAGAGCTTTTTTCCATATTTCTAATGGTTTTTCTTCAACACTTTTTAATTTTTCACCAACTATATCTAAAGCTTGATAAAATATATTATAAGATATATTTTTTTTGCCACATTCCATTAAATTGTTTACAAATTTTGTAACCAATATGTCTCCAAATCTTGGATCTGGTGTAATAATTCTCTTTTTTGGTTTAGCTTTTCTCATTGCTATGAAAACTTTTTATAAATGTTATTTTTTCTTTGGTCTCTTTGCTCCGTACTTAGATCTTCTTTGAGTTCTTCCTTCAACTCCAGCTGTATCTAAAGCACCTCTTACGATGTGATATCTCACACCTGGTAAATCTTTCACTCTGCCGCCTCTAACAAGCACTATTGAGTGTTCTTGTAAATTGTGTCCTTCTCCTGGTATGTATGCATTTACTTCATTACCATTTGTAAGTCTTACCCTTGCAACTTTTCTCATCGCTGAGTTAGGTTTTTTTGGTGTTGTTGTATAAACACGTACGCAAACACCTCTTCTTTGAGGACAAGAGTTAAGTGCTGGCGAACTACTTTTATCTAGTAATTGCTTTCTTCCTTTTCTTACTAATTGTTGTACTGTTGGCATATTATTATCTATATATTATATTACTTTTTTTAAAAAACAGAACGCAAAAATATAATTTATTTTTTTAATAACAAAATTAAATCTTATATTTTATTTATTCTTCTTTATTTTCTGCTTCATAAGCTTTTAATAATTGATCTTGTACATCTCCAGGAACCTGCTGATAGTCTGCATATTTCATAGAATATGATGCTCTACCATTAGATAATGAACTTAATGAAGTTGAATATTTATTCATTTCTGCTAATGGAACTCTTGCTTTAATTGTTTTATAATCATTTTCTTCTGGCTCCATTCCCATAATAATCGATCTTCTTCCTTGTAAATCTGTCATTACATCTCCCATTCTATCTTCTGGAGTTAAAACTTCAACATCATATATTGGCTCTAGAATTTTAGGGCCTGCTTCTTTAAATGCCTGGCTAAATGCATATCTACCTGCTAATTTAAATGATATTTCATTTGAATCAACTGGGTGCATTTTTCCATCATGTAAATAAAGTCTAATATCTCTTGCATAAGAACCTGTTAATGGTCCTTCTTCCATTTTTTCCATTACACCTTTTAATACAGCTGGCAAAAATCTTGCATCAATACTTCCACCTACTATACAATTTACAAACTCTAATTTACCTCCCCATGGCATTTCAATAATTTCATTTCCACGAATTGGCATTTCTTTAATATATGGTTTATTGTCTTCGTATGGTTCAACAACAATATGAATTTCTCCGAATTGACCTGCTCCACCTGATTGTTTTTTGTGGCGGTACATTGATTTTGCAGATTTTGTTATAGTTTCTCTATATTCAATCTTTGGAGTTTTGTATTCTGTTTCTATTTTATATATATTATCTAAATACCATTTTAAAATAGCCATTCTTAATTCTCCCTGGCTTTGAACTATCATTTGTTTTAATTCTTTTGAATATCCAACTAATAATGTTGGGTCTTCTTTCGCCATTTGAAGTAATGTTGCTGTTAATTTTTCTTCATCTGTAGAGTTAACTGCCTTAATTGCTGTTCTAAATTTTGGTTCTGGATAGTTTACTTTTTTAACTATTAATTCATTATCTTTTTCATTAATAGTATCACTTACTCTGTTTTCTTTTAATTTTATTGTTGCTCCTATATCTCCTGCTTCAATAGATTCAATTTTAACTCTGTTTTTACCAGCCATTATTAATAATTGAGTAATTCTATCTCTGTTTTCTCTTCTTTTATTAATAATATCTGTTCCTTCTGATATTTTTCCAGAAACAACTTTAAATATAGAAACTTCTCCTAAATGTGGTTCTGATGAAATTTTAAAAATAAATAATGATAATTTTCCATTACTGCTTATTTGTATTTTTTCACCATTTTCTGATTCCATAATACTAATTTCATCAGGTGCTGGTAATATTTTATTAATAATACTTAATAAATCTACTACACCTTTATTTTCTTTAGATGATGCACATACGATTGGATATGCATTTCTATTAATTACACATAATCTTAATCCTCTAATTAATTCTTCTTCTGTTAATGTTCCTTTATCAAAAAATATTTCCATTAATTCTTCTTCACCTTCTGCAGCAACTTCGATTAATTCGCCTCTTAATTCTTCTGCTTTATCAGCATACTGAGCAGGAATTTCTTTTTCAACAGATTTTCCATCAGAGAATTCAACATATTTCATTTTTAAAACGTCAATAACAGCATTAAATCCAGGACCTGGATTTATAGGATAATGAATTAATACTGCTTTTGGAGTTAAACTTGCTTTAATTGAAGAAAGCACTTCGTCGAAATTTGTTTTTTCGTGTTCCATTTGGTTTACAGCAATAATCAATGGAGTTTTGCTATTTTTAGCATTTCTCCATGCTTGTTCTGCTCCAACTTCAACGCCATTTTGACCATTTATTACTAAAACTGCTCCTTCGGTTACTGTTAATGCAGACACTACTTCTCCAACGAAATCATCAAAACCTGGGGTGTCTATAATATTTATTTTTTTATCTTCATATTCAGTATATAATACGGATGCTACAACTGAATTTTGTCTTTCTAATTCAATTTCTTTATAATCTGATGCTGTGTTTTTATCATCAATAGTACCTCTTCTGTTTATTACTTTACCATTTAACAATGCTGCTTCTGCTAATGTAGTTTTTCCAGATTTAGCGCTTCCAATAAAAGAAACGTTTCTTATTTCACTCGTTTTGTATACTTTCATAAAGTCTAAAAAATTAAAATTATTTATTTTTTTAAAAAGGACTGCAAATATCTAAAAACTATTTTTTTTATACAAATGATTACACATTTATTTTCTAATTATATTAATAATTGTATATTCTTAATTATTTATCTATTAGAAATTTAAATAAGAATTTTGTATTTTTTAGATACTTATTTATCAATAATATTGATACAATTTTCAAGGCTGTCAAGCCAATAAGGAATTTCAATATTATATTTTTCTCTTATTTTTTTCTTATTTAAAACGCTGTAATTAGGCCTTTTAGCAAGAGTCGGAAAATCTTTTGTTTCTATCGGATTTATCTTACATTTAATTTTAGATTCTTTAACTATAGCTTTTGCAAAATCGTACCAACTTGCTACTCCTTCATTTGAATAATGATAAATTCCTTCGGTAAATTTAAGACCTTTGATTTCGTGTGATTTAATCATTTCAATAATACAATCGGCTAAATCATTTGCATATGTTGGTGTTCCAATTTGGTCAAAAACAACATTTATTTCTTCTTTCTCTTTTGCTAAATTTATTATTGTTTTCACAAAGTTTTTACCATAAGATGAATAAAGCCAAGATGTTCTAATTATAATATAATTTTTCATGGCTTTTTTTATTTCCATCTCGCCATAAAGTTTTGTTTTTCCGTAAAAAGACAAAGGTGTTGCTTTATCGCTTTCGTCGTAAGGAATATTATTTTCCCCATCATAAACAAAATCTGTTGATATATGAATTATTTTAATGTCGTACTTAACTGCAATTTTTGCTATGTTTCTTGTTCCGTTAACATTAATTAATTCGGCTTTTTGGATTTCTTTTTCGGCTAAATCTACCGCAGTATATGCTGCACAATTTATTATCCAATTTATTTTATTCGATTTTACGTATTCTTCTATTAAGGCTTCTTTTGAAATATCAAGTGTTTCTATGTCGGTAAAATAAAATTTGAATTCGCTGTTTTCTGATATTTTTTTTATCTCGCTACCTAATTGTCCATTAGCCCCTGTTACTAATACTGATACCATTTTTATTTTTTATTAACTATTTATTAATTTCATTTTTTAATTCAGAAAAAGTTTTATTACTTAAATCTTTTTCTGAAATAATTGCCTTATTTTCATCAACTTCCCAATTAATATTTAAAGTTTTATCATTATATATAATACCGCTTTCAGAAGTTTTGTTGTAATAATTATCGCATTTATATAATACTTCTGCTGTTTCACTTAGTACCGAAAATCCATGTGCAAAATTTCTTGGGATATACAGTTGTAAATTGTTTTTTTCTGATAATCTTACTGAAAAGTATTTCCCAAAAGTTGGTGAATTTTTTCTTAAATCAACGCAAACATCTAATATTTCGCCTTTTACTACTCTTACTAATTTAGCTTGTGCGTAAGGTTCTTTTTGGAAATGCAATCCTCTTATTACGCCATAGGTAGATTTTGAATGATTGTCTTGAACAAATTCATTTTCTAAATTTAATTCTAAAAAAGATTGTTTATTAAAACTTTCGAGGAAAAAACCTCTTGAATCATTAAATACGGTTGGTTCAAAAACATAAACCCCTTCTATATTTGTATTTATAACCTTCATTTCAAATTATTTAAATATTAAACAAAACATCATTTGCTATTTTTTTAAGATATTGACCATATTGGTTTTTTTCTAATTCTTTAGCTAGTAAGAGTAATTGTTCTTTATTTATATATTTCATTTTATAGGCTATTTCTTCTAAACAAGCTATTTTTAATCCTTGTCTTTTTTCTATTGTTCTAACAAAATTTGAAGCCTGAATTAAACTATCGTGTGTTCCTGTATCTAACCAAGCAAACCCTCTGCTCAATAATTCTACATCTAAAGTATTTTCTTCTAAATATAATCTATTTAAGTCGGTTATTTCTAATTCGCCTCTTTTTGATGGTTTTAATATTTTTGCCTTTTCAACTACTGTATTATCATAAAAATATAACCCTGTAATTGCATAATTTGATTTTGGATTAATTGGTTTTTCTTCAACAGTAATAACTTTTCCATTGCTATCGAATTCAACTACGCCATATCTTTCTGGGTCATTAACATAATAGCCAAAAACTGTTGCTCCTTTTTCGATTTTCGCAGCGTTTTGAAGTATTTTTGATAATCCGTCTCCATAAAAAATATTATCACCTAATATCATACAAACATTATCATTGCCAATAAATTCTTCGCCAATTAAAAATGCTTGTGCTAGTCCGTCTGGTGATGGTTGTTCTTTATATGAAATATTTATCCCTAAATTTTTACCATCTCCTAATAATTTTTCGAATAAAGGCAAATCAAAAGGTGTTGAAATTATTAATATGTCTTTAATTCCCGATAACATTAAAACAGATAATGGATAATAAATCATCGGTTTATCGTAAATTGGTAATATTTGTTTTGATATTGTTTTTGTTATTGGATATAGTCTTGTTCCTGAGCCTCCGGCTAAAATTATTCCCTTCATAAATTAATTATATTATATATTTTTAAAATAATTTATTGTTTTAATTAACCCTTCTTCGAGTTTTATTTTTGGTTCCCAGCTTAACTTTTCTTTTGCTAAAGTTATATTTGGTTTTCTTTGCATTGGATCGTCGGCAGGCAATTCATTATATACTAATTTTGATTTAGAGCCAGTTAGTTTAATAACCATTTCGGCTAACTCTTTAATGGTAAATTCTCCTGGATTTCCAATATTAACTGGTCCAATAAATTCTTTTGGTGAATTCATTAATTTTATCATTCCGTTTATTAAGTCATCTACATAACAAAAACTTCGTGTTTGCATGCCATCACCATAAATTGTAATGTCCTGATTATTTAATGCTTGCATAATAAAATTAGAAACAACTCTTCCATCATTTGGATGCATTCTTGGACCGTAGGTATTAAAAATTCTCATTATTTTAATATCAACATTGTTTTGTTTATGATAATTAATAAATAATGATTCGGCACATCTTTTACCTTCATCGTAACATGATCTAATTCCGATTGGATTAACATGACCCCAATATGATTCTTCTTGTGGATGAACTTCTGGGTCACCATAAACTTCACTTGTTGAAGCTTGTAATACTGTTGCTTTAACTCTTTTAGCTAATCCTAATACATTTATAGCTCCTAAAACCGATGTTTTTATAGTTTTTATAGCATTATATTGATAATGAATTGGGCTAGCCGGACAAGCTAAATTATATATTTGATCTACTTCAAGAAAAATTGGAGTTGTTATATCGTGTCTTATTAATTCAAAATAAGGGTTCGAAATAAGGTGTATTATATTTTTTTTATCACCAGTAAAATAGTTATCAAGGCATATTACTTCATTACCTTCACTTAAAAGTCTTTCACATAAATGAGATCCTAAAAACCCAGATCCTCCTGTTACTAATATTTTCTTACCCATAAAATAATTGTTGTTTTTTTAAAAAATATTCCGCAAATATAATCAACAATTATTTTATTTTAATATTTTTTTGATTTTTACTTTTGAATTGTATCTAGTTTTGTATTTTTGGTGGTAATTTAAAATTTTTAAAAATGGCAGTAGATATTTTAATAGGTCTTCAGTGGGGAGATGAAGGAAAAGGTAAAGTTGTTGATGTTTTAGCAAATAATTATAATGTAATTGCAAGATTCCAAGGAGGTCCAAACGCAGGTCATACTTTAGAATTTGATGGTAAAAAATTGGTTTTGCATACTATTCCTTCGGGAATTTTTCACGAGAAAATTGTTAATGTTATTGGTAACGGTGTTGTAATTGACCCTATTTCTTTAAAAAAAGAGATTGAATTAATCCAAAGTTATGGTGTTAATGTAAAAAAATCATTAATAATTTCGAAAAGGGCTAATTTAATTTTGCCTTCTCACAGAATGCTTGATGCTTCTAATGAAGCTTTTAAAGGTGCTTTAAAAATTGGTTCTACTTTAAAAGGTATTGGGCCAACTTATACCGATAAAATAGCACGACATGGCTTAAGAATAGGTGAAATTTACGACAGTAATTTCAAAGAAAAATACGAAAAATTAAAACAATTTCATATTTTAAGTATGAAAGCTGAGGTTGATTTTAATTTAGACCCCGAAGAAGAAAAATGGTTTGAAGCTATTGAATTTTTGAAACAATATAATATTTCTTACACTGAATATTTTATTAATGAAGCTTTAAATAATGGCAATAATATTTTGGCTGAAGGGGCTCAAGGAAGTTTGCTTGATATCGAATTTGGAACTTATCCTTATGTTACTTCTTCAAACACAATTAGTGCAAGTGCTTGTATAGGATTAGGTTTTGCTCCTCAAAAAATAAGAGATGTTTATGGTATTGTTAAGGCTTATACAACTAGAGTTGGTAATGGCCCTTTTCCTACCGAACTTAATGATGAAATAGGCAAAAGAATTCAGACTATTGGAAATGAATTTGGTTCAACAACAGGAAGAGCAAGAAGATGTGGCTGGTTAGATTTACCTGCATTAAAGTATTCGATAATGTTAAGTGGTGTTACAAAAATTATTTTAACAAAATCTGATATTTTAAATGAATTTGATTGCATAAAGGCTTGTAAAGAGTATATTACAGAAGACGGTAAAACTAATATTTTCCCAATAAATATTGAAAATATAACTCCTGTTTATGAAGAAATAAAAGCATGGAATTCAATTTATGAAGGAGATAAAATAAATAATGATTTGCTTAATTACATAAAATATTTAGAAAGCAATCTGAATGTAGAAATTCCGATTATTTCAACCGGACCAAATAGAAAAGATATTATTTTTAGATAATTTTATTTCTAATAAAGAGTTTGCAAAAAAACGAAACAATGTCTTTTTGAGCAATAAGCTTTGTCTTTCTGAGCGACAGCGAAGAATCTAACAATCAATGTGTTAGGATTTTTCACTTCGTTCAAAATGACAAAAAGAAAAAATAAATAATGATTTGCTTAATTACATAAAATATTTAGAAAGCAACCTAAATGTAGAAATTCAGATTATTTCAACCGGACCAAACAGAAAAGATATTATTTTTAGATAATTTTATTTCTAATAAAGAGTTTGCAAAAAAACGAAACAATGTCTTTTTGAGCAATAAGCCTTGTCTTTCTGAGCGACAGCGAAGAATCTAACAATCAATACGTTAGGATTTTTCACTTCGTTCAAAATGACAAAAATTTGTGCTTTTTATTATGTGTTTTTCAGAAGTTTCTCGATATTTTCGATATAATCTAATGAATCGTCGAGAAAGAATTGAAGTTCGGGAATAATTCGAACTTGATTTCTAATTTTTTCTGCTAATCTTTTTCTTATTTCTATTGTATTTGATTTTACATTATTTAAAATAGCATTTTTATCTTCTGTAGTGTAAATACTTAAATAAATTCGAGCTATTGAAAGGTCTTTTGTAACTTTTACTTTTGTAATAGAAGTTAAGGTATTGCCATAATAATTTCTGCCATATTTTTGAAAAATATCGGCTATGTCTTTTTGCAATAATTTCGAAATTTTCTCTTGTCTTGTGCTATCCATTGTTTATTAACTATTTTGTTGCAAATATATTAAAAATTAAAAGATAATTGTTTTTCTATTAATTTAAAACTCAATCTGTGATAAGGTGATTCACCACATTTTACAATTTTATCACGATGATATTTTGTAGGGTATCCTGCATTTTTATCCCAGCCATATTCAGGAAATTCATCATGAATTTTACACATATATTCATCTCGGTAAGTTTTAGCAAGAATAGATGCTGCTGCTATTGATAAATATTTTCCATCTCCTTTAATTACACAAGTATGCTGAATATTTTTATACGGATTAAATCTGTTTCCATCAATTATTAATGCTTTTGGAACTATTTTTAAATTATCAATAGCTCGGTGCATAGCTAAAAACGAAGCATTTAAAATGTTTATTTTATCAATTTCAATATTATCAACAATACCAATTGCAAACGAAACAGCATCTTTAATAATAATATCTCGCAACTCTAATCTTTGTTTTAAACTTAATTTTTTAGAATCATTTATATTGTTGTTCTTGTAGTCTTGAGGCAATATAACAGCTGCAGCAAAAACGGGTCCAGCCAAACAACCTCTTCCTGCTTCATCACAACCTGCTTCAATAATTCCTTTATTTAAATATGATTCTAACAAAATTTTGGATTTTTATTTGTAAAATGTAATTATATATTGATTTTTGTAAAAAACTATTTTTATGCAAATTATTAAAAAATATTTTCCAAACCTAACAGAGTTACAAATAAATAGATTTGAACTTTTATATGATTTATATAAAGATTGGAATGAAAAAATAAATGTCATTTCGAGGAAAGACATCGACAATATATATGAAAGACATATTTTGCATTCTCTTTCAATTGCAAAGTTTTATAATTTACCAGATGGGTTAGAGGTTTTAGATGTTGGAACAGGTGGTGGTTTTCCTGGAATTCCGTTGGCTATAATGTTTCCTAATGTAAATTTTCATTTAATTGATTCGATACAAAAGAAAATAACTGTGGTTAATGAAGTATCAACTGCTTTAAATTTAGAAAATGTTACTTCTGACAAAATTAGATCTGAAACGATAAATAAAAAATTTGATTTAATTACAGGCCGAGCAGTAGCATCAATTCCAGAATTTTTGAGTGTAGTTTATAAAAGCATTAAAAAGTCGAAATTTAAAATTAATGGCATTTTGTATTTAAAAGGTGGTGATTTTGATGATGAAATTAAATCTATTAAATGCAAAAAAACTATTCATAATATTTCGGATGTTTTTGATGAAGAATTTTATGAAACTAAAAAACTTATTTATTTAACGGGGTTTTAGCATCTATGTTTTATAAAAAGACCCTTCATTAGAAATCAGGGTGACAAGAACCACCGCTCTGAATGGCATATAACTGTTGCTTTTTGTCCTGCTGAGGCACGAAGCATCTCCTTTATGCAGATATAAGACCCTTCATTACCATTCAAGGGTGACAAGAACCACCGCTCTGAATGGCATATAACTGTTGCTTTTTGTCCTGCTGAGGCACGAAGCATCTCCTTTGTATTAAGAAAAGACCCTTCACTGCTGTTCAGAGTGACAAGAGCTAACATCAGGCTGGTGCGGAAATGTTTTCCGTGCCTTAATTTACCATAATGTCGTCCCTACGGGACTTTATATTGTTTTTGTGTTTTGGTTTTTACCAAAATATTGCTCCTACGGAGCTAATACTTTTTTTATCACGCAAAGGTGCAAAGGACGCAAAAAGTTTTTTTAATCGGGGCACGACTTTGAGTCGTACCCCGATTTTATTCCAAATTTTGTTTTTGTTAGTTGCAAACTAAATTTTATTTAGTTCGTAGTTAAAAACTACGAACAACAGGAGGTTTTGCGGTAGTTTATTACAGAATTACGTAGAAACTCACCTTGGGACACGACCCTATCGAAGTAGTTCTTGGGGAACCTTCAGATTAAATAATTCATAACTATACCTCTCTGTTAGTAAATAACTGTTTTGGGGATTCTTCTTTGAGTATATTACCTTATATTTTTCCCCTTCACAATTTGAATAACCTATATTTTCACAATCTAAGGGATTATCAGTTCCTGCATCATTAACATATTTAATATTATTTACATAATAGTCATATTGATAATATCTTCCAGATATCCCAGAGTGAGTATATTCTATTATAATGCCATCTGTAAATGCAGGATACTTTTTTATTTCATTAATATCTCTCTTTTGTTCATAAAAACTTTTTATAATAAAAAAAGTAAATAAAACGAGTATTGTTATTATGCTATATTTTAAAATTTTAAATGCTGTCACTTTATTATTGTTTTATCTTACTATTTATATTATTTGAAAAAATATTTCCAATAAGGGATGGGTGTATTCCTAAACCAAATCCATATCCTAATGACTGACCAAATTCTGAAGCTCCCATTTAAACATTATCTCTTTAATATATCAAATAATTCTTTACATTCTACTGAAATAGAAGGATATAAAGAGCTAGATTTAAATCTAAAAACAATAATAAAATCACTTTTATTACTACGAAGAAATATTTTAAAAGAACCGTTTACATTATAAGATAATGCTTCAACAATTATTACATTACACGTTTCTTTTAAACTATTTAGTATATTATAATTATTGACAACTAAAAAATTCTTGTTACTACAAGAATTATCAAAATAACCAAAAGTATCTATGACAATATTAAAAGTGTCTAAAGAAAAAAGAACGTCATCAATCTCTAAATTTCCATCAATATTACTATTTGTACTGAGTACACTTTTAATTTTTTTCACTTTTAATTCATCAGTTGTTAATATGTAAATAGAATCTTTTTTCCGACAGATTTCGCCACTTTTTAATAACGGGAATAAAAAATCATTTTGCATTTTTTTTAATTTAATTGTGCTAATTAAACTATCAAATACAATACAATTATAATTTTTAAACTGTCCTATTATAGGAAGTTCATAAATAAAAAATGCAAGTAATATAAAAATTATTTTTTTCATTGTTAATCAATTACTGTTGGTAAATTTGATGTTTTTCTATCATTTCCTTCTGCTTCTTTTATTATTCCCTCGTTTATGACTTTTTTTTATGTTTATCATTTTTAGGGGTTACCTTTTTAACTACTAAACTTTATACATAAAACTAAGTTTTTTAATATTACCCAAATATAAGTTTTTTTGTTCGGTTACAAAAGCTATGTTTTACAAACTACCTTTTATTTTCTATTCGATTGTTTGAACCCTATTGGTTTTCTGTTTTGATATTCTAATTCTTGTTGTTTTATTTCTTCAAACTGTTTCAAATATTCAAAAATCAACATTATTTTATCGTCTTGCTCTGAATAATTTTTCTCCAACTCTTCAAGTTTTTTTAATATCTCTTGATGTGTATGTGCTAATTGACGAAGCTTTACAAAAACTTCAATTATTTGAATACTCATTTTTCTTGCCCTATCACTTCTTAAAACATTAGCAAGTTGTAACACACCGTGTTCTGTAAATACAAATGGCAAGTATCTTTGTCCGCCTCTTTTTGAGGTCACAGTTTGTGACCTCAAACTATTAAATTCTTCTTCGTTTAATTCAAACATAAAATTTTCTGGAAAAATATCGATATTACGTCTTACGGCTTGTTTTAAAACCTTTGTCTCTACCTCATAAAGTTCTGATAAATCTCCATCTAACATTACCTTTTGACCTCTTATTAGGTATATTTTATTTATTATTACCTCTTCTGGTAACATTATTTTATTTTCTGATTTATCCATCTTTCTAATTTTAAGTTATAAAAATAAAATTGGGTGTCGCAATTTGCGATACCCAATTTGAAAATTCTTTTTTTGTCATTTCAAACATAAAATCTTCTGGAAAAAGAGTTATATATCTTATTAATGCCTCTTTTGGTAAAATTATTTTATCTTCTAGTTTACTCATTTTTATATATTTTTCATTTTTCAAAAATAACAAAATACTTTAATGAAAACAACTCAAAAGAATAAATATATCCATTTATTCATAATAAAATTATGAATAAATATTTATTTTTTACATTTTATGCTCATTAAATTCCAATATGCAGGAGTTATAAATTCTTATGGCTTGCACGGAAATGTTTTACGTGCCTTTATGCATAAACCAAGGCTGGCGCTGATTTGTAATCCGTGCCTTGATTTGTTTGCAACTGATATTATTTTTTTTAAGCTGCTCTTACAGAGCGAATGTTTGGTTTTTGTTTTATACACCCAAAGCTTTGCTTTGGGCTGAATTAATACAGTCTTTCAGACTGTTGTTTTCTTATTTTAAACTGTGGTTATTTGTATAAGCTATTTGTTTTTGCAGACTAAACATGCTTTCAACATTAAAACGGCGGTACAACCGACCGCAGAACTTGTTTTAGTTTCTTTAAAATAAAACAACTTTCTATTTCTGGGCAAATCGTAACATAAAGATACTTATAAACAAATAAATTACATTAGGAATCCAAACACTAATAAATGGAGATAAACTACTATACAAAGCAAAAGTAGTAGATATTTGGATTAATAAAATATAAAAAAAGCCTAAAATAATTCCTATAGTTAAATGTATTCCAAGTCCACCACGTATTTTTCGGTTCGAAATAGATAAACCTATTAAAGTAAGAAGTATTGTGGCTATAGGGAATGAAAATCGTTTGTAAAATTCGATCTCATAATAAGCAATACCTTCGGAGCCTTTTAATTTTTCATTCTTAATAAAATCTCGTAATTCGAAAAAGTTTAATGTCTCAACAGTAGTTTCTCTTTTTGTGAAATCACCAATATTTAAATTATTAATAACAGTATCTAAAGAGTAGCCAGTTTTTATTATTTCTTTATTATCTTTAATTTCTCGGGTATAATAATTTACAATATTCCAAGTTTGTTTCGCTGTATCCCATCTAATAACATCAGAAATAAGCTTATATTTTAATTTTTGCCCATCAAATTTCTCTAATGAAAAATTATATCCAACATAGTTTAAATTATCGAAATTCGAGAAATAAACAAACTTACCCGGTTCAATTTGACTATGAATATTGCGTTTATTATTGCGATAAATATTTTTTATATACTTGTTTTCGAATTCGAGTTTGCCGTAATTAGCTTTCGGTATAACAAAGTTGTTTAAGTAAATATTTAATAAACACAAGAAAATACTAGATATTAAATAAGGTCTTAAGAAACGATTAAAACTTATTCCATTACTTAAAAAAGCAATAACTTCGGTTTTTAATGCAAGTTTAGAAGTGAAGAACACAACCGATAAAAAAGCAAATAAAGGCCCAAAAGAACTTAGAAACGAAGGTATAAAATTTAAATAATATTGAGTTATAATTAAATTTAGAGGAGCCTTTTTATTAATAAAATCGTCAATTTTTTCCGAAACATCGAATACAATAATTATAAAAACGAACATAATTATTATAAATGCAAATGTTCCTAAAAACTTTTTAATAATATATAAATCAAATTTCTTTATCACTTTATTTTATAATCTTTGTTTTAAGTTTTTAATAATTTCTTTTCTCCAAGGTTCAAAAGTATTGTTAATAATATTTTTACGAGCCTCTTTAACCAACCACAAATAAAAGCCTAAATTATGAATACTTGCTATTTGAGCACCTAAAATTTCATTATTAACAATAAGATGCCTTAAATAAGCTTTAGAATATTGCGAATCAACAAACGTATAACCATTTAAATCAATAGGACTAAAGTCATCTTTCCATTTATTGTTTTTGATGTTAATTGTGCCTTGTGATGTAAACAACATTCCATTTCGGGCATTTCTTGTAGGCATAACACAATCAAACATATCAATACCAAGAGCAATACACTCAATAATATTTTCAGGAGTACCAACGCCCATTAAATAGCGAGGTTTATCTTTAGGTAAAATATTGCAAACTAAATCGGTCATTTCATACATGTCTTCGGCAGGTTCACCAACCGAAAGCCCCCCAATTGCATTCCCAAAACAATTAGCATTAGCAATATATTCGGCCGATTGTTTTCTTAAATCTTTATAAACACTACCTTGAACAATAGGAAATAAATATTGATTATAACCATAAAGATTTTCGGTTTTATTAAAATATTCAACACATCTCGACAGCCATCTGTGAGTAAGATGCATCGAATTTTGAGCATATTTATATTCACAAGGATAAGGAGTGCATTCATCAAAAGCCATAATAATATCAGCTCCAATTGTTCTTTGTATATCAATAGCTTTTTCGGGAGTAAAAAAATGGTAAGAACCATCAATATGAGATCTAAATTTTGCTCCTTCTTCTGAAAGTTTACGATTTTCGGCTAATGAATAAATCTGATATCCACCACTATCAGTTAAAATAGGTTTGTTCCAGTTAATAAATTTATGTAAACCACCAGCTTTATTAATAATTTCAATGCCAGGTCTTAAAAAAAGGTGGTAAGTATTGCCTAAAATAATTTCAGCTTTAATATCATCACTTAATTCTCTTTGATGAACAGCCTTAACTGTACCCGCAGTACCAACAGGCATAAAAATAGGTGTTTCTATATCACCATGATCGGTTTTTATTAGTCCAGCTCGAGCTTTGCTTTGATTATCGGTATTGATTATTTCAAATTTCATTAAGGTAATTAAAATTAGATATTAAAAATTGTTTAAAAAAGTTTATAAAATATATTTTTGCAAATATATTGAATTGAAAAAGAATTATACTTTTGTATTTAATAATTTTATTTCTTATGAACATAGTATTTGATTTTACTAATAATTTATATATAACTTTTTTTATAGGTTTTTGTGTTATAGCATCTATCTCTCTAATATATTATATATTTATCTTCTCAAAATTAGCTTTTTATAAAAAAGGCGACATTAATGATAATCCACCTCCTGTTTCGGTAATTATTGTTGGGAAAAACGAAATAGATAATTTTAAAAGCAAATTAGGTCTAATAATAAAACAAGACTATCACGAATTTGAGGTTATTGTTGTAAATGATTGCTCAACAGATGGGTCTTTGGTATATCTTTCTGAACTAAGTCGTGAATATCCTAATTTTAAGTTAATAGATAATAAGCTAGAAGAAAGGTTTGCTTTAGGCAAAAAACTAGGGTTAACTTTAGGTATAAAAGGAGCAAAATATGACTATGTTTTATTAACAGACGCCGACTGTGTACCTAATAGCAAAGATTGGATTTCGACAATAATGCGAAACTATAACAATAAAACAGAAATAGTTTTAGGCTATAGCCCATATTTTTATAAAAAAGGTTTTTTAAATTTATTAATAAGATGGGAAACATTTATTACAGCATTTAAATATTTCTCTTTTTCACTTTCAGGTCTCACTTATATGGGAGTTGGAAGAAATTTGTCATACAAGAAAAACATATTTTTTGATAATAAAGGATTTGCATCACATTATAATATGTTTTCGGGTGACGATGATTTATTTATTAATGAAGTTGCAAAACAAAACAATACAAGAATTGAAATAGAAGAATCTTCATTCACATATTCAGAACCGAAAGAAACTTTTGAAGATTGGTTTATTCAAAAGAAACGTCATTTAACAACAGGATTTAAATACAAATTAAGAAACAAATTAATGCTCGGAATTTTATCAATATCTGAGTGGCTATTTTACATTTTATTTGCAACTCTTTTAATTCTTAATTTCAATATTATTATTGTATTATCAATATTTTTAATAAGATATTTTGTTCAAATTGGCTTTTTATATTTAATTAAAACCAAACTAAAAGAGAAGACACTATACATATATTTATATCCTTTCATTGAACTGTTTTTCATGTTCTTCTATACCTATATCGCTTATTCAAACATCTTTCACAAACCTAAAAAATGGAATTAGATAATATTCAAATATCAAAAAGAGCAAAAGAAGATTATATTTTAGTTAAAAGGGCATTAGACTATAATGACCAAGATGCATATAAAAAACTGATGGAGAAATATAAAACTTCTGTTTATTATATGCTTTTGAGAATGGTTAATAACACCGAATATGCCGAAGATTTAACTATGGAAACTTTTGGCAAAGCGTTTAAAAAACTTAATTTATATATACCAAAAAATGCTTTCAGCACTTGGTTATTTAAAATAGCTGTTAATACCTGTATCGATTTTATCAGAAGGCAAAAAGAAAAACATGTTTCGATGATAAAAGAAATTCCTGGAGAAGATGATGAAATAGAAATACAATTTGAATCAGATGAACCCAATCCAGAGGCTAGCTTAATTAGAAAACAATTAACCGATAATATAAGAGAATTAATAACTCGATTAAAACCTAATTATCAGTCATTAATTGAATTAAGATATTTTGGAGAATACTCGTATCAAGAGATTGCTGATGAACTAAATTTACCAATAGGAACAGTAAAAGCTCAATTAAGCAGAGCCAGAGAAGCATTATTAAATCTTATTCAAAATAATAATAGTGATAATACTGAAAATAATATTATTGATGAAACATTATTATCTGATTCTGATAATAAAGAAATATAATATTTTATACATTACTAAAAGGATTCTTCGTAGAAGTCATCGCTTTTAGCATATTCGAATAAACAATATTTAATTTAGCCATATTTTGATTTAAGTCATCTAACTGATTTTTAAAAACATCAGTTGTTTGTGACGAATCATTTAAGTTATCTTTAAAAACAGAAACGGCAGAATTAAGTTCTTTTGATATTTCATTCTGCATTGCCGATTGTTTCAATTGCATTTCGTAAACCGAATTTAATGCAGATAAATTATTAGATATTTGGTCTAATTTGCTAATTATTCTAGAACTGTTAACATTAATATTGCTCATTTGGTCAAAAGAGCTGTCAATTTTATCGGCACTAGTTTGGTATTTAACCGATAAGTTATTAAATGAATCGGTAACATTTTTAATTGTTGTTACATAATATTCATTAACATCAATAGAATTATTAATATTGTTAGCTGTTTTATTAAATGAATCTGATAACGATTGAACAGAATCATTTAAACCCGAAAAAGAGCCTTTAAATTTATTTGAAATTTCGATGTCGGCTTCTAAAGAATGTTTAAAATCTTCAACATATTCTGATGCCGTTCTCATATTACCGGCAAAATCAATGCTAGCAACAGAAGCTTCTGAAATATCAGACATCTGAGAAATATTTTCTTTTAAACTCTCGAAACTTTCGCCAAGGTTTCTTAACAAATCTGGTTTAATATCTGCTGATTCGAGCATTTTATCAAGAGCAGATGTTGATTCGGAATAAGGCATTTGATAAGGCATACCTCCAAAATTACCAGCAGGAAACCCTCCCTCAATCTTTTTTTCTTCTTCTTTTTTTTCAAGCTCAATTTCTTCAACTTCTGGGTCATATCCTGCTAATTCAGGGTAAACTAAACTCCAATTAGGCATTTCATGTGGAGGCTCAAAAGCCGAAATACCAAAAATAAACGCTTCAACTGTTAATCCAATAACAAGCATAGCAGATGCACCTGGCCAGTGCATTATTTTAAACATTGCACCAACAATAACAACTGCAGCACCTAAACCATAAAGCTTAACCATGAAAAGCTTAAAGCCTTTACTTTCTAAGAATGAACCACCACCTGACATAAAATTTCCTATATTTTATTTTAATTACCTATAAATATAATACTTATTCGCTAATATAAATATTTTTTTTTAAATAAATTATATATATAAATAGCAATTATTTTTTATAACCAATACCAATTTGCATTATAAAAGGAATATCTGTATTCATATTATTAATAAGTTCATAATTATAAATACCAAATTCTTTAAATTGGTAATCTTTAAAAATTATTGTATCTATATCTCCATAATCACCCAAAGCTTCTCCTTTAAAATTTCCAAGACTGTCTAATATTTCAACATTAATAGTATCTATAAATACATTATTACTTGGATCGGTTAATTTAATTACTAAAGGCAAATACTGATAAGGGTAGTCTGGGATTACTCGAACTAATAAATGAGGCTTAAAATTGGTTTTATCTTTAATATTTGTTGATATTTTATATGTTTTATTTTTAGCCCAAACCATATTGTCAATATCAATAAACTCGTCATTTGAACAGCTAAATAAAATGATTGTAGTAATTAGTATTAAAAAATACCTCATAAATTTATATTATTAATCTTGTTTTCAATAGGCTTAGAATACATATCAAAAAATATTTTTTTATGTTCTTCTACGTCGCTAGTTATATCAGAAAATTTCTTATTTACATAATTAACAAACTCAATTTCTTCTTCTTGCGATATGTTTGAGGTGTCGTAATCTTTGTTATTTAAAAACTTATATGCAAAAATATTTGATGGCCAAAGTTTATAATTTTTAACAATGTTATAATCAATTATGCTTGCAATATCTTTAATCTTGTCATTTGTTCCTTTAGAGGCATCAATATTATCTAATACATCTGTTAATGGTTTACCTATTGAAAAATGAACACGACCTTTGTATCCAATTATACCATGAAGCATACTGTTTAAATCGTCTTTAGATGTTTTTTTATAATCTTTATTATTGCTTATCGAATAAATTTCTTGTGTTTTTAAAACGTCGCAAGGGTCATATTCATAAGAAATTGATACAGGAACAATTTTTAATGATTTAAAATATTCAATAAAATTACCATTTGAACATAATGAAAGCATTTTTAAAAGTCCCGGCTGTGTTTTATCATCTCCGTTTTTAGAACGACCTTCTCTTTGAGCTATCCAAATAGATTCATTTAAAGTATTTCTTGCAAAATCTATATATGAAGAAAGAAGATGAGAACTTTCATAAGCATCTCTTTGAGGAACATCTCTTTGAACTATAAAACTTTTATTTATCTTAACAAAGTCAACTATCCAAGGCTTAATTAATAAATTACTACCTATTGCTATTTGAACTGTTTCGTGGTCGTTTTTTACTAATATAATATTTAATAAAGCCGAATCTAAAACAATATCCCTATGATTTGAAACAAATAAATAAGATTCTCCTACCTTTAAATTTTCGATACCATCAAAAGTTAAATTTTTTATGCTTCTATTAACTAAAGAATCAACTATTTTTGATAAAAAATTCTTTTGAAAAAATTCTAATGTGGTTATTTCTAATAATTCTTTTTTAATTTCATCATTAGATTTTTCTGGCAAGAAATATTTAACAGCACTTATAAACTCATTTTCATCAACAAGTCTTCTTAATGCAGGTATAATTTCTTCATTAAAATAAGGTCGTATAGCATTAAATTTATCCATCAATTGTATTAAATTTAATTTGCAAAAATAATCAAATTATTATTTAATCAAAATTAATTTTAAGTATTATTTAATTTTTCCAAATTGAGCAGTTTTCCCCAAAGTATTAAAAAAATTAAAAAAAATTGTATTTATATTTTAAGAATGCTAAAAACATAAATTATTTATTAATTTTGTGCGTTTTATAAATGTTATGTATTATGTATGCACTCTTAATTAAAGAAATAAACTCATTCTTTAACTCATTAATAGGTTACATTGCTATTATATTATTTTTATTGGTAATGAGTGGTTTAATGTGGATTTTTAGAGGAGAAATGAATGTTTTAGATAGTGGATTTTCAAGTTTATCTACTCTTTTTGTTATTGCTCCTTGGGTTTTCTCGTTTCTTATACCCGCAATAACCATGAGATTGTTTTCTGATGAAAAAAAAGCAGGAACAATTGAGCTGTTATTAACCAAACCATTAAGCGAATTTGAAATTATTCTTGCAAAATATTTTGCTGGTTTATTGCTTGTTTTATTCGCATTACTTCCAACTCTTATTTATTATTATTCGGTTTATCAATTGGCTATGCCTGTTGGCAACATTGATTCTGGTGGTTTTTGGGGCTCTTTTGTTGGTCTATTTTTTTTAGCTGCTGGGTTCGTTTCAATTGGTGTTTTTGCTTCTTCTATTACTAATAATCAAATTATTTCTTTTATTGTAGGTATGTTTCTAATTATTATGTTCTATATTGGATTTGATGCTTTAGGTAATTTAGAATTGTTTGGAAGTTTTGATAGCGTTTTAACAAAAATAGGAATCGAATATCATTATATATCAATGAGCAGAGGTGTTCTTGATACAAGAGATATGGTGTATTTTTTAGGAATAATTATATTTTTTATTCTATTAACCCGAACTGTTTTAGTTAGTAGAAAATGGTAATAAAGAAATATATGGAAATAAGAAAAAACAAACAATTAAAAAAACAACATATAATTCAACTCTTTAGCGGAGTTTTAATAATTATATTACTTAATCTTTTAAGTACTTTTGTTTTTACAAGAATTGATTTAACGTCAGATAAAAGATATACCCTTTCTGATGAAACAATAAAAATTCTTAAAAACCTAGATGATGTAGTTTATTTTAAAGTTTATCTCGAAGGTGAATTCCCTTCTGGTTTAAATGAATTAAATCGATCAATAAAAGAAACTTTGGATGAATTTAAGGTTTATGCTGGTGAAAACATTCAGTATAGCTTTATTGACCCGTTTAAAAGTGATAATGAAGAAGCTAATAAAAATATTTATGAACAGCTAGTAAAAAAAGGACTTAAACCTATTCCTTTAAATATAAAAGAAAAAGATGGTTCAAAAAATCAAGTAGTATTTCCTTCGGCTATTGCGACTTATAATGACCGTGATATTGCCGTTAATTTTCTTCAAGAACAATTAGGTGCTAATTCAAATATAATAATCAACAATTCAGTTCAAATGATTGAATATGAGCTTGCTAATTCAATAAAAAAGCTACAAACAGTTATTAAACCACGAATTGCTTTTTTAACTGGTCATGGTGAATTATCAGAACTAGAAACTTATAGTATAGCTGCTACATTATCAGAAAATTATGAATTACGAAGAGTTATTTTAAATGAAAAATTAAATAGTTTAGCTTCTATAAACGCCAAATGTTTAGTTATTGCAAAACCTGATTCGTTTTTTACTCCTAAAGACCAATTTATAATTGATCAGTTTATAATGAACGGTGGCAAAGTTGTTTGGTTGGTTGATGGCGTTTATGTTACTATGGATAGCCTTCAGAACAGCCCTTATACCCAAGCTTTACCAATTGATCTAGGGTTAGATGAAATGTTGTTTAAATATGGTGTTCGAATTAATAAAAACTTAATTATGGACGTTAATTCGGCTTATATTCCAATTAATGTTTCGCCTATTGGGGCTCAACCAAAGTTTCAACCTTTTAAATGGTTTTATTTTCCTTTAATTACTTCTGAAAACAATCATGTTATTACCAAAAATTTATCACCTATTAGGTGTGAATTTGCAAGTTCTATTGATACTATTATAACAGAAGATGGTATTAAAAAAACTATTTTGTTAACTTCTTCTAATTACACAAAATTGCAAGGTCCACTCGAGAAAATTTCATTGGCTATAATTGATCAAAAGCCTAATCCTAGAGAATATCTTTTTGCAAACAAGCCTATAGCAGTATTACTCGAAGGTGTGTTTCCGTCGGCTTTTGCAAACAGGGTTTCTCCAGAGTTTGAATATAATGATACTATTATGAACAGACAATTATTTAAAAAAGTTAGTAAAGAGACTAAAATGATTGTTATTTCTGATGGTGATATTATAAAAAATCAAATTCATCAAGGCTCTCAAAGAGCTTTCCCTCTTGGATATGATAAATATTCGGGCGA
This sequence comes from uncultured Bacteroidales bacterium, assembly GCA_964546655.1. GTDB lineage: Bacteria > Bacteroidota > Bacteroidia > Bacteroidales > CAZJKL01 > CAZJKL01. The sequence goes on along the minus strand of CAZJKL010000006.1, from coordinate 30,684 downwards.
GTTTTTCGGTAATGAAAAATTTTTATTAAATGCTATTAATTATATTATGGAAGGTGAAGAAGGTCTTATTTCACTAAGAAACCGAGAGCTTACTTTACGTTTATTAAATACAACTAAAATAAATAATGAAAGACTTAAATGGCAAATTATTAATACGGTTTATCCTATAATTTTAATTATTGTTATTGGTGTGTTATTTAATTTTTATAAAAAGAGAAAATATTCAAAATAAATTCTAAAAAATGAAAAAGAAAAATATAATCATTTGGATTGTTCCTTTATTAACTGCAATAGTTATTATATTTTATATTCAAAGTAAGAAATCAACTCTTCCTCGAGACATGCAAGACTTTGCTGTTAAAGATACAGCAAGCATTAATAAAATTTTTATGGCTGATATGGCTGGTCTCGAAGCAACTTTAACAAGAGAAAATAATATTTGGAAAATTAATAAAAAATTTGATGTAAGACCTGATGTAATTAAAACTTTACTGAAAACAATTCATGATGTTGAAATAAAATCACCTGTTGGCAACAAAATGAAAGAAAATGTTACAAAACGTCTTTCTAGTAGTTCAATAAAAGTTGAGATTTATATTAAAGATGAATTAGTTAAAACTTTTTATATTGGTGGAGAAACACAAGATAAAACAGGCACAATTGCTATTTTAGAAGATGTTGATACAAAAGTGAAAGCTAGCGACCCTTATGTTTTACATATTCCGGGATTTATTGGTTATTTAACTCCTCGTTTTTTTGTTGAAGAAAGAAAATGGAGAGACAGAACAATTTTTAATTATAAACCATCTGATATTAAAGAGATTGATATTGTTTGGAATGAAAATAAAAGTAATTCGTTTAAATATGTTAACGACAAAAACGGAAAACAAATTTTAGATTTAACAGGTAAAATCTTAAATAATATCGACACTTTAAAAATCAATAAATATATTGGAATATTTAATAAAGTTATATTTGATTATGTTGTAGGCGAGATGGATAAACATAATAGAGATTCTGTTTTAGCTTCAAATCCTGCTTTTACAATTAATGTTTATGATTTTTCAGGAACAAAAACAAAATTAGATTTGTTTTATAAAATACCAGACAAAGAAAGTTACGATATAAACGGTAAATTAATAACAAAAGATTTAGATTTAATGTATGCTATAATAAATAATAATAAGCAAGATTTGTATGTAATACAGTTATATCTTTTCGATAAAATTTTGAGACCAATAAATTATTTTGTTAAAATTTAAATATTTTTTTTGTATTTTAAAAAAAGAATAATATCTTTGCACCGAGTTATTGATAACTTAACATGTTGGATCGGTAGTTCAGTTGGTTAGAATGTCGGCCTGTCACGCCGAAGGTCGCGGGTTCGAGTCCCGTCCGTTCCGCTCCAAAAGAAAACAAAGCAAACGCCTAAAAATGAAAATTTTTAGGCGTTTTTGTTTTTAGTTCGCATCACAAAAACGGGTCAAGCGTAATACTTATAGAAGGAGCAAAATTTGTTATAGAGGGTGTTCCGCTAACATCATATTACCTACAATTAATTTCTTGAAAAGTAAAACATTCCGCCTATAAAATAAAAACATTATAAATTTATCACGGTCTAATAAGAATATAAAGTCCACTAACTTTGATAATAAATTCAGAAATAAAAAATCAAAATATTTCGTCAAAATCAAATTTTAATTTAAAATAAAAATTTGTATATAAATATATAATTTGTATATTCGTGTCAAAAATTAAGTATTAACTAAAACAACATAATAAAAATGGCAAAAATAGTAGGCGATGTCGTAGTAGATATTGAAAGATGCAAAGGCTGTTGTGTGTGTAATGGAGCGTGTCCGACTAATGCATTGGGAATGTCGAAAGAGGTTAATGGTAAAGGTTACCATTATGCAATAACAATTAATAATACGTGTGTAGGTTGTGCAAATTGTGCAATCGTTTGCCCAGACGGTGTAATAACTGTTTATAGAGCAAAAATTGAAGTTTAATTTTTTTAATAACCAAGAAATTTTTATATAATGGGAAAAGAATTAAGATTAATGAAAGGCAACGAAGCTTTTGCTGAAGCAGCAATTAGAGCTGGCGTTGATGGGTATTTTGGATATCCTATTACTCCACAATCAGAAGTATTAGAATATTTAATGACAGTAAAACCTTATGAAACAACAGGAATGGTTGTTTTACAAGCAGAAAGTGAAGTTGCAGCTATAAACATGGTTTATGGTGGAGCAGGTTGTGGGAAAATGGTAGTAACATCTTCTTCAAGTCCTGGTATTAGTTTAAAGCAAGAAGGACTTTCTTATATGGCAGGTGCAGAATTACCTGGCTTAATATTAAATGTTGTTAGAGGAGGTCCTGGTTTAGGAACAATTCAACCATCACAAGCAGATTATTTCCAAACAGTTAAAGGTGGCGGACATGGTGATTATAAATTAATTACTTTAGCTCCAGCTTCTGTTCAAGAAATGGCTGATTTTGTTGAATTAGGATTTGAATTAGCATTTAAATACAGAAATCCAGTTATGATTTTATCTGATGGTGCAATAGGCCAAATGATGGAAAAAGTTGAACTAAAGGAACAAAAAGTTAGAAGAACAGAAGAACAAGTTCGTCAACAATGTCCTTGGGCTACTTTAGGAAAACCTGCAGATAGACCACATAATGTTATTACTTCATTAGCATTAGAATCAGCTAAACAAGAACAAATGAATATTAAAATTCAGGCTAAGTATCGTGAAGTTGAGAAAAACGAAGTTAGATATGAGTTAATACAAGGAGATGATGCTGATTATATTATTGTAGCTTTTGGAACAAGTTCAAGAATTTGTCAAAAAGTTGTTGAAATTGCAAGAGAAAAAGGTATAAAAGTTGGTTTATTAAGACCAATTACTCTTTATCCTTTCCCAACTAAGATTATTAGTGAACTTGCAAATAGAGTTAAAGGATTTTTATCTGTAGAAATGAACGCCGGTCAAATGGTAGAAGACGTTAAATTAGCTGTTAATGGCAAAGTTAAAGTTGATCATTTTGGTAGATTAGGTGGAATCATGCCAAGTTCAGAAGAAATCATAGATGCGTTAAAACAAAAAATTATAGGAGGTTAATAATATGGCAGAATCTTTTGCTAGACCAGAAATACGTAAGCCAGAAAATGTAGTTTATTCAAGAACTAAAGTGCTTACAGAAAATGTACTAAGTTATTGTCCAGGATGTGGACACGGTACTGCTCACAGATTAATAGCTGAAGTTATTGAAGAATTAGGTGCTCAAGGTACTACAATTGGAATTGCTCCTGTTGGATGTTCAGTTCTTGCATACAATTTCTTTGATGTTGACTTTCAACAAGCTGCTCACGGTAGAGCACCAGCTCTTGCAACAGCTATTAAAAGACTAAACCCTGATAAATATGTTTTTACATATCAAGGTGATGGTGATTTAGCTGCTATTGGAACTGCTGAAACAATTCATGCTTGTAATAGAGGTGAAAATATAACTATTGTTTTTATAAATAATGGTATTTATGGTATGACTGGAGGTCAAATGGCTCCAACTACTTTACCTGGAATGAAAGCTTCAACTTGCCCAACAGGTAGAGATGTTGAAATTATGGGTGCTCCTTTAAAAATAACTGAATTATTAGCTCAATTACCTGGCACTAATTATGTTACTCGACAATCGGTTCATACTCCTTCAAATGTTAGAAAAGCAAAAAAAGCTCTTAAAAAAGCTTTCGAATTGCAAAAAACAAAAACAGGATTATCTTTTGTTGAAATAGTGTCAAACTGTAATTCAGGCTGGAAACTTTCTCCAGTTGCTTCAAATGTATGGATGGAAGAAAATATGTTCCCTTTCTATCCACTTGGAGATATTAAAGTTCCACAAGAAAAATAAAATATAAACTAAAATTTACGAAAAAATGACAGAAGAAATAATAATCGCAGGTTTTGGTGGACAAGGAGTTCTTTCAATGGGTAAAATATTAGCTTACTCAGGCGTTATGCAAAATCAAGAAGTAAGTTGGTTTCCTTCTTATGGCCCTGAAATGCGTGGTGGCACAGCTAATGTTACCGTAATTATAAGCGACAAAAGAATAAGTTCACCTATTGTTAGTGTTTATGACACAGCTATTTTACTTAATCAACAATCTATGGATAAGTTTGAAGAAACTGTTAAGCCAGGTGGTGTGTTAATTTATGATGGAAATGGTATTACTAAACATCCAACAAGAAAAGATATTAATATCTATAGAATAGATGCTTATGATAAAGCTTCACAAGCAAATATGTTGAAAATGTTTAATATGTTTATTTTAGGTGGTTTTCTTAAATTAAAACCTATTATTAAACCTGAAAACATAAGAAAAGGATTAGAAAAATCTCTTCCTTCAAGATATCATAATCTTATTCCGGAAAATGAAAAAGCAGTTGAAATGGGAAAAGAAATAATTAAGCCTATTCAAACTCTTTAATATTTATTTAAAGCCCCTTTTTAGGGGCTTTTTTATTTTATAACTTTACTGTTATAAATATAACCGCTCTCTTTTATTTGTAAAAAATAAATTCCCTTAGGAAGATTGTTTATAGGAAAACTTAGCTTGTTGTTTTTTAACTCAAGAATAGTATTCTCATAAACCAAATCAGAATTTGTATTAAAAAGTTTTATATTTATTTCTGAGTTGTTTTCTAATTCTTCAAATTCAACATACATTATATTATTATATGTATATGATTTTATTTTTTCTTTTTCTGATTTATAGTTAACCGAAATTATTTTAGAATATTCAAAATTATTATCAGTATAATATTGTTTTAATCTATAATACGAAGTTCCATTAATAGGATTATAATCTACTGAACTAAATTCATGATTAGAGCTAAAATTATCAATAAAAACACTATCTATAGGTTTAAAATTTAATCCATCAACCGACTTCTCAACCAAATAATAATATTTATTAATATAGTTAAACGACTGCCACAATAATTTTATATAGGATTTATTATTAATGGCATAAAAGCTTAATAAGTCAATTGGCAAAGGATTACTTTCGTAAGAACCAAAAGTGAAAAACGAAAAATCACTTAGCAATCCACTGGTAATATTTCCAAAATCAGAAGAACCTTCTTTTTTTCCAAATTTAGATTTGTCTTCCCAAGAAGATCCATTCCAACTGGCAACTATTAAATTATTAATATCTGTAATGCCATTATAGCTTTCTCCATTTTCCCAATATAAAGTTACCTTTGCATTACCGTAATTTTCAAGCTTATCTAAACTCCAATATTCTGTTGTGCTAATTGTATTAAAATTAATTAAATCAGTTGTGTTATAAAAACAATTACTATTATAATCAACTTTAAAAGTTAAGCATGTATCTAATTCCGAAACACCAATTCTTGCCCATACATCTTTATCCCCTAATGGAAAAATAAAACTACTATCACATTCTTTAATAAAAGTGCCTTTAACAAAACTTTTTGAATTCCCTTGATTAGAGGAGGCCTCTTTTGTTAAATAAATGCATTTATTATTAAACCGCGTATTTATACAACCTTCATTTAAATTCAAATTCCCAGTTACAATGACGCATGTTGAATCAATAAAATTTAAATCACCACCATTTAATTTATTTATTGTTAGGTTGTTAAACGTTTCATTGTTATTATTTTTAATTAATTGATTATTGCCAATTCCGTTAAATTCTAAAGATCCAGAATCTTCAAGAAATGAGTTTTCTAAGTCCCCTTCATTAACCCAATTACCGCCAATTTTAATTATATTAGTATCACTTTTTAAAACAGCACTATCTTTAATATTTAGATTATTAGTAACATTTAAACTTCCTATAAAACTTTTTATTCCATTATTAGAAGCAGTTAAATTATAGTAATCAAAATAAGTAGATATTTGCTGGTTTTTATCAGAGCAATAATTAAAAATACTTTTATTATTAAGCACTTTTAGATTAGAAAATTTTTCACCAATATAATTAATTGTATTATAGTTTAGTATTTTACAGAAACCATTGTTTATGTTTTTTTCGATAATGTTTAATCCATTAGTTATATTATTTACTAATGAATTTTTGTCAGAGAAAATAATCGTATCAATATTTAAAATGCCATTACCTTTTAATGTGATGTTAGAATTATTAGCAAATACAATTTTATTTAAAATACTAGTGTTAGAGTTTTTTGTGTTTATTGTGTGATATGAGGTTGGCGATAAATTGAGAGATAAATTGAGATTTTGTGGCGATTCAATAAATAAATTTCCATTGTTTTTAAGACTTAATTTATTCTGATTATTGCTAAAATTTATTGTTGAATTTTCCTTTAATGTAAGGTTCATAATATCAACATGAGAATTACAATAAATACTATGATTTAATATTGCATGAGAATTACTATCCGGTATTTCATTAAATACATTCCCCGAACTATCAACATTCCATATATTAGGATCATTCCAATTACCATTATTAATAGAATAAAAAGTTTTGAAATTATATTTATCAACTAAAATATTATCAATTTCATAAAACTCATTATTTGCATTATTTTTAAAATAAACTATAATTTTTAAACTATCCCCATGAATATTATTAATTGAAATTTTTTCGGAATCAAAATCATCATAAAATTCATAAAAAAATATTTCATCACTATTATCAACTTTTAAACATATTTTTATGAAATTACCATTCTCTAAATCACCTCTTTCCGAAATATCAAGTGATATGTTAACAAAATCACATTCCGAAATATCAATAAAATCAGACGACCATATTGCAGTATCATCAATATCATTAATAACAACCTTATTGTTAAATACACCAATAATATCAGTGCTATCAATACCGCAGTTTTCGTAGTTGATATTCCACTTGGTTAAGCCATTATCGTAAGTTAAACCATTATCTAAAGTAAAAGTCTCATGCCAAATTGGAGCAATAATAGTAAAGTCATCAAAATAATGAAATTCTAATTTAGAATTGTTTTTAACTTTTACATAAAAAACAACAAAATCACCTTTAATAATATCAGAAACAATAGTAGTGTCATTAAAATTATTATTCAAAATAGTAATATTATTTTCTATATTATTTTCTGTTTTATACGACAAACTTATATAATCAGTAGATTCCATTTCTCCTTGTTTTGAAAAAAAACAAGAAATATAAATAGAGTTATATTGACTTATATCAATAGTATCAGAAATCCATACGGCTTCACAATCGGTATCGTTTGCCGTAAATTTTTTGTTTTCAACATAAAACTTATCACCAGTTTCAATGGTGCAATTATCTACGTAGGTATTCCATTTTGTAATACCATTATCAGAAGTAGTTAAGTCTGATATATCATTGAAGTTTTCGAGCCAAATAGTGTTTTGCGTAAAACAAAACAGAGAAAAAACATTCAATGTAATTAGAATCAAAGCAGTTTTATAATACAAATACATAATATTACAGTTTTATATATGCAATATTATGAAAATAAATAATAAATAAAAACTATTTAGGCAAAATATGGTGTAAGAATATTTACAAAACAATATCTGCTTTAAAAATCGTAATAGCTTGTCCCGAAATTTCAACATTATTTTTGTTTAAAACAACTTTTAATCTACCTGTTCTTTCTGAAACTTGCAATGAATTAAACTGTTTTTTCCCAGTTAGCTTATTCCATAAAGGAGCTAAAGCACAATGAGCAGAACCTGTAACAGGATCTTCATTAATTCCAGAATCAGGAGCAAAACATCTTACAACAAAATCGGTGTTTTTATTTTTTGATGGAGCAGTTATTATTAATTCTCCCAAATCATTATTTGATAATTCTTCAAAATTTGGTTTTGCATTAAAAACATCTTCTTCATTTTCGGTATAAGCCACTTTAAAATTATAGTTACTCAAATACATTTCTTTAGGGTCAAAACCAACTAAATTTTTAAATGATTTTGGTATTTTATATTCTTTAATATAAAAACGAGGCAACTTCATTTTTATCCAATCTTTCTGTTTATTTACAAATAATTTATTTTTGTTCGCCTTAAAAATTATTTCAGTATTTTCTTGAACCACATTGCTTTCATAAAGGATATGAGCACTAGCTAAAGTTGCATGTCCACACAAATCAATTTCAGTAGTTGGCGTAAAAAATCGAATTCTAAAAAAATCTTTATTTTTAAGAACAAAAGCAGTTTCAGATAAATTCATTTCTTTCGCTATATTTTGCATAAGCTTTTTACCAATAGCCTTATCTAAAATCATAACTCCAGCAGGGTTACCTTTAAAAGGTTTATTAGTAAATGAATCAACTTGATAAATAATTCTTTTCATATTAATTAAAATAATTCAATACATAAATAAATACAAATTACATTTTTTAATTATAAATCAAAAATAAAGAACAAAAAAATCATTAGTTCAAAACAAGTAAAAACCTTAATTATTTAAAAATTATTGAGTTAATGCGAAAATTAAAATTAAATAAAGTATTTTTGCAAATTCTTTTAAAAAAAACATAATGGAGGAAATTAGGAATATTGCTATTATAGCACACGTTGACCACGGCAAAACCACTTTGGTAGATAGAATTATACATCAGGTTAGATTATTTAGAGATAATCAGGAAGTTAATGATTTAATTTTAGATTCTAATGATTTAGAAAGAGAAAGAGGTATAACTATATTAGCAAAAAACATTTCAGTTCGATATAAAGACACAAAAATAAATATAATAGACACCCCGGGTCACTCTGATTTTGGAGGCGAGGTAGAAAGAGTATTAAATATGGCCGATGGCGTTTTGCTATTAGTTGATGCTTTTGAAGGCCCAATGCCACAAACAAGATTTGTTTTACAAAAGGCTTTAGAACTAAAATTAAAACCTATCGTTGTTGTAAATAAAGTTGATAAGCCAAATTGTTCTCCAGAAGAAGTTCAAGAAGCAGTTTTTGATTTAATGTTTAGCTTAGAAGCAACGGAAGAACAATTAAGTTTTCCTACTGTTTACGGTTCTTCTAAAAATGGTTGGATGTCTGACCATTGGCAAAACGAAACAACCGACGTAAGCTATTTATTAGACACCATTTTAGATTATATCAAACCAGCAAAGAAAAACGAAGGAACACTTCAAATGCAAATTAGCTCATTAGATTATTCTTCATATTTAGGAAGAATTGCAGTTGGAAGAGTATTGAGAGGTGAAATACAAGCCGGAATGAATGTTTCGGTAGTTAAAAAAGATGGAAGTATTGATAAAACTCAAATAAAAGAACTATATGTTTTTGAAGGGTTAGGAAAAGAAAAAATTAAAACACCAGTAACTTCAGGAGAGATTTGTGCTGTATTAGGAATTGAAAACTTTGAAATTGGGGATACAATTGCCGATATTGAAGCACCAGAAGGATTGTCTAGAATTGCAGTAGATGAACCAACTATGAGCATGTTATTCACTATAAATAACTCACCATTTTTTGGCAAAGAAGGTCAATTCTTAACATCAAGACATATAAGAGATAGATTGTATAGAGAAACAGAAAAAAATCTAGCATTAAGAATAGAAGAAACTAATTCTCCAGAAAAATTATTAGTTTTTGGAAGAGGTATTCTTCATTTATCAGTATTAGTTGAAACAATGCGTAGAGAAGGATATGAATTCCAATTAGGTCAGCCTCAAGTTATTATAAAAAATATTAATGGGATTAAAAATGAGCCTATTGAAATTTTAACAGTTCAAGTTCCTGAAGTATTTTCTGGTAAAGTTATTGAAATTGTTACAAAAAGAAAAGGCGAAATGTTGAGTATGGGGACTAAAAATGATAGGATATCTTTAGAATTTAGTATTCCATCAAGAGGATTAATAGGTTTAACTAATCCAATGTTAACATCTACAGAAGGAGAAGCAATAGTTTCGCATCGCTTTAAAGGATTTGAACCTTGGAAAGGTGAAATACCAAGCAAAAAAAACGGAGCATTAATCTCAATGGAAACAGGAACAGCAGTTGCGTATGCTATTGATAAACTTCAAGACAGAGGTAAATTCTTTATTGATCCAATGGATGAAGTTTATGTAGGGCAAGTTGTTGGAGAAAATTCAAGAGGAGATGACTTAATGGTTAAAGTTACTAAAACAAAAAAACTTACAAACATTAGAGCTTCAGGGTCAGATGATAAATCTTATATTGTTCCTGCTATTAAATTCTCATTAGAAGAAGCTATGGAGTATATTAGAAACGATGAATATATTGAAGTAACTCCTAAATCTATTAGATTAAGGAAAATACTTCTTGATGAAAATGATAGAAAAAGAGCAAAAAAAGTATAAGTAATATATTTTACTAATATTATTTATTTATTTTGATTTGATTTATTTAGTTTATATTTTTGCAACCAGTAAAAATTCTCAAACAGAGAGAATCTTGAAAAATAATGGAATCCTAACAATCGAATACAATGAATGGAAGAATTGAAAAATGCACAAATAAAATTTTAATAACCGGAGGTGCAGGTTTTATAGGGAGCGAATTAGCAGAAAGTTTAATCAAAAATAATGATAATTTTGTAGTTATTGTAGATAATTTATCAACTGGATGCATTGAAAAATTACCTTCAAAAGAATATTCTAACTGGCATTTTAATAAATGCGATGTTAATAATTATCAAGATATATCCGAAGTAATGTTAGCATATAAATTTGATTATGTTTTCCATTATGCAGCAGTTGTTGGAGTTTTAAGAACGCAACTTTATCCAGTTAATGTATTACATGATCTACATGGAATAGAAAATATTCTTAAATTATCAAAAAGCACTGGAGTTAAAAGAGTTTTTTATTCATCATCATCAGAGATATATGGAGAACCAGTTGAATTACCACAACACGAACATACAACTCCTTTAAACTCAAGATTACCTTATGCAATAGTTAAAAACATTGGCGAAGCTTTCTTGCGTTCATATCATCAAGAATATAATTTGAATTTTACAATATTCCGTTTTTTCAATACATATGGTAAAAAACAAAGTAAGGATTTTGTTATTTCAAAATTTATTCACAATGCCCTTAAAAACGAAGATATTACAATAAATGGAGATGGAACGCAAACAAGAACATTTTGCAATGTTACTGATAATGTTGAAGCGTGTCTAAATGCATTTTATAATAATAAATTTATTAATGATGTTGTTAATATTGGGGGGAACAAAGAAATTAAAATTATTGACCTCGCAAAAATAATTATTCAATTAACAAAATCAAAGTCAAAAATTGTTCATTTACCTCCTTTAAAAGATGGCGATATGACAAGAAGATTGCCAGATATTAGCAAAATGAATGAGTTAATTAAAAATAAACCTATAAAGTTAGAAGATGGAATAAAATCTATTCTAAATAATTTAGAGTTTATTCTTTAGAAATTAAATATTTTTTTAATCTCATCTATTTTTCAATAACTACATATTTTATTTAATATGTTTTATTAACACTATTGTTAATAAAAAAATCAAACTTTATTGCTGAATAAGCAATTATTAAAAGCAATATCTTATATTTTTGTTTTTATTAATAATAACCTAACATATTTTAATTTTAAACAATATGAATTTTATAATATCTAGCTCTAGCTTATTAAAACAACTTCAATCAATTAGTGGAGTTATTAAATCAAAAAACACATTACCTATATTAGATAATTATTTATTTGATATTAAAGGCAATGACTTATATATATCTGCATCAGACCTTGAAACTTCGATTATAACAAAAATAACAATTAATTCAGAAGAAAATGGGTCTATTTCTGTTCCAAAAGAAATTACAGATATTCTTAAGACTTTCCCTGATGTTCCGCTTAATTTTAACATAAACTTTGAAACTAATGAAATTGGGATTTCTAGTGATGAAGGAAAATACAAACTGCCAGGTTATCCAGGTGACGAATATCCAAAATTTCCTCAATTAGAAAATTCTTCTAATTTATTAATAAGTTCAAAGAATTTATATAATGCAATAACTAAAACCCTTTTTGCTGTAAGTACCGACGAAATGCGTCCTGTGATGAACGGAGTTTATTTTTATTTTACTTCAGAAGGAGCTATTTTTGTTGCTACAGATGCACATAAATTAGTTAAATACAAAAGAACTGATACTAAAATTGAAGAAGGAGAAGTTAATTTTATAGTTCCTCCTAAACCTCTTAATATTCTTAAAAACCTTATCTCTTCTGAAGATATTAATATAAATGTTGAATATAACGAGAAAAACGTTATGTTTTCTTTCGGAGACACTAAAATAGTTAGTAAATTAATTGAAGGAAGATATCCTAATTATGAAGCAGTTATCCCTTACGATAACTCTAAAATATTAATAATAGACAGAATATCATTTCTGAACTCAATTAAACGTATAATTAACTTTGCAAATAAAGTTACTTATCAAGTTCGTTTAACTATTTCTGGAAGTGAAATTAATATTTCATCTGAAGATCTTGATGCTTCAACAACTGCAAAAGAAAGACTAACTTGCCAATATGACGGCGAAGATTTAGAAATTGGGTTCAATGCTCGTTTTATTGTTGAAATGTTAAGTAATATAAATACTGAAAACATAACTATTAAATTTTCTGAACCTAATAGAGCTGGAATTATTTCTCCTTCTGACGGTGATAGCGAAGAAGAAATAATTATGCTTATTATGCCAGTTATGGTTTAAGTGTGACTCTTAATAGTTGTTCAAATATAATATTACCTACAGCTTTCTTTGGGTCTATAAAATATTTTGCTCACATTGCCCAAAGTGATGGTATTTCAATTGAGATATTTGAAAGTTTTCCAAAACAAACTATAAGAAATAGATGTGAAGTTTTAACTTCTAATGGAATAGCAAGACTAACTGTGCCTGTTGTTAAATGCAGAAAAAAACAACTAACAAAAGAGATTAAAATATCATACGCAGAAAATTGGCAATACAATCATCTAAAAACTCTTAAAACAGCTTATAATAAATCACCATTTTTCGAATATTATATTGATGAACTTATAGTTTTTTTCGAGAAAAAATATGATTACTTAATTGATTATAATTTTGATATAACAAATAAAATATTAAAAATTCTTCAATTAAATCAAACCATAAATTTTACAAAAGATTATATTCATAATTATCCTTTAGAAATAAAAGATTTTCGGGTTTTTACAAATGAATTAAATATTGAAAACCCAGTGTATATTCAAGTTTTTAGTAATGAATTTAAACAAAATCTTAGTGTTTTAGACTTAATTTTTAATGTTGGTAATGAAGCTTTAAATCACATTAAAAAGTATAAATCATAAAATAAAACATATAAACAAATTGTTTTTTGAAACATTACCTTTTTTAATTCGTTAATTTTAACGCTATAAATTTTAATAAAAACAAAATAATATATTTCTAATTTATGCGAATAATTATCTGTTTGATTTTCATTTTTTTATCAACTTTTTTATATGCTCAAACTTATAATCTAGATTTAGCTGAGCCAGCAACCTATTCGTACGATGGAACATGCAGTAGTGTAACCCCAGCTCAATGGACTGTTAAAAACGATTCATGTTATATTCAAACATCATTAATAAATGTTGGGCAAACAGGTTATGTTCCAATTACCATAAGAATAAATTTAAGTGGAAATTTAAATGCCGATGATGTTGCATATATTCAATATAGTATTGATGGAGGAAGTTTTGTAACTGATACTGCGATTATTGGACTTGGTTTAGCCGCTGTTTTTGATTATGATGATACTCTAAATTTAACAGCTGGCCAAACTTTAATTATAAGAATATCTGGTAAAACAAATCAAAACACGCAATTTTGGCAAGTAAAAGACGGTGATATTTCTGTTTTTGAAGCTATTACAACAATGCCTGTTGAATTTTTATATTTTAAAGGCAAAGTTGATGGAGAAGAAAATAAAATTAATTTTAATTGGGCTACAGCTACCGAAATAAATAATAAATATTTTGCATTAGAACGTTCTTTGGATGGTAAAAATTTTGAAACAGTTTTGATGGTAGGCGGCAGTTATTATAGTTCTGGCGTAAGGAATTATTCTGCTATTGATGAAGACCCTTATTTAGGGATTTCATATTATAGAATAAGACAGGAAGATTATGATGGAAAGTTTAACTATACCAATACAATTAGCATAGTTAACAGATCCCTGAAAATAATTTTAGCCCCAAATCCAATTTATGAATACGGAACCATAAATATTTTATTTGGAGAAGAAATAAATGAAGATATATTAATTCAAATTGTTTCTACAACAGGGCAACTAATGTATAATTCATATAATTACATAACAGGAGATAAAATTAAAATTGACAAATATCTCGAGAAAGGCGTTTATTATGTTCGGGTAAAATATAAAAACATTAAGAAAACCCAAAAACTTCTTGTAACTTAATATTGATATTTATTTTTTATTTTAAAATTTCATACCCTAAAAAGAAAAACTTAAAAATATTTTTTATTAATATTTTTTCATATATTTGCTTTAGTCGAAATAATGAATTTAATTTATAAAAACATGGAAGTATTAGATAATAAGGACGGAAACGAAATGAATGGTTCTGATTTTCACAATGAATCCGGAAAAAGAATAGAGGTTTATTCAAATTCAGTTAGAGCAGGAAAAAGAACATACTTTTTTGATGTTAAAACAACTAAATCAAGAGATTTATTTTTAACTATAACAGAAAGTAAAAAAAGATTTGGAAAAGAAGGTGAGTTCTTTTTTGAAAAACACAAGTTATTTTTATACAAAGAAGATTTTGATAAGTTTGAAGAAGGTTTATTAGAAGCACTTAATTTTATTAGAAAAGAACAAGATAATATTAAAGATAGCTTACCTATTTCTAATGAAGATTCTGATGATATCAAATTCGAAGATTTAGAAAAATAAATATTATTTTAGAAAAACTTTGCCGGGTAAATTTTGTTTATCCGGCTTTTTTATTTAATGCATTTACTTAATCAAAACAGTTTGATTTTATCAATAAATTATTACTTTTGTAGTAAATTTTAAATATTGAAAATTTTATTAAAATACATATTAAATGGGAAAAGTTATAGCAATAGCAAATCAAAAAGGAGGCGTAGGCAAAACAACTACAGCTATTAACTTAGCAGGATGTTTGGCCGTTCTAGAAAAGAAAACATTATTAATTGACGCAGACCCACAAGCAAATTCAACATCAGGACTTGGATTTGACCCACGAAATATAACAACAAGTATTTACGAAACTATTTTACAAGAAGCAGAAGTTAAAAACACAATTTTAACTACAGAAACTCCAAACCTTGAGCTTATTCCGGCTCATATAGATTTAGTTGGTGCTGAAATAGAAATGGTTAATCTTCCTAACAGAGAAAGAATGATGAAGTTAGCAATTGATAAAATTCGTGATAATTATGATTTTATCATTATTGACTGCTCTCCTTCATTAGGATTAATAACAGTTAATGCATTAACTGCCGCTGATTCGGTTATTATACCTGTACAATGCGAGTTTTTTGCATTAGAAGGTTTAGGAAAGCTCTTAAATACAATTAAAATCGTTCAAAACAGATTAAATAAAAACTTAGATATCGAAGGTATTCTTCTTACTATGTATGACCCAAGAACCAGAATGTGCAATCAAGTTGTTGAAGATGTTAAAATGCACTTTCAAGATATGGTTTTTGATACAATAATATCTAGAAACATTAAATTGAGCGAAGCTCCTAGCTTTGGAAAAACAATAATTATGCATGATGCTGAATCTAAAGGTTCAATTAATTATTTAAACCTTGCCCGAGAGCTATTGCAAAAAAATAATATGACAAATATTAGTAATTCGAACAGAACAATAAACGAAGATTTATAAAGATATGGTAGAAAAAAAACGCGCATTAGGAAGAGGATTAGATGCACTATTAGGAAACGTTGATTCAAATTTCCCTGACAATATTTCACAAGGCGATGCTAAAGCTATTTTAGGCTCAGTTATAAATATTAGTGTTGATAAAATTGAAGCAAATCCATTTCAGCCACGAAGCACTTTTGATCAAGAAGCTCTTGATGAATTAGCTGAATCAATAAAAGCTTTAGGTATAATTCAACCTATTACGGTTCGAAAATTAGGCTATGATAAATATCAAATTATTAGTGGTGAAAGACGTTTTAGAGCTTCTCAAATTGCAGGATTAAAAGAAGTTCCTGTTTATGTTAGAGTTGCTAATGACCAAGCTATGCTAGAAATGGCTCTTGTTGAAAATATTCAACGTGAAGAGTTAGATTCTATCGAAATAGCTATAAGTTACGAAAGACTTATTGAAGAATGTAAAATTACTCAAGAAGCTTTGAGTACAACTGTTGGTAAAAAAAGATCTACTATCACCAATTATATAAGATTGCTAAAATTACCTCCAGAAATTCAATATGGAGTTAAAAAAAATCAAATATCAATGGGTCATGCAAGAGCGATAATTAATGTTGAAGATAAAGAAACCCAAATAGCTATTTATTACGATATTATTGAAAATGAATTATCTGTTAGACAAGTAGAATCTATTGTAAAAGATTTAAAAAACACCCCATATACTTCTAAAAAGAAAAACGATAAAACAAATAAAGAATCAGTTGTTGACGAAAAAATTACAACATTATCAAATAAATTATCTACTTTTTTAGAATCAAGTATTAATATACAAAACGATAGAAAAGGTAAAGGGAAAATAGTTATTTCTTTTAAAACAAATGATGACTTGGAAAGAATAATTAAGCTAATTAACTCTAATCTTGTTTAATGTTTGTTTTCAAACAATATTATTACAATTTTTCTATACTAATTATTATAAAGATAATTTTTATCTCTTTAATTTTTTTACCTTTCAATAGCTTTTCTCAGGCAGACAGTTTAAAAAACAACAAAAACACACCTGATACTTTGGCTTATAAAAAACAACATTCTCCAAAAAAAGCTACTTATTTTTCAGCTATACTTCCTGGATTGGGTCAGGTTTATAATAAAAAATATTGGAAAGTTCCTCTAATTTATGGTGGGTTTGCTTATGCGTATTATAACTTTAGCACGGTTCAAGCTGATTATAAAGAGTTAAAAGATGCATATATCTCTCGTGTTGATGACGATGAAACAACAAATGATATAGGTAAAAAAACAGAAAATTATTCTGATGATAAAATAAAAATATTAATGAATCAAAAGAAAAAACAAATGGATTTATCTGTTGTAATTGCTTTTGCTTTTTATGCCTTAAATATTGTTGATGCTAGCGTTGACGGACATTTATACTCTTTTGATGTTAGCAATGATTTGTCGTTAAATATTAACCCAACAGTTAATACTTTTTGTGACAAAAAACCCGTTGGCCAAATTTGTTTAACTCTAAACTTTTAAAAATGCTTAAAATAGTTTTAATGGGATATGGTAAAATGGGTAAGAAAATTGAAGAAATAGCCCTTTCTTATGGATATTCTATTCATAGCATTATTGATGAAAATAATTATAAAACATTCGATTTCAGTAAATTAAAAGATGCTGATATTGCAATAGAATTTACAAGTCCAAATACGGTAGTTGAAAATATTTACAAGTGTTTTGATGTAAATTTACCAATTGTTGTTGGAACAACTGGATGGAATAAAGATTATTTAAAAGTTAAAGAATATTGTATAAAGAATAAAAAGACATTATTTTATGCTTCAAATTTTAGCATAGGCGTTAACATAATGTTCGAAATAAATAAAAAAATAGCATCATTAATAAACAACAAATCTTTTAAAATAAATATTACCGAAACACATCATATTAATAAAATAGATTCTCCAAGCGGAACTGCTATTTCATTGGCAAATGATATTATAAAACAAACTTCTAACTATGATAGTTTTGTAAATAATAAAAAAGCCTTAGCAAAAGAACTTCCTATCATTTCAAAAAGAAAAGGGAATGTAATTGGAAATCACACAGTTAAATATTTTAATAATGATGAAATACTTGAAATTAAACATAAAGCAAAAAATAGAGATATTTTTGCAAATGGAGCTTTATTAGCTGCAAAGTGGTTAGTTGGGAAAAAAGGTTTTTATGAAATGTCTGATTTAATTAACAATAAAAAATAAATAATATGTTCAAATTTTGGAAAAATAGAAAAATCAAATTTAGTATTGTTATAACTATTTACATACTTTTTGTTATTTGGCTTGGAAGCTATATTTGGTTACTTGGGTTGCCTATGATAGTTGACCATTATTTTTTCAGAAAAGTTAGATGGCTTTTTTGGAAAAGATGGGATGAGAAAAAAGAATATATAAAAGAAAAGAAAGGAAGCACTCGCGAATGGGTTGATGCTCTTATTTTTGCAGTTGTAGCTGCTTATATTATAAGATTATTTTTTATAGAAGCATATACTATACCTACATCTTCGATGGAAAACACTTTGTTAAGAGGCGATTTCTTATTTGTAAGCAAGGTTAGTTATGGCCCTCGTATGCCAATTACTCCTATAGCTGTTCCTTTTACTCACCATACACTACCAATGACAAAATCTACTCCTGCATATTTAGAATGGTTAAAATGGGACTATAAAAGACTAGCAGGCTTTAGTAAAATTAAAAGAAATGATATTGTTGTGTTTAACTTTCCTGAAGGCGATACCGTTGCAGTTGGACGACAAAACTCAAGTTATTATAGCTTAATTCGAAACCTTGGACGTAGAAATGTTTTTAATCCTAATTTTATGCTTGGTGGCGAGAAAATAGGAGAGGTAATAGCAAGACCTTTAGATAAAAGAGAAAACTATGTTAAAAGATGCGTAGGTATTCCTGGAGATGAATTAAAAATTATAGATAATCAGCTTTATATAAATGGCGAAAAACAAGATTATTTCGAGGGGAATCAATATAATTATATAGTTATTACAGATGGATCTGTATTAAGACAAAAATACCTTGACGAAGTAGGTGTATCTTTATATGATCAACAAAATGATGCTTTAGGCAGAGAAATGGGTGGAAATTATTATGGAAATTATAGTGATATAATTCAAAGTGCATTATCAGAATATGACACAATAAAATCAGGCCCACTGTATATTAGCAATTTATATGTCTTGCCATTAACAGATAAGCAAGTTGAAAAAATGGGAAATGCAGCTTTTGTTAAACATATTATTAAATACAAAGGCTATGTTAATTCAGATATTTTTCCTAATAACGAAAATTATAAATGGTCGGTTAGTACCTTTGGACCAATCAAAATTCCTTATGCAGGAGAAGTTATTGAATTAAACAATGAAGTATTACCTTTATATTATAGAGTAATTACGTTATATGAAGGAAATAAATTAGAAGTAAGAAAAGATGGAATTTATATTAATGGAAAATTATCTAAAACATATACAATTAAACAAGACTATTATTGGATGATGGGAGATAATCGTCATAATTCACAAGATTCTCGATATTGGGGTTTTGTTCCCGAAGATCATATTGTTGGGAAAGCTGTTTTTATTTGGCTTTCTATAGACCCTGATAAATCTTGGGCTCAGTTTTTCTCAAAAATTAGATGGAGTAAATTATTTACTATGATTCATAAAAATTAGTATTAAATTTAGTAATACATAATTAAATTTTAAATTTGCATAATAAATTTTATAAATATTAAATAAATAATATAATGAAAAATACAGCTTTTACAGCAATACACGAAAAATTAGGAGCTAAAATGGTTCCTTTTGCAGGCTACAATATGCCATTACAATACGAAGGGTTAATTATTGAACACGAAAATGTTAGAAAAGGTGTTGGCGTTTTTGATGTTTCTCACATGGGCGAATTTTGGGTTGAAGGACCTCAAGCTTTAAATGCAATTCAATATATTACTACTAATGATGCTTCAAAATTAGTAAACGGTAAAGCTCAATATTCTTGCTTCCCAAACGGAAACGGCGGAATAGTTGACGATTTATTAGTTTACAAATTTAATGATGAAAAATATTTACTAGTTGTTAATGCTGCAAATATTGAAAAAGACTGGAATTGGGTTGTTAAAAACAATAAATATGGAGCAAAACTAACAAATGCTTCTGACGAAACTTCTCAACTTGCAATTCAAGGACCTAAAGCTCTTGAAATTTTACAAACATTAACTTCTGTTAATTTAAGTAATATCGAATATTATGCTTTTGAAGTTGGCGAAATAGCTGGTATTAAAGATGCTATATTATCTGCAACAGGATATACAGGTGCAGGTGGATTCGAAATTTATGTTCCTAATTCTTCAGCAGAAAAATTATGGAATGCAGTTATGGAAGCAGGACAAAAATATGCAATTAAGCCTGCTGGATTAGCTTGTAGAGATACTTTAAGATTAGAAATGGGTTATTGTTTATATGGTAATGATATTGATGATACAACTTCTCCTATCGAAGCTGGTTTAGGTTGGATTACTAAAATAACAGATTATAAAGATTTTATTGATAAAGATAAAATTGTTAAAATTAAAGAAGAAGGCCCAAAAAGAAAATTAGTTGGGTTTGAAATGATTGATAGAGGAATACCAAGACATGGTTATAACATAGTTGATGCTAATGGTAATGTTATTGGTGTTGTAACTTCTGGAACACAAGGTCCATCTATTAACAAAGCTGTTGGTATGGGATATGTAAAAACAGAACTTAGTAAAATAGATTCTGAAATATATGTTGAGATCAGAGACAAGAGATTAAAAGCGAAAGTTGTTAAAATGCCTTTTTATAAAGCATAAAATTATTAAAGCAAACAAAGAGACTGTCTAAAAAAAATAGCGAAAAGATGTCTTTCTGAGCAATAAGCATTGTCCTTCTGAGCGGTAGCGAAGAATTTTTAGATGCTTCGTTTCTCTCAGCATGACAAAAAGCAAAGCGAATAATCTAACAATAAATACATTAAGATTTTTCACTTCGTTCTTCAGCATGACAAAATCGGTTCTTTCGGACAGCCTCTTTGTTTTTATATATTCTAAATATGTCAGAAAAATTATCAATAGAGGTTTGTATTTCGCCTGCAATATTCGACAAATACGTAAACAAAGAAAGCAATGTTGTTGTTATTGATGTTTTTAGAGCAACTTCATCGGTTTGCACAGGATTTAAAAATGGATTAAAAGAACTAATTCCTATCGCCGACAAAGAAGATGCTAGAAAAATGAAAGAACAGGGGTTTTTAGTTGCAGCTGAAAGAAACGGTATAAAATTAGATTTTGCTGACTTTGGAAATTCACCTTATAATTTTTCAAAAGAAAATGTTGAAGGAAAAACTATTGTTTATAGCACTACAAATGGAACAAAAGCAATTCAAAAAGCTAGTGAATGCAATAAAGTAGTTTTAGCTTCATTCTTAAATTTATCTGCTGTTTGCGAATATTTAATTAGTGAAAAAAGAAATATTATTGTTTTGTGTGCAGGTTGGAAAACAAAATTATCGCTAGAAGATACAGTTTTAGCTGGAGCAATAACTGAGAAAATTTTAGAAAGCAATTTGTATTATACTAAATGCGATACGGCTACAACCGCATTAGATTTATGGAGCTTAGCAAAAGTAGATTTAGTTCAATATATGCAAAAAGCAGCACAACGAGATCGCTTAAGGCAGTTCGGATTAGATGATGTTATTGAATATTGCCTTCAAATTGATACAATGAGAATAATTCCTTATTATGATAATGGAAAAATTTTTAAAATGGACTATTAAAAAGTTTATTTTTTATTCTTAATATCAGTTAAAAACAATTCACAAGTATTTTTTATAGATTGCTCAATGCTTATAAATTTATAATCAAATTCATTAATAAATTTATTCGAATTATATTTATAAGTCTGATTTGCAGTTCTTGCTGTTTCTTTTGTTATTAAAGGTTTTTTACACGTAATTAAGCTAAATAATTTTAAAAAACGCCAAGCAATACTTGATAAACATTTATTTGCAAAATATTTAGGAGGGGCAATATTTAAATATTTTGAGACTAATTCATAAAACAATTTATAATCAACATTTTCAGAATTAATAATATAGCGTTGTTTATTAATATCGCTATTCATCAATATAATCATACTTTTAGCAACATCTTTTACATCAACAAATCCATTTGTGCCCTTTGTATAAAACTTTAAACCATCCCACATAATTTTAATCATTCTCCCGCTACCATAATCCCAAAATCCAGGTCCAATAATAATTGATGGGTTAATTATGCATATATTTAAACCTTCTTCAGAACCACGCCAAACTTCCATCTCGGCCAAATGCTTACTTATCGAGTATCCAGAGTTATTTGAAGAATCTTCCCACTGAAGTTCTTCTGTTGTTTCAATATTTTGTTTTGCTCTTCCTAATGCCGCTATTGAACTTACGTGAACAAGCTTTTTAACTCCGCTACTTATACAAGCATTTATTAAATTAGCAGTTCCTTTATAATTTATATCAATTAATTTGTTAAAATCTTGTTTGTCAAAAGAAATTAATCCAGCACAATTATATACATAATCAATTCCAATTAAAGCTTCTTCTAATGAATAATAATCTTCTAAATCACCTTCAACCCATTTTATTCTATTAAAAAGTAGCTCATAGTTATTGTCATAAAAACTAAAAACTTTCTTAACAAATAAAACATCACTATTTACTCGTTTTAAGGCAATAACAATATCATTATTTAAAGCAAGTTCATACAATAAATGACTTCCTACTAAACCCGTTGCTCCTGTAACTAAAATCATGAGGCAAATTTAATAATATTAATTAATGCAAAAGAGGATAAAACAAAAAAAGTAAAATATTTATTTTTAATTCATTATGAAAAAATAAAAATATAGTTTATGGTTATCTTTTATGAATAATGCTTTTTAATAAAAACGGATTTTTTTTATTTAATTAAAAAGGCAAGTAAAATCTCGTGAGAAGAATGAATAATATTTTTATGATAACTATAACCGATGCGATATTTACCTTTAATATCAGCTCCTCCCATAAAAATAAAATTATCTAAATTTCGGCAAGTAGATCCAATCCAAATGTTTTTCTTATACTTAAGAATTAAGTTAATATCATATAACCCTTCATGTAATGCAATATCAAGACCTGGTTCAGCTTCAAAATTCTTTGAAATATTGATATTATATAATCCTGTAAAATAATATTGAAAAGGTCTTTCGTAATTGTTGTTGTTAGAATATTTATTTACACTAAATCCTGCCAAAATTTTTGGCGATTTGTACATCAACCCAAAATTATAGTTTAAAAAATATTCTTCTTCTATCCCGTAAAAATAAGGGGAGTTTCCAAAGTTAACATATCTAACATTTTTATAGTCAGTTTTTACTTTTTGTAAACCCAAAGATAAGCCTACACTTAATTTTCTTTCATTTTTAAGTTTAAGATGGTAAGAATAATTAACATTAAGTTTATTGTATTCATTAATAGATATAGTGTCGTAAATATAATTAATCCCAATCCCACTATTTATTTTCGAAAAATCGAAGTCGTAAATGGCATATAATGACTTAATATCTGAATTAGAATTTCTATATGAATTATTTCCGCAAACTGTTGCAAAATGCTTATACAATAACCCCGAAGCGGCAGGGTTTACTAATGAATAATTGTTCCTATTATTGTTGAAAATATAAGTTTCTTGGGCAGAAAGATTAAAAGCAAAAATTATAAAAGAAAACAATAATAAAATTTTGTTTTTCATTGATTTATGGTTTCGGTTATATAAATATTATAATTGCTGTATTAATTTTAATATTTTATTTTCTTAATGAAAGAAACCATTTCCTTCCCTTTATTTTCTTTTTTATTGTATCTATCATATCCATATAATAAATAATAGTCTTTATACCAATAATATATTTTTTGATTAGTGGAGAATTCTATTTTACTATCCTCATTTTTAAGTTGACTTGATGCATCTGTTTCGTCGTATAATAAAGACCCATCTACATTAAATCCTTTTAATATTAAACTAGAACTATTTAGGAATATTAATTTAATATTGTTATCGTTTATTTCAGGAGTTTGTATCAGTTTAACTATTTCTTGAGGTTTATCAATTGCCCACATTGAGAAATTTTTATCCCAAATTAAATCACCTTGGTTGTTTAGTTTTGCAATAACAGAGTGTGCATATTGATACCCATTTAAATCATAATCTATTTCATTGTTTGATCGAATTATTTCTTTAAAAATAGGATAAAATATTTCTCCTAAATAAATAAATTCATTTTTATTTGTAGGTATTAAATTGTGAGATTCTACAAAAAACCTATTATTGATTTCTTTCCCTTTTTCTTTTCTAGTTTCAATTTTTTCCTTTCTTTTAGAAGTTAAATGATTGAAAAAGTCTTTTAAATCAGTGAAATTATAAAACTTTATAAACTCAATTTTATTATTTTTCCCTTTTGCGAAAAAAATTCCCTCTGAAACTACTCCTGTTTTTCTCGGAGGCCTATCACTTCTTATTCCTATTATAGGATTGTTTTTACTGTATGTTCCTGAAAAAATATATTCATCAGGGCCAATATTTGTTATTGAAATAGCCGAAATGTTGTTTTTAGTGAAATTTTTAAAATTATATTTAATATTTAAAACTTTCTCATCAATCTTAATAGCAAAAGTATTAACCTCATTATCATTTAAAGGTACTCGAACAAAAACAAAAACTTCATTTGATTTCTCAATTGCTTGAATATTTATAATTGAAATTTCATTTGGCTTTTGATTTTCAATTACGATAGGAATTAAGCTATTTTTACCTGTTTTCCAATTAATTTTAATAATAAAGGGAGCTTCTTTAATTATTGATTTTATGTAAATATTTTCGCCTAAAACAACCGCGTCTCGCAATTTAGCTTTAGGATCAATAACACCAGAAACATTTTTTAAAATAGTTTCTTTTATTGATGCATTAACAATAGTAAAATTACCATCTTTATCCAAAAATAATGTATGTAAATGTGTTTCTGATTTTACTGAAATTTCTTTTCTTAATTTTTTATAAATAAGAGCTTTTTCAGTTTTTACCAGTTTTAAATCTTTATCAAAAAAAACAAAATCGTATTCTTTATTGTCATCAACTTTTTGATCTTTTTCTGAATAAAAAATAACACCATTTTCCCCAAATTCGTATAAATAGTCACTAAAATACCCTTCACTTTCTGCAATTGCGGTTTTTTTAACACACTCTATTTGTGCATTTGCATTTATAAAAACAAATAATAGCAAAATAAAAATTATAATTTTCATAGTTATTAATTTTAAATTTTTATGCAAATATAGTAATTATTATTATTTTTTAAAAACATCGTTTTTTTTGATAAATAAATAATTTTATTAAATTTGTGCAAGGGGAATAGAATTCTTTTTATATAAGTAATTGTAAATCAAATTAAAATCAGAATTTATGAATAAAATATTTTTATTAAGTTTGTTTATTATTGCGTTTAACTTTGGATATTCGCAAAACACCGAAGATGAAGTCAGGTATGCTGATTCAATCGCAAAGATTAATCAAAGTTCAAGAACTACTCAAGAATCACAAGAATCTTATAATGCAGGTATTGAAAAGTATAAGCAAAAACTTTATAAAGAAGCAGTAGTATTGTTCGACAAAGCTATATCATTAGATAAAACATTTACTGAAGCTTATTACAATAAAGCTTTATCTCAAGTAGCATTAAAAGATTATAATAGTGCATATAAAACATATTCAGATATTATTAGTTTATCTGACGGAAATATTAAAGCATATACCTTAAGAGCTGAAGTTTCAACTAATGCAGGAAAGTATGATGATGCCACAGAAGATTATATGGAACTTATTATGAAAGAACCAAATAATAGCGAAAATTATTATCTTTTAGGTGGAGTAAAATTCTTACAAGGCAAGTATCAAGAATCTATAGATATGCTTACAAAAGCAATAAATATTAAGCCAAATCATGTAAAAGCATACAATGACCGAGGTAGTGCAAAACGTAAAATTGAAGATTACGCAGGAGCTATTCAGGATTACAATAAAGCAATTACTATTGATGCTTCTTTAGCTTATGTTTATAATAATTTAGGAGGAGTTAAAAAGAAAATGAACGATTTAGTTGGTGCATTAGAAGCATATCATAATGCAGTTAAAATAAAACCCGATTACTATATTGCAATAAACAATAGAGGGTCTGTTTATATGGAACAAAATAATATTGACAGAGCAATTGAAGATTTTACTAAAGCTATTACAGTTAACCCTAATTATACTTTAGCATATAATAATAGAGGGATAGCTTATCATAAACAAAAAAAATATCAAGAAGCTACTAAAGATTATTCTAAAGCTATTTCAATTAACTCAAAGTATGCTATTGCCTATTTAAACCGAGCTATAACAAAAGAAATGTTAAGAGATGGCGAAGGAGCTTGTAGCGATTATCAAAAAGCAAGTGAACTAGGCCTTGAAGTTGGAAAAAAATATTATACTCTTGAATGTAACTAACTTATTAAAAACTCGATTGTTATGAAAACTATTATATTATCATTATTTGTGTTTTTTGTAATTACAACTAATGCTCAAAATATTGAATTTAAATCGTCTAATTTTAAAGATGATAAAGAAGGACTTAAGTTAGCTCAAGATGCTATAAAAATTGGAGATGAACAATTTAATTTAGGAGAAGAAGCTATAAAAAACAAGCAAAATCCTAAAATGACGTATAAAAATGCTTTAGCAGAATACGAAAAGGCTAATAAATTTAATCCTAATAATGCCGAATTAAACTATAAAATAGGTAAGTGTTTATTGCAATTGTTTACCAAAATTAAATCGGTTGAATATTTAGAAAAAGCTATAAAATTAGATCCTGAAGTTAATGATGATGTTTATTATTGTTTGGGCTTGGCATATCAATATAAGTATGAATTTGATAAAGCGATTAAACAATATGAAATTTTAAAAGAACGCTTGAAAAACAAACAATTAGAAGAGCTTAAAATCACTTTAGAAAAACGTCAATTGGAATGTAAAACAGCAAAAGAATTATATAATAATCCTGTAAAAGCTTGGACGGTTAATTTAAAAGAACTTAATTCTGAATACCCTGACTATTGTCCTACTATTACATTAGATGAAGAAACACTTATGTTTAATTCTAAAAGAGCATCAAATATTGGGGGTAAAAAGAGTGATGATGGGTTTTATTTTTCTGATATTTATATAACTGAAAAGAAAAATGGCAAATGGTCTGAACCCAAAAAGATTGGGAATATAAATACCGAAGGCCATGATGAATGCTGTGCTTTATCTCCTGATGGTCAAAGATTATTTATTTATAAAAATGATAATGGAGATGGAAATATTTATGAATGTGTTTTAGATGGATATGATTGGAGAAGTCCTATTAAATTAAGTGATAAAATAAATTTAACAAGTAATGAAACTCATGCTTGTTATACAAATGATGGGTTAAAAATTTATTTTATTACCGATGGTGGATATGGCGGAGAAGGAGGTAGAGATATTTTCTTTTCTGGTTTAATGGATCCCAAAATTAATCAATGGGGAAAAAGTGTTACCATTAGTCATGAACTTAATACAAAATATAATGAAGGTTCTGTGTATATACACCCTGACGGGAAAACAATGTATTTTAGTTCAGAAGGGCATAATTCAATGGGAGGATACGATATTTTTATGTCGGTGCAAGGCCCTGATGGAAGATGGTCTAATCCTGTAAATATGGGATATCCTATTAATACTCCTTATGATGAATTATATTTCACTATTTCTGCAAGTGGTAAAACAGCTTATGTTTCTTCGAACCGAGAAGAAAATAGTAAAGGAGAATTAGATATTTATAAAATAAGATTTATTGGTGATGATAAGCCAACTGTTAGTGATAACGAAGATCAATTATTAGCTAATTTTATAAATCCAATATCAGAGGCAACTCTTGAAAAATCGGTATCAGTTGAATCTAAAAATTTAACGGTTTTAAAAGGGATAGTTAAAGATGGTTTTACTAATGCTCCTGTAGCTGCCGAAATAGAAGTAGTTGATAATGTTAAAAATCAGGTTATAATGACCATTTTAACAAATAACAAAACAGGTAAATTCTTAATTTCTCTTCCTTCGGGTATAAACTATGGTATAGCTGTTAAAGCAAAAGGTTATTTATTCCATTCAGAAAACTTTAACTTACCTGTAGCAGCAGATTATCAGCTTATTGAAAAAGAAATTATACTTAAAAATATAGCAATAGGAAATAAAATAGTTCTTAAAAATATATTCTTTGATACTGGAAAATCTACTATTAAACCTGAATCAACTTCTGAACTTCAACGTTTAATAGGCTTATTAAATGATGTGCCTAGTTTAAGAATCGAAATTTCTGGTCATACTGATAATGTTGGATCAGAAGAAAGTAATTTGCAATTATCTGAAAGAAGAGCTAAAGAAGTTGTTAATTATTTAATAAGCAAAGGTATTGCAGCTTCAAGGCTTGAAGCTAAAGGGTACGGTTCTACAGCTCCTGTTGCAGATAACTCAACTGCCGATGGTCGTCAAATAAACAGAAGAACTGAATTTAAAATCCTGAAAAATTAAAAAATATCGATTTATCTTAAAAGCGATGAACAAAATTCATCGCTTTTTTTAACCAAATAAATAAAATGAAAAAAATATTACTTTTTACAGCTTTAGAAAATGAATTAAGAGAAACTCCGAAAGTAGATGGGTTTGAAGTTATTAATATTATAACAGGAATTGGAAAAGTTTCTTCTGCAATTAATGCAATTACAAACATTCAGAATCATTTAGAAGATGTTTTTTATGTAATAAATGTTGGTACTGCCGGAAGTTCAATTAAAAATAGCGGAGATATTGTTTATTGCAATAAATTTAAAGAACGAGAGCTTATTATTTTAGATAAAATTTATAATGATGAAATTATTGAATTTGATTTAAAATTAAATTTAACTAATGAATTATTATGCTGCACCTCATCAGATGTGTTTGTAACCGAAGGACATTATGAAGTGGTTGATATGGAAACTTTTGCTATTGCTAAAGTTTGTAAAATGTATAACAAGCCATTTGTTTCAATAAAATATATAACAGATAATATTAATAATAATTCTGAATCAGATTGGACAACTAATTTAAATAAAAGTAGTGATATGCTTTTTGAAGAATTAAATGAACTCTTAATTTCATTAAAAAAATTAGATGATACCATTTAATAAACCATATTTTTCTGGAAACGAGCTTAAATACATTAAACAAGCTGTTTCAAATAATAAGATTTCAGGTAATGGCATTTTTACCGAAAAATCGCAGTTATTATTGCAAGAAAAATACGGATTTAACAAATGTTTACTAACAAATAGCGGAACTGATGCTCTTGAAATGTGTGCATTATTATGTGACATAAAACTAGGAGATGAAGTTATAATACCTTCTTTTACTTTTGTCTCAACGGCTAATGCATTTGCGTTAAGGGGAGCTAATATAAAATTTGCCGATTCATCAGAAACAAATCCAAATATATCTGTTAATTCTATAAAAGAGCTTATTTCTAAAAAAACCAAAGCAATTGTTATAGTTCATTATGGCGGAATTGCATGTGATATTAAAGAAATAAAGAAATTATGTGAAAACAACAATATTTTATTAATAGAAGATGCGGCTCATTCTATTGATGGGTATTATAATGAAATTCCGCTTGGTTCAATTGGCGATTTTAGTGCTTTTTCGTTTCATGAAACAAAAAACATTATTTGTGGCGAAGGAGGAATGATAGTTATAAATAATAAAAAATATATAAAACAAGCCGAAATAATTTGGGAAAAAGGAACAAATAGAGTTGATTTTAATAGAGGAAAATCAAATTTTTATGAATGGAAAGATTTAGGTTCTTCTTTCTTAACATCTGAAATATCAGCTGCTTTTTTATATGCACAACTCGAAAAAATTGATAAAATTCAGAAAAAAAGAAAAAAAATATGGGATTCTTATTTTCAAAAATTAAAAAATCTTGTAAAAGAAAATCATTTAAAATTTATTGAAATCCCAAAATATGCAACACAAAATTATCACTTGTTTTGTGTTTTATGTAATGATTCAAAAACACAAAAAGCCTTACTAAAATATTTAAATAAAAATGGAGTAATGGCAATATCACATTATAAATTATTACATAATAGCGAATACTTTAAAGATAAATACAAAGGAACAGAGCTAATAAATGCTCAAAAATATTCTGATAATTTAATTAGACTACCTTTCTTTTTTGAATTAAAAGAAACAGAAATTTTAAAAATTTGTGATTTAATAAATAACTTTTACAAATAAAGGTTTTATATATATTTTAGCATTTTATGAATAATACTGTAGAAATAGGTAATTTTGGAGAAGTAGAAGCAGAAAAATATTTAATTTCAAAAGGATACGAAATTCTCGAAAAAAAATTTAGATATCAATCGGCCGAAATTGATATAATAGCAAAACAAAACAATGAATTAGTTTTTATTGAAGTAAAAACCAGAAAAACAAATTACTTTGGCGAACCCGAAGAATTTGTTACAAAA
>CAZJKL010000005.1:0-75689 GCA_964546655.1 uncultured Bacteroidales bacterium | reverse complement strand
AAAATTTAATTGATAAAACTCAAAAATTACTGGGAATAAAAGGTTATTATACCAATATTGAAGAAAAGATTATCAGTAATCAATTTGTTATTGAACACTACCACAAGCTTTACAAAGTGGAACAAGCATTCAGGATATCTAAAAATGATTTGCAAACAAGACCAATTTTTCATTTTAAAGAAGATCCTATTAAATTACATATACTTATCTGTTTTATGGCGTTAGTTATATCAAAACATATAGAGTTAAAAACCAATACTTCTATTCGAGATTTTATTCATGAGTGCAAAAAGGTAACAGATGCACGAATCTTAAACAAAATAACTAACAAGGAAGTTAGAATGAGAGTAAAATTAAATCCTAAAATTACAGATTTTCTGCAAAAATTAAAACTGCTGACCTAAATTGGACAAGTCAGGAGTATTAAATAATAAAGTACAAGGTATTCCTGGAATTGCAAGTACCGAAACAATAATTGCATTAGAACAATCTTTTATAAGAAATGTTCCATTATATTAAATTGTATGATTTTTTTAGTGTGTAATTAGTTAATTCATTAAAAATCCCATTGAAAATACCATGCAACCACGTCTTATGGTGTCGTTTGTTTTTACTTCTGGAACTACATAATTAATAAATATTTTTTTCTGTTTTTCTATATCAAAAATAAATTCTTTTTGATTAGGTTTTTTTTCTTTTGATGTATATAAAAGTTTTCGATTGGTTTGTAGATTACTTTTATCATAAATTTCAATCTGAACATTTTTATACATACCTTCTCTACTAAAAATAAATCTATACTTTTGACTAGAAAACAAGGGAACTTCAATCTCTTTTACTTGTTTTTTATTTTCAAAAGTTATTATAGTTTTTTGGGTTGTTTCATGTTGGTAAGGAACAAGAAATTTTCTTAGTTTAGTTTTTACTTGAGCGTAAT
Source organism: uncultured Bacteroidales bacterium (assembly GCA_964546655.1). Lineage (GTDB taxonomy): Bacteria > Bacteroidota > Bacteroidia > Bacteroidales > CAZJKL01 > CAZJKL01. The sequence continues at coordinate 74,752 of CAZJKL010000005.1, read as the reverse complement.
AACAATCGTCTATTATTACCTGATTTCCGACTATTAAAAAAGAAAAAGATAGGTAAATGAAAAAAGAGAAAAATAATATTATTACAAATTTTTTAATAAACATAAAATTATGATGTAATTTTAGTTCTTAATTCTTTGATTTTGCTAGATAGTTTTTTTAATTCGTGTTTAGAAATATAAATATTTTTAAAAGAGATATCATCTAAGTTTTTCCCCTTAATAGATTCAAATTCATTAAAAATATTTTTAATTTCGGTTAAATCTTTTATTATTGGATCAATATCTTCGGCAATAGGATAAGTTCTTAAGCCTATAATTAAGTTGTCTAAAATTGCCATTTGTTCTAGTAGTGTTTGTAAAAGAATATTGTTTTTTTGACTCTCTAGTTCTAAAACATTAGACCCAATATACATTCCTTCAACCCATGCTCCTGTGAAAAAAATAGGTAAATAATATTTTTCCTTCTTCTCTTCATAATATTCGTCGATGCTTTCTTTTAAAGTATTAGCAATAAAAGTTAATGAATCCTTTGAATTAATATTATTACTAAACCTAGTTTTTATATTGTTTGAATTTATTACACCAGATAAGTCAAGTCTTTCTGATAGTTCAACTAATGAATTAGAATATTCAATTGCTTCTTGTAATTGATCATTTATTAAGCAATAATATAAGTCGGTTGAATAAATACCAAAATTTAAATATATATTAATTTTATTTGTATAGGTATATGCTTTTTTACTATCGTTTATTAATTCAGAATAAAAAATTAATCCTGATTTTTTGAAGATATATGCAATTTGTAGTGGCGAAGGTAGCACATAAGAATAATCTTCACTATCTTCTTCGGTTAAATCAAATGAAACAACTTTTTCTTTCTCTTGAGGTGTATTATTTTTATTATTGCAAGAAGAAGCGAAAATTATTAATAAAAATAATATTAAAAAATTAAATTTAAATTTCATTTGCGTTCAGTATTTATTAGGTTGTAAATAAACGAATTTTAAAGCTATAAAAATAATTATATTTTTTTTTATAGAAAAATAAAACACTTTCTATTCGCAAAAGAGTTATTAACAAAATAAATTTTACTTATTGTTTTTTATTTGCTTAATAAAAGCTTTAACCTGCTCGTTATTTGGGTTAATTTGAATAGATTTGTTAAAACACTCCAATGCTTTTTCCATTTGCAAAGTTTGAGCATAAGATATTCCTAATATCATCCAAACTTCGGCATCATTAGGGGTTATTTTTGCTCCTTTCAATAGGTAAACAATACTTTCATTTGGCTTCTGCAATAACCCATAAGCTTTTCCAATTTGCAAATAATTTAAAAACTCATTTGGATTCATTGAAATAGCTGTTTTATAGGTATTTACAGCATCTTCAAATCGACCTACATTTCCATATAAAAAAGCTAATTCTTGTTGTATTTCAGGTACTTTAGGATTTATTTTTATAGCATTTTCTTTTAATTCAACAGCTTTATTATAATACTCATTTTTAGTTTTCAGGTCTTTTTCTAAATCACCTTTACTTCGGTATATATTTGCTAAAAAATCATTTGCTTTAATATTATTTTTTAAATTTTTTATATCAGATGAAAACAGAGTAAAATCATTTTTCCAATCTTTATTTCTTTCGGTTGTTTTAATAAAGTAGAATATAATAATTATTGTTATTAATGATAAATATATATATTCTTTCGACTTATTTTTTTCGAATAATTTGTTTGTAATAATATAATGTATAAAATATGCAAAAATTATAATAAACCCTAATGAAGGTGAATACATAAATCGTTCGCCCATAGTTGAACCAATTAGAAAAAACAAGTTAGATGAAGCTAAAAACCCCATAAAAAACCAGGCTATCGCAATTGTAATTAAGATATTTAGAGATGAAACCTCTTTATTTAATAATTTTTTGAAAAATGTTGTTATTGCAAATATAGCGATAAATGAATATAATAAAACACCTAATAATGCATAAAAACTTGTAAAACTAACCTCAGGTATTTGATTAAAAGAATAATCATAAACTAAAGGCGATGGGTAAATTAATAATGTAATATATTTAAATAAAATATAAAATTTTGTAGCTAAAAGATTAGTGTTTGATTCTATTCCTATTAAAGAATTATCTAGGAAATGTAACCTTTCGAATGACTGAATATTTGAATATTGATAATATAAAAACAAATAAAATAAAACAGGAATAAAATAAATCACCCAAATTTTTATTTTAGAAAAAACATCTGATTTTTTCAGTAAAACAAGTATTATCGGAACCATTATAATGAAGCTAATAGCACTCTCTTTACTTAAAAGAGCTAAAAAGAAAAATACAGTAGAAAATACAATGTTTTTTATGTTATTTTTTTCAATATAAACCAATAAAAAATAAAATGAAGATATTAAAAATAGAAATTCGAACATTGCATCTCTACTTTTAATATTAGCAACAACTTCGGTATGTATGGGATGTGCTAAATACAATAAAGTTACTGAAAAAGCTAAGAATTCGGAGTAATTTGTAAATAAATTTTTTAATAGTTTCTTTAATAATAAAAATAAAAAGAGACCAGTTATTATGTAAATAACAATATTAAAAAAATGGCTAATTTCTGGTTTAAAACCCAATAACCCAACTTCAACAGCAAAAGTAACTGGGGCTAATGGTCTGTAACTTCTAACGTTTTTATCAATACCTTCCCAGTAAGAGGTAGTTAATAAATCCGAAATACCATCAAATCCTTTTTTAGTAAATTTATTTTGAGTTATTATTGCTTTATCATCTAAAGCATATTCATTATCAAGAGTATTATAATATAAGGTTAAACCTAGCAATACTATTATTAAATTTAAAGCTATATTTAATTTCAAATTCATTGTTTTGATTTTTTTAAAACAGGATTTAAATATACCTTAAAAATTAATAATAAAAATAATTTCACAGAAAAATTTAAGCAAAATAGACAAATAAAAAAGGGCTTAAAAGCCCTTTTTTATTTGTCTAAAGTAACATTACCCCAATTTTCACCAGAGCGAATTCTATTTAATTGTGTGTGAGTTATACCAAATTCTCTCGCTAATTTGTATAATTTCATATCACCTTTAAGTAATTTCTTTTTTAATTTTATAACATCTTCAATCGAAAGTTTAGCGTTTCTAAATCTTCTGTTTTCGTATGAAGGGCTATTTCTATGATGTAAAACAAGGTCTTTACGATTTACCCATTTTAAATTATCAATATGATTATTAGATTTGTCAAAATCTAAATGAATAACAAATTTAACATCATTAGATTTCTTTTTGCAAAACAATTCAGCAACTAATTTATGAACAGCTTTTGTGATAGTAGGTTTCAGTTTGTCGTCTGTTGTAAAAGTGTACAAAAAATAACCTTTATTAGCACTCTGCTTAACAATTTTCCAATCGTCAGTTTTTTTGTCTTTGCATCTTATTCTTCCGAAATCAGATATCTGATATTGTTTTCTGATTTTTAATCCTTTTACTGGCACAATAGTCCAATTTTCTAAGCTGTAATCCGTTTTTTTCATAATATAACTTTAAATTTTCCTTGAAGCAAATGTAATTAAAAAAACAACAATAAAAAAAGTAATAATTATTTAATTATTATTTTTTTTAGTAATTTTAATAAAAATTAAGATATCAGGCAACCTTTAATTAAAAGTAATCGTCATTAGCTTAAAAAGCAAAAAGCTTTATTTTATAAATGAATATTGATAGCATAATAGAGAATTGTATAAAAAACAATAATTCAGCACAAAAGATGCTGTTTGATCTGTATTCTAAAAAAATGATGGGTGTTTGTTTAAGATATTGCAATGATTACGATGAAGCCAAGGATATACTTCAAGATGGGTTTATTAAAATATTTGATAATATAAAGAACTGCAAAAACACCTTAGCAATAGAAGGTTGGATGAAACGAATATTTATTAATACTGCAATAGATTATCATAGAAAAAATAAAAATATAAAAAACAATTTAAATATTGATGATATAGGTTATTTAACAGATGAAGCAGAGTCGGCAATAAATGATATATCGGCTGAAACAATTTTGAAAATTATTCAAGAAATGCCAATGGGGTATAAAACTGTTTTTAATTTATTTGCGATAGAAGGGTATTCTCATAAAGAAATTGCTGATAAATTAATGATATCCGAAAATACATCTAAATCACAATATTCAAAAGCAAAAGGTTATTTACAAAAGATATTAATAAGTGAAAATATAGTAATGAAATGAGTATAAATAATTTTGAAGATATTATTAAAAATAAATTTGATAAGTTTGAAGCTGATATAGACCCATCTATTTGGGAAAATATTAACAATAACATATCAAATAAACCTAATTTTAATAATACAAATTCCGTTAAAGACTTCTTATTAAAGAATATAAAGACAATATCATACACATTGTCGTCAATAGGTATAATTGCTACAACAGTAGTAATATACAATATTGTTAATTCTAATAATATTCAAAATAATATTGAACCAAATACTGAAATTGTTTCGGTTATAAACGATTCAATAAAAGATAATAATGATAACTCGGAAAATATAAATAATGAAATAAATGTAATTAATAATGAAGAAAATAAAGTTGATAATAATAATAATGTAAACTTAAAAGAAACAGAAAATTTAAGTAAAACAAATGAACCAAAATTAAATAATAAAAATGAAAGCATTTCGGGAGCATTGTTAAATAAACAAACAGTTAGTAATTACAAAACAAATGAAAATATAGTTTTAAGCCAACAAAATTTAGCTCAAACAAGCAATTCAATTGTTAATACTAAAAATTGTAGTTCTAAAAACAATGAAAAAGAAATTGTTGAAAATTGCAATAAAACAAAAAGTGTAAATTATAATTATGCTAAAATAGAAACAGCAAAAAAATCAGGAACGGCACCATTAAATACTGTTTTATTTAATGTAAATCATGTTTATAAATCGGTTTGGGAAATTAACGGGAAAAAAATAGAAGGCAATAATATTTCATATACATTCGAAAAACCCGGTAATTATATTGTTAAAGTATGTGGTTATGATGAACAAGAAAATTATTCAGTAGATACTATTCATATAACCGCTAAAGTAAATTCATATATAGAACCAAAATGCAATATTTTTACTCCAAACTACGACGGAAACAATGATAAATTTGAATATGAATATAAAAATATCGAAAGCTTCTTTATATTTATTGTTGACAGAAATGGCCGAAAAGTATTTGAATCAAAACAAATAGATGACTTTTGGGATGGTAAAGATATGAAAGGTAACGAAGTGCCTAATGGAGTTTATTTTTATATGATTTCAGCTACTGGTATAGGCAATTATCATTTACCTCCAATAAGTAAATCGATAACAGTAAATCGATAAAAATTATTTTCTTTTGGATAGTATATTAAATTAAACTAATTTTATACTTTAAAAAATGAGTTAAATTAGACCTATGCAATTATATCCGATTATTACAGATAAATTTAAGTTAGATGGAGGAGCGTGTTTTGGAGTGGTTCCAAAAACAATATGGTGCAGAGAAAGTATTCCAGATGAAAACAATATGATTGAAGTTGTTAATAGGTGTTTATTAATAAAAACTTCTGAAAAACTTATTCTAATAGATGCTGGAATTGGAAATAAACAAGATGAAAAATATTTGAAATATTTTTATTTAAATAGTGATTATAGCTTAGAAAAATCATTTAAAGAATTAGGATTTAGTTTTGACGATGTAACAGATTTAATTATAACACATCTTCACTTTGATCATATTGGCGGAGCTTTAACTATAGAAAATAATGAGATAGTTCCAACTTTTAAAAATGCAAATTATTGGATTAGTAAGAAGCAATGGGATATGTCGTTTAATCCTAATATTAGAGAAAAAGCGTCAATTCTAAAAGAAAACATAGAACCTTTAAATAACTATAAATTATTAAAACTAATAGAAAAAGAAACTTTTATAGATGAGAATATTTTATTAAAATTTTCTTACGGTCACACCGAAGGTCAAATAATAACTTATATGAAAAATAACGACAAAACATTTGTATATACTGCCGATTTTATTCCATCTGCATTTCATATTCATTTGCCAGTTGTTGCAAGTTATGACAATAATCCTTTATTAGCTATTTCAGAAAAGGAAGCATTTTTAAACGAAGCAGTTAATAATAATTATATATTAATATTTGAACACGATTTAAATAATGAGTGTTGTTATATTCAAAAAACCGAAAAAGGATATAAAATGAAAGAGCCATTATTAATTAAAAATTTAATATAAATTTCAAACTAAAAAATGCAACTTTAACAATATATCATCGTCTAAATAATAATAAATTATCTAACGCAAATGAGATTAATTTTAACATTATCAATATTATTTTTATTCACTTATTTATCTAATGCACAGTATTTTAGATTGGGTTCGAATGATAAATATATTCCTAAAACAGTTATATTAAAAGTAAAGCCCGAATATCGTGATAATTGCAGTGCTAATAATATAAATTTTGAAAGGTTAAATAATTATTTTTCAGAATTAGGAACAGTTAAGTTAGGTAAAATTTTTCCGAATAAAGATATTAATAAAGAATATGATTTATTTCAGAAATCAGAATTAATAGGGGGAAAGTTTATTGATTTAACTTTAATTTATAAAATAGAATATACTTCAGAGAAAAGCATTGAAGAAGTAATTAATTCATTATATAGTTTAAAAATTTTTGAATATATTGAACCTGAATATGAAAACGAACCTTTATTTATTCCAAATGATCCAGGAGCAAAGGCAGCAAATGCACCTAACTATAATTATGCATTAACTTTATGTAAAGTATTTGAAGGTTGGGATATTTCTACTGGCGACACTAATGTTGTAATAGGACTTACCGATACAGGCTCAGATATAGACCACCCAGATTTAGTTAATAATGTGAAAAAGAATTATAGTGACCCTATAAATGGAGTTGATGATGATGGTAATGGTTTAATTGATGATTTTACTGGTTGGGATTTTGGAAATTCAGATAATACAACCCAATGCGAAACAAATGCACATGGTGTTCACACGCAAGGTTTATGTGCTGCTACAACAAATAATACAATAGGAACTGCAGGTTCAGGATATAAATGTAAAGTATTGCCTCTCAAAATTATGAATACAGCAGGAAGCATGGTAAATAGCTACACTGCTATTGTATATGCAGCCGATAGAGGTTGCAAGGTTATTAATTGTTCATGGGGAAGCACCGGTACCCCAAGCCAATATAACCAAGATGTAATTTATTATGCTACGCTTACAAAGGATGCTTTAGTTGTTGCAGCAGCAGGAAATAATAATGATGATGTTCCTTTTTATCCTGCTTCTTATCATTATGTTTTAAGTGTTGCAAACACAAATCAGTCAGATATAAAAGTTATTCCTCCAATTGGTTCAAGTTATGGAAAATATGTTGATGTTTGTGCTCCAGGATATGATCTTTATACAACCGAAAACGGAGGTGGTTATCGTAAAGCCTTTGGAACATCAATGTCATCTCCTTTTACAGCAGGGTGTGCAGCTATAGTTCGCTCATATTATCCAAGTTTTACAGCTGTTCAGGCAGGAGAACAATTGAAGATTTCTGCTGATGTTATTGATAATCTTCCTGGAAATGCTGCATACAAAGACCAACTTGGTTACGGAAGAATAAATTTATACAAAGCATTAACTGTTTCAAAGCCATCTTTAAAAATTATAGATTATTCTTTAACAGATAATCATGGAGATGTTTTTTCACTTGGTGATACAGTTTTTTTAAGAGGTGAATTTATTAATTTTCTTAAACCAGCAACTAATATGGTTATTAATATTACTTCAGAATCTCCATATATTCAAATTATAGATGATTCAACTAATATTGGTGAAATTGGAACGTATCAGATTAAAGATAATAATAATGATCCTTTTTCAATAAAAATTTTAAATACAACGCCAGAGTTAACAACTATCTATTTGAAAATTGAATATTTAGAAGGTGATTATCGAGGATTTGAATATATCAGTTTTGTAGCTAATAAAAACTATATTGATGTAGATATTAACAACATATCTACTTCGGTTACAAGCAAAGGAATGATTGGATATAATAATTCTGCAAATACTCAAGGGTTAGGATTAGAATATAATAATAATAATTTAATTTTTGCTGGAAGTTTAATGGTTGGAACTTCAGATTCTAAGGTTTCGGATATGACTTATGGTAGCTCTTCAGTTAATCCTTATGATGCAGATTTTAATATTGTAAAAGTTATTAAGAAAGTAAATTCTAATAAATGTGATTATGAGACTTATGGCGAATTTAATGATGATAATGCTGCTGCAAATAAGTTAAATGTTAAGGTTAAACATAAAAGTTATTTTTGGGAAAATGACCCTAAAAAGAATTTTTATATTGTTGAATATAAAATTATTAATAACGGTGCTTCTGCTCTTAATGGTTTTAGTGCCGGATTGTTTTGTGATTTTGATATTGATCAATATTCTAATAATATAGGTAATTATAATTCAACTAATAAACTTATATATACTTACCCTTCAACTCAAGCTGTTTTTGCAGGAGTTTCGTTATTAACTCAACAAAATGCAAAAGCATGGATTAATGAAAACCCTGGCGTTAACGGAAGCTTAAATTTATATGATAATTTTTCTGGAATTGAAAAGTATAATATGCTGTCAACAAATAAATTAACTGCAGATACTAATGATATATCTCAATCAATTTCTTGTGAGCCTTTAAACTTAAATGCTGGAGATTCAATTACATTAGCTTTTGCAATTGTTTGCGGAAGTTCTTTAACAGAATTAAAAACTAATACTCGAATAGCAAATTCAAGCTATAATTTAAAAATGACTTTTAATAATGTAAATAATAAATCTTGTTCTTATAATTGTGATGGTTCTGCTACTGCTAATGTAATAGGTGGTGTTCAACCTTATAGCTATTTGTGGAGTGATGCTAATGCTCAAACAACAAACATTGCAACAGGTTTATGTGAAGGATTATATTATCTGACAGTTACAGATTCCTTAGGTATTTCTATTGTTGATTCTATTCAAATTACTAGTCCTGATACTTTAAATATTTCATTTTTAATTAATGATATTAAGTGTTTATCTGATACTAATGCTACTATTCAATCTATTGTTACCGGAGGAACCAGTCCTTATAATTATTTATGGAATGATTCAGAAAATCAAACTACAGCTTTAGCTACAAAACTTTTTTTAGGTGAATATATAGTTAATATTACCGATTTTAATAATTGTATTGTTAGCGATACTGTTGTTCTTGATAATTCTAAAGCATTAAGAACAATTTTTACTGGTGATACTATTATTGGATGTACTCAAAATTGTAGTGGTACTATAAACTTGCAATTAAAAGGAGGGGAGAAGCCATATAGTTTTTCTTGGAATGATGCTTCTACGGATTCGGTTCGGGAAAATTTATGTGAAGGAGTTTATTCATATACTTTATCTGATAATTTAGGGTGTGTGTTTATTGATACAATTAATATTATTAAACATGATACTATTATTATTGATTTTGATTCGGTTAAACATATTTCTTGTTTTGGATTATGTGATGGAGCGGTTAGAGTTAAAACTAATGGAATTGAACCTGTAACTTATACTTGGAATAGTGTTGGAAATAATACCACAGTTATATCAAATTTATGTAAAGGCGAATACTATTTAACTGTTTTTGATGCTAAAGGATGTTTATCTATAGATACAATTGAAATTATTGAACCTGCAAAACTATCTTTATCAACATCTTTCTTGGCAGAATCGTGTTGCAAGTATTGTGATGCTAAGGCTATTGTTCTAGCGTTGGGAGGTACACAGCCTTATAATTATTTATGGAACGATAATTTAGCTCAAGCTAACGATACTTCATTTGGTTTATGTATAGGAAATTACACTGTTACTGTTACTGATGCAAATGGTTGTACTAAAAATAAAAGTGTTAATATCACAAGTACTAATTGTTTAAATGTGAATTTAACTATACAAGATCCTAGTTGTTTTAAATATTCAGATGGAAGTATTAATGTTATTGCAAATAATGCACAGCAACCTATACAGTATTTATGGACACCTTTAAATCAAAATGCTTCTTCTATAAATAACTTATCATCAGGTATTTATAGGCTTAATTTAATTGATAATAAAAATTGTGTTATTGATACCGTAATTGTTCTTTCACAACCCGACTCTTTATTTTCATTTATTTCATTAAAAGAAGATATTAAATGTAATAATGAATGTAATGGTAAAGCAACAGTTATTGCAGTTGGAGGAACAATGCCATATTCTTATTTATGGAATAGTTCTCAGGAAACAAGCATAACGGCTTATCGATTATGTAAAGGTTCTAATATAGTTCAAGTTACAGATGCAAAAGGATGTATAACATCTTCTGATACAATTATAAATAGTCCAGATTCACTTTATTTAACACTACAAATTAATGATGAAACATCGCATTTATTGTGTGATGGTAATGCAAAAGTAAATATTTTTGGAGGAACACCACCATATTATTATTTATGGGGAACAAGTGAAAGTACTGATAGTATTTATAATTTGTGTTCGGGTTATTATTCAGTTATTGTTACTGATAGCAACGATTGTTTTATAGATACTATGGCTATAATTGGATATAATAATATTGCTGAAATTACTGATTTTAGTTTGTTCGAAGTTTATCCAAACCCTTGCAATAGTGAACTTAATTTGAGTTTAAATGCTTATGATAATACTAGTGTTGATATTGAAATTATTAATATTAAAGGCGAAGTTTTTTATTATAAGAATGTTTTATTAAATAAAATAGGAATAAATGAATTAAAAATAAACACCGACAATATTTCATCAGGAATTTATTTCTTAAAGATTAATTCAGAAAATAATTACATAGTTCAAAAAATAGTTATAAAGCATTAGTTAAATATTGAAATTATTTTTTATAATATCCTGAAAACATTATATTTGCACCATTAAATTTCTAACAATTAAATATAAGATATTATGAAAAAAATCTACACATTAATTACTTTACTATCATTTGCAATAATTTCAAATGCACAAATTCCAAATCCAGGTTTTGAAAATTGGACAGATGGAAATCCAACTAGTTGGAACTCATTAAACGGTACAATAGCTGGCAGTGTTATGCAAAAAACTACTTCTCCTTATGCAGGAAGTTCCTCAGTAAATATTGTTTCTAAAAATTTAGTTATTCCTCCTATTTTTCAAGGACTGGATAGTATTAGAACTCCTTTTACTGGTGTTTTAACTTGTGGCACAATTGGAATGGGAGATCCAACAGGAGGTGCTGCTTTTACAGATACCCCAGAAAAAATAGTTGGTTGGTTTAAATATCATACAGATTCAATAACAGATGATGCTATTGTTAAAGTTAGATTGCAAAACGGAGGATCTGATATTGCTACAGGTGAATTTACTAGCAGTGGAAATGTTGATGTTTGGACTAAATTTGAAGTTAATTTAAGTTACTCTAATTATATTCAACCAGATAAAATAATAATAACATTTTATTCTTCAAAAACTAATGCGACTAAACCAGGTAGTACTTTTACAATAGATGAATTATCAGCAGAAGGAAATGCTTTAGGATTAGAAAATATTGAAGAAAATAATGTTAAAGTTTTTCCAACAAATGCTGATAATTATTTGTTTGTTAATTTAGAAAATAACAATACCGATACTAAAATTCAAATTGTTAATTTAAACGGACAAATTGTATATAACTCACAAATTCAAAATGGTGAATTAAATAAAACTATAAACGTTTCAAATTTATCATCAGGAATGTATTTTGTAAAAGTTTATAATAGTGAATATCAGTCTGTTAATAAAATAAATATTCAATAAGATAAACCATTTTTTATTGTAATAATTCAAAGAGGTTGTCCGAAAAAACGAAAATGTGTCTTTCTGAGCGAAGCGAAGAATCTAACATTAAATGTGTTAAGATTTTTCACTTCGTTCAAAATGACAAAAAAATGTCCTTTTTAGACATCCCCTTTTTTGTTTTAATAATATCCAAATTAAACAGTTACAATACAATTTGCGAATAGAAAAATATTATGAGTAATGCAAAAATATCCATACGTTTTTTTGACGATCGCGAAGTGCGAGCCGTTTGGGACGAACAAAACTCAAAATGGTGGTTTAGTGTGTTGGATATTGTAGCTTTGCTTACCGACCAAGACGACTACGCTAAAACCCGAAACTATTGGAAATATCTTAAAGCTAAGTTAAAGAAAGAAAACAGTCAAGTGGTTAGTGCTACTACCCAGTTGAAATTTCTTGCACCAGACAGTAAAAAGCGTTTAGCCGATATGCTCGATTATAACGGTATAATTGCTTTAGGTAAAGAATTTCCTGGTAAAAAGGCCAACCGATTTATTGAATGGTTTACATACAGTGATGAAAGCATAGATGGAAAAAGTAAAACAAAAGCTTATGCAATGTTTGAAAGTTCTTTTATAAATAGCATAGAAGTAGGTACAACAAAAGGTTTGCAACAAATACATGCATATTTGTTTGGAGGTTTATATGATTTTGCGGGACAAATTAGACAAAAAAATATTTCAAAAGGAGGATTTCAATTTGCCGTATCACGATTTTTAGGCGACACATTAAAGCAAATAGAAGCAATGCCCGAAACTACATTTGACGAAATCGTAAACAAATATGTAGAAATGAATATTGCACACCCTTTTATGGAAGGTAATGGTAGAAGCACCAGAATATGGTTAGATTTGATACTGAAAAAACGCTTAGAAAAATGCGTTGATTGGAGTAAAATAAGTAAGCAAGATTACATGAACGCAATGATGCTAAGTCCAACCAAAAGCAGTGTTCTAAAATCTCTTTTAGAAAAAGTAATCACTACAAAAATAAATGACAGAGAAATGTTTATGAAAGGGATTGATTACTCTTATTATTACGAAGAAAATAACTAATTAAAAACAACAAAAAAGGTGTAAGTACAAAACTACAAAATCAAAAACAACGAAAAGCACAACACTATTTGTCGCGGTTTAATAAGAAAATAAAGTTTCTGCCAACTTTGGTAAAAAACTCCGTTGTTGGTAGTTTGACACCTAACTTAGATAAAATTAGAGAAAAGATTAAAAAATAAAATTATGACAGAAATATCAAGTTCAATAGCGTTTTATATAGATTTTGCAAAATCTACAGGACGAGAAATTGAATATAAAGAAATACCATATCCCTCAAACTTTGTAGAAAGAGTAGTTTACCAGAAACGAACAGTCTTAATACCAATGGATTTAGAAAAAAGAGATTTGTTCTTAAGTTATTATGACCCCAAAGGATTTTCAGAAAGGAATTTTTATTCTGGTGTTTTTTCAAACATAGACAAGTTAAATCAGAAAAGAATAACAATAAAAAAGAAGTATTTAATACATAGAATAAACATATTTCAAAGTAAAAAAGGACTAATAACAATAGGTAACAACTTTGATAAAGAAATACTTATAGAATCAGACACATCAGAGAACCAAGAGATAAACTTTCTTAATGACTATGAAATACAAGGCCTAATTTTAGACTTGTTTAAAATAGATGAAAGATTAAGAATAGGATTAAATGACTTGAGAAACAATTTTGAAACATCACTAAAAGACACTTCAAATATTGGAATATATTTAATTCAAGACTGGCTTTTTGATAGAGAGAAAATAGAATCAATATATCGCATCTTTTTAAAATTGAGAGCACTAATTGAAAATAAAAAGTAAACTACCCAAAACACATTTTTACAGCTCCTTTAGAGGTCTTGTATTTTGCCCAATCAAAAAGAGATAAACACAAACTGATAGTAGTGGAATCTAAAAGAAATATTTTGCTCTTAATTTTAAACTTTACTTGCTTAAACCCAACTTGCTGTCCTAAACTTCCAAATAACTGATAATAGTACTCTCTAAACAGTTCCCAGTTGCGATGTTTGTTCTGATAACTGATAGTGGATTTAGATGGAGCCTTTGCGATACCAAGATGATTTAGGTTGCCTGTAGCTGAACGAAGACCATTACTGATATCTCTTACAGATTGACTTTTTGCAAAATGGCAAAATAACATAGACACCAAGTGAGTCCAACTATTGTAACCCTTGTGGTGCTTATCTGTTTGCTTAGATTTTACAAGTTTTGAAAAATTTATTCTATCTAATTTTGAAATTATTTGTGAAAACAAAGTTATATTTGTCATAAGAGAAAGTTATTTTGTTGTGTGAACTCAAAGATAATTTGAGATACTTAATTTCTTTCTCTTATTTTTTCTTTTTTTTTTACATTTAGGACGCTATTAATACATAACATAAAAAAATAATGAATTCAAATACCCCCAATATTATTCTTTTTACCTGCGATATTGTGCTTTCTGAAATTATTAAAAAATTATTAGAAAAGTGTTTCAGTGAAGTTAAATTTAAAGTGTTTGATTCATTTTCAGAGGCAAATGAACTATCTAAGAATGATGATATTGATTTGGTTTTAATTGACGATTTAATAATAGGAACTTCAAGTTATGAACTTATCTCTTTTTTAAGAGAAAATATAAAAATAAAGTGTCCTATTATTTATTTTGGCGTAAAAGAACATGACAGTGAAAGAAAAGCAATTTTAATTGGAGCTAATTACTTTATTAACAAACCATTTAATCCAGAACAAGCAATAGAACTTTTCAAATCGAATATCGATAAAACGAATAATGCATGAAAACTATATATATATTTATTTCATTTATTTTATTAATTAATGAATTATTTTCGCAAGTTAATTCAGATTCACTTTTTAATTCTGCAATTAATGATGCTCGTAATAAAAAATATGATGAAGCTTTGTTAAAGGTGGATAATATTTTGCAAATGCAACCCAATAGATATGATGTTATTGTATATGCTGCAAATATTAAGGCATGGAAAGGCGAATATGATAAAGCACTTCTTGATATTGAAAAAGCATATATGCTTAACCCTATAAGTAACGAATTATACGATACTTGGCTTAATATTTTGCTTTGGAAATCAGATTATAAGAAACTTTTTGAAGTATGCGAAATAGCTAAAAAAAATAATTATAATAATAACTATAATATTATTTTGAAAAAAACTATTGCTTTTAAAAATACTAATGAATTTGAAAAAGGAATTAACTTTATTGAAGAAAATAAAACATTTTTAGATTCAACAGCAATAAAGCAATTATATATTGAAATGCGAAGTCTGAAAAAATCAAATATAATTTCTTTTTATTCCTCATTAGACTTTTTTGATGATAATGTAACCAATACACAATATATTTCATTTATTGATTATGCTATAAAAATTAAAAAACATATTTTAATTCCACGTCTTAATTATGTGAATAAATTTAATTTAGATGATTTTCAGCCAGAAGTAGATTACTATCATTTTTTCAACAAAAAACTTTATTTGTATAGTAATTTGGGAATAGGAATAAATAAAACTCTATATCCGGAATATAAAGCAGGATTGGAATTTTATTTACCAATATTAAAATCAACCGAAATATCTTTAGGAGGACGTTTTTTTAATGCAGATACAAGTAATATTTTGATATTTACTGGAAATATTAATACATATGTAAAAAATATGTGGTTTATGTTTCGCCCTTTTTATGTAATCAAAGGATCAAAAAAATCTTTTACTACAATTTTAACTAGTAGATATTATCAAAAAAATCCGATAAATTATTGGGGAATTGAGCTTGTTTACGGAAATTCACCCGATGAACGTTATTCTATTTCACAAACTTCAGAACAATTGCTTTTAAGTAATTATAAATTTAAACTTGCAAAAAACACTCGGCTATATAAATATCACGAAATAAATTTATCAATAGGATATTCTTACGAAGAGTTTATGAAAAATAACTTTAGAAATCGATTTACATTAGAACTAATAATGAAATTTAAACTTTAAATAATGATTTATACAATATTATTTTATTTGCCTAGATTGCTTTTAAAATTTTTTTTATTGAGCCTTGTAGTTTTATTTTTTGTTATTGTTTATTTTTTTCAGCAACAAGAAGTTATACTTAATAATTACATAATAATAAATCCATTTTATAATTTTATTACAAGTTTTCCAATTTGGATTTACCTTGTTTTTTGTTTTATTGCATTATCTATTATTTGTGTTTTAATTTTTATACCTTTAAGTCTTTATTATACAATTAAAAGAAACAGAAATGCTATATTGAAATTAAAATACGATAAAATATTTGCAGCCCTTTTATCTGATTATTTTATTTCAGAACACTATAAAACTCAAGAATCAAAGAATAATTTTTATAAAACAATAAAACAATTTTTAAGAACAAGAATTCAATTGTTATCATTTATTGATACTTATTTACATATTCAAGAAGTTTTATCTGTTGATTTAAGCAATTACTTTAAAATTTTAATTAATGATCTTAATCTTAATAAAAAGATTGCAAGAATAATATATAACCGAAATTTTGATGATAAAATTATTGCAATGAAAATTATTTCATATTTGCGCATAAAATCGTTTACGAAACTTATAGTTAAATATTCAAATAGTAATAATATAGCATTAAGAACAGAGGCATATGTTTCTTTAATAAGATTAGTTGAAACAGGAGAAGATCTTACTAGATTTATTGGAGATAAAAACACATTATCGGTGCTTGATGCAAATATTATTGTTAACGCCGTGCTCAAAAATAATAAAATGAATATTGATTACAGAGCATTACTTGCATCAAAAAATACTCAAAAAAATATTATTGGACTTTTATTAGCCAAATATAGGTTCAGAAAAAACATTCAAAATCTTACATTAATAATTAATTTTATTGAAAGTAATGATTTAAATTTACGACAATTAGGATGGGATTCATTGCTAAATATAATTCCTGAAGATGATGCTATTGATATAATAATTCAAGGTTTTGAAAATCAACCTGATGAAATAAAATTAACAATTGTAAGAAATTCAAGAATAATAATAACAGATAGGTATATTGAATTTCTTAAAAATATCTTGGAAGAGCAATCATTGTTAGTTAAAATTGAAATTATGAAGCTATTATATGAAAATGATTTTTCAATTCTATATTCATATGAAAATTCTGAGAATAAAGAAATAAAAATGGTTTACAACGAAATTTCAAATGTATATTTAAGTATTTAATTAAATTGATATGAATAATTTTTACGATATTTTAAATTTCTTTTTTTTGATTTATGGCTCATTACTATTTTTAAGCTATATGTTTATGGCTATTATTTCATCAATAGATTTGTCTTTTTACACTAAAAAATCGAAACATTTTAGATTTAAAACAATTAAAGAATATAAAGTTTTGCCTTCAATTTCAATTATTGCCCCAGCTTATAACGAAGAAGCAAGTATTATTCAGAATATTAGAAGTTTATTGTCATTAGATTATCCTAAAGTTGAAGTTATTGTAGTTAATGATGGAAGTAAAGATAATAGCTTACAAAAGGTTATTGATTATTATAGTTTGGCTAAGGTTGACTATGCTTTTAAGCAGAATATTGATACAGAAAAAATTAGAGGCATTTATAAATCAACAAATGTTGCTTATTTAAATTTAATTTATGTTGATAAAGAAAATGGTGGAAAAGCAGATGCCTTAAATGCAGGAATTAACATCTCTCGTTCTGAATTGTTTTTAGCAATTGATGTAGATTGCATTATTGAACCTGATGCAATTTTAAAAATGGTAAAACCATTTATTGAAGAAGATAAAAAAAAGGTAATTGCTGCTGGCGGTGTAGTTAGAGTTGCTAATTCTTGCGAAATTAAAGATGGTCGAGTTGTAAATGTAAACTTTCCAAAAAATATTTGGGCAAAATTTCAAGTACTTGAGTATTTTAGAGCTTTTACATTAGGAAGAATGGCTTGGAGTAGAATAAATGGGTTGCTAATTATTTCGGGTGCTTTTGGATTGTTTGATAAAAAAATTGCAATGGCTGTTGGAGGTTACGACAGAACAACTGTGGGTGAAGATTTTGAACTTGTTATTCGTATGCGAAAATATATGCACGAAAAAACTAAACAAAAATACAAAGTAGCATTTATCCCAGACCCATTATGTTGGACCGAAGTTCCATCAAAGTTACAAACATTAAAAAATCAAAGAAATCGTTGGACCAGAGGCTCTATAGACACCGTTTTAAAACATAAAAATATGCTATTTAATCCTAAATACGGTAAAATGGGGTTGTTGAGTTTTCCTTATTGGGTTGCTTTTGAATGGCTTGCACCAATTATTGAAACTTTAGGTTTAATCTATTTCTTTATAATGTTAACCTTTGCAAGTATTAATGTTGAAATATTTTTAATACTATTACTTTTTGTTTTTTCATTTTCTCTATTTTTTTCATCATTCGCAATTTTTTACGAAACTTTAATTTTCAACAGATATAAAGGATATAAATTTTTGTTTTCTGTAATATTCATCTCGATACTTGAAATTATAATATATCATCCATTAAATGTGTATTTTTCAATAGTCGGAAATTATTCATATTTTATAAAAGGTGATAAAAAAGGTTGGGGAAAAATGACTAGAACTGCTTTTGATAAATCAAATTAAAATATAATTAAAATTATGAACGATTGGGAAAATAAATATTTATTAAATATTGAAATAATAGACGAACAACATAGAGGGTTCTTTAAAATAATTGAAAATGAAATTAAAGATGGTGATAATAATAATAAAGATCTGTCGAAATTTATACTTTTTTTAGAAAATTATTTAAATGAGCATTTTAATACCGAAGAGAGATTACTTGAATTGTCGGGATATGATGATATTGAAAATCATAAAGCTCAGCATATTTATTTTATTGATAGAATAAATAAAATGAAGCTAGAGCTTGATTATAACAATCCAATGTTATATAAAAAGCTAATTGATTTTATGAAAAAGTGGTTTTTGTCTCATATCTTAAATACTGATAAAAAATACGGTGATACTGTTGTTAATTATTTACAAAACAAATAACTATGAGATATAAGGCAATAATTTGTGTTTTCATAATTTTATCATTTTATAAGTTTACTTTTGGTCAAAACATTCCATATTCAACAAACAAAACTAACCTAACTATTTGGAATGGCACAGAGTATTTACCATTTTTCATAAAAGGGATTAATCTTGGAGTTGCCATACCAGGTACATTTCCAGGCGAAATGGCTGCAAGTAGAAATGATTATTCTAGATGGTTTGCACAGATAAAAGAAGCAGGATTTAATTGTATAAGATTATATACGCTCCATTATCCAAGATTTTACGAAGTGCTTGATTCATTTAATAATGCAAATCAGCAAAATCCATTATTATTTATTCAGGGGGTATGGCTCGAAGAAGAAGTAAATGGATATAACCATGATTTATATTTTTTAACTAATATTTTTAAACAAGAAATTGAAGAAAATATTGATTGTGTTCATGGAAATAGGACAATATCGTCTCGTTTAGGAAAAGCCTATGGCAATTATTCTGTTGATGTTTCAAAATGGTGTTTGGCTTTTATAATTGGAAGAGAAGTTTATCCAATTGAAGTTTTAACAACTAATTCAATGAACTCAAATATAAACTCTTTTTCTGGAAATCATTTTTCAATTACAAATGCAAGTGCTGCTGAATCATGGTTTACAAGCATGTTAGACTATACAGTAGAATATCAAAAAACAGAATATAATACCGAAAGACCAGTAAGTAATTCAAGTTGGCCAACATTAGACCCAATAGTTCACATTGAAGAGGCTAATTCTGAAGAAGATACAGCTTCACTTGATTTATCTAAAATTGAAATTGTTAATGCTCCAGCCGGATTATTTATAAGTTATCATGCTTATCCTTATTATCCTGATTTTATTAGCTTACAATCTTCTTATCAATCTTATTCTGATAAAATTGGTCCTAATAGTTATTTGGGATATTTAACTGAATTGAAATCACATTATACTAAATATCCATTGATAATTGCTGAATATGGAGTTCCTTCAAGCTGGGCTATTGCTCATTATTCTTCTTCTGGAATGAATCATGGTGGTTTTGACGACTACAATCAAGGGCTAACAAATTTACGTTTACTTGAAAATATTAAAAATGTTGGATGTGGTGGAGGGATTCAATTTGCATGGATTGATGAATGGTTTAAAAAAACATGGATAACAGATCCTATTGATTATATTCCTGATAGTAGAATATTATGGCACAATAGCTCAGCTGCCGAACAAAATTATGGTTTAGTTTCTTATGGAAAAGATATTTATAACGATACTTTAATTCCCTTAAATAATAATACTGATATAACTTATTTAAATTGTGAAGTTAATTATTCATTTTTTCAATTAGAAATTGGTATTAAAAATCCTTTGGATATTCCTGATGAACTTTGGATTTCTCTTGATACTTATTTAGCAAATAAAGGAGAATCTATTTTGCCTACTGGCGATACAATTCCTTCTCGTTCCGAATTTGCATTACATTTAACCAACTATTCGGCTAAATTATTAGTAACAGAAGCATACGATATATTTGGTATTTGGCATAATATTTCAGAACCAAAGCAATTATATCATTCTATTTCTACAGATGGGGCTCCATGGAATATTGTTCGAGTAAGAAATAATTCTTTCCATTCTGATGTTCAATATATTGGAAATTTACAAGTAAATTATGGTTTTCAGCCAGAGTCTTCTAAAGATGCAGTAACCATTTTTGACGATAAAATTATAGTTAAAATACCTTGGTTCTACTTAAATGTTGTTGCACCTGATCAGATGAAAGTATTTAATGATTATAGAAATACACCAGAAAAAGAAGATACAATTTCTGATGGATTTGCAATTTCTGTTTTGTATAAAGATAAATGGCACAGTTCTCAAAAACGTTTTAATTGGGAGCCTTGGGTAAATGTTACAAATTCAACAGTAAACGAGAGTTTAAAAAAATCATATTTTGTAATGAAAGATAATCTACAAAAATTTAATACTCCTGCTATAGCTATTTTAGATTCATTCAATTTTGCAGATGAAATATATCCAATAACTGTTTCTGCAAATGACGGTCTTTTAAAAAATGATTTTGATTTAGATGGGAACAATATGATTGCTTTAATAATTGAACCACCGGTAAACGGACATATTAATTTGAATAATGATGGTTCTTTTGAATACTATCCATATCAAAATTTCAATGGAATAGACTCTATTAAATATTGTATTTATGACGGATATAGTTTGTCTTCAGCAAATAAAGCAATTTTTAAAATTGAAGGCAATAATGGTATAGCCGATTTATCATTAAATCAAAATAAAATTGTATCTCTTTACCCAAACCCATTTAGCTCTGAAATAAGTATTGATGCTAAATCAAAGTTTGAAGGACTTAAAGTATTTGATATAAATGGTAAAATTGTTGAAAATAAAAGTATAAATAATAACAATTATAATTTAAATTTATCTTATTTAAATACCGGACAATATTATTTAGTATTACAATTTGAAGAAAAATTTGAATTTTTTAAAATTATAAAAGAATAATTTTTTAAATATCAATCTATATTAAGGGAATAAAATAATTCACACTCCCCTATTAAATTTATTTTTCAAGTAAGTGAAGATATTTCTCCTGACTTCCGCACATTTTCTAAATTTAAGAGATTGTTTTTTTATAAACATCAGACAATTAACATGTTAAAAAAAAATATTTGGAGACTGTTGCAAAATTCTTTAATCGAGGCTTTTTAATAATTTAATCCCGGAGTTAACATCTGTTAATGAGGAGATTAAATTTTTAAAGTAACGAAGAGTAAAGGATTTAACAACGGTCTCATTTGATTAATTTTGGGTGTTAATTTTAGGAAGTCAGAAAAAAGAAAAGCTACATAATGCTATATTTCAAATAAGTTATACAGAACAATCATTTATTGGTTCTATGTCAATAAAATGGCATTTATTACAAAAGTCAGGAGTCTTATTCTCATACCATAAAGTTCTAAATTTTCTATAGCTAGAACTATTTAAAACATTAATAACTTTATCGTTAAATACATTTCCAAAATTTAATTCTTTAGGGAAAGGTTTAGCACAGCAAGGAGTAATAAATCCATTCCAACAAATATAAAAATGTGTCCAAGGGAAAGGGCATTTTTTAAAACTGTTATCTGTTCTAAAATTTCGTTCAGTAACTAAAACATTAGGAGTATTGTTTATTGTTTCTTCTAATTCACTAAGAACATTCGAGAATTCTATAGATTTATAAAAATCATAATAAGAACGGTCTATGTTTGTTACAGAAGCAAGGTTAAATAAAGTGAAATCCATATATTTAATTCCAACTTCTTCGGCATATTTAACTAATAAAGGCATGTGAATATAATTCTCTTTTGTTACAACCATATTCAACATTAAATCGGTTCCTTTGTTTGTTGATATTTTCGACAGCAATCGCAAGTTCTCGTCTAATTTTTTGAAAGTAGCATTTTTTCTAATGCTTTCGTAAACATTATTTAAACCATCAATTGATATTTGAATTGTGTCAATTTTTCCAATCAAACCAGAAACTTTTTCAATAAAATCTGGTAAAACAGCATTAGTTGATACTGAAATTATAATCCCTTTGTTTTTCATCTTTATATAATCAACAACTTCTTCAATTTCTTTATATAAAAATGTTTCACCCATTCCGGTTAATCCAATAGAATCTAAATAAGGCCATAATTCATCTATAATTTTTTTTGCTGATTCAACGTTCATTTGTCCTTTATCCATCGACTTACCATACTCGTATTCTCTAGGGCAAATAGTACAAGCAAGATTACATTGGTTAGTCAATTCTAACATTATAGTTGAAGGGTAAGCTACTTTAGTAGATTTTATAGCTTTAAAATAAAAGTGCTTAAGTTTATTTATAATATATAAAAACAAATATTTATTAAGAGGTAGGTTTATTATTCTTGTTAATGCTTTTTTTAATTTGCGTTTATTCATAATATTTTAGATATTATTTCTAGTGAAATTATTTTTTATTCCAATTTTGAGAAGGTTTTTTCCATATACTCGTGTTTTTTGTAGCTGGAATAATGTTATTACTCTCTATTAATAGAATTTGTTCAGGGTATTTCAATGCAAATAAAGCTCCTACACCATAGGTGCAATATCCAATTAAAAAAGTTGAAAACTTAAATTTTCTTTTAACAATTTTACGAGAAACAACCGTCCCATTATCTCGTGCTTCTATAATAATTTTTTTAGGGGTCCCTGTTCTTATTATTTTTGCTTCGCCTTTACCTTTGCAAACATTATTTACATATATTTCATGATTTTTATTATTTGCAATAATTAAAGTCTGTCCACAACTATATGAAAAAGAAATTATTAATAAAAACAATATTATTTTAATTGTATTTTGCATTTATTTAAAATAATATAGTTGCTCCAATGCCAAATCCTAAAGGGTATCTTGTTCCTACTTCGTAAGTTGGAATTATTAAAGAGCCAGATAATCTTAAATTTGTATTTCCAATACGGTTAAAAATATAACCACCTTTTACAATAAAAGCCAAGCCTTTTGATGAAATATGACTTGTATAGTAATAATCTTCATAAAGAGAATTCTTTTTAACTTCTTTTTCGTAGCATATAGAGCTAAACGAAACGCCACCTCCTAAAAATGGAGTATTTTTACTGTATTTAAAAGGATAAAGGCCATTAATAGAAATGTAATAAATATCTACATCTCCCAAATAAATATTACCTTCAATATCAGCTATAATATCTCTTAAATCATAACTAACTATTCCTCCAAACCCAGAAAGAAACATGTTTTTAACGCCTTCTATATAACAATACCCTCCATTAATAGTCAATCCGTAATTTAAAGTTGCTTCAACTTTTTTTAATTGTTCAGCTTCATAATTAGTTACATTATAAATGTCTCCATCTTGCGATGATTTGTTTTCGGTTCCTAGTGTTTTGGCTATTTTAGTTAAAATAGGGTCAAGGTCGTCAGGTGACTTAGCTTTTAATATATCGCTCCATACCTTTGTTCCATCTGATGTATTGTACATTGTTATTGAAAAAATTAAAACTTCATTTAATGCATTTAATTCTCCAATTATAAAATATTTTGCTTCTGCTACTTGTGCTTTTTGTTTAGTTATTTCAAAAGGTTCATCGGGATAAATAGAATCGGTTTTTTCTGGAATAATAACCGAATATTTTCCTTCGTTTATTATAAAATTTTTGAATATTTTTGTTACACTACTCTGATATTCCCAATATACATTCTCGGTACTGAAATAGTTTAAGTAAATTTTTTCTTGCGATTTTACTGATAGAATAATAGCAATAAAAGTTAAAATTAATGTTGCTCTTTTCATGATTTTATATTTTTATAATTCAAATATAATTTATTTATTTTAATCGATAAATTAAAACTAGAATTGATTTATATGTTTTTTAAAATATTTCATTTTTATACACATTTGGAGAATTAAAATAATTGTTTTAGTTTTGGATTTGTTAAAAAAAAATCTAGAATAATATGATACAAATTTTTTATAAAATTATTTACAATAACAATATTAATATATTGCTCAGAAATATTAGTAAAATATTTAAACCAATTTTACCTGAAAAACTAAGAATTCCGCCAACAGGAATTCTTAAAATTAAAAACGAAGAAGGCAAAACACTTAAAATAAAAACAAACCAAACTAATTATTTAACACAATTAGTTTTTTGGAATGGATATCTCAACTTTGAATATACCGATATTTTCGTAAAACTTATAAAAAAAGTTAATGTTTTTTATGATATTGGAGCAAACATCGGTTATTATTCATTGCTTGCTGCATTTGAAA
The DNA here is from genome assembly GCA_964546655.1 of uncultured Bacteroidales bacterium. Lineage (GTDB taxonomy): Bacteria > Bacteroidota > Bacteroidia > Bacteroidales > CAZJKL01 > CAZJKL01. The sequence continues at coordinate 49,693 of CAZJKL010000005.1, read as the reverse complement.
ATAAAAACATAAAAGTAGTTGGTTTTGAACCAGCTACAGGCCCATTGTATTATTTTATGGAAAATGTTATGATAAATGATTTTAAAAATATTAATGTAGAATCATTAGCATTATCTCATAAAGAAGGTGAAATTACTTTTTATGAAATTAAGAATAAAAAATATAAATATTTAACACACAATTTAGCCGGAGAAAGTAATGCCGGCACAAAAACAATAGGAAGAAATTATATTCCAAACGAAGTTAAAACAACAACTTTTGATCAGTATATAACTAAAGCAAATGAAAACAAAATCGATTTAGTGAAAATTGATACTGAAGGCACTGAAAATTTAATTTTAGAAAATGCAAATATAGTTTTAGGGGAGATGAAGCCTATAATTATATGCGAAACTTTGTTTAATACAATTGAAGCTGATTTAGAACGTATATTTAAATCTTATGGATATGAATTTTACAATCATATAGAAGATAAAGGATTAGTAAAATTTGAAAGTATAATAAGAAAAGAAGATAATGGTGTAAGAAACTGTTTCTTTGTTCACCCAAGTAAATATCATTTAATAGAAGAGTTTGTAAAGTAGAATACTAATTACTTAATATTAGGATCTAATAATTTAGCTTTATTTATATAAAAATCACCTTTATCAGGTTGGTTTATATTATAATAAGTTACAGCTAAATTCCGATATAATGAAGCACTTTCTGGATACATTTTAATGCCTTCTGAAAAAGTATTTATAGATTTTTCGAATTCACCATTTAAACTATATGAAATACCAAGATAGTCATAATATTCGGGTTTGTTTTGTTTGTATTCAAAAATAGCTTTTTTAAGGTAAAAAATTGCATTTTTTGCATCACCTTTACCTTTGCCATAACATACTCCAAGCTCAACGGTTGATTGAATATGATAAGGTTGAATTTCTAAAACTCTGGTAAATGATTTTATTGCCATATCATAGTTTTCAATTTTTTGATAAGCAACGCCTAAGTTATAATGAGAATGAAAAAAATTAGGTTCAATTTGAGCGGCTACTGTAATCTCGCTAATAGCTTTGTTAATATCTTCGATATTCTTATATTTATCGTATCTATTTATTAATTCAATTCCATAAAACAAACGAACTCTTGCACTATTAGGAACAATTTTAGAGTCGGTTTTATATAAAGTATAATTGCTTTCCCAAGCCTTGTTTCGACTATAAGTTTTATTGAAAAATATAATAACAATTAGCAATACAGGTAAAATCCATTTAAAATTAAATTCAATAGATTTCTGCGAAAGAAATTTAAAATAAGTCTGAAATAAACTTGCAATAGCTATACAAAAACCAAAAGATGACAAATAAATAAAACGTTCGCCCATAGAGGTTCCAATATTAAAAACTAAATTAGACGCTATTGAAAGAGTAATAAAATAGAATAAAATTCCAAATGCAATAACCTTATGTTTTTTCTTAACAATTAAATATATTCCATAAATAAACAAAGAAATATTAAGTAACAAAGAAAAGATTGCTTTAAAAGAAGTCCAATTAATTAAAGGTATAGAATTAAAAGAATAATCGGAAGATAGGGGATGAGGGTAAAAAAGAAGTTGAATATACTTACCTAAAGTATAAAAAATTGTAGCTGTTTTTTCGTTAAAAGAAGCTAATAAATAAGGGTTATCTATTAATTGAGTTGCACCCTTATCTCCGACAATACCAACCAAATTATTTCTTAAAATTAAAAACAAAATAGTTATTCCTAAAAAAACAGAAGATTTAAAAATTATTTCTTTATTTGAATAATTAGAAAACAGATATAAAACAATAGGAATAATAGCAATAAGAGTAATAAAGTTTTCTTTAGAAAAGATTCCAAAAATAAAAGTTATTAAACTTAAATAGAATGAGAAACGGCTTTTACTAAGAATAAAATACAATGTTAATAATCCAAAAATAAGGACGAGAATTTCGTCACGGCTTTTAATATTTGCTACAACTTCGGTATGAATAGGATGAGAGACAAATAAAACAGCAGTAATTAAGGCAAGCCAATAATTGTTTTCAGAATCAATTTTTCTTATAAATATATAAATTAAAATACCAGTTAAAGCAAATAACAAAACATTTATAATATGCTCAGGCATAGGATTTAAGCCCCACATGTCGTAACCTAAAGCAAAAGTAAAAATTGAAAGAGGTCGGTATCTGCCACCTGTTAAATCAAGTTGTTCGCCATAAGCTCCCTTAAAAGCATCATTAGAAAAAATATCATAAAATCCATCAACACCTTTGAGAGTGTAATTATTCCCTGTTATAACAATAAAATCGTCTAAAACATAACCATAATTAAATGTTTGAGCATAAAATACAATAGCAATTAATGAGATAAGAATATAGTGGAAGTAACTTTTATTAAGCATGGTAGAAAAAGTTAAATGTCTTCTAATATTAGTTTTTTATTTTTGTAATCAATAACAGCATTATAATTAAATAAAATATCACCACCAATAACACCCGTAATATGAGGCATATTAATTTTTTCGTAAGAAGAATTAATATGTGACATATCAAGAACTATTGCATTATAATTTATTAAAGATAATTTTCCTACTTTAAGACTTTTTAAAACTGTAGTTTTTACCGAGAGGGTATTTGAACCAAGACCTGTTGATAGTTTATCTAAATCGTTGATTTTGTTTTTTTTAGAAATAATTTCAGCTATTTTATCTTCATCAAAAGCTGATTGAGATGCACCTGTGTCAATAACAACATTAACTTTTTTACGATTAATGGTAACATTAATAAATAAGTGAAACCCATCATTATCTATTTTAGCTATGTTTAGAGGAATAATGGTTTTCACTTATTTCTTTTTATAATATTAAAATTTATAAATTATAGAACCTAAAAGTCTAAAGTTACCAATTTCTTTAGCATTTTGAACTACGCCAATGCTGTTTAATTCTGAAACTTTTCCATAAGCAGCAACAGTATATTCAGTTTCAAAAGCTAAAGTAGTTTTTCCTGAAACGTATTCAAATCTTGGAGCAACTCTATAAATATATTTTATATTGTTACCTCTTGAATAGTAAGAGCTTGAATTATTCCAGTCTAAAATATTACTTAGAGAACCTAAATTTTGTGTGTAGCCACCAAACAATCCAAAAATATATTTAGTTCCATTTGTATTAATATCAATCCAACCAGCAACCGTAGATAGGTTAGTATATTCAAAATCGTTTTTAGTTGCAATATTAGTTGAATCAGCTAGTTCATCTGCAGATACAGTTAAATCGCCATTATTCCAGTTTTTCTTAGCATAACCACCTAACATAAGAAGATCTGTCATGTTTTGACCCCAACATCCTTCAGCTTTAATAGTAATAGGTTTAGTTTTTACTTTAATATAACCAGAAAAAGCAACACTATTTATTTTTTTATTTGTATAAATAGCACTATCGGTAATTAATCTAGGAGTTAAAGATTTGTACTCGCCATGAACACCAATTAAGAATTTTTCTGATTTATATTGAGCATTTAATTGAAGAATTGGTAAAACAGAATTTCTTAAATAATTTGAACTAGAACCTAAAGGTCCGCTACTAGAAAAATCTCTTTGAGATAAAGCTAAACCAGCAACGCTAAATTTACCAAAATATCTTGTTAATCTAATTTGTGGGTTTCTTGAAAAAGGTTTAATAGGAACACCTGTATTAAATGAGATTGAACCAGGGAAACAATCGATATTAAAGAAACCATTCCATGTTTGACCAGCTAATAATTCAGCTTTTTTCCAAGTTAATTTTGCATACGCATGTCTTAATCTAAAACCATTAATGTCGGCTTCAGTTGTTCCTAAAAATTCAGCTTCAATAACTCCAGAAGTTTTTGCACCAAAAGCATCAGGTCCAGTAATTTTACCTGTAAGTCTTGTTTGAATAGCCAACATATTTAAATTTGGAGTATTATTTATATCTTTCTTATTAGCATCATAAGAAGCGTCAGTTGGATATAGTAATAAGAACCCTTCTCTTAAAGCTATAACTTGTCTTGTATCATAATAAACATCATTTTTAACATATCCGCTAAAAGTAATTCCAGGCTTAGGAGCATCGGCAGTAACCGGCTTAGCTGTTTCAGTACTTTTATCATTGTTTTTTTGTTTCTTTTCTTCTAAAGCAGTTTGTTTTGCTTTAATTTTTTCTGATTTAGCTTTTAACTTTTCTTCTTTAATTCTTAGCTTTTCTTCTTTGCTAAGTTTAGGCTTTTTCTCAACCTTAGCAGTATCTTGTGAAAAAGAAATGAAGGGAATTAAAAAAATAATGAGAATTAAAATTGCATTTTTCATAAGTATATTTTTTAAAAGTTTTTGCAAATATAAAAAAATAATATTAAGACTATTAAAATTAAATAAATAGTTAAGATTCTATATTTAATAAATTTATTATACTATTAATATTAGGGGTTTCTCCATTAATTATATAAGTAGCTTTATTGTAATACAATTCGCGTTTATTAAGCATTTCATTAATAAAAATTAATAATTCTTCATCAGATTTATCTTTTATTAACGGTCTTTTGTTTTTTTCGTTTTTTAATCGGGTTATTAGAACTTCGGGTTTTACTTTTAAATAAATAGATATTCCATTTTTATTCATAAAATCAATATTGTCAAAAAAGCAAGGAGTTCCACCTCCGGTTGAAATAATAATATTATCTGTATCACAAGCTTCGTGAAGATATTTTTTTTCAATATCTCTGAAATAATTTTCTCCGTTTTCTTCGAATATTTTAGCAATTGATTTATTAGTTTTATTTTCAATATATTTATCTAAATCAATAAATTTATATTTTACGGTTAATGCCAACAGATTTCCTAAAGTTGTTTTACCTGAACCCATATAACCAATTAAAAATATTCTCATTTTTTTCTGATTTTATTTAATAGGAGCATTTTTTTCTTTTGCCATGTGGCTATAAACTAGTTTATCAACTAATTTAGGGAAGAATTTATTTAAAAACACTAATAATTTTCCTTGAGTAGTTAAAACCAATTTTATTTTTCGTTTTAATATGGCATTAACAAAGTGTTTTGCAACTTCTTCTGATGACATCATTTTATCTTCGTCTCGAGGCGATTCACCTTGCATATTGCCTTCTTTATTTAAAGCAGTATTTCTAATATTTGAGGCAGTAAAACCAGGACAAGCAATTAAAACGTGTAATCCATTATTTAAATTTTCAATTCTAATAGTTTCTAGAAAGCCATGCATAGCAAATTTTGAAGCCGAATAACCTGTTCTACCAGGTAAACCTTTATATCCTGCGATTGAAGACACGCCTATAATAGAGCCTTTTTGTTCTAAGACATAAGGAAGGGCATATTTTGTACAATAAACTGTACCCCAAAAATTTATATCCATGACTTTTTTAAGAACATTTAAATCAACTTCATTAAATAATGCTCTCATTGAAATACCTGCATTATTTAGCATAATATCTATATGGCCGAACTTTTCAATAGTTTTTTCGATAAGGTTTTTGCAATCTTCTTCTTTTTCAACATCTGTTTTAACTGATAAAACCTCAATGTTTTTTTTCAATAAATCGTTTTCAATAACTTTTAATTTTTCGATATTACGAGCAGCTAAAACAATTTTACACCCCTGATTAGCAAATTCATAAGCACAAGCTTCACCAATACCCGAAGAAGCTCCAGTAATTATTATAACTTTATTTTTAAGACTATTCATAAATAATATATTATATGTGATAAATTGGTGCAATTTACTAGTTTTTATTTAAAGAAAAATATAAAAATTAAGGAATTTTAAATTGTCTGTAAATCAGAAATTTATAATATTTTTCAAAAAAAACTTGCATAAATGTTTTGTAAAAAAAAATATGATTATATCTTTGCACTCGTTTTGATGAAATAATGATTTCTTAGCTCAGCAGGTAGAGCACATCCCTTTTAAGGATGGGGTCCTGGGTTCGAATCCCAGAGGAATCACAGAAAAGAGAGGCTTTATGTCTCTCTTTTTGCGTTAATACAATCTAAAATATTGGTTTTCAACTAAAAATTAAATCTGTTTTATTTATATATTTTATGAAAATAATAATAGTTGTAATTATTTTAATTCTAAGCTCTTTTTCTAATAGTCTATTTTCTCAAACAGATTTTTTTAAACCACAATTGGTAATTAAGAAGAAATGCGGTAAAAAGAAAGTTATTATAAAAACTGACGATAAAATAAAAATAATTTTAAATGATTCAAATTTAGATTTTAATGGTTGGGTAAGCAATATTACTGATTCTTCGATTTTTATAAATGACAATGAAATTAAGTTTAGTGAAGTTAATAAAATTATAATAACAAACTCTTCTCGTTTAAAAAATGCTAATATTTTATTGGGTATTGGAACAGCTTTATTTCTTTGTGGCGGTATTACGATTGGTGTTGGGTTAGTGGAGAATAATAAATATAATGGACTAGAAATGTCGGGATTACTCTCTATTATGGGTGGAATTATTCCTTTTTCAGTTGGCTCGATTTTAAAATTAACATCTAAAAAAAGATATAATATTGGTGAAAAGTACATAATTCTTTTTACAATATATCCTTCTTAACAAATAAATAATTGATTCTGAGTTATCGTGTAAGTTCTCCTGAAGCAGTAGTGATAATATACAATTCAATTTACTTTAACCCAATCAAATTAAGAAAAGCTAATAATTGATGAATTTTAGAATTTAAGAAACAGTAATGATAATTAGAAAATTACCATATACAATATAAAATGTTGGTTTAAATATGAAATAAAATACTGATAGAAACTATTTTAATTTCTTTTTTGGAGTATAAAAATTAATCCAATATAGTAAAGATTCTCCTATTATTAGTGATAAAAAACAATTAAATCTATGATTTAGTTGTTTTGTGTATTGTTTTGATAGATAGTTATTTAAGTTATTTATTAAATGCTTTTTTATTTTAATAAGAAGACATATAAATAGTATTTATATTAAACAATTTACACTTAAATTTATTTTGAGTAAGAATACTTGTAAATAATTAATTATATATAGAATCAAATTAGTGCATATTTTTTTTAATTTTGTTTATTCAAAATAAAAAAAATGAGTTTTCATCAAAAATGTTTAATTTGTAATAGCGATAATTTATACACTTTAACTAGCTATAATAGAGCATATTTAGTTAAATGTAACGATTGTGGTTTTGTTTTTTCAAAAAAAATACCTACAAACGAAGAATTAATTTCTCATTACGATGGCTATGGCAGAAATGATTATTTGTCGCCAATTACAATAAAAAGATATAATGAAATTTTAGATAAATTAGAAAAATACAGAAAAACAAATAAATTAATTGACGTTGGTTGTGGTATAGGATACTTTTTAGAAGAAGCAAAAAAAAGAGGGTGGGAAGTTTATGGTACTGAAATGACCGATAAAGCAGTAGAAATTTGCAAACAAAAAGGAATTAATATTTATCATGGCGAATTAAATATTAGTGATTTTGAAGAAGGTTCTTTTGATGTAGTTACTTCATTTGAAGTAATTGAACATATTTATAATCCTCAGGAAGAAGCAAAAAAGTTTAATTATTTGTTAAGAAAAGGCGGGTTATTGTATTTAACAACACCAAACTTTAACTCATTTTCACGAGATATTTTAAAAGATAAATGGAGCATTATTTATTACCCCGAACATTTAAGTTATTATACCAAAAAAACCATAAATAGCTTATTGTCAAATAATGGCTTTGTTAAAAAATGCATATTAACCACAGGAATAAGCTTAACAAGATATAAAAAAAGTTTAAATAAGAGCAGTCAAAAACTAATTTCAAATTCTTCTGATGACGAGAAAATAAGGATTAAAGCAGAAGAAAATATTTTTTTGAAATTAATTAAAAATATAATAAACCTTAAACTTTCTATTTTAGGAAAAGGAGATACAATAAAAGCGTATTTTGTTAAGAAATAATATTGCAAGAATATTTTTTTGAAAACCATGAAAAAAAATCAATATAAATATTATATAATTAAAGATAAGAGTCTGATTATTGAGGTTTTGAGTGGAAGTTTTGATTTTGTTGAATATTTAAATCTGAAACAATTACAAATAGAAGATGCTGATTACAATCCAAATTTTAATATAATTATAGATATTAGAAATATAGAAGAGAGTAATATTTCAGAAAAAACAATTAAAGAGTACGCAGATAATATTAAGCCCGTTCAGCTTTTTAATACAAAAATAAAAGTAGCTATTATTACTAATTCACCTTCACAAGTTGTTGGGGCTTTATTGTATAAGTTATTTGAAAATAAATCTATTGAATATAAAGTGTTTTCAACCATTGAATATACATTAAATTGGCTTGGAATAATAGACTTAAATCACAAATTATTATAATATTTTGTGATTCAAACCGAAAAATATTATGATATTTAAGTGAATACAATTGAAATATAAAGTATCTTTGTATTAAAATATTTATTATGATAAAACGAATAATTGAAAATAGTATATTGGATTTTTTTTCAATAAAAAAAACAATAATTATATATGGAGCACGTCAAGTTGGTAAAACAACCTTAGTCAATCAGCTAATAAAACAATATTTAAAAGAGTCTATAATACTTAATGGAGACGAACCAGATGTAAGAAGTTTGTTTGAAAATGCAGGAACAGATTTACTTAAAAATATTATTGGAGACAAAAAAATTGTTGTAATTGATGAGGCTCAAAAAATACCTGAAATTGGTAATATAGTTAAACTCATTAGCGACAATATTAAAGAAGTACAACTTATAGTAACAGGATCGTCCTCATTTGATATTGCAAATTACACAAAAGAATCAATGACGGGAAGAAAAATAGAATTTGTTTTATATCCATTTAGCTTCTCTGAATTAGTGAAAAGTAATGGACTGCTCGATGAAAAACGAATGTTAGAACACCGTTTAATTTTTGGCTCTTATCCGGAAATTGTTAGTAAAAACAATTATTCAAAAATATTGCTAAAATCATTAACATCAAGTTATTTATATAGAGATATTTTAAGTTTAGAAAATATAAAAAAACCAGTACTTGTTGAAAGGTTAACAAAAGCACTTGCTTTGCAAATAGGAAGTGAGGTATCTTACTATGAATTGTCAAAATTATTAGGTGCAGACAAATCTACAATAGAAAAATATATTGATATTCTTGAAAAATCATTTATAATTTTTCGTCTAAATTCATATAGTAAAAATATTAGAAATGAATTAAAAAAATCAATGAAAATATATTTTTGGGATAACGGGATAAGAAATGCTGTTATAGGTAATTTTACAGATATTAAACATAGAACAGACGCCGGAGTTATATGGGAAAACTATCTTATTAGTGAAAGATTAAAGTTGAATGCTTATTTAAATAAGGATACAAATTCATATTTTTGGAGAACAACACAACAACAAGAAATTGATTATATTGAAGTTGAAAATGAAAAAATATGTGCTTTTGAATTCAAATGGAATCCTAATAAAAAAGTTAAAATATCTAGTACATTTACAAATGCATATAATCCAGATATTGTAAAAATTGTTAATCCAGATAATTACGAAGAATTTTTAATAAACTAATAAGTTAAATTAAAAAACGAAATCACAAATTATTATAATATTTTGTGATTCAAACCGAAAAATATTATGATATTTTTAAGAATATTACCTTTTCCAATCAGTAGTTTTAATCCAATTAACGGTAGCTTTTACATTATCAAATGAGTTTTCTGGCGATAAGCCATGACCAACATTAAAAATCCAGTTATGGTTTTCTGATCCAAAGGCAATAAATTTTTCTAATTCATTAAATAAAAGCTTTTTATCGGTTACATTAAATATTCTAGGGTCGAGATTGCCCTGTAAACCAACCTTTTTATCTACAATTTTACGTGTATCATAAATACAAGATTGCCAATCAACACTTAAAAAATCGGTTATATTATAATCAATTTTTGTTACTCCAAGTCCCAATCCTTTTGGAAAGAAAATAGTAGGGCAATTTAAACTTCTTACAGCATTTAAAATTTTATTTACATAAGGTAAAATAAGTTCTAAATACAATTTATAAGGCAATAAACCTGCATGAGTTTCGAATAGTTGAAAAACATTAATACCATGTTTAACCTGATTAACAGCATATTCTATTGAAAGTTCGGTGATAATTTCGAGTAGCTTTTTAGCTTTTTCAATGTCATTATAAATTAAATTAATAGCATCATTAAAAGAATGGTTAATGCTATTACCTTGCACCATATAGCAAAATGTTGTAAATGGAGCTCCGCAAAATCCGATTAAAGGAATATTTTTAGGTTTGGTTTCATTAATAATTTCAATAGCCGAATAAATATGATTAAGCTTATTTGTATCAGCTTTTAACTTATTAATATTGTCATAATTATTTTTAATAGGAGTATCGAAAATAGGACCTTTATCGGTAAAATTTACATTCATACCCAAAGCTTCAGGAATAACCAAAATATCCGAAAACAAAATAGCCGCATCAACATCTAAGTCATAAACAGGTAATAAAGTAACTTTAGCAGCTAATTCAGGAGTATTCATAAGTTCTTTAAAAGAATACTGCTCCCTTAATTTCATATAAGAAGGTAAAACACGCCCTGCTTGTCGCATAAACCAAACAGGAGGTCTATTGCATTTTTCGCCATTTAAGGCTTTTAAAAATATAGAATCTTGCATAATTATAGTTTCAACATTGCTGAATAACTAGCTTCAATGGTTTTTTCAATATCTTCATCAGAGTGAGCATAAGAAATAAAAGCCGCTTCGAATTGAGAAGGAGCTAGGTAAATTCCAGCATCTAAAGATAAATTAAAATATTTGCCATATTTATCTCTATCAGAGCTCATTACATCATCATAAGATTCAATTTTAGATAAATCATTAAAAAACATAGTCATTAAAGAACCAACTCGATTAACAATACCATTAACGCCAGCCTTTTTAAGATTATTTAATAAACCATTTTCAAGTTTACAAGCCTTTTCATCAAGAATTTTGTAGAAATTTGAATTGCTTTTTATATTCTCTAACATAGCAATTCCGGCAGCCATAGCTAAAGGATTACCAGAAAGAGTACCAGCCTGATAAATTGGACCAACAGGAGCAAGTTTTTCCATAATTTCTTTTCGTCCACCATAAGCCCCAACAGGAAGTCCGCCACCTATAATTTTACCTAAAGTAGTAATATCTGGTTTTATGCCATAATATTCTTGAGCACCACCCATACTTAATCTAAAACCAGTAATAACTTCATCAAAAATTAAAAGAGAATTATATTTATTTGCCAAATCTCTAAGACCTTTTAAGAAATTAGGTTTAGGTAAAACAACACCCATATTTCCGGCAACAGGTTCAACAATAATAGCAGCAATATCATTATTATATTGTTCAAATAATTTTTCAACCGAAAGCAAATCATTATAGTCGGCAGTAAGAGTATCTTTAGCGATGTTTTCGGTAACACCAGGACTATCGGGTAAACCCAAAGTAACAGCACCAGAACCAGCTTTAATTAAAAAACTATCACCATGACCATGATAACAACCAGCAAATTTTATAATTTTATTTTTACCAGTATAACCTCTTGCCAAGCGAACAGCACTCATTGTAGCTTCGGTACCAGAATTAACCATACGAACCATTTCAATAGAAGGCACCATTTCTATAATTAATTCAGCCATTTTATTTTCTAAAACAGTAGGAGCACCGTAGCTAGTTCCAAGTTCAGCTTGTTTTTTTATAGCTTCAATAATAGGTTCAAAAGCATGACCAAAAATTAAAGGTCCCCAAGAGCTAACATAGTCTATATATTCATTCCCATCAATATCAAATATTTTAGAACCCTTGCCTTTATTAATTAAAATAGGGTTGCCACCAACACTTTTAAACGCCCTAACAGGCGAGTTAACACCACCAGGTATTATGTTTTTTGCTTTGTTATGTTCAAAAATACTTTTTTCTCGGTTCATATTATTTTGATTTTTTAATTACACAAATATAAAATATTTAAATTGACATGTGTGAAAATATTACTAACTTTGATTTCATTTTTTATTATAAAACTTAAACAAAATGTTAATTTATTTTTTATCGAATTAAATAAAATAAAAATAGATGAATAATAAAATTATTATACTTTTAATAGCCATTTTAACAATAAATTCATCTCTGTTTTCGCAAGAAAAATGGTCATTAGATAAATGCATAAATTATGCTTTAGAAAATAATATTTCAATTAAACAATATCAATTAAAAACCGATGCATCTAAAGAAGTTTTAAGTCAAAGCAAGGTTAATTTATTTCCTAACTTAAATGCAAATGCCACAAATATTTATAATTTTGGAAAAACAATAGATCCTTTTACAAATACATTTGCTTCGGAACAAGTTAGATCAAATACATTTTCTATTTCAAGTTCGGTTGTTATTTTTAATGGTTTTAAGGCAATAAACAATATTAAGAAAAACAATTATCTTTATAAAGCCAGTAAATTTGATGTTGAAAAAATTAAGAATGATATTATATTGAGTGTAGCTTCAGCTTATTTACAAATTTTATATAATATCGAAATTTTAAATAAAGCAAATAATCAATTAAGTACAATTACCGAAAAGAAAGATAAAATTAAAAGACTTGTAGAGCTTGGTAGTTTAGCTCAAAGTAATTTATATGATTATAATGCTCAGGTTGCATCACAAGAATTATCGGTAATAGAAGCCGAAAACAATTTAGAAATTTCGAGATTAACACTAAAACAGTTATTAGATATTAATGATACAGCTAATTTTAGTATAGAAACACCTCAAAATATTGAAATACCCGAAGATTATATTTTATTAGATGAAAACGAAGTTTTAAGTCAATCGTTAAAAAATTTACCTGAAATTAAAAGTGCCGAAAATAATTTATTTGCTAATATTGTTGAATTATCAAGGGCAAGAGGAGACAGATATCCGATGCTTACAATGAGTGGTTCTTATGGAACAGGATATTCGGGAGCTAGCAATGAAGTTATTTCATCAACCAATATTTTGCAAGAAATAGGATATACCAATAAAGGAGACATTGTTTATGTTCCTTCAATTGATTATACTTATAGAAAAAAGCCTTTTCAGAATCAGTTAGATGACAATTTAAACCAATCATTTGGAATTTATTTGTCGATACCAATTTTTAACAAAATGCAAATAAATAGCTCAATATCATTGTCGAAAATTGATATTTTACAAGCACAATATAATTATGAAAGCAATAAATTAGAAATTAGTAAAAAAATTCAACAAGTTTATACCGATGCTAAATTAGCTATTAAGCGATACAATGCTTCGTATAAGGCATTAATAGCTTACGAAGAATCGTTTAAATTTGCGAATGAAAAATATGATAAAGGCATTATAAGTGCGGTTGAATACAATGAAGCTTGGAATAATTTAAAAAATATTGAATCGGATATGATTCAATCAAAATATGATTTTGTTTTTAAAATAAAAATATTAGAATTTTATACTGGTAAAGAATTGAAATTATAATATTTATAAAAAATATACACCAAATGAATAATAAAAAAGTAATTAAATATTCAGTAATAGCCTTAGTTATAGTGATTATTGGATTGTTAATAGCAAAAAAACAAGGATTTATTGAAACAGGCGAAACAATTTCAGTTTCAACCGAAGTAGCAAAATTAAGAACAATAACCGAAACAATTTCAGCAAACGGAACAATAGAACCCGAAACTCAAATTAAAATTTCGCCAGATGTCTCGGGAGAAATAGTTGAATTAAATATTAAAGAAGGCGATAAAGTAACTAAAGGACAGTTACTTGTGAAAATAAAACCAGAAGCTTATTTAGCAATGTCCGAAAAGATGGAAGCAACTTTAAATAATGCTAAATCAAATTTAGGAAGTTCAAAAGCAAGATATATTCAGGCAAAAGCAAAATTTAAAAGCGATAGTTTATCGTATAAAAGAAAAGAACAATTATGGTACGAAAAGCTAATATCAAAAGAAGAATTTGAGGTAGCCGAATCACAATATCTTTCATCAAAATCAGAAGTAGATGCAAATTATCAAAATGTATTATCGGCACAATTTTCGGTTAAAAGTACAGCAGCTTCATTAAAAGAATCAAATGATAATTTACTGAAAACCAACATATTCTCACCTGCTGATGGAACAATATCTTCACTGTTAGTAGAAAAAGGAGAAAGGGTAGTGGGAACAACACAATTTGCAGGAACCGAAATACTAAAAATTGCTAATTTGCAAAATATGATAGTTAAAACAAAAATTAACGAAAATGATATTTTAAAAGTTAATATTGGCGATACAGCAAAAATAGAAATAGATGCATATTTAAATCGTAAATTTTTAGGAGTAGTAACCGAAATTTCAAGTTCTGCAAATATAACAGGAACTACAACAGAGCAAGTAACTAATTTTAATGTCGAAATACGAATTTTACCCGAATCATATAAAGATTTGCAGTTAAAACTTCCAAAACATATTTCACCATTTAAACCAGGAATGTCGGCTTCGGTTGAAATAAACACAAAAACTGTTTTTAAAGCATTATCCGTTCCTATTCAAAGTGTTACAACAAGAGATGATACTTCTTCGCTAAAAAAAATAATTAAAAAAGACAATAAAACCGAGCTTTTCGAATGTGTATTTATTTATAAAGACGGCAAGGTAAAACTTCAAAAAGTTGTAACAGGTATTCAAGATCAAGACTATATTCAAATAATTCAAGGATTAAAAAATAATGATGAAATAATAAATGCACCTTATACTGCTATATCAAAAGATTTGTATAATGGAGTAAAAGTAAAAAAAGTTAAAGAAGATGAATTATATACATATTAAATAATGGCAGTAATTTTAAATATAGATACATCAACGAGTAAAAGCTCGGTTTCACTTGCAATAGATGGTAATATTATTGAAAATCGCGAATCTTTATTTGTTAAAGAACATTCTTCTAAAATAAATGTTTTTATTAAAGAAGTTATTGATAGCAGTAAGATTGAATTTAAAAATATTGATGCAATTGCTATATCAAAAGGGCCAGGTTCATATACAGGCTTAAGAATTGGTGTTTCAACGGCTAAAGGTTTATGTTATAGTCAAAACATTCCGCTTATTGCTATTAATTCATTAAAAATTATGGCAAACGGAATTATAAATTCGAATAAAATTGAAGAAAATAGTTTGCTTTGCCCAATGATAGATGCTCGTAGAATGGAAGTTTACACAGCATTGTTTAATAATAAGCTAAATTATGTGTCAAATACAAATGCCGAAATACTTACAAATGAATCATTTTCAAATCATTTAAAAACTAGTAAAATTTACTTTTTCGGAGACGGAAGTGATAAATTTAAAGACATTATTGAAAACGAGAATGCGATATTTATTAAAGATATTTTCCCTTCGGCAAATGATATGGTTAATTTGTCATTAGAAAAGTTTAAAAGAAAAGAGTTTGAAGATGTTGCATATTTTGAACCATATTATTTGAAAGATTTTGTAGCAACAACACAAACAAAAGGAACCATTAATAAAAATATATAAAACAAATGAGAACAATGAGTAAACAAAATGTAGCAGTAGTAACAGGAGGTTTTTCTAAAGAGTCAGTTATATCAGTAAGAAGTGCAAAAATAGTGTGTGAAAATATTGATAAAGATTTATACAATTCTTATTTAATAATTATAAATGATAATAATTGGAAAGCAAACATAGATAATAAAGAATATGCTATAGATAAGAATGATTTTTCATTAACTTATAATAATGAAAAAATACTTTTCGATAAAGTATTTATGATTATTCACGGAAATCCTGGCGAAAATGGTTTGTTACAAGGTTATTTCGACTTATTAAAAATACCATATACCGCATCATCACTATTAACATCAGCAATTACATTTAATAAAAGCATAACACAAATTTTAGCAAAATATCATGGCTTAAATGTAGCAAAATCGGTGTTATTATATAAAAACGAAAGTTATAATATAGATGAAATATTAAATACAGTTGGATTACCTTGTTTTGTAAAGCCAAATAATGGCGGTTCAAGCATAGGAATGTCTAAGGTAAACGATAAAAGTTTATTGAAAGAAGCTATAGAAATTGCATTTAAAGAAGACGATGAAGTTCAGATAGAAGAATTTTTAAAAGGGACAGAAGTAACTTGTGGCGTTTTGCAAAAAGACAATGAAATAATGGCATTACCAATAACCGAAGTAGTTAGTAAAAAAGAGTTTTTTGATTATGAAGCAAAATACAACAGCGCATTATCAGAAGAAATTACACCAGCACGAATTTCACAAGAACTAACAAAAAAAATTCAGGAATTATCGGTATTTGTTTTCAAAAAATTTAGATGTAAAGGCGTTTCAAGAATAGATTATATCATTAAAAATGATGTGCCATATTTTATCGAAATAAATACAATTCCGGGCTTATCAGAAGCAAGTATTTTACCACAACAAGCAAAAGAAAAAGGTATTTCTTTAAAAGAACTATTTAATTTAATGCTTAAAAATATTTAAACTACTTGTGGCTCATTTAAAATTAAAATACGGCTCATTTTGTTTGAAATTTGAGCCGTATTTATTTTAAATATGAGCTAAAAAATTAACCAAAGAGAATATCTTTTTAAAAGCCATATTTACTGTTAATACATACTTTTAATAATAAAAAATTCTAAAAATATTTTGTAGTTTGACTGAATTTGTATAAATTGCGTCAAGCTTAAGACTGAATTATGGATTTTTTAATTAGAGAAGTATCAGAAAATATTATAAAAAAACTTCAACCGAATAAAGTTGTAATAGTTTTTGGAGCAAGAAGGGTAGGGAAAACCGTTCTTGTTAAAGAAATATTAAATAAAATTAATGAACCATATTTATCACTTAATGGCGATGATATTAATGTTCATGATAAATTATCAATTAAAACAGTTGAAAATTATAAACAAATAATTGGAACAAATAAATTGTTATATATTGATGAAGCTCAAAAAATACCAGAAATTGGACTTAAACTAAAATTAATGGTTGATGAGATAGAAGGATTAAAAATAATTATTTCTGGTTCTTCGTCTTTTGATATACATAAAGATGCAGGAGAACCACTTACAGGTAGAAAATATTCAATTAATTTATTTCCATTTTCAGAAAGAGAATATAATCAAATTGAAAATTCAATTTCAAAACTAGATAAAGTAAAAGAAAGACTTATTTATGGTAATTATCCAGAGCTAATACATTTACCTGACCGTAAAGACAAGATAGATTATCTTAATGAGATTGTAAGTTCATATTTACTTAAAGATATTCTTGTATATGATAATATAAAAAACTCTCAAAAAATATTTAATCTGCTACGTTTAATAGCATTTCAAATAGGAGGCGAGGTTTCATTACAAGAATTGGGTAGCCAACTTTCGATAAGTAAAAATACTGTTGAGAAATATCTTGATTTATTAAGTAAAGTTTACATTCTTCACAAAGTAGAAGGTTTTAGTAGAAATCATAGAAAAGAAATTACAAAAAATGCTAGATGGTATTTTTTTGATAATGGAATTAGAAATGCTATAATTGCAAATTTCAATGATATTTCTTCAAGAAATGATATTGGTCAATTATGGGAAAATTATATGATAAGCGAAAGAATCAAATACATTGAATACAAACGATTTTCTTCAAATAATTACTTTTGGCGAACATATGATAAACAAGAAATAGATTGGGTTGAAGAGCGAGATGGCTCATTATATGGTTATGAATTTAAGTGGAAAGACTCTAAATTTAAAGCCCCTTCTCAATGGTTAAAAACTTATCCTGAAGCAAGTTTCGAAGTAATAACTTCTAATAATTTTGAGAATTGGATAAAATAATATTTTTTTTAAAATTTTCATCCAATTTTTCACACAATAGTTTAATTTCAAAATTTCTTAAATAAAACCTAATTAATAATTTAATTTATTAATTTTGCACTCAAAATTTAATAATATTAATTTAAAAAATATAGATATGCCAAATTTATCAAATAGGGCTTCGCAAATGCCCGAATCACCAATAAGAAAACTAGTTCCTTATGCAGAAGAAGCAAAAAGAAAAGGTCGTAAAATTTATCATTTAAATATTGGTCAACCAGATATTGAAACTCCAGAAGTAGCTAGAAAAAAATTAGCAAGTTCTGATATTAAAGTTGTTGAATATAGCCATTCTGCTGGAAATGAAAGCTATAGAAGAAAATTAGCTGATTATTATAATGCATACAATTTTAATATTGATTATACAAATATTATAATTACAACCGGAGGCTCAGAAGCTATTATATTTGCTTTTATGACATGCTTAAATCCTGGTGATGAAGTTATTATCCCAGAACCTTTTTATGCAAACTATAACGGTTTTGCAGTTAATGCAGGAGTAAATATTGTTCCTGTTACAGCTAAAATTGAAGACGGTTTTGCTTTACCTCCAATTTCAGAAATGGAAAAATTAATTACTCCAAAAACTAAAGCTATCTTAATTTGTAATCCTAATAATCCTACAGGTTATTTGTATTCGAAAGAAGAAATGGAAGCTTTACGTAAAATAGTTTTAGAAAAAGATTTGTATTTATTTGCAGATGAAGTTTATAAAGAATTTGCTTATGATGGAGCAAAATTTATTTCTGCTTTATCGTTACAAGGAATTGAAGATAAAGTTGTTGTAATGGATTCAATTTCAAAAAGATATAGTGCATGTGGAGCAAGAATAGGGGCTTTAATTACAAAAAATAAAGAAATTTTAACTGCTGTTTTAAAATTTGCTCAGGCAAGATTAAGTCCGCCTTCTTACGGACAAATTATAGGTGAAGCTGCTATTGATACACCACAATCTTATTTTGACAATGTTATAGAAGAATATTTAAAAAGAAGAAATGTGGTTGTTGAAGGTTTAAGAAAAATTGAAGGAGCTTTATGTCCAATACCTAAAGGAGCTTTTTATGCACCTGCTCGTCTTCCAATTGATGATTGTGATAAATTTTGCAAATGGTTATTAGAAGATTTCGAATATAACAACGAAACGGTTATGTTAGCTCCTTTGTCAGGATTTTATGCAACTAAAGGTTTAGGTAAAAACGAAATAAGAATAGGTTATGTTTTAAAAGTAGAAGAACTTGAAAAAGCTATGAAATGTTTACAAGTAGCCGTTAAAGTTTATCCTGGAAGAACAATTTAACTAAAGCATTTTAATTAATATATGAATAGGGTTTTACAAAAAGTGAAACCCTATTTTTTTATGTGTTTAATACTATTTTACACAAAAGTTAAATTGAAGAAATAATTTACGATTCTTTCTCTATACAAATTATACTATATATTAACAAAAAAAGGCTTCAAATAAAATGAAGCCTTTTTTTGTATTGCATTTGGACTTTCGCCCAAAATTTCTTTAAATATCCCTTGAAAATGAAAAGGCTAAAAACAAGCTAAATCAGCTAATAAATTTTAAACTTAAAAACGATTAAAGCAAAGTCCTAATTTACAGATATTTTGTTTTGGATTTTAGGTTATTATATAAATTAAACTCAACTTATAATACGAAAAGTTTTTTAGTTTATATTAAATTGATAATTTAAGGTGTGGGGTAAAAAAAAACCTTTTGTTTTAACAAAAGGTTTTTTTTAGCAAATTTTTTAATTTATTTCAATTTACAACTTACAGCAGGATCTGCTAATGTGTATGTTGATTTTGCTGCGTCGCAAGTATCTTCAGCATCACCTTTTTTAGCTTTTTCGATAGGTAATGATATTGTTGGTGTTCCATTAGTAAAAACACATTCGCATGTGTAATCCTTTTTACAAGAACTCATGAAAATAGTTGAAAACGCAACTAAAGATAAAATAGCAATTGATTTTTTCATAATATATATTTTTTATGGTTATTAATTACGATACAAATATATACATATATATATTAAAAATAAAAATTTTACAAAAAAATATTGTTTTTAGTTTATGTGAATTTTTAAAATAGTTCTTTATATATTTGCGAAAAAAAAATATGAAATATAAGATATTTACAATACGATTTATATCAATATTGATTGGTGTGTTTTTCTTAATTTCTGCTTATGTAAAACTGTTCCCAATTGAAATTTTAGAAATTGCTACTGTTGAAACAGGGTTAATTAATTGGTCTCTTTCTCCAATAATTGCTCGCTTAATAATTGCATCTGAGTTTTTTTTTGGTTTATCTTTAATTCTGAATATCAAACCAAAAATTATTTCAACATTAACTGCTTTAAGTTTGATTGTTTTCACAATTTACCTTATTTATATTCTGATTTTTCAGGGAAAAGATGTTAATTGTAATTGTTTTGGATTATTTATGGTAATGAATCCAATTGAATCTATTATTAAAAATTTAGTTTTATTAATTATAATATGTTTGCTTTATTTTCAGAACAAAGCGATAAAATATCCTAAAGAAATTATATTTATTGTATTAATTTTTTTAATATCTATTTTAATCCCTTTTATTGCAAACCCAATTTCATATTCTAAATCAAAGTATGAATACAATTTAAATAAGCCTTTTCTAATGGATTTTTCTATTTTGTATTCTAATCCAAATGTGGAAAAGCCCAAAATTGATTTAAGGAAAGGGAAGCATTTAGTAACATTTTTAAGTTCTAGTTGCCAACATTGTATTGTGGCAGCATATAATCTTCAATTAATTGCAAAAAGAAATCCTGATAAATCTATTTATTTTTTTATTAACGGAGACAAAAATGACTTAAAAAAATTTCATAATCTAACAAAATCGGCACATGTTCCTCATAGTATTCTGCAAGCAAAACCATTATTGCTTTTAGCTGGAAATACTCTTCCAAGAATCTTTCTAATAAATAATTCTTATGTGGAAAAGATAGTACATCCCAATGATATTGAAGAGAGTGAGATTATTGAATGGTTTAAAAAATAGAAGTTTAGAGACTATTCAATAAAATATCTTTTTACATCCACATAATAATGATTTTTACATCTTGTAAATGAGAAAGACAATCTTTGAATTTTAGTTTAGAAAAATAACTTTAATTAGCTAAACAAGGAAGTTAGACAATAAAACTTCGTTATAAATAAAAATATAGTGATGCAAATTGAATAAACTATATATAAAAAAGGCTTCATTTTAGTTGAAGCCTTTTAACGTAATTCGTAATTAAAAATTCGTAATTTTTTCTAAGCTATTAAGTATTTAAAATATTAACAATCTCAAGAAGTTTACGATTAATATCTTTATGATGTTTAATTGTTTTTGAGAAAGTTACATGAACAACTTGTTTATCTACATATCCAATCATAACACTTTTTTGACCTTCAATTAAAGCTTCTACAGCACCTACACCTAAGCGGCTTGCAAGGTATCTGTCATATATACTAGGAGAACCACCTCTTTGAATATGCCCTAAAATTGCAACTCTCATGCTATAATCAGGAAACTCTTTCTGCATTTTTTCTGCTAAAGCAACAGCTCCGCCTTCTCTTTCACCTTCAGCTACAATAATAATATTACTGGTTTTTTTCCTTTTATAATTTCCTTCTAAATTTTTTCTTAAATCTTCGAGTAGGGTAGGAACTTCAGGAACTAAAACAGCTTCGGCTCCACAAGCAATAGCACTTCTTAAAGCAATAAAACCAGCATCACGACCCATAACTTCAACAAAAAATAATCTGTCATGTGAACTTGCTGTATCTCTAATTTTATCAACAGCTTCCATAACTGTGTTTAAAGCAGTATCAAAGCCTATTGTCATATCTGTTCCAAATAAATCATTATCAATTGTTCCAGGAATACCAACCGTAGGAATATCAAATTCATCTGAAAATAACCTTGCTCCAGCAAAAGTTCCATCACCACCAATAACAATTAAAGCATCAATTCCTCTTTTCTTTAAATTTTCATAAGCTTTTTTTCTGTAGTTTTTCTTATGAAATTCCATACATCTTGCCGACTTTAAAATAGTGCCACCTCTTTGAATTATATTAGAAACATCTGTAGTTTTTAATTCTTTTATATTGTCCTCAATTAAACCTTTATAGCCTTGGTAAACACCAAATGGCTTGATATTATGAGAAATAGAAGCACGAACAACAGCTCTAATTGCAGCATTCATACCAGGAGAGTCTCCACCAGAAGTTAAAACAGCTAATTTTTTTATTTTACCCATATCAATAAAGTTTAAGAATTAATGAAAGTATAAATTTAACTTATATTATAAATCTTCGGTAAGTTTTTGAAATATTTTTTTATGATTAAGATATTCTTTTGCTATTACCCTTAAAACAGTATATATGGGCACTGCTATAATCATTCCGATAATTCCTATAAATGTACCTGATATCATTATTACTAAAAATATTTCTAAAGGATGTGCTTTAACGCTGTTTGAATAGATTAATGGTTGAAATATTATATTGTCAATTAGATGAATTATCATGAATACTATAAGAATCAAACTAGCAAGCGGTATAATATTATAAAATGAATTATTGCTTAACTCTGGTATAATTCCTAAAAAAACACCTAAAAGCATTCCAATTAATGGGCCTATATATGGTATAATGTTTAATATTGATACTAGTGACGAAATAAATACTGCTCTGCCAAAATCTACTCCAACCAAAGCTAAACCTATTGCCGACAATATAAAAACCAGGAAAATTTCTAACATTATTCCTGAAAAGTATCGGTACAATAATGATTTTACTGATTTTACTATGTTTATTAAATGAGGTTTTTGATTATTAGGAAATATTAATAATAAAGTTGTTGTTACAATTCCTCGATCTTTAATTAAGAAAAATGTGATAAATGTGATAGAAAATAATGCAATAAAAATATTTCCTAAAATGGAAACAACAAAATTAATAGTACTTGTAAAATAACTTATATCAAAATAATACATCAATTTTTCGGTAACCATTTGTTTAATCGAATTATTACTTCTTAAATCAATTTTATAATCAATTAAAAGACTTTCGATTTTACTGATAGGTCCATTTAAATTTTCAATGATTTTAGAAGTATCTAATTTTGATAAATACAGTATTTCGTTAGTTAATACCGGAATATAAAAACTTAAAACAACAAAAATTACAGACCAAACAATTAAAATTGCCAGAAATGAAATCATGCCTTCTGACAATTCGATTTTTTTAAATTTAATCTTTTCTAAAACATTTGTTATTGGTTTGGTTATAAGAGCAATAACCATCGAAATAATTATGTATATGATTATAATTTTAATATACCATAAAACAAATAGACCTAAGGCTATTCCAATTAAAATAAAAATGTTTTTCAAATTAATTTGCATAATTAAGATAGTCTTTTTTCAATAATTTCTCTGATATCGCTAATATTAATTCTTTCTTGCTTCATTGTATCTCTTTCACGAATTGTTACTTTGTTGTCAGAAATTGTATCATGGTCAATAGTTATGCAATAAGGAGTTCCAATCGCATCATGTCTTCGGTATCTTTTACCAATAGAATCTTTATCTTCGTATTGACAATGGAAATATTTTTTCAAATTATTAAAAATATCCAAACCTATTTCAGGTAAACCATCTTTTTTCATTAAAGGTAAAATACCTAATTTACAAGGGGATAGGATAGGAGGTATATTAAGAACAACTCTTGTGCTTCCGTCTTCAAGAGTTTCTTCATTATACGAATTACTTAAAATAGCCAAAAATGTTCTGTCTAGACCTATCGAAGTTTCAACAACATAAGGCGTATAGTTTTCATTCATTTCAGAATCAAAATACTGAATTTTTTTACCTGAAAATTTTTGATGTGCATTTAAATCAAAATCGGTTCTTGAATGAATACCTTCTAATTCTTTAAATCCGAAAGGGAAATTAAATTCGATATCACAAGCAGCATTAGCATAATGAGCTAATTTATCGTGATCATGAAATCTGTATTTATTTTCAGGAATACCTAATGAAAGATGCCACTTCATTCTTTCTTCTTTCCAGTGTTCGTACCACTTAAGCTCTTCGCCAGGTTTAACAAAAAATTGCATTTCCATTTGTTCAAATTCACGCATTCTAAAAATAAATTGTCGTGCAACAATCTCATTTCTAAAAGCCTTACCTATTTGAGCAATACCAAAAGGAATTTTCATTCTTCCGGTTTTTTGTACATTTAAGTAATTTACAAAAATACCTTGTGCCGTTTCAGGTCTTAAATAAATAGTATTAGAATCTTCGCTAACCGATCCCATACTAGTTGAAAACATTAAATTAAATTGACGAACATCTGTCCAATTTTTTGAACCAGAAACAGGACAAACAATTTCTAATTCAATAATTAAGTCTCTGATATCGTTAAGGTTACCAGAATTCATTGAATTAGCAAATCGATTAGTTATATCATTAATTTTATTGTTATATTCTACAACTCTTTGATTAGTTTCAATAAATTTTTGTTTGTCGAAGCTTTCGCCAAAACGAGAAGCAGCTTTAGTTACTTCTTTCTCAATTTTTTGTTCAATTTTTTGAATATGATCTTCGATTAAAACGTCAGCTCTATATCTTTTTTTCGAATCTTTATTATCAATTAAAGGGTCATTAAAAGCATCAACGTGACCAGAAGCCTTCCAAACAGTAGGGTGCATAAAAATAGCAGAATCAATTCCAACAATATTGTCGTTAAACTGCACCATTGACTTCCACCAATATTCTTTAATATTTCGTTTTAATTCAACTCCATTTTGGCCATAATCATAAACAGCACTAAGACCATCATAAATTTCACTTGATTGAAATATAAAACCATACTCTTTAGAATGAGCAATAATTTTCTTAAAAACCTCTTCTGACATTGTTAACTTTTTTAAATTGTTTTTGCAAAAATAAGAATAAAATACTAATTACTAATTAAAAATAAAAAATCCTTCTATTCTCACAAATATTGAATGTGTTAAATATAGTATTTTTATGCATTTAGCTGTCGTTTATGGGAACAATATTCAAGATCTAGTAGGCCTTTTTGTAGTTATTCTTGTATTTTAGAATGCTGTAAGTTAATGTTTTTTAAAGCAAAAAGAGTTAGAAAAATCATTGCCTTCTTTAAATAAAAAAAGCGACCAAAAAATGATCGCTTTTTTATAGACATAAATTAAGATTTATTTTTTCTCAGTATCTTTAGATTCATCTTTTACTTCTTCGAAGTCAACATCAGAAACTGCATCATCATCTGAAGATTTGCCATTTTGAGTATTATTAGCATTGTTTTCAGGTTCAGATTGAGGTTGTTGTTGCTGTTGAGCATACATTTCTTGAGAAGCATTTTGCCACATTGTATTCATTTCATTCATTATAGAATCAATTTTTTCAATGTCTTGAGCTTTATGAGCTTCTTTTAATCTGTTTAAAGCATCTTCGATAGGAGCTTTTTTGTCAGCAGGTAATTTATCGCCATATTCTTTTAATTGTTTTTCTGTTTGGAATATAACTTGGTCAGCCGCATTTATTTTATCAATAACTTCTTTAGCTTTTTTATCTGCTTCTGCATTAGCTTCTGCTTCGGCTTTCATTTTCTTAATATCCTCGTCAGTTAAACCAGAAGAAGCTTCGATTCTAATTTGTTGTGATTTTCCTGTTCCTTGATCTTTTGCAGAAACATTTAAAACACCATTAGCATCAATATCAAAAGTAACTTCAATTTTAGGAATACCTCTTTGTGCTGGTGGAATACCATCTAAATGGAATCTACCTATGGTTTTATTATCTTTCGCCATTGATCTTTCTCCTTGTAATACATGTATTTCAACAGAAGATTGATTGTCGGCAGCAGTAGAGAATGTTTCGGTTTTTTTAGTTGGTATAGTTGTATTAGATTCAATTAATTTAGTTGTAACACCACCTAAAGTTTCAATACCTAAAGAAAGAGGAGTAACATCTAATAATAATACATCTTTTACTTCACCAGTTAAAACACCACCTTGAATAGCAGCACCAACAGCAACAACTTCGTCTGGGTTAACTCCTTTTGAAGGTTCTTTACCGAAAAACTTTTTAACTATTTCTTGAATAGCAGGTATTCTTGTTGAACCACCAACTAATATAACTTCATCAATTTCTGATGCAGATAAACCAGCGTCTTTTAAAGCTTTTTGGCAAGGAGCAAGAGTTCTTTGAATTAAAGAATCAGCTAATTGTTCAAATTTAGCTTTTGATAAATTTCTAACAAGATGTTTTGGAATACCATCTACTGGCATTATATAAGGTAAATTAATTTCAGTAGCATTTGAACTTGATAATTCAATTTTAGCTTTTTCAGCAGCTTCTTTTAATCTTTGTAAAGCCATTGGGTCTTTACGTAAATCAATGTTTTCATCTTTTTTAAATTCTTCTGCAAGCCAGTCAATAATAACTTGGTCAAAATCATCACCACCTAAATGAGTATCTCCGTTAGTTGATTTTACTTCAAAAACACCATCTCCAAGTTCTAAAACTGAGATATCAAAAGTACCACCACCTAAATCGAAAACAGCAATTTTTTGATCTTTATGTTTTTTATCTAAACCATAAGCTAATGCAGCAGCAGTAGGCTCGTTTATAATTCTTCTAACTTTTAAACCTGCAATTTCTCCAGCTTCTAAAGTAGCTTGTCTTTGAGAATCATTAAAATAAGCAGGAACTGTAATAACAGCTTCTTTAACTTCTTGTCCTAAATAGTCTTCAGCTGTTTTTTTCATTTTTTGTAAAATAATAGCCGAAATTTCTTGTGGAGTATATTTACGATCATCAATAACAACTCTTGTTGTATTATTGTCGCCTTTAACAACACTATATGTAACTCTCGATATTTCGGTAGCTACCTTATCATAAGCTTCACCCATAAATCTTTTTATTGATGAAACTGTTCTTTTTGGGTTTGTAATAGCTTGTCTTTTAGCAGGATCACCAACTTTTCTTTCGCCGCCATCAATAAATGCTACAATAGATGGTGTAGTTCTTCTTCCTTCGCTATTAGGTATAACAACAGGCTCATTTCCTTCCATTACAGAAACACATGAATTAGTTGTGCCAAGATCGATTCCTATAATTTTACTCATTTTCTTAGTTATTTAATGATTAGTATTTAATGAATTTCGAAACCGTGCTTTTCAATCATTATGCCAATGCAAATGTATGTTGTTTTGTTGAAATTTTGACACATTTTTATTGTTCTTATATTTTATTTGTCAGAAACTGTGTGTCAATATGTCATAAAATTTAAATTTTATTAAGTAATTCATAGTTTTTATATTAAAATTAAACTCTCATTTAACTATTATTTATATATTAGATTTTATTTTAAATTTTTTATTTTGAAATTTTTACAAGAAATATTTTTATACATTATTTTATTTTCTACGCCTTTAACTTTGTTGAGTCAAATATCTCATAACGAAGCTATTAAAGCAACTAATGATAAAAGTTTTGTTTCTCTATATAATATAGATGATAATTTAAATAACAATCCGATAGAAATGAAGGTTGTTAATGATTTTTATTTCCGTTTTGGTGCAGATAAAAGGGTTGCTTTGGCTTTTCATCCAAGAGCTTATTTAAGAATGTATTTCGAAAATAATTTCAGAACCTTAAGCCCAACTTTTTGCCCCGATGTTTCAGTTTATTACCGCCTTTTCACAAAAAAGAATTTTAAAGTGAGATATTATGAATTTAAACCGGGTTATATTACAAATGCAATGAGTGACCCATTTTTAAATGAAGATAGTACTATAAATTATCAAACAGGTAAGTTTAATACAATGTTTATTGATGTTAGTTATAATAAAGCCAGACCTATTACATTGAAAAAGAATACATTATGGTCGGTTTGCTATAAATATTGGGCTAGATATTATATGCCAAATGAGATGGAAGATGCTTTAAAAGATAGATTTGATAATATACAGGCCGGAATGGAAGTTCATGTTTTTAATAATTATTATAAATATTGGAAAGGTCCTAAAACAGATACTTATGCATTCAATAATTCACCATTAGATATTCATTTAACAGCAAAAGCGTGTATATTATTTGAAAATTTTACACTTGACAGACTAAAACAAGGTAAAACCTATAATGTTAATTTAAATCTTTCGGTTAGACCGTTAAAAAAGATGGATTATTTTGTGTTCTTCGAATTTTATTATGGTGCCGATTATTATAATTTATTTTTCGACGAATCTATTTATATTTACCGACTTGGAGTTATAGCAAACCCAGTAGCATTGAGTATTTTCAACTAAATTAAACTGCTTTTAATACTGCCAAATAAGAATATTCGTCTTCTTCTAATATTTTTTTTGCTTCAAATCCATTAATATTGGCATAATAACTCAAAGTGTCAAAATCAATATAAAGCCATTTAAACTTGCTTCCTTTCTCATTATTATACTCAATTTGATAAACTATTTCGCCGTAGTATTTCTCGTTTAAATTAATGCAAAAAGAACCGTCTTCTTCTAAAAAAGCATATTTTAAATCGGTTGAATTTAAAATTATTTGACCTTCTTTGTTTAATAAATTTTTCTTAACGTATTTCAAAAATTTATTTAAACCACTAATAGTTTTTACCATTCCTAATCCATTCATTAACATTAGCAATGTGTCATATTTATCAGAATTATATTCAAAAATATCAGATTTAATGGCGTTAATATTTCTCTTTTTCATCAAATCAATCATCTCTTGTGATATATCAAGAGCATTAACATCAAAACCTAAATCTTTTAAAATTAAAGTATGACAGCCTGTTCCGGCACCAATATCAAGAGTTTTACCCTTACATAATTTAATGGCTTTTTTTTCTAATTTTGTTAAATCTTTATGTTCTCTAAAGAAGTATTCTACAGGGAATATTTCTGGCTCTGCAACCGAACAATTAACAATTACATCTCCTTTAATTTCATTATTATAATAATCAATAAGGGCTTGGCCCAAAGTGTCAATTTTTTGCATTTTATTTAAAAATTTTCTTAGCTTCTTTATACCAAAATAAAAAATCTAAATGTGAAATAGGAATATTTATTTTATCAGAAAATACCTTCATTTTCTTTTCAGTTTCTAAATAATAATTTTTTGTAATTGACTTAGGAATTTCGCTAATTACATTAAGTTTGTTTAAGTTTTTAAGAATATGGCGGTCTAAAATTGCAATATCTTCATAAAACCCAATATTTCTCAAAAAATGACTTGCTTCTTTTCTTCCATAGCCTTGTATATTGTCAATAAGCCATTCTCTAATTTCATAAATACTTTTATTTGAATAAAGAACATCAATAATATCGGTGTTATTGTAATATTTATCTCTTAAATTAACTAAGTATTTTGCTTTATTATTTTTAAATCTTACGATGTTTAAATATTCCGAAATTTGTTCGGCATTTCCCTTAAACAATAAGTCGTTTTCAACTAAAGTTTCAATAGCTTTCCAAGCATTTACAGCCTTTGATTGTGGGGTTAAAACACAAAAACATAATTCTATATATATTTGATGCCAATTGTGTTTGCTTTTTATTTTATCAAAGTCTTTAAGTCTATTGTCAATCTCTTTTTTAATTGACTTGTATAAAATATCGTATTCTTCGAACATTTCAATTATAATTTTTTTTCAAAATCAGTAATAATTTTTATAAAATCATTTTTCAAATCTTCATTAATAATTCCGTTTTCATCATTAAAATTATCTTGAAAAGATGGTAATGAAAAGGTGTTTACAATTTCTGCATTAAATTTCGGAAATAAATCCGAAGCATATTGCATCACATTTTTTCCGCCATATTTACCTGGCGAAGTGCTTAAAAGTAAAAGTTTTTTATTAGCTAAGAATTTATAGTTTATTCTTGATAACCAGTCTATTATGTTTTTAAAGATAACAGTAAAAGAGCTATTATGTTCGGCTAATGAAATAATAATTCCATCACAATTATCAATTAATTTTTTAAATTCAACTATTTCTTTTGGAATGCCTTGCTCAATTTCTTTGTCAATGCTATAAATTGTTGTTTCATAGTCGTTTATATTAATATAACTATGATTTGAGTTCTTTAAAAATGTTGTTGAATATTTTACTAATTTTGCATTAATTGAAGCTTTACTATTGCTTGAACTAAATACCATTAAGTTTTTCATAATGAGTATTTTATATTTCTTTTTTTAGTTCAATTAAAAACTCTCTAATCTCTTTAAGTGACTTAATAATTTCTTCTTTATCAAGGGTGCCTTTTTGTTCGTCTTTTAATTTCTTTTTAGCTCCTTCAATAGTATAACCTTTTTCTTTTATAAGGGTATAAATTAAGTCGAAAATAGTTAAGTTTTCTTTGGTGAAAAATCTATTTCCTTTATTATTCTTTTTTAAGTTTAAAAAACCATCAAATTCTTTTTCCCAAAAGCGAATTAAAGAAGTATTAACATCGTAGTGTTTTGCTACTTCTGAAATGGAATAATATAGTTTATTATTATCAAATTCAAACATAAATATTAGTATTAATCAAAGGTTTGATTAGCTTTTGATGACAATTCAATAACTTGTTCGTATTCAGCAGGTGTTAAGTCTTCGAAGAAGAAGTTAATTGGATTAATTTTAACGTTATTTTTCCATACCTCATAATGCAAATGCGGACCAGTTGAAGTTCCAGAGTTTCCAACATACCCAATAACATCTCCACGATGAATTTTTTGGCCGGGATTTACGGTAATCTTACTCATGTGAGCATAAAGTGTTTTGTATCTATAACCATGGTCAACAATAACATGGTTTCCGTAGCCTCTTTTTGAATTTTGAGTTAATCTAACTACACCATTGCCAGTTGAATAAATTTTTGTTCCAATAGGAGCGGTAAAATCTAGGCCAGTGTGAAACATTCTTTTTTTATAAATAGGATGAATTCTCCAACCAAAACCCGAAGCAATTCGTTTTAACTTTCCGTTAGAAATTGGCTGTATAGCTGGGATAGAAGCTAACATATTTTGCTTATTTTTAGCTAAAAGCAAAATTGTATCATAAGATTTAGATTGAATATAAATTTGTTTTGATAATTGATCTAATTTTTTTGTTGTGTTTACAATCAACTCAGAATTATTAAATCCTTGAAATTTAGCATATCTATTTTCTCCACCCAATCCTGATTTTCTAATATTTGTAGGAATAGGATCTGCTTCGAAAATTATTCGGTAAATATTATCATCTCTATCTTGAACAACCTCTAAGACATTTGTTATCTCATCAAGTCTATCATTTAAAATACTGTATTGCATTTTAAGTTCGCTTATTTCGCGTTTCAGCATTTTCTCTTTAGGTGAGTTTATAAAAGTCCAACCTATTATTGTGATAATTACTGCGAAAACTAAACCTGTGGCAAGATATTTTAATGCAATTGCTAGCTTATGCTTAATTGTATGCTCTATTTTATGGTACGATAGAGTTTCTGGATTAAATTTATAATTAATTTTTCTCCCCATTAAAATTTTTACTTTATCTAATTATCTAATTAATTTTTGCAAATTTAAGTAAATAAATTAATTAACTTTGCCTTTTTTAGAATTTTTAATTTTTGAAACATAGTAAATTTATATGGAATCGAGCGTTATTAGAGATTTGTTTTTAGATTTTTTTAAAGAAAAAAATCACTTAATTGTTCCTTCAGCTCCTTTGGTTATTAAAAACGACCCTACTTTGATGTTTGTTAATGCTGGAATGAACCAGTTTAAAGATATTTTTTTAGATAATGTTCCTATTAAAGAACCACGAATTGCTAATACTCAAAAATGTTTAAGAGTTTCGGGTAAACATAATGATTTAGAAGAAGTTGGACACGATTCATATCATCATACTTTATTTGAAATGCTTGGCAATTGGTCGTTTGGAGATTATTTTAAAAAAGAAGCTATTAATTGGGCTTGGGAATTTTTAACCGAAAAATGTAAAATTGATAAAGACAGAATATATATTACTATTTTTGAAGGTGATAAAAGTGAAAATTTAGACAGAGATACCGAAGCTTTTGATGAATGGGCAAAGCTAATAAATAAAGATAGAATTATTAACGGAAATAAAAAAGATAATTTTTGGGAAATGGGTGATACAGGTCCTTGTGGTCCTTGTTCCGAAATTCACGTTGATATTAGAGACGATAAAGACCGAAAATTAATTGATGGTGCTACTTTGGTTAATAAAGATAATCCTCTTGTTATCGAAGTTTGGAACCTTGTTTTTATTCAATATAACAGACTAAAAGATGGTAGTTTAGCTACTTTGCCAAATAAACATGTTGATACAGGAATGGGGTTCGAGCGTTTGTGTATGGTTTTGCAAAACAAAAAATCGAATTATGATACCGACGTATTTAAGACTATTATCAATGAAATTTGCAAAATATCAAATGTTAAATATGGTATTAACGAAAAACAAGATATTGCAATTAGAGTTATTTCGGACCATATTAGACCGGTTACTTTTGCAATTTGCGATGGTCAGTTACCTTCAAACGTAAAAGCTGGTTATATTATCAGAAGAATTTTAAGAAGAGCTATTAGATATGGTTATACTTTTTTAGGTTTTAACGAGCCTTTTATGTATAAACTTATTCCGGTTTTAGTTTCAAAAATGGGGGATTATTTCCCAGAACTAGTTAAATATCAGGAGTTAGCAACAAAAGTTGTTTTCGAAGAAGAAACAACATTCTTAAAAACTTTAGATAGCGGAATTCAAAAATTTGATATTTATTTAAGAAACAATAAAACTAAATCGGTTATTGATGGTGTTTTTGCTTTCGAACTTTATGATACTTACGGATTTCCTATTGATTTAACTCAATTGTTAGCGAAAGAAAATAATTGGACTGTTGATATGAAGGTTTTTGAAGAAAAACTTGAAGAGCAAAAACAAAGATCTAAAAATGCTTCGGTTGTTGATGCCGAAGATTGGGTAATTGTAAGTGATACAAACGAAAGTGTTTTTATTGGATACGACTATGATGAATACAAGTCGTCGATTTTAAAATACAGAAATATTAGTGATAAAAAGAAAAATTATTGTCAGATTGTTTTTGATAAAACACCTTTTTATCCCGAAGGTGGTGGTCAAGTAGGAGATAAGGGGTTATTAATTTCAGAAAATGAAGAAATTGTTATTTTTGATACTAAAAAAGAAAATAATTTAATTGTCCATTATTCAGAAAAAATACCAACAGATACAAAAAATATAATTCTAAAAGTAAATAAAAAAAACCGAAATTATATTTCATCAAACCATACAGCTACACATTTGTTACACAATGCTTTAAGAGCAATTTTAGGAACTCATGTTGAGCAAAAAGGTTCATTAGTTAATGAAGAAAATTTAAGATTCGACTTTTCACATTATCAAAAATTGTCGAATGAAGAAATTAAACAAATCGAGAACTTAATTAATTTAAAGATTAGAGAAGGTTTAATTGTTAACGAACATAGAGCAATTAAAATTGAAGAAGCTCAAAAAATGGGAGCAATAGCTTTGTTTGGCGAAAAATATGGTAACGAAG
Source organism: uncultured Bacteroidales bacterium (assembly GCA_964546655.1). Classification (GTDB taxonomy): domain Bacteria; phylum Bacteroidota; class Bacteroidia; order Bacteroidales; family CAZJKL01; genus CAZJKL01. Next base: position 16,004 of record CAZJKL010000005.1, on the reverse strand, counting down.
TTCGAGTTATATCTGTTGGCGATAATTATTCGGTTGAGTTTTGTGGTGGAATTCATGTTAAAAATATTTCACAAATAGGATTAATTAAAATAATTTCAGAATCGAGTGTTGCTGCAGGAATAAGAAGAATTGAAGCTGTAACTAACAATAATGCTTATGAATATATAAATTCGAAATTAGATGAATTAGAAAATATTCAGTTGGTTTTAAACACGAAAAACACTTTAAAAACTATCGAAAATTTAATTGAAGAAAATAATCAGTTAAATAAAGAAATAAAAGTTTTAAATAACGAAAGATCAATTAATGTTAAAAACAGCTTAGTTAGTGAAATAAAAGAGATAAACGGAATTAAGTTTATTGGAAAAATAATTGATTTATCTGCTGAAATTTCGAAAAAAATAGCATTTGACCTAAAGACCGAATATAATAATTTATTTATGATAATAGGTTCGGTTCAAAACGATAAAGCCCTTTTAACATTAATGATAACCGATGATTTAGTTGAATCTAAAAATTTAGATGCTTCAAAATTAATAAGAGAACTTTCGAAAGAAATTCAAGGCGGTGGCGGTGGACAAAAGTTTTTTGCAACAGCGGGTGGCAATAAACCCGAAAACCTTCAAAAAGTTATTGATTTAAGTGTGAAAATTATAAGTGAGTTGTAAAACAGGGTTATTGCACTGAGTTACGAGAGCTTTTTGCTTTTTGTCATACCGAGGAACGAAGCATCTCTTTTTTTGTATTAGACCATTCGTTATCACTCATGGTGACAAGAGCTAACGCTATGAATGACTAATAGCTGTGTTTTTTGTCCTGCTGAACGGAGTGAAGCATCTCAGTCTGGCGCGGAAATGTTTTCCGTGCCTTGATTTACCATAATATCGTACCTACGGCACTTTGTATTGTTTTTATGTTTTGGTTTTTACCAAAATACCGCTCCTACGGAGCTAATACTTTTTTTATCACGCAAAGGTGCAAAGGACGCAAAAAGTTTTTTTTATCAAGGCACGACCTTCGGCTAGCGCGGATTTGTAATCCGTGCCTTGGTTTATATGAACTAAGTTATTTAACAACCAGTCTTAATTTTGTGTTGTGGTTTTTGTCTTGCTGAGACATGACATTTAAAAAATGCTTGAAGATAAATTACAATATAATACGACTGATAATCAAACACTTAAAAAACTTGTCATTGGTAGGCCCTTCGCTTTTGCTTCAAGCAAGGCAATGGTTTTTGTCATGCTGAACGGCAGTGAAGCATCTCCTTTAGGAAGATATAAGACCCTTCGTTACCTCAGGGTGACAAGAACTTTGCTCTTTACTTTTTTGTCTTGCTGAGACACGACATTTAAAAAAATGCTTGAAGACAAATAACAACATAATACAACTGATAATCAAACACTTAAAAAACTTGTCATTGGTAGGCACGAAGCATCTCCTTTTTTGTAGAAGACCCTTCGTTATAACTCAAGGTGACAAAAGCTACTGCACTAAAAGACAAGAGAAGAGCTACCGATTTTTGTTTTTATTTTACTTTTTTTGACAATATCATTTTTTATTTAGTATAAAAAACATAAAATAAAAAAAACAGTAGAAAAATTATTGTTTATTCTAAAATAATTTTGCAATTTTGGAGCATTAATTAAAAACAACCAAAAAAAACATAGATATGAAAAAACATAATTTTTATGCAGGCCCATCAATTCTGCCACAATGCACAATAGATAATACAATTGAAGCTTTAAAAGATTTTTACGGAACAGGACTTTCTTTAATGGAAATTTCGCACAGAAGTAAAGAGTTTGAATCTGTTATGGATGAAGCTACAAAATTATTAGCAGAATTATTAGAAATACCTAGCAATTATAAAGTAATATTTGTTGGTGGTGGAGCAAGTTTACAATTTAGCATGATTCCTTATAACTTTATGAATAAAAAATCGGCTTACCTTAACACAGGTACTTGGGCTGATAAAGCACAAAAAGAAGCTAAATTGTTTGGAGAAGTAATCGAAGTTGCATCTTCAAAAGAAACTCTTTATAATTATATTCCTAAAAACTATGTAGTTCCTGCTGATGCAGACTATTTCCATATAACTACAAATAATACTATTTATGGAACCGAAATTAAAAAAGATTTAGATTGTAAAATTCCTTTAATTGCAGATATGTCATCAGACATCTTTAGCCGCCCTATTGATGTGTCTAAATATACTGCAATTTATGGTGGAGCACAAAAAAATCTTGCACCTGCAGGTGTAACTTTCATTATTGTTAAAGAAGATGCATTAGGTAAAGTTGAAAGAAAAATACCTACAATGCTTAACTATAAAACACATATCGAAAATGGTTCAATGTTTAATACACCTCCAGTAGTTCCTATTTTTGCAGCATTACAAACACTAAAATGGTTAAAAGGTTTAGGTGGTTTAAAAGCTATTGAAAAAATGAATATCGAAAAAGCAGGTTTATTGTATAATGCAATTGATAATAGCCGAATTTTCGAAGCTAATATTAAAGATTTAGAAGATCGTTCTTTAATGAATATTTGTTGGGTTATGAAACCAGAATATAAAGATAAAGAAGCAGATTTCTTAGCTTATACTAAATCTAAAGGTATGTTAGGATTAGAAGGTCACCGTTCTGTTGGTGGTTACAGAGCTTCTACTTATAATGCTTTACCAAAATCAAGCGTTGAAGCTTTAGTTACAGCTATGAAAGAATATGAAAACAAACTTTAAAAATATAAAAATATGCCAACTATATTAATCGCAACAGATAAACCTTTTGCTCCAATTGCAGTTTCTAAAATTAAAGAAGTTGCTGATAAAGCAAAATATGAATTGAAATTATTAGAAAAATATACAAGCAAAGCTGAACTTATTGAAGCTGTTGCTGATGTAGATGCAATAATTGTTAGAAGTGATATTATTGACAAAGAAGTTATTGATGCAGCTGAAAAATTAAAAATAGTTGTTAGAGCAGGTGCAGGTTATGATAACCTTGATTTAAATGCTGCAACCGAAAAAGGTGTTGTTGCTATGAATACTCCTGGTCAAAACTCTAATGCAGTTGCTGAATTAGCTATTGGAATGATGATTTTTCTTGCAAGAGGAAAATACAATGGTAAATCAGGGTTTGAATTAAAAGATAAAACTATTGGTATTCATGCTTATGGTGCTGTTGGTAAATGTGTTGCTCGAATTGCTAAAGGTTTTAATATGACTGTTTATGCTTATGATCCTTTTGTAAATGCAAAAGATATTGAAAAAGATGGTGTAATTGCTTTAAATTCAGTAGAAGAGTTATATTCAAAAAGTCAATATATTTCATTACATATTCCGGCAAATGATAAAACAAAAAAAACTATTGATTACAAATTATTATCATTAATGCCAGAAGGAGCTACATTAGTAAATACAGCTAGAAAAGAAGTTATTTGTGAAGATTCTCTATTGAAAATATTCGAAAGTCGCTCAGACTTTAATTATCTTTCTGATATTGAACCAGCTTGTAAAGAAAAATTAGAAGCAGAATATGGTAGCAGATGTTTCTTTACTCCTAAAAAAATGGGAGCTCAAACCGAAGAAGCAAACATTAATGCAGGTATTGCAGCAGCTGAACAAATAGTAAATTTTATCGAAAAAGGCGATAAAACATATCAAGTTAATAAATAATTAAAATTTATATTATGGCAGTTTTAAAACCATTTAAAGGAATAAGACCTATTCCACAAAAAGCAAAAGAAGTGGCTGCACGTCCTTATGATGTGTTAAACAGACAAGAAGCAAAAGTAGAAGCTAATTTTAGCCCATACCATTTTCTTCATGTTACAAAACCAGAGATTGATTTAAATGATTCAGTTGATCAATATGCTCCAGAAGTTTACGAAAAAGGATACGAAAATTATTCTAAAATGGTAAATGATAAAGTTCTTATTCAAGACGAAAAAGAATGTTTATACATTTATGCTCAAACTATGGAAGGCAGAACTCAATATGGTATTGTTGGCTGTTGTTCAGTTGAAGATTATATGAATAATGTAATTAAAAAACACGAAAAAACACTTCCTGCTAAAGAAGAAGAAAGAATGAAGCACATAAGAACAAGTAATGTTAATTATGAGCCTGTTTTCTTTTCTTATCCAGCTAATAATGAAATTGATGCAATTGTAAGTGAAGTAGTTAAAAACAATGCACCTATTTATGATTTTGTTGCTGACGAAGGTTTTGGTCATCATTTTTGGATTATTAACGAAACAAATAAAATTAACCGTATAGTTGAGTTATTTGGAGAAACGCCAAGTTTGTATGTTGCTGATGGTCATCACAGAACAGCTGCTGCAGCTTTAGTTGGTAATGAAAGAAAGAAAAATAATCCGAACCATAAAGGCACCGAAGAATATAATTATTTTCTTGCAGTTAACTTCCCAGATAATCAGTTGAAAATTATTGATTATAACAGAGTTGTTAAAGACCTTAATGGATTAACTAAAGAAGAATTTATTAAAAAATTAGAATGTCCGTTTTTAGTTGAGAAAAAAGGTGCAAACATTTATAGTCCTGAAAAACTTCATACATTTAGTATGTATTTAGATGGTGATTGGTATAAATTAACTACAAAACAAGGAGTTTATAATGACAATGATCCAATTGGTTGTTTAGATGTTACTGTTTTAACTGATAATATTTTAGATAAAATATTAGGAATTGAAGACATAAGAAAGTCTAAAAAAATTGATTTCGTTGGTGGAATTCGTGGTTTAGGTGAATTAAAGAAAAGAGTAGATTCAGGCGAGATGAAAGTTGCTTTTGCTCTTTATCCTGTTTCAATGGATCAGTTAATTCGAATTTCTGATACTGGCAATATAATGCCACCAAAAACAACTTGGTTTGAACCAAAGTTAAGAAGTGGATTAATAATACACAGTATATTAGATTAACTAATAAAAAAAAAGGAGCTTTAAAAAGGCTCCTTTTTTAATTATTGGTAAACGAAATTTCTTGAATAATATATCTGTTTGAATCTTTCTTAAGGTAGATATAAACCCTATAAGCTTTATCGCTTGTTGTGAGTTTTCCGATTAAATATTTTGCAGTTTCTTTATCTCCTTTATGCACAATTTCAAATGATTTAGTTATGTTTTTATTGAAAAAATCTTTTAAAATCATTTCAGATTGAGCTTTACTATAATAATTGCTTTCATTATCAATTGTTAACTCAACTGACGAATTAAAATATTTAACCAATTCTTTAGCATTGCCTGTTTTTAAAGCAAATTCAATTTGTTTAAAAGTTTCATCTTGTGAAAAACTTGTAAGACTAATTAAAACTATTAAAACACTAAATAACTTTTTCATTTTGTATTAATATAAAAATGCAACCAAAATTAGTAATAATTATGATAGCTACATAAAATATGTTTAGTTTTTTGAAAAATTACGAATTACGAATTATAAATTACGAAATCTTTAGCAGAAGTAGTTTTTAATTTTCCTTTTTTGAATAGACACATTTCTTCTAAGCCAGTAGTTATATTTTTTAAAATTAATTCTTTGTTGGGTTCGTTTTCAGAAATTGTTTTCTCAATTTTAATGAATTTGAAGTTTTTAATAAATTCAAAAAAGAAAGCAAGTTTATTGTCTTTGATATTTAAAATTACGTGTGCCATAAATTAAAATTATTAATAAAATATTAATAGTTCTTGACAAAATTAACAAAAATCAAATGATAAAACAATATTTTAAATCAACTATGATAAAAAGAATAAAATACACAGTATTTATTTAGTATGCAAATAATAAAAAATGAGAAAAAAAAGTATTTGTAAGTAAATAAAGCTTTTAATGTTTTATAAAACTATTATTTTTTTTATTTTTGTTATAGTTATATAAAATCAAAAAATTCATGAGAAGTTATATTAAAATTTTATTAGTAATATCAGTATTTATTTTAATATCAAATAATATAGTTAATGCCCAAAAAAGCAAAGGATTAAACCAATATTCGGTAACATTACATGGTGGTGGGCTAATTTTTTATGGAGATATTCAAAGCTATGACTTAATTCCCGATGATTCAAAATATATTAATTTGGGTTACGGTATTTCTGTTAAAAAGAATTTAAATTTTGTATTTGGTTTACAAGCTAATTATTTAAAAGGAAAATTAAGTTCTACCGATTTAAAAGATTATTTTAATGCCTCGTTTAATGAATTTAGTTTGGTTGGAAATTTTAATTTAAGCAACCTGGTTTTCCCTAAAAACACTAAAGAAAGAAAATTATACATTTACTCATATATAGGAGCAGGGTTAACTTCATTCAGAAGCATTAGAAAATCTGTTTCAAACGATGTGGTTGTTAATACTTTTGGATACGATTCAATAACTTTAGATAAAATATCTTCAATAAATAAAGTAGTTTTTCCTGTAGGAATAGGGTTTAAATATAAAATATCTGATAAAATTGACTTAGGTTTAGAAACATCAAACAGAAGTTTGCAATCCGATAAATTAGATTCTAAAATTATAACAAACTCTAAAGTAGATAAATATGGTTATACTAGTTTAACTATTACCTATAAAATAGGAAATAAAAAAGATTCGTATGATTGGGTTAGTCCATATAAAGAAATAGCAAAGAACAACAATGTTTTTAAACAACAAATAATGCTATTATCTAGAGATACCGATTATGATGGAGTTGTTGATTATTTCGACAAAGAACCAAACACACCAGAAGGAGCAATTGTTGATTTTCAAGGAAAAACATTGGATACTGATGGAGATAAAGTTCCAGATTATTTAGATAATGAAATTTATTCAAATAAAGGAGCATTTGTTGATTCAACAGGTGTTGAAATAGATACAGATAAAGATGGTGTTCCTGATTCTAAAGATTCAGAAGAAAATACACCGGAATATATTACAGTAAATTTTCAAGGAAAAACAATTCATCAATCTGGTGCATTTATGTTTAAAGGAGAGGGCGGAATTACTTCTAATTCAGCATGTGCATTTCCTTCGGTTTATTTCGACTATAATGATATAAAAATTAGATCATTCAGAAATATTGAAAGATTGGCAACGATAGCACAAATTATGAGAAGTTACCCAGATTTAAAATTATCGGTTATTGGTTATGCCGACAGAAGGGGTGATGACGATTATAACATTAAATTAAGTAGAAAAAGAGCCGAAGCTGTTGTAGAGCATTTATCTAAAAAGTATTTAATTGATGAATCAAGGTTTATCATTGAAGCAAAAGGCTCATCAGAATATTTATCTTTAGATGAAAATTTAAATCGTAGAGTTGATTTTGAAGTATATCAAAAATAAAAAACATTAATTATTATGGCAAAATATTTTTTTAAAGGCGACAGTTATTATCCAAATGTAAATATTGATTTAGATAATAATATTTTTGAAATCAAAGGAGTGTCAAGATCTGAGGATTCTTTTAATTTTTATAATAATATTTTAGATTGGTTAACCGAAAATATTGTTAAATATAATGGAGAACTTGAGTTAAAGTTTCAATTAACTTACATTAATTCTGCTTCTACAAAAATGATTCTTAGAATGTTTAAACTTTTAAGTCAAATACAAACCGATAATTCTAATGTGAAATTTCTTGTTAAATGGTATTATACCTCAGAAGACGAAGATATGTTAGATGTTGGGAGTGATTTAGCTGAGCTATCAGGACTAAAAATTGAAACAGAAATAAAAAATTAATTCTATTTTTTTTTGATTTTAAATTCATTTTTTTTAGATTTGTTTATATTACATAGGGGAGAGTGTATAATATAACAAGTAAAATATCAAATTTTTGTTTTATAATCCTTTTGTTTTTGCTTATGTTATTTGTTTCAAATAACATAAAAGCACGAGATAATAAGGGGTTATACGCATATAATAGTAAGTATGATACAACTCAGGTATCTCTTTCTAAAAGCGATAAATATTTAACCGAAGACAATCCCGATTCATTATTAATAAATATTATTATCCCAAGTTTAAAAAGTGATATTGATTTTAAAATATATCTTCCTGTAGATAAAGGAATAGTTAGTGTCCCTTATGGTGGAAGAACATCTTCGTTAAGTTATCACAGAGCTATAGATATATGCAATAGCGAAGGAACTCCATTATATCCAGTTTCTATGGGAATTATAACTTATGCTGGTTTTAAAAATAGTAGAGCTGGGAATACCGTTCGAATAGATCATCGAAATGGCTACACTTCTTTATATTGCCATATAAGCAAAATATTAGTTAAAGTTGGTGATACTGTTTCTTATAAAGATACTGTTGCTTTAATGGGGCATTCAGGCCATTCATATTCATCATGGGGTGGTAATGGAGACCATTTGCATTTTGAATTTAGAAAAAACGGACAATTAATTGACCCTAATGAACATTTTTATTATTATAAAAGATTAAAAGATAATCAATTTGTTTCAAGACATGAACAAGGTTTATTTATTGATAGAACAATAAAAACAAGAACTGACACTACCTATGCAGTTCAAATTGTTGAATTAAATGCTCCTTTAACAGTTCAAGAAAAACTCACTTTGCAAAAGTATTTTGGCTATAAAATAAAACCTTACTATACAAAACGTTCATCTGAAGAGGGTATTGAGGATGTTGTTAAATATATGATGGGTAAGTTTTATACATTAGAAGAAGTATTTGCGATTAAAAATTCTAAAATTGTTAAAAATACTTTCCCCGATGCAAAAATTGTTGTTTATGTAAAAGATAAAGTTTCTAAAATATCTGCTTCTGGGTTTATTCGTAATTAAGCAACTATCTTTTACTTCTAATATTTAATATATAATCAGATATTCTTTTTAAGGTTGATGTTTGTAATTGATAAATTAAAAAAGGATAATCGGGTAACCATATTTCGAATATAATGTATTCATCAATATAATTATTGTCTGAAGCTTTAATTAAATTTTTTATTGAAATATCTTCTATTTCAATGTTTTCATTAAGTTTTAAACCTACTAATAAATTCATTAAACATTCTCTTTCTTCAAAAGTAGATTTTTTTAAAGGATCATCGCCTTTGCTTTTTGCATAATTAGGTTCAAATTTCCATATTGCCTTATTAATTGCATAGCCATACCAAAGTTCATTATAAAAAACATTTACAATAATACCTTTATCATATATTTCAATTTCGGGATTAAAATACCAATCAATAAAATTTAGTTTATTTTTTCGGTAAATTTCTTTCGCCTTGTTTTTTATCATATCATTATTTCGGTTTAATATCCAAGCCATTGTAATTTCTTCACACGCTTTTGAATATTCACCTTCATTATAAAGCAAATTAGCATAAAACCAATGAGCCATATAGTCAATATAATTGCTTTCAATAGCTTTTTCATACCATATTTTTGCTTTTTTAGTGGCACCTTCCGACTCAAAAGTTTGAGCAATATTCCACATTATCATATAGTATTTTGGGTTATCTTCTAATATTTTCAAATACTTACTTCTTGCCTTTTTTATATCTCCATCTCTAAATAATATCTCTGCTTCTTCGGTTAATTTTTTTGTTTCGGCATTAATATCATAAACTTTAATAACTATAGAACCCGATGAATCTTCTAAATAAACATTGTTTAAATTTAAATTCGAAGTCCTATTAGCCAAATTATACTCACGAGGTGTATTGGTGAAAATATATTTTAATTTCGATTTTTCGGTAATATTAATTAAATCGGCTAAAGTGCTGAATTTTTGAGCATTAGATATTATAGAAACTAAAAATAGGATAAAAAAACAAGGTAAAAACTTCATATTTAATAGTTTATATAATAATTATTATTTATAAATTCTTTATTGAAAAAGACTAATCCTACATGAAATAAATCAATAGTTCCTGCTATTTCTTTATCATTTTTAATGAAATTCCATGCTTCATTCATTTCATCAGACCAATGAATATCGTCAAAAATAAATAATGAATTAGAATTAGCATATTTTTTCAAAATATTAAAATATCGTAAAGTTGGGTCTTTTTTATGATTCCCATCAATAAATGCAAAATCTAATTCTTTAATAAAATCTAAGTTTTTTTCTAAAGTAATATCAAAATTACCGGTTATTACTTCAATATTTTTTAGGTTTAGTTTTAAAAAATTGTCTTTTGCAATATTTGATATACTTGGGCAACCTTCGAAAGTATATAATTTTGAACTTGTTTTTGAATATGCTAAATATGAAGAAGTTATGCCTAATGAAGTACCTAATTCTATTATAGTTTTATAATTATTCGAATTAACTATTCTGAAAAATAACTGACTATATTTAGGTGGTTTTAATGAATATTTAGCAATTGACGATATTTTTCGTTCGTTTGATTTATGAATTTTTGAACCTGCCCCAAAGTCGGTAACTGTAATTTTTTTATCGTTGTTTAATAAAATTTCTCTAATTTTTTCAATATCATTATAGGCATAATACAATCTATCATCTTTAATAATATCATTTTTAAAATTTATAATATTTTTCGGGAGTTTATTTTTTTGCAGTATAACTCGAACTAAAAAACATAAATACCTAAAAACTAACTTAATAAAATTCACTTTTTTTTATTGCAAATATAATTATTTTTATTTAGTTAAAGCCGAGATAGTTTTTTTGAAAAAAAAATAAAAAAAAAATATTTAGTTTTTGTTAAATTAAAAAAATGTATTATTTTTGCAACACAATTATAACGATCCTCCTTAGCTCAGTTGGTTAGAGCACATGACTGTTAATCATGGGGTCCCAGGTTCAAGTCCTGGAGGGGGAGCAAAAAAGAGAGACGCTACATGCGTCTTTTTTTGTTTATTATCTTATTATAATTAAAAACCTCAATCAACTTTAAATTATTTTAGCTATTTTTATCATTGTTTTTATTCGTTAAAAAATAGCTTGTAAATGAAAAATTTGTTTTTAATGCGTCATGCCGAAACTTTAAATGGAAATGGATCTATTGAAGATATTGAAAGACCTCTTGTTAATGATGGCGTTTTAAATACAAATAAAATTACTTCATTTTTAAAAGAAAACAATGTTTTTCCTGATTATATTATTTCGAGTCCTGCGGTTAGAGCTTATGAAACTTCAAAAATAATTTCTCAAAAATTAAATTATTATATCAACCAATAATGATAAAATTATTAATAGAGAAATAAGCTGGTTAAATTTTAATATTTAAGTATTTTAATATGAATAAAAAACAATCCAAAAACATAATAATTCCGCCAGAAGGAGGATTTTCAGAAATTCTTCTCTATACTACCCCAAATGGAGACATTAAAATGGAAGTATTTTTGCGAGATGAGACAATATGGTTAACACAAGAGAAAATTGCCGAGCTTTTTGGAGTGCAAAGACCTGCCATTACTAAACATTTGAAAAATATTTTTGCCGAAGGTGAATTAGAAGAAGTTATGGTTAGTTCCATTTTGGAACATACCACTTTGCACGGAGCAATTGAGGGAAAAACACAAACAAAGCAGGTTAAATATTATAATCTTGATGCTGTCCTCTCTGTCGGGTATCGTGTTAATTCTTCTCAAGCAACAAGGTTTCGTATTTGGGCAACCGAACGACTCAAAGAGTATATAATAAAAGGGTTTACTATGGATGATGAACGACTCAAAAATCCGTATAATCCATTTGGAAAAGATTATTTTGAAGAACAACTTGCTCGAATTCGTGATATTCGCTCTAGCGAGAGAAGATTGTATCAAAAAATCACCGATATTTATGCTCAATGTAGTGCTGATTATGATAGCACAAGTGATATTACAATACAGTTTTATGCCACCGTACAAAACAAACTTCACTGGGCAATTACTGGCAAAACTGCAGCAGAAATTATTCATGAGAGAGCAAATAGCCAAAAGCCTTTTATGGGACTGACTAATTGGAAAAATTCACCAAAGGGAGCAATACGAAAAATAGATGTTGTTATAGCCAAAAACTATCTTTCAGAAAAGGAACTTGATGGACTTAATCGTATTGTAACAATGTATTTAGATTATGCCGAAATGCAAGCGTCAAGAGGAAAAATAATGATGATGAAGGATTGGGTTGAAAAACTCGATGCTTTTTTAAAGTTTACTGAATATGAAATTTTAACAAATGCGGGTAAGATATCTCATGAAGTTGCTACAGAACTTGCTTTGGTTGAGTATGAAAAATTTAAACCTATTCAAGATAAAGAATATATTTCTGATTTTGATAAACAGATCAAAAAACTTTTAAAAAACAACAAATAAAATATATTAATTAATTGTTATTCAGTTGCTTAATAATTAAAATTTAATTTTGTGCAAATAGGTTATATTTAATGGTATCAAATGTTTTTCAAACAAACGTTTACTCTATTGGAGCAAAAAAGAGAGACGCTACATGCGTCTTTTTTTGTTTATTATCTTATTATAATTAAAAACCTCAATCAACTTTAAATTATTTTAGCTATTTTTATCATTGTTTTTATTCGTTAAAAAATAGCTTGTAAATGAAAAATTTGTTTTTAATGCGTCATGCCGAAACTTTAAATGGAAATGGATCTATTGAAGATATTGAAAGACCTCTTGTTAATGATGGCGTTTTAAATACAAATAAAATTACTTCATTTTTAAAAGAAAACAATGTTTTTCCTGATTATATTATTTCGAGTCCTGCGGTTAGAGCTCATGAAACTTCAAAAATAATAGCACAAAATCTTAATTATTCAATTGAAAAAATAATTAAAGAAAAAATGATTTACTTTGGTAATGTAAGTTCATATTTTGACATTATTTATTCTATATCATCTTCTAAATCAAATGTTTTTCTTGTTGGTCATAACCCTATAATTACTCAATTAGCTAATGAGTTTTTATCAGATAAAATTGATAATATGCCAACATCTTGCATTGTAGGTTTATCGTTTGATGTTGAAAATTGGACAGAAATAAATAAAATTAAGAGCAATAAATTATTTGTTATTTCCCCTAAAATGCTTAAAAATTAAATTATGATATCAACCAATAAAGATAAAATTATAAATAGAGAAATAAGCTGGTTAAATTTTAATGAAAGGGTTTTACAAGAAGCTAAAGATACTAGCAATCCTTTAATTGAACGATTAAGGTTTCTTGGCATTTTTTCTAACAACTTAGATGAGTTTTTCAGAGTAAGAGTTGGTACCTTAAATAGGTTAATTAACTTAAAAATTACTAATGAAAATTATAAATTTAATCCTTCCGAAATTCTTAAACAGATTAATAAAATAAATAATTCGTTTCAAAAAGAATTTAATAAAACTTATGATGAAATAAAGCAAGAGCTTGAAAAAGAGGATATTTGCATTATTAACGAAAAACAAATAAACAATAAAGAACATGTTGATTTTGTTAAGAAATATTTCTCTCAAAAAATACGTTCTAAAATTTTTCCTTTAATGTTAGATCAATTAATTGAAAATGTTTTATTAATTGACGACTCTATATTTCTTGCTATTTTAATGAAATCGAAGCATAAAAAAATTAAAAATAATTATGCTATGATTAAAATTCCAGCATCAATTCCTCGATTTGTTATTTTACCCGAATTAGATGGTAAAAAATATATTATTTTAATTGATGATGTTATAAGATATTGTATTAGTGATATTTTCTCAATGTTCGATTATAATAACTATGAGGCTTATACCGTAAAGTTTACTAAAAATGCCGAATTAGATATTGATAAAGATATTTCTAAAAGTTTTATACAAATTATTTCTAAAAGTATAGAACAACGAAAAATAGGACAAACTGTTCGTTTTATTTACGATGAAGAAATGCCAGAATGTTTGTTAGATATATTGCTTAAACGCTTTAATATTTCAAAAAACGATTCAATATTAAAAGGCAGCAGATATCATAATTTTAGGGACTTTATTGATTTTCCTGATTTTTGCAATGAAAAACTTATTAATAAATACAATCCGCCAATAAATCACCGCGAATTGGCTAATGCTAAAAGCATTTTTACTGTTTTAAATAAAAAAGATATAATGTTGACTTTTCCTTATCACTCGTTTCAACATGTTATCGATTTATTAAGAGAAGCATCAATAGACCCACAAGTTACTTCTATAAAAATTACAATTTATCGTGTTGCAAAAGATTCGAGCATAATAAATGCCTTAATAAATGCAGCAAGAAACGGTAAAGATGTTACTGCTTTTGTTGAGTTACAGGCTAGATTTGATGAAAAAGCAAATATAAAATGGTCAGAAAAATTGCACGAAGAAGGAGTGCGAATTATTCACGGAATATCAAACTTAAAGGTTCATAGTAAATTAATTTTAATTAAAAGAACTGATAATCAGAATAAAGAAACCAGTTATGCATATATAGGAACAGGAAATTTTAATGAAGATACAGCTAAAACCTTTGCAGATAATTGCCTGTTAACATCTGATAAAAAAGTTACATCTGAGGTTGATAAAGTGTTCGAATTAATTGAAATTCCGCACAAACAAGTTCGATTTCAAAAACTTATAGTTTCGCCTTTCTCGCAAAGAAATTTCTTTATAAAAAAAATAAATCAAGAAATTAATAATGTAAAAAAAGGTAAAAAAGGTTTAATTATAGCAAAACTTAACAATTTGGTTGATGAAACTATTATAAAAAAACTTTATCAGGCTAATAATGTTGGAGTAAAAATTAAACTAATAATTAGAGGGATTTGTGTTTTAATTCCTTCGAAAAAAGGGTTAAGCGAAAACATCGAAGCCATAAGCATTGTTGATAAATATTTAGAACATGCTAGAGTTTTATATTTTTATAATGATGGAAATGAAGAATATTATATCTCATCGGCCGACTGGATGGCCCGAAACTTTGATAATAGGATAGAGGTAAGCTGCCAGATTTATGATAAAAACATACAAAAAGAATTGAAAAAAATGCTTGATTTACAATTGAAAGACAATACAAAATCGAGATTATTAAATATAGATAAAATGAATACTTATAAAGACCCGAATTCTACAATAAAACATAGAGCTCAGATAGATTTTTATAATTATATTCGCAAAATTCATTAATAAAAAAAGTTATATGCTATTTGCTTCAATTGACGTTGGGTCTAATGCCGCCAGATTATTAATTTCTGAAATTGTAGAGAAAGAAGATAATGTTTCGATTAAAAAACACACATTTGTAAGGGTTCCTTTACGACTTGGATTAGATGTTTTCGAAAGCGGATTTATTTCAGAAAATAAAATAAATAAACTTATTACCACTTTATTGGCTTTTAAAAGTATTATTGAAGTTAATGATATTAAGTATTACAGAGCTTGTGCTACGGCAGCAATGAGAGAAGCCAAAAACAATAGTGAAATTATAAAGAAAATTAAAAAAGAAATAGGTTTAAATTTAGAAGTAATTGATGGAATTGAAGAAGCCAGAATTGTTAGCCTAAACAATAGTGTATTAGGTAATTCTGACAAAAAAATAACTATGTTTATAGATGTTGGTGGCGGTAGTACCGAAATAATAATTCTTAAAGAAAAAAACGGGAAAAACAAAATAGTTGATTCGTATTCATTTAAAATAGGAACTATTAAGCTGTTAACAAATAATGTTAATGAAAAAGAATGGGCGAAATTAAAAGATACATGTAAAGAATTACATAAAAATTATAAAAACATTAATTGCATAGGAACAGGCGGAAACATAAACAAGCTTATTAAAATGTATGGCGATGAAGATGAAAAAGTAATATATTATGATAATTTACTTTATGCTTTAAGTCATTTAAATAGTTTTAGTTTAGAAGAACGAATTTCGAACCTCGATTTAAAAACCGATAGGGCAGATGTAATAGTTCCGGCAACCGAAATTTATTTATCTATAATGAAATGGACACAAATTAAAGCTATGATTGTTCCAAAAATAGGTTTGCCCGATGGACTTATTTACTCACTTTATTATGATTTGAAAAATAAATAAA
>CAZJKL010000004.1:0-86171 GCA_964546655.1 uncultured Bacteroidales bacterium | reverse complement strand
TTACAGAAATTATTCGCCTAATTTAAACTGCTCCCCAGAAAATTGAACTGACCCAGAAGTCCTTAGGTTTGTAGCCATTTATTTGGCTACAAACCTTTGACCCCAAAGGGGTCTTACTAATAAATCAATTCATTTTTACATGGGGTACGACTTTAAGTTCTTACACCAAATTGCTTGTTGTTTTTGTTTTGCAATTTGTTTTACAAAATGCAAAAGGCATTCACGAATACCGCTGAAAATAATTTAACACATGAATAATATTCGTTACTTTTTATTGCAGAAGGGCGTAGAAACTGACGGTTAGTTTTGAAAACTAACTTTTATTTATTCTTTTTGTAATAAATCCTTAGCTTAATTTTGATATTTTTATTTTTTATCGCAAACTTGGAGGAACAGGGTCTGGTAGTTTAAGCAAAATATCTGGAACATATTTATATAAAAAGTTCATTAGTGCAATGTTTTTAGAATAAAAATATTTATTGTTATAACATACACGATTCATATTATCTAATAATAATGTTATTTTTTCATCATTATCTTTAAATTTTACATAAATTATTTTTCTTACATCTACTTCATAAAAACATTCATCTTCTTTAAAATTATAAATAGCCATACTTTTTGAAAATTCGCTTAATGTATCGCTTGAGGTTATTACAACATGACCAAAAAGATAAAATCCTATTGTTCTGAAATTTAAACTATCGAATGACATTTGAGAAAAAAAACTACTTTCAGACACATTAAATTCACCTTTTATTTGAACACCTCGTTTGGTATAATAAATCTCAATTTCTTTAATCTCTCTTTGCGAAAAAACATTTAACGATATTAACAAAAAACATAATATATAAATTAATGTTTTAATTTTATTTAATTTCTTCATTACTTGTTGAATTTTTTGCTTTAAATCTTTCCTTTTTTTCGCTATCATGCTGATATCTTTTCCCTTCATTCATTTCTGGTTCAACATTATTAATTATCCATTTATCAGCATATGAATGATATTCTTGAACTTCATTTTTTTCAGTTTCAACATAACAGTCATACGCTTCTGAATCATTTATATCAGGAGTTTGAGTAATTAATCCTTCTGGATCATATTTTAAATAATATGCTTCTGCTAATTCATGCAAAAGACCAGTGGCAGGGCTTTGCATCACACCATCTTGTTTTAATCCGCTTTCAGAACTCCATGGGATTTTTTGAGCAATATTATTTGTACTAGTTAAAATAAGTGTAGCTCCTAGAGCTTCTTTATAATTACTATTTTCTTCTATACTAATAATCGAATTATCATTAGATAAAGTTGTTATTATATTGTATCTATACGAATCTTTATCAGTATTTACAATATAATCTAATGTTTTCACAACAGTTTTCACATATTCACTTGTCGATTCATCTATTTTTGTGTCGTTTGGACAATACAAATAAGCTTTATCTGAATTTGGCTCATATATCCATATTTCCCTACCATCTTTATCAACAAAGAAAATAGGATTATCAGCAAATGCAACATAAGGACTAATTGCAGGGTATTTTGAAGCCAACGGGTCTAAACTCAACCAAATACCCAATCTCGGGTCATAAATTCTAGCACCAAAATCATAACTATTGCCGCTACCTTTCACTTCATCATCCTTTTCCATACCATTAAACCCAAACCTATAACTAGAACTATTGTAGCTTCTGCCAGGCATAGTCATACCAAATGGGTAATATTTAGCAACACTTTTCACTCTTACTAATTAGCCGTTTACAACTACTTTTTATTTTAAATAATGAATATATTGCACATTGCTTTGTGCATCCATAGTTACTTTTACTACCGGATAACCGCTTGATGTGCTATAATAATTGTAATAAACAACCGTATCAACTATTGGAGCAATAGGGAACAATTGTGGCGTTGTAGCTATATTTATGTTTTGTATCTCGGTACGATGCTCTCTTATGCACTTATACTCTCCTGTTGGAGTTTTTACCGTGCCCCACGAATCAAACTTGCTTGATACTTTTCCGTCATAGTTTATTGTTATTAAAATGCTTATAGGAAAATTAATTATTGTTGTATCAATATTTTGCTCAACTGTTGCCGAACTTTCGTCGGTAAACTCGGTTAAATAGGTTGATGGGAATTTTAATATTTTTTCTTTGTCTGTGAAAACAATTGGTGTTCTTAAATTAACAACTGGTATCAAAAAATTGTAACCTAAAAACGAAACATCGGTCGAAGTTTTTTGCCCAGCTGTTGTTTGTTGTGTTATTGATGAAAACATCGAATATGTAGCATCTCCAAAAGTTACAATGTCGGGTTGCTCATAAATTATTGTATCTATTTTGTTTTCAACTAATGCGGTATAATCCCATACAACATTTTCGCCACTATCACCTAACTGAAATGCTAATGCACTAGTGCTGTCTTTTGCTAAATAATATAATTGTCCGGGTGATGCAAAATGAGTTGAATTATATGTAATAGCTTTTTCTGCTTCTTCTTCTAATTCATTGTTTTGTGGTGTAAGCAATTTGTCTTTTTCGCAACTGCTTATTATTACGATGGTAAAAATAAATGGTAAAATTTTTATTAATTTCATAATTATTTGTTTTATAGTTATTTAATGGCTAAAATTATACAAAAAAATTTATTATCCCAAAATGTAAGCATTTTTAATTGTATTTTAAATCATTAAAAAAACCAAGGGTAAATTACATTTTCAATGTTAGTTGGTGTATTGCTAATTACATAAAATTGCTTAATATTTATACTCTCGGCCATTTTTTCTAATTTATTTAAATCTTGCACTATGGCTTTATTTTTAACTTCTAGTGCGATCTCATTATTTAAAATAAAATCTATTTCAGAAGTATTTCTTTTATTGTAAAACGAAATACTTCCGTAATGTTGCAATTGATTTGCTACGGTTGTTTCTAATAATTGACCCTGACTTTGACGAGTTATTAAATTTAAAATTCCCGTATCCGAAAAATAAACTTTTTTACCTCCAGCTACACTTTTGTCGATACTGTTTGTATGTTTTGAAATTAATCTTAAAAAGAATGTGCCTTCTAAAAACTCTAAATAATTATACGTTTTAACTCTGTTAATTCCTAATTCTGCCGACAAACGAGTTATATCTAAAATATTACCATTTCTTGGGCCTAATAAAAGTATTAAATCTCTAAGTTCTCTAATATCTTTAAATTCATTAAAAACCTTAATGTCTTTTTCGAAGAATGAAGCAAAAATATTTTTAAGAATTAACCTTTTTGTTTCATATTCTTTTGTTATTGCAACTTCAGGAAATCCACCAAATTCGATATATTCTTCGTATAACTCTTTCATCTTATGTATGGTAGTATCGCTTTTTTTTGCTATAACTTCACTAATATTTGGCTTTATGTCTTCTTTATTTAATTTATTGTTAAAATATAAATATTCTCGATAACTTAAAGGATGTAAAACATATAAAAACTTTCGACCACTTAACGACTCTGGAAACAAATTTCTTAAATAATAATTTGATGACCCTGTTAAAATAAATTTTATACCATAGTGGTCTATTAAATATTTAATTATTTTGGTGATTTCGGGATAATTCTGAATCTCATCAATACAAATCAAAAACCTTTCATCTTTAGATGCTCCTATTTGTTTTCGTATTTCTTCATAAATTGCATTATAATCAATATTTTCAAATAAAAGCATATCAAAAGGGTTATCAAAATCGAACCAAATATGTTTTCCTTCCCACCTTTTAGCTAATTGTTTAACCAATGTTGTTTTGCCAACTTGCCTCATTCCGGTTACAACAATTGCATTTTTATGATTTAATTGAGGCAATATCTGATATAATAATTCTCGTTCGAACATAGTATAATTTTATTTTTACAAATATACGCAAATTTGTAAATTTATTTTTACAAATATACGCAAATTTGTAAATATTTTTTTACAGATATGCAATTTTTAAAAAAATCAACTGGTTTTATTTTAATGGTTTTAAGAATTATTAACAATTGAATATCGAGGCTGTTGATAAATAATATGTTAAAAAGTGGTATAAAGTGGTTTTTTGTGGAGTATTTTTTTATACTTTAGCTAAAATTAAAATAAAAAATATTGACAAACTTAATAGGTGTATATGAGTGCAAGGTAGATGCAAAGGGGCGTTTAATGTTCCCGGTTGCATTTAAAAAACAACTTTCTAATGAAATAAAAGAAGGTTTTGTTTTAAAGCGTAGCGTTTTTAATAAATGCTTAGAGCTATACACTTATGAAGAATGGCAAAAAGAATTAAAAACTATAAACAAACTAAATAGATTTATTAAGAAAAATAATGATTTTATAAGAATGTTTATGGCTGGGGTTAATCAGGTTGAATTAGATTCTAATGGCCGATTATTAATCCCGAAAATACTTGTTAATTATGCTAATATTAGTAAAGACATAGTGTTATCATCGATGGGAAACAGAATTGAGATTTGGGATAAAGATGGTTATGAAAATGCTATTAATGATGATAATATTGATTTTGGAACATTAGCAGAAGAAGTAATGGGTAAGTTTCTTAATGATGAAGAAGTAAAATAGTAGAATAAATAGTTAATAAATTTCGCAATGTACCATAATCCAGTTCTTCTCAAAGAAAGCATCGACGGATTAAATATTAAACCAAATGGCATTTATGTAGATGTTACATTTGGTGGTGGCGGTCATTCGAAAGAAATTATAAAAAAACTAACTACCGGTAAATTGTTTGCATTTGACCAAGACGAAGATGCTTGTGAAAATGCTATTGATAACGAAAATTTCACATTTATTAATCAAAATTTTAAATACATAAACAACTATTTAAAGTTTTATAGAGTTGAAAAAATTGACGGTTTAATCGCCGATTTAGGAGTTTCTTCGTATCAGTTTGATACTCCTGAACGTGGTTTTTCTACAAGATTTAACTCAACTCTTGATATGAGAATGGATAAATCGCTTATTAAAACTGCCGAATCTATTGTTAATGAATACACTTTTGAGCAATTAGCCTTTGTTTTTCGTAATTATGGCGAAATAAATAATGCCGGAAAAATTGCTAATGACATTATATTATATCGAAAAAATAATAAGATTTCGAATACCGACGATTTAAAAAAAGCATTAGAGAGAAACACTAATAAAAATAATGAAAATAAATTTTTTGCTCAAATTTTTCAAGCTTTAAGAATTGAAGTTAACGAAGAGCTTGATGCATTAAAAGAATTATTGCTAAGCACCGAAAAAACAATTAATAAAGGAGGTCGAATAGTTTTTATTTCATACCATTCACTTGAAGACAGATTAGTTAAAAACTACATGAAATCGGGGAACTTTGAATGCAAACTTGAAAAAGATTTTTATGGAAATATTTTAACTCCATTTAATCAAATTCATAAAAAAGTTATTATACCTAGCGATGAAGAAATTGAAATTAATAGCAGAGCAAGAAGTGCTAAACTTAGAATAGCTGAGAAAAATTAATTTATGGATAATGAATTAAAAGATATTAAACCAAAAGAAGCCGAACCTAAAAAGAATTCGAAATTAGGTCAATCGGTTATTGATGTATTAGATGGTAGCTTTTTAACCAAAGAAAATGTGGTTAAACAAATACCATTTGTGGTTTTTATTGTTGTTTTATCGGCTTTTTATATTAGTAATACTTTTAAAGCCGAGCATACTTTTAAAGAAATTAGAGAAACCGAAAACGACCTTAAAGAACTAAGGTCCGAATATATTTCAACGGCGGCTCTACTTATGTTCACAAGTAAACAATCAGAAGTTGCAGCACAAGTTGATACTTTAAATATTAAAGAATCAATTGTTCCGCCTAAAATAATTTTTATTAATAATAATCAATTTCAAAAAATATATTAATTGGATAACAAACGAAGCATATTAAAAAGAATTTATTTTATATACGCCATTCTCGTATTGTTTTCGGTAGTAATATTTGGAAGAATTATTTATTTGCAATTTTATATAGGCAATGACCTGCGAAAAAAAGCAAAAACTTTAACAACTAAAAACTTATTTATTCCAGCTACTCGAGGAAATATTTATGCTCAAGATGGTAGCTTACTTGCAACTTCGGTTCCTATTTATGAAACAGCTGTTGATTTAACCGTTTCTTCTATTACCGATGAAATTTTCGAAAACGAAGTTGACTCTTTAGCTTATTGCTTGGCTAATTTATTTAAAAACAAAACAGCTCGTGAATATTCAAAAGAATTAAAAACACAAAGAAGAGAAGGTCGAAAATATTACATTATAAAAAGAAATGTAAAGTATTATGAACTAAAAAAAATGAAATCTTTCCCAATTTTACGAAGAGGTAAATTTAAAGGAGGGTTCATTTATCTGCAACAAAACAAAAGAGCTTTACCTTTTAGATCTTTGGCAGAACGAACAATTGGTTATGAAAGAATTATTAAAAACAAGAAAAAAGTAGATACTCTTAAAATTGGCATCGAAGGAGCATATAGTAAAATATTAGCTGGTATTAGTGGTGTTACTCTAGTTCAAAAAATCTCTGGTTCCGATTGGATTCCTATTTACTCATCGAACCAATTAGAACCTCAAGACGGTTATGATATTTATACAACTATTGATATTAATTTTCAAGATGTTGCCGAACATGCTTTATATACACAATTAAAATTAAACAATGCCGACCATGGTTGCGTTGTTTTAATGGAAGTAGGAACAGGTAAAATAAGAGCTATTGCAAATCTTAAACGAATATCAGAAGGTGTTTACAAAGAAGTTTACAACTATGTTATTGGCGAAAGCACCGAACCAGGCTCTACTTTTAAACTAGCATCTATATTAACGGCTATTGAACAAGGTAAAATTACTCTACATGATTCTGTAAATACCGGAAATGGTAAATATAAGTTTCATGACAAATGGATGAATGATTCACATGAAGGTGGCTATGGCACTATTTCGGTTCAAAAATCAATTGAATTATCATCAAATGTAGCTATTTCAAAAATTATCTACAATAATTATTCGAAAAATCCAAAAGAATGGATTGACGGCATTTATAAAACTAAACTAAACGAAAAAACTGGAATTGATATTTATGGTGAAGCTAACCCTTTTATTAAAGATCCAAAAGATAAATTTTGGTCGGGTGTTTCACTTCCTTGGATGTCGATTGGATACGAAGTGCAGTTAACACCTTTGCAAATTTTAACTTTTTACAATGCTATTGCAAATAATGGATATAGAGTTAGGCCTATTGTAGTTGAAGAAATTAAAAGCAAGGGCCAATCTATCAAAAAAATTGAACCTATTGTTGATAGTAAGCCTATTTTTTCTAGTGAAACAATAAAGGCTGCCAAAATTATGCTCGAAGGTGTAGTTAAAAATGGCACCGCTAAAAATTTAAGTACTACTACTTATCAAATTGCAGGTAAAACAGGTACAGCTTTAGTTGCCGACAGGTCTGGAAAATATAAAGGTAATAAAAGAACTTATCAGGCGTCATTTGTTGGTTACTTTCCTGCCGACAACCCTAAATATTCATGCATAGTTGTTATTAATGACCCTTCTAAAAATGCTTATTACGGGAACATTGTTGCTGGTCCAATATTTAAAGAAATAGCCGACAAAGTTTATGCTACTAATCTTTCTCTTCACGAAGAACTCGGAAGCAAAATTATTTACACAAGTGTTCCTATTTCTAAAAATGGTTATTATAAAGACTTGCAAACAGTTTTAGATACATTAAAAATTCCTTGCAAAAAAAGTAATGAAACTTGGGTAAAAACTAATATTGATAATAAAAAAGTTAATTGTACAAATTATAGTATTTCTGAAAAATATATTCCTTTAGTTGTTGGAATGGGGGCACAAGATGCTATTCATATTCTTGAAGAAAAAGGATTAAATGTTTTAATTAAAGGAAGAGGGTTTGTAATTAATCAATCTATTAAAAACGGTATGCCTATAATTAAGGGTGATACAATAATTTTAAATTTAGGGTAATGAAGCTTTTATTCGACATATTGCCAAAAAATTATATAGTTAAAACTATTAATGCAGATAATAAAGTTATCGAAAAAATTTCACTTGATTCAAGAAATATAGGCGAAAACTATTTATTTATTGCTATTAAAGGTTATAGCTCCGACGGGCATGAGTATATTGAAATGGCTATTAAAAAAGGAGCTACAGTTATAGTTTGTGAAATTTTACCTTCTAAACTAGACAATAATATTACTTATATTTTAACTAATGATGCTCAAAATTTATTAAGTGTTTTGGCTTCTAATTTTTATAATAACCCTTCGGATAAACTTAAAATTATTGGTATAACCGGAACAAATGGTAAAACCAGCATTGCTACTTTACTATTTAATTTATTTAAAAATTTAGGTTATAAAGTTGGTCTTATTTCTACAATAAAAAATTATATTCACGATATTGAGCTAAATTCTACTCATACCACTCCCGATAACATACAGTTAAACAAGCTTTTTAACGAGATGGTTGAATATGGATGTGAATATTGTTTTATGGAAGTTAGTTCTCATGCTATTGCTCAAAAACGAATTGCTAATGTAAACTTTGTTGGTGGTGTTTTCACTAATATTACTCACGACCATCTCGACTATCATAAAACTTTTGAAGAATATTTAAAAACTAAAAAATCATTCTTTGATAATATTAATGAAAATGCTTTTTGCTTAAGCAATTTCGACGATAAAAATGGTGCTGTAATGCTCCAAAACACAAAAGCAACAAAAAAGTTCTATAGTGTAAAATCTATAGCCGATTTTAAAGGAAAAATTATTGAACACGATTTTGACGGCCTACTTCTTAAAATAAATGAGAATGAAGTATGGTGTAAACTTTTAGGGACTTTTAATGCTTACAATTTACTGGCAGTTTATGGTACAGCTATTTTATTAAATCAAGACAAAATTGAGGTTTTAAAGTTTTTAAGCAATCTTAGTCCTGTTGAAGGAAGATTTGAAATTGTTAAAAGCAAAAATAATATTATTGGAATTATTGATTATGCTCATACTCCTGATGCAATAAGAAATGTTTTAAATACTATTAATGAAATTAGAACCAGAAATGAAATTTTAATTACTGTTATTGGCTGTGGCGGCAATAGAGATAAATTAAAACGCCCAATAATGGCAGATATATCTTGTGAATTAAGTGATAAAGTGATACTTACTGCTGATAATCCAAGAAACGAAAGCATCGAAAGTATTATTAATGAGATGGAAAGTGGAATTAATGGCATTTATTATTATAAAAGCCTAAAAATTAACGACAGAAAAGAAGCTATAAAAACGGCTGTTTCGATGGCTAAAGAAAACGATATAATTTTAATTGCCGGCAAAGGCCATGAAAATTATCAGGAGATAGATGGTATTCAACATCATTTTGATGATGTTGAAGTTTTACAAGAAATTTATAAATTATTTAATATATAATATAATGTTTTATTACATATTTCAATATTTAGAAAAATTTGATGTTCCAGGTGCTGGAGTTTTTCATTATATCTCGTTTAGAGCTGCTTTAACTTTAGTAATTTCTTTAATTATTTCATTAATTATAGGTAAACGAGTTATTGACTATTTAGCTAAGAAACAAATAAGTGACGGAAGCGACGAAAGAAGAGAAGGATTAAATGAAGGCGAAACTAAGAAAAAAACTCCAACAATGGGAGGAATTATAATTCTTGCAGCCATAATTATTCCTACATTACTTTTCGCAAAATTAGATAACATTTATATTCAATTATTGCTTATTACCACAGTATGGCTTGGTTTAATTGGTTTTCTTGATGATTATATTAAAGTTTTTAGAAAAAACAAACAAGGATTACACGGTAAATTTAAAATTGTTGGTCAAATTGTTTTAGGTATTGTCGTTGGAGCTACATTATTTTTCAATGATAATGTTACTGTAATGGAGAAAACTTGCGATCCAATTAGCTCAAAAGATAGTTTATACTTTAAAGGAGAATACACTCAAACTTTTGTTAATTGTAATTGGGAAGAAAATAAATCTACAAAAACAACTATCCCATTCTTTAAAAACAATGAATTTGATTATTCTGTTTTAATCTCTTGGATTGGTGATGATTGCGAAGATTATACTTGGGTGATTTATATTCTTATTGTAATTTTTATTATAACTGCCGTTTCGAATGGTGCTAACTTAACCGATGGCTTAGATGGACTAGCAACAGGAGTCTCGGCAATTATTGGAGCTACTCTTGGTATTTTAGCTTATGTGTCGGGTAACTCTATTTTTGCTGATTATCTTAATATAATGTATATTCCATATACAGGTGAGTTGGTTGTTTTTATAAGTGCTTTCGTTGGGGCTTGTGTAGGATTTTTATGGTATAACTCCTATCCTGCTAAAGTTTTTATGGGTGACACAGGTAGTTTAGCTCTTGGTGGAATTATTGCTGTTTTTGCTATAGTTATCAGAAAAGAATTGCTAATTCCTATTCTTTGTGGAATTTTCTTAGTTGAAAGCGTATCGGTTATGATTCAGGTTGCTTATTTTAAATATACTAAGAAAAAATATGGAGAAGGAAGAAGAATATTTAAAATGTCGCCACTACACCACCATTATCAAAAAGAGGGTTTTCATGAATCAAAAATTGTAACTCGCTTTTGGATTATTGGAATTGCATTGGCAATTATAACTATTATTACTTTGAAACTGAGATAAAATGAAGATTAATGAAGAAAATAGCAATATTAGGAGCAGGCGAAAGTGGAACTGGGGCGGCTATTTTAGCTAAAAAAAAAGGTTTTAATGTTTTCTTAAGTGATTACAGTAAAATTAATGAAAAATATAAAGAAGTTCTTTGTCTTAATGAAATAAAATGGGAAGAAGGTCAGCATAGTGTTGATTTAATTCTAGATGCAGACGAAATTATTAAAAGTCCGGGAATACCAGACTCTGCAAATATTATTAAATTAATAAAACAAAAAAATATTCCTCTAATTTCCGAAATAGAGTTTGCTGGTAGATATACTAATGCAAAAATTATTGCGGTAACAGGAAGTAATGGCAAAACAACTACAGTTAGCCTAATTTATGAAATGTTAAAAAGAGGAAATTATAATGTTGGACTTGCTGGTAATATTGGCGATAGCTTCGCAAAACAAGTTGCTCTAAACAATTTTGATTACTATGTTTTAGAACTTAGTAGTTTTCAACTTGATTATATATTTAATTTTAATATAAATATTGCCGTAATTACTAACATTACACCTGACCATCTCGATAGATATAATTATGATTTTAATCTATATGTTAAATCAAAGTTTAATATAATAAAAAATCAAACTAAAGATGATTTTTTAATTTATAACCTTGATGATAAAACAAGTGTAGAATATATTGAAAAAAATAAAAATAAATTTAAATCTAATCTGATTCCATTTTCATTAAGTAAGGAACCGTTAATTGGGGCTTTTATAAATAAGAATAATATAAAAATAAAACTAAATAAAACTGACAACGTGAACATATCATTAAATAACTTTACATTAACAGGTATGCATAATACAAGCAATGCAATGGCCGCAGGTGTAGCATGCCGTCTTGTTGATTTAAGGAAAGAATCAATAAGAGAGGTTCTAACTGATTTTCAGTCAATTGAACATAGGTTAGAATTTGTTGCAAAAGTTAAAGGCATCGAATTTATTAACGATTCAAAGGCAACTAATATTAATTCGTCTTGGTATGCATTAGAATCAATGAAGAAGCCTGTAGTATGGATTGTTGGAGGTCAAGACAAAGGCAATGACTACGAAGAATTAACTGCTTTAGTAGCTTCTAAAGTTAAAGCTATTATTTGCTTAGGTATTGATAATGAAAAAATTATTAATTCTTTTAAAAATCATGTTGAAATAATTATTGAAACTGATAGTGCCGAAAAAGCTGTTAAACAAGCTTATAAACTTGGTACTATTGGAGATGTTGTTTTGCTTTCACCAGCTTGTGCAAGTTTTGATTTATTTGAAAACTATCAGGATAGAGGAAATAAATTTAAACAGGCTGTTTTTAATTTATAAGATATAGTATATGAATATTTTGCTTAAATATTTTAAAGGGGATAAAGTAATATGGGTGATAATAATTTTATTGTCGCTTATATCTATTCTTGCTGTTTACAGCTCTACCTTTACTTTAGCTCACGATAAAGCAAATGATACTTCATATCTTTTAAAACATTCGTTTATTCTAATTTTTGGTTTTGTTCTAATGTATTGGATTCATGGTATAGATTATAAGTATTTTACTCTCTTTTCTCGATTGGCTCTTATAATTTCTATTCCTCTATTGGTTCTAACTTTTTTTATGGGTTCTAGCATTAATGATGCTACTCGTTGGCTAATTGTTCCTGTTATTAACCTTTCTTTTCAAACCTCTGATTTTGCCAAAATTGCTTTAGTAATGTATCTTGCTTACATGCTTACTAAACGAAATACTACAATTAAAGATTTTAAAAAAGGGTTCTTGCCTCTAATTATTCCTACTCTTATAATTTGCGGCTTAATTTTCCCAACTAACTTTTCTACTGCTGCACTAACTTTTGGGACTTCGGTTGTTATAATGTATATAGGCCAAACTCAATTAAAACATATATTACTAACTATTTTGGCGTGTTTAGTTTTTGCGATTTTATTTATTATTATTGCTCCTGAAGGCACTAGAGCCGGAACATGGAAAAGTCGTATTGTTAACTTTTCTAAAGGCGAAGAAGGCGATAACTACCAATCTGATCATAGTAAAATGGCTATTGCTTCGGGTATGATTATAGGCAAAGGTCCTGGCGAAAGCTCAATTAAAAACTTTTTACCTCAAGCATATAGCGACTTCATTTTTGCAATTATTATCGAAGAATACGGGACTATTATAGGTGGTTTTTTCGTTGTTATGCTATACCTAATTTTAATTTATAGAATAGTCTCCATCGCAAAAAACTGCGAAAAAGAATATCCAATGTATCTGAGTATCGGACTTGGTTTATTAATTATTTTTCAGGCATTTTCAAATATGGCGGTGGCGGTTAATATTATACCTGTTACTGGTCAACCATTGCCTTTAATAAGTATGGGTGGAACTTCAATATGGTTTTCTAGTATTGCTCTAGGAATGATATTAAGCGTTAGTAGAAGTGTTAACGAAAAAGAAAAAGTTGAAATAAATGAATAATAAAAATATAAATATAATAATAAGTGGTGGTGGCACAGGCGGACATATATTTCCGGCCATTGCGATAGCTAATGAATTGAAAAGAAAAATTAATGATGTTAATATTCTTTTTGTTGGAGCTAAAAATAGAATGGAAATGGAAAAAGTTCCTCAGGCTGGTTATAAAATCGAAGGACTTTGTATTAGCGGCCTGCAAAGAAGTTTGTCTTATAAAAATTTATTATTCCCATTTAAAGTTATTTTTAGTATAATTAAAGCTATTAAAATTGTTAAGAATTTTAGGCCTAATATAGCTATTGGTGTTGGTGGTTATGCTAGTGCTCCTTTACTTTATGCGGCTACTCTTAATAAAATACCAACTTTAATTCAAGAACAAAATTCTTATGCCGGATTAACTAACAAATTATTATCTAAAAAAGTTAATAAAATATGTGTTGCTTATCCTAATATGGAAAAATATTTCCCTAAAGAAAAAATTGTTTTAACCGGAAATCCTATTCGTCAAAATATCATTGAAGTTTCGAACAAAGAAGATGCCTTAAAATATTTTGGCTTAGATGCAAATAAGAAAACCATATTAGTTATTGGCGGAAGTTTAGGTGCAAGAACTATTAACGACAGCATTTATAATGGTTTAGAAAGCTTTAAAGATAAAAACATTCAAATAGTATGGCAAACAGGTAAGCTTTATAGTGATAAAGCTAATGAAATTTGCAAAAAATACGATTTTGTTAAGTCTTATGACTTTATTACAAATATGAATTATGCATATTTAGTTGCCGACATAGTTGTTTCAAGAGCAGGAGCCTTATCAATTTCTGAACTTTGTGTTTGCAAAAAAGCTTCTATTTTAGTGCCTTCTCCAAATGTTGCCGAAGACCATCAAACAAAAAATGCAATGGCATTGGTTAACGAAGAGGCTGCTTTAATTGTAAAAGATATCGAGGCACGAGAAAAACTAATTGATGCAATTGCTAACTTAATTAACAATGAAGAAACCATTGCAAAACTTGAAAAGAATATTGAAAAATTTGCATTTGTTAATGCAACCGAAAATATAGTTAATGAAATTATTAAAATATTGAAGATTTGAATATAAAGGATATAAATAGTATTTACTTTGTTGGTATTGGCGGTATCGGAATGAGTGCCATTGCAAGATATTTCAATAGTATTGGAAAGTATGTTTGCGGCTACGATTTAACGCCAACCGAACTTACCGAAACACTTGAAAAAGAAGGTATTGACATTCATTATAATGATGACATTTCACTTATTCCTGACAAAATTAAAGAAAATAAAAATGTTCTTGTAGTTTATACCCCAGCTATTCCAACAAATCATTCGGAATTAAATTATTTTAAAAATAATAATTTTACTATTTATAAAAGAGCCGAGATTCTAGGCTTAATAACTAAAGATAATTATACCATTGCAGTAGCAGGAACTCACGGTAAGACAACTATTTCTTCGATGATTGTTCATATTTTTAAATATGCTAATATTCCTATTAATGCTTTTGTTGGCGGAATTAGTATGAACTATAATTCTAATTTTGTTCTTTCAAAAGACAGTAAATATACCATTGTTGAAGCTGATGAATTTGATAAATCATTTTTAACTCTTTCTCCTGATATAGCAATAGTTTCGTCTGTTGATGCCGATCATTTAGATATTTATGGAAATCTTGAAAATCTTGTTAAAACCTTTGGCGAGTTCACCTCTTTGGTAAAACCAAACGGACAAGTAATTTTAAAAAGAGGTATCGATTTAAAAAGAAAAATTAATAACTGCAAAACGTACAGCATTAAAGAAAAAGCCGAATATTGTATCGATTTCTTAAAAATTACTAAAGATGGCTATGTTTTCGATTTTATATACGAAAAAAACGATGCCATTTTAGAAATTAATCCGAAATTTAGAGGCATTCACAATATAGAAAATTCTGTTGTGGCTATGGCTGTAGCAAAAATTCTTAATATAGACAACAAAACTATTAAAGAAGCAATAGAATCTTATAAAGGAGTAAAAAGAAGATTTGAATATATTGTTAATAAAGAAAATTTAGTATTTATTGATGATTATGCTCATCACCCTAATGAAATAAATGCTTTGATACATTCGGTAAAAGGGTTATATCCTGGCAAACGTATTTTAGGAATATTTCAACCTCATTTGTATTCAAGAACAAACGACTTTATGGATAATTTTGCTAATGTTCTTTCGAATTTAGATGAAGTTATTTTATTAGATATTTATCCTGCTCGCGAATTACCAATGGAAGGTGTTACTTCGGAAAAATTATTAGAAAAAATAAAAAATAAAGATAAAAAACTATTATCAAAACAAGATTTACTAAAATATATTGAAAATAATAATATTGAGGTTATACTAACAATAGGTGCCGGAGATATCGACAAATTAGTTAATCCAATAAAAGAAATATTAAATAAGAAATGTTAAAGAAAATTGCTATCATATTATCTTGGGTTATAATTATTTCTGCTATAGTGGGTTCTCTGTATAGTTTTACTTATAAGAATTTTTCAAACTCTTGTAAAAAAATTAATATTTCAATTATTAATAATGAAAACTTCTTTGTTAATAAAGAAGACATATTAAAAATTGTAAATAAGCTTGAAGATTCGGTTGTTGGAACACCAATTTATAAAATAAATACCGATTTAATCGAAGAAAATATTGAAAAACACCCTTCAATTGAAAATTCTGAAGTTTATAAGTCTATTAATAATGAACTGTTTATAGAAATAACTCAAAGAGAACCTATTTTAAGAGTTTTTTATAAAAATGGTAATAGCTTTTATATTGATAAAAATGGCGAACAAATGCCATTATCTGAAAACTATTCGTCAAGAGTTATTATTGCAAACGGAAATATTGATGAAACTATGCTATTTGCAAGAAGAAAATATAAAATTGGAACCGAAGCTATTATTGACTCATTAACATTATATGATAAATTATTAGAATTATCTACATATATAAACAACAACCCTTTTTGGAAAGCACAAATAATGCAAATTTATGTTACAAAAAATTACGAATTTGAGTTAGTGCCTCGAGTTGGCAACCATATAATATTGTTTGGTGATGAAAAAAATATTGATAAGAAATTTAATAAACTGATGATTTTTTATAGAGAAGGATTAAAAAAAATAGGTTGGAATAATTATAAAACAGTTAATCTAAAGTATAGTAAACAAGTAGTATGCACGCAAAATTAATTTGTTATGAAAAAAGGTAATGCAAATAAAATAGTAGTTGGATTAGACATTGGAACTACTAAAATTGTAGCCATGGTAGGAAGAAAAACTGAACACGGTAAAGTTGAAATATTGGGCTTAGGAAAATCCGAATCGGCAGGTGTTACTAGAGGAGTGGTTTCAAATATTGAAAAAACCGTTCAATCGATAAAAACTGCTGTTGCAGAAGCATCTGAAAAATCAGGTGTTAGCATAAACGTAGTTAATGTTGGTATTGCAGGTCAACACATTAAAAGTTTGCAACACCGAGGGCAAATTACAAGAGATAGTAATGTTGAAGAGATAAAAGAGAAAGATATCGACAGATTGGTTGATGAAATTAACAAATTGCAAGTGCAACCCGGAGAACAAATAATAGCTGTTTTACCTCAAGAATATATTATTGACAAAGAACCTGGAATTAAAGACCCAATTGGAATGTCGGGGGTATGCCTCGAAGTTAATTGCCATATTATTACTGGTTTAACAAGTGCTATTAATAATATTAGAAGAAGTGTTGAAAAAGCAGGTTTAGGTTTCGATAATTTGTTTTTAGAACCTATTGCTTCTAGTGAAGCTGTTTTAGATGATGAAGAAAAAGAAGCTGGTGTTGCATTAATAGACATAGGCGGTGGCACTTCTGATTTAGCAATTTTTTATGATGGTATAATTAGACATACCGCAGTAATTCCTTTCGGCGGAAATGTAATTACAAATGACATTAAAGAAGGCTGTTCAATTATTAATCGTCAAGCTGAACTTTTAAAAATTAAGTTTGGTTCGGCTATAGCTAGCGAAAATCAAGACAATGAAATAGTTTCTATTCCTGGTCTAAGAGGTCGCCCGGCAAAAGAAATTTCTTTAAAAAACTTAGCTCACATTATTCAGGCTCGTATGACCGAAATAATTGAAAGAGTTTATTATGAAATAAAAAGTTCTGGCTACGAAAATAAACTTGGAGCAGGTATTGTTTTAACCGGCGGTGGTGCACAATTAAAACATTTACCACAACTTGTTGAATACATGACAGGATTGTCAACAAGAATAGGCTATCCTAACGAACATTTAGCTAATGACGCTTTTGATGAAATTAAAAGTCCTATGTACGCAACAAGCGTTGGGCTAGTAATTAACAGTATTAACCAGAAAGATAGTTTTGGACTTGAAGAAACAAGTCAAGAAAAACCCGAAATTAAAAAAGCTGGTAGTTGGTTTAATCTTAAAAAAATGCTAGACAAACTAGTAGATGATGATGTATAAACTTTTTAAAATAAATATATTAATTTTTAAACAATAAACTTTGGAGGAACAAATTATGACAGAATTAATCAATTTCGATTTACCTAAAAACAAATCATCAATAATAAAAGTTATTGGTGTTGGTGGTGGTGGCAGCAATGCCGTAAACTATATGCACAGTCTTGGCATAGAAGGTGTTGACTTTATGATATGCAATACCGACAAACAAGCTTTAGAACAAAGTATGATTCCTAATAAGATTCAAATCGGAGTTCAAATAACCGAAGGTCTTGGAGCTGGTTCAAAACCAGAAGTTGGAAAAGATTCGGCTATCGAAAACATTGAACAAGTAAAAGAAATTTTGAAATCAAACACTAAAATGGTGTTTATTACTGCTGGTATGGGCGGTGGAACAGGAACAGGTGCTGCTCCAGTTATCGCAGCTGCTGCTAAAGAAATGGGAATACTAACAGTTGGTATTGTTACTTTACCTTTTAGCTTCGAAGGAAGAAAAAGAAAACAAAATGCCGAAGAAGGTATTAAAGAATTAAAAGACAATGTTGATACATTGCTTATTATTTGCAACGATAGACTTAGAGAAGTTTACGGAAACTTATCAATAAGAAATGCTTTTGGAAAAGCTGATGATGTATTATGTACTGCTGCTAAAGGAATGGCAGAAATAGTAACAAAACCTGGTTTAATTAACGTTGACTTTAATGATGTTAATACTATTATGTCTAATGGTGGTTCTGCTATTATGGGTTATGCAACTGCAAGTGGCGAAAACAGAGCAATTAGAGCAATTGAAGAAGCTCTTGCTTCTCCTTTATTAAATGATAATGATATTAGAGGTGCTCAACAAATTTTAGTTAATATTACTTGTAGCTCTCAATCTGAAATTTCGATGGATGAAGTTGCTGAAATTACCGATTATATTTACGAACAAGCTGGTGAACCAGAAAACGTAATTCCTGGTGTTGTTTTCGACGATTCTCTTGGTGAAAACATAAGTGTTATTGTTATTGCAACTAATTTAGAAGAGAACAAAATTAATGCTGCTTTACCTAGACTTAATAAAAAAGTTCATGAATTAAGAGATACTAAAAAAGAAGAAGTAATTAAGACTCAAAATAATGAGGAAGAATTTCAGTTAAGAAGAATTAATCCCACCATTGAGAAAAAAGAAGATGATATAGTTGTTGATAATAATAAAATAAAAAGCCTTCTTTACAACAATATTCATTTAGAATTAACTAATAGAGAATCTGTAAATACAAACTCAGAAATTACTTTAAATAAAGTTATTGAAACCATAACTTTAAACGAAAATATTGAAGCAGTTAATGAAGTTGTTTTTAACGAAGAACCTGTAAGTGAAACAGTTGTAAACGAAGAAACAATAAATGAAGAGATTTCTTTAGAAATTTCAAATGAAGAAATAGTTTTTGAAAACGAATCAACTATTGAATCAATTGACACTTCTGATTTTGAAAGTAAAGAAATTAAAGCTGTTGAAAATAATTTTAGTTCATTTTCATTTGTTGAGGCAAATAACAAACTAAACATAAGCAAAACTGTTTATGCTGATCCAGAGCCAAAAACAGACGATAAAAAAGATACTATTGATGAATTAGATATTAAAATTATTAAAAAAGAATCTGTTGCTAATGATGAAAATGATGCAAATAAACTAAATGACGAGAGAAAGAAAATATTAAAACAAATGTCGTTTAATTTAATTGATATTGATAATTCTGACAATTTAAAAGAATTAGAAGATGTTCCTGCTTTTATTAGAAAAAAAATTAATCTAGAGCAAACACCTCATTCATCAGAATCACAAGTTTCAAGATTTTCATTAAATGAAGGAAATGATAAAAAAGTTGAATTAAGAGAAAACAACTCATTTCTTCACGATAATGTAGATTAAACATATTATTAATAATATTTATTAGCTGTTAACTTTTTAAAAATACTCCTCCAAAGTATTATTTAACAGCTAATTATATTTATTCTACTTTAAGTGGTTTCATACAAATTATGAAACCACTTTTTTATTATCTCAAACTTTTGCGAGTAAACAATGATTGTTTATATATTATGAGGATTTGTATCATATTTATCAGGTTTGTCCTGAGGATTACACTATAAAATATAATTTTTTAAACCTAAATGGTAAAATATTGAATTATATTTCGTATCATTGTAGTCAGGTTTATCCTGACATTATTACTATGAAAAACAAATATATATCAACACAGTCAAATGAAATTCTATCCTATTTCAATGGACAGAACAAGGCTTGCTTTGATTATAGTGCAGCTTTAAAAGCATTGCCTAATGCAAAGGGAAGTGCACTTCGGGAACTTCTAAGCGATATGACAAAGCGAGGACTTTTAATGAGATTGAAGGATGGAATTTATTACATCATACCATACGAAGCAAATGCTGAAACCTTTATGCCCGACTGGCATTTGATAGCAGAATATTTAGTCAATGATACCGAACACTATATTGGTTATTATTCGGCACTACAAATTCATAATCTTATTACACAACCTTCTTTAAAAGAGCAAATTGTTGTTTCAAAGCAAATCCGACCATCAGAAATAAAAATCAAGTATATTCCTTTCCAATTTATTTACCACAACGACAAACATTTTTTCGGTGCAAAGAAAATATGGATTGACAGTTTTAATAAAGTGCTTTGCTCTGATTTAGAAAAAACTTTTATTGACTGCCTATTTAAACCAGACTACGCTGGTGGAATAGTAGAAATAGCCAAAGCTATTTATATGTCAAAAGAAAAAATTAAGTACAATCAGCTATATGATTATGCTATTAATTTTAACTCTCAGGCAGTAATAAAAAGACTTGGTTTTTTATTGGAGCTTCTTGAAATCAATACAGAAATAATCGAAAAACTTCAAGAAAAGAAGACGAACTCTTATATACTTTTAGACACCGAATTGCCGAAGCAAGGCAAACTATTAAGCCGTTGGAATATTCAACAAAATTTGGAATTAGAAACCATTAAATCTGCCATTTACACATGATTAAGCCCGGAGAAATACAGCAAAAAGCAAGAGCAGTTGGTGTTCGTGACCAGCAGATTGAAAAAGATTATATTCTTTCATGGATATTAAAAGGCATTGCACAACATGAAAAACTTTCAAAAATTATTGTGTTTAAAGGTGGCACTGTTTTGAAGAAAATCTATTTTGAAGATTACAGATTTTCGGAAGACTTGGATTTCACGCTAATCAATAATGAGATTTCTAATAACCAACTCTTTGAGTGGTTCAGAGAAACTTATATTTATTCTACTTTAAGTGGTTTCATACAAATTATGGAACCACTTTTTTTATTCTCTCAAACTTTTGCGAGTAAACAATGATTGTTTATATATTATGAGGTTTCATATCATATTTGTCAGGTTTGTCCTGAGGATTACACTATAAAATATAATTTTTTAAACCTAAATGGTAAAATATTGAATTATATTTCGTATCATTGTAGTCAGGTTTATCCTGACATTATTACTATGAAAAACAAATATATATCAACACAGTCAAATGAAATTCTATCCTATTTCAATGGACAGAACAAGGCTTGCTTTGATTATAGTGCAGCTTTAAAAGCATTGCCTAATGCAAAGGGAAGTGCACTTCGGGAACTTCTAAGCGATATGACAAAGCGAGGACTTTTAATGAGATTGAAGGATGGAATTTATTACATCATACCATACGAAGCAAATGCTGAAACCTTTATGCCCGACTGGCATTTGATAGCAGAATATTTAGTCAATGATACCGAACACTATATTGGTTATTATTCGGCACTACAAATTCATAATCTTATTACACAACCTTCTTTAAAAGAGCAAATTGTTGTTTCAAAGCAAATCCGACCATCAGAAATAAAAATCAAGTATATTCCTTTCCAATTTATTTACCACAACGACAAACATTTTTTCGGTGCAAAGAAAATATGGATTGACAGTTTTAATAAAGTGCTTTGCTCTGATTTAGAAAAAACTTTTATTGACTGCCTATTTAAACCAGACTACGCTGGTGGAATAGTAGAAATAGCCAAAGCTATTTATATGTCAAAAGAAAAAATTAAGTACAATCAGCTATATGATTATGCTATTAATTTTAACTCTCAGGCAGTAATAAAAAGACTTGGTTTTTTATTGGAGCTTCTTGAAATCAATACAGAAATAATCGAAAAACTTCAAGAAAAGAAGACGAACTCTTATATACTTTTAGACACCGAATTGCCGAAGCAAGGCAAACTATTAAGCCGTTGGAATATTCAACAAAATTTGGAATTAGAAACCATTAAATCTGCCATTTACACATGATTAAGCCCGGAGAAATACAGCAAAAAGCAAGAGCAGTTGGTGTTCGTGACCAGCAGATTGAAAAAGATTATATTCTTTCATGGATATTAAAAGGCATTGCACAACATGAAAAACTTTCAAAAATTATTGTGTTTAAAGGTGGCACTGTTTTGAAGAAAATCTATTTTGAAGATTACAGATTTTCGGAAGACTTGGATTTCACGCTAATCAATAATGAGATTTCTAATAACCAACTCTTTGAGTGGTTCAGAGAAACTTATATTTATTCTACTTTAAGTGGTTTCATACAAATTATGGAACCACTTTTTTTATTCTCTCAAACTTTTGCGAGTAACCAATTATTGTTTATATATTATGAGGATTTGTAATTGATTAAATTAACTATTTGTTTTTTTATTAAAATTAAGTTGCTTGCAAATAATTTTTTACTATATTCGTAATGTTATTTAGGTAGTTGTTTATAACAGAAATGTAATACTTTAACTTCTATTTTTAAAATTCAATTATATAATAATGACACAGCTTAATTATATAGACTTATTTGCAGGTGCTGGTGGACTTTCAGAAGGTTTTATACGTATGGGATTTAATCCTATTGCACACGTTGAAATGAATAAATATGCTTGTGACACATTAAAAACAAGGGTTGCTTATCATTGGCTTAAAGAAATTAATAAATCTGAAGTTTATTTTGAATATCTGAAATCAAACAACAAAAACAAAGAGGAGTTTTGGAAAAATAATATTCCTGATAATATCATTAATCCGATTATTAATACAGAAATATCCGAAGAAACTTTACCGGTTATTTTTGAAAAAAATGAAAATATAAAATTTATTATGTATATGTCAAAGAATAGGGTTTCATGAACTATTACTACCGAAATACAACAAGCAATTTCTTGCAAAAAAGTACTGATGAAATAATTGGCAGCATTATTAGAGCCAATGAATTTGATTCCTCTTTTCTCCAAAATAGATCGTGGGAACAACAAATTCCAATTCTTAAAAGTGCGTTAACTGATTTTGAGGGAGAGTTGTTTTTCGAGTTTTCAGTTCCAAGAATGGGAAAAAGGGTTGATACGCTGTTGATTATTAAAAACATTGTTTTTGTGATTGAATTTAAAGTTGGTGAAAGTCATTTTTTGAGCAGTAACGTTGAACAAGTTTGGGATTATGCGTTGGACTTAAAAAACTTCCACAAATCCAGCCACAATGTGGTTATTATTCCTATTTTAATTGCCACAGAATCTACAAAATCTTATACTGATATTGTTTTAACTCATCATAATGATAACTTAACATTCCCTGTAAAAATTGGCAAAAATTGCTTAAAAAATATCATTGAAAATGCGTTACAATTCTTTTCAGAAGAGAAAAATATTATTGTAGATGATTATGTGAATGGCGGTTATATGCCAACACCTACTATTATTGAGGCAGCGGTATCGCTTTACAATACGCATAGTGTTGAAAATATAACCCGAAGCGATGCGCAAAATTTATCGATTACAACTTCCAAAATTTCTCATATTATAGAATTAGCCAAAAGCGAACAAAAGAAAATCATCTGCTTTGTTACAGGGGTTCCGGGTGCAGGAAAAACCTTAGTAGGATTAAACGTAGCAACATCGCATCTTGACAACGAAAAAGGAAATGCAAGTGTTTATTTATCTGGAAATGCTCCATTAGTAGCTATTTTGCAAGAAGCATTAGCGAGAGATAAAAAAGTTAGGGAATTAGAAAAAGGAAATAAAATTACTAAAGCCAATGCCAAACAAGCCGTAAAAGCGTTTATTCAAATCATTCACCATTATAGAGATGAATATTTGAAAAATCAAGCAGCACCTTACGACCATGTTGCTATTTTTGACGAAGCACAAAGAGCATGGAATAAAGAGCAGACTGTCAAATTTATGAAGCAGAAAAAAAAGATTCCTGAATTTGATTATTCGGAACCTGAATTTCTGATTTCCTGTTTGGATAGACATAAAGATTGGGCTGTGGTTGTTTGTTTAATCGGTGGCGGACAAGAAATAAACACAGGCGAAGCAGGAATTTCAGCGTGGCTTGATGCAATGGATGTAACATTTCCAAATTGGCAAGTTTATATTTCTCCGAGTTTAACAGATTCAGAGTATATCGCTCAAGAATCCATCAAAAAACTTGAAAATAAAAACAGAGTCTTTTTTGACCCTGATTTGCATCTTTCTGTCTCGATGCGTTCATTCAGAGCCGAAAACTTATCGTTATTTGTTAAAAATATATTAGATAGGGATATTGAAGCCGCCAAAATTACTTTATCAAAAATCGCAGAAAAATATCCAATTGTTTTAACGCGAGATGTTTCGAAAGCAAAAGAATGGCTTAAACAACAGGCCAGAGGAAGTGAGCGCTATGGTATTGTTGTTTCTTCTAAAGCATTGCGATTAAGACCATTTGGCATTGATGTTACATTCCAGTTGCAAATGGATCCTGTAAAATGGTTTCTGAATGATAAAAATGATATTCATTCTTCGTTTTATTTAGAAGATGTTGCGACAGAATACAAAGTTCAAGGGTTGGAGTTGGATTGGAGTTGTGTAGTTTGGGATGGAGATTTGCGTTATTCTCCTGATGATTGGCAACCCTTTTCATTTGTAGGTAGCAAATGGCAAAATATTCATAATTTAGAACGTAGAAAGTATTTAATAAATGCGTATCGCGTTTTACTCACACGAGCTAGACAAGGAATGGTAATTGTTGTACCAGAAGGAAATGCCGAAGACCATACACGAAAAAGCGAGTATTATGATGGGACGTATAATTATTTGAAAGAATTGGGTTTAACATTGATTTAATAACTAATAAAAGCAATAATGACTTGTCATTGACTTATGCTATTTGCAATCACATTGCCAAAGCCACACGAGCCAGCGCTAAAAGCAAAGTTTTGTCAAAGAGCTTGTAAGCTTCCCTCTTTTTTAAACATTACCTAAACATTCCCTTTTTCTAAAAAAATTAGAACTAATTCTAAAATTTTATCTCACATACAAGATTGCGAAATCACCGATTTCGCAATCTAATTGATGGTCGCATTATCCTAATTTGATACTGTAAAAAAACACTATTAAAATAGCCCTACCGATTTTGAAAAAACAATTAAAAACAGAACTATAAAAAACACATATTTAACCCAGATTATGCATTAGAGAAAATTAGAGTTAAATAATTGATGTTTAATGTATATATTATATTGGTTAATTTGTAAATAAAAACACCGTAGGTGTGATATTATGGTAATAAACAAATACTGAAAATATATTAAAGCTCCGTAGGAGCAACACATTATAATGTCGCCACTCTGTGGCTTTATTGGCATAGGATATCCAATTATTACCATAATGTCGTCGCTACGCGACTTGTTATTAGAGGTAATTTTGTCAATAGTTCAGGATTACAAATAAAAAAACAGAGTTAATGATTCGATGTTTAATGGTTTTTTTCTATTGCGTAATCTAGGTTTGATGTAATAAGGCATTTGCAAAACTAAAAAGCCCCCTTCTTAAAAAAGAAAGGGGCTTAAATTATTTTGCCTTTATTTTATTATTGTGCTATTTTAATTGCTAAGTCAACAAGTCTGTTTGCAAAACGAGGCTGCTGATTTTCCGTTAGATAATATCAAAGATTACATCCAACACTTACCCGAACACCAATTTACAGCACAAGAGCGCGAAACCATTACACAAGAGTTCCCTGTTCTATACCAAGGGAACAACGATTTGGAGGAGTTTTGCATCCGCAACCACATAAACC
This sequence comes from uncultured Bacteroidales bacterium, assembly GCA_964546655.1. GTDB lineage: Bacteria > Bacteroidota > Bacteroidia > Bacteroidales > CAZJKL01 > CAZJKL01. The sequence goes on along the minus strand of CAZJKL010000004.1, from coordinate 60,253 downwards.
CCATAAACGTTTGGTATTGGTTTAAAGAAAGCAACATCATTCCTAAACAACGAATGAATGATTTGGCAATGGAGTTTTTAGCCGATATAATTCGGGAAATTTTAATGGAAGACGAAGATGGCATTATACCATTAGTGCCCAATGCCGGCGAAAAAATATTGTTAGACCGAATTGAAGAAAAGTTTATCGAAAAAGGTTTTAGTATGGCGCAATACTCTTCGTTCGATAGTTTGTTGGGCAAAGAACTCAACGAATACATCAATCACGACTTTTTCAAGGCACTTTCCGATCATCTCAACTTGTTTATGTATTTGCCCAAAACACCATTTATATGGCATTTAACCAGCGGACCAGAACAAGGTTTTGATTGTTACATCATTATCTATAAATGGTCCCGAGACAAGTTATTAAGCCTTCGTTCTGTCTATATTGAGCCTCGTGAAAGAGCATTAATAAATCGCCAATCCGATTTGGCTTCAGATACTTCTGCTAAAGCACAAAACGAAAAAGATAAAATATACAAGCAACTCAAAGAAATTGAAATCTTTAAAGTAAAAATAGACGAACTGTTGGCTGAAGGTTACAACCCAATATTAGATGATGGTGTAGGTAAAAATATTGCACCATTACAGAAGAAAGGCATGTTGGCCTATGAGGTACTCAATGCTGGTCAATTAAAAAAATACTTAAACGCAGATTGGTAATTAGAGAATTAAGAATTAGGAAACAGATTTATTGCGAAATTGAATTGTCACAAATTTAGATAAGATTTGTGACAGAATATTGTAACAAAAGTTTACTAAATATGTTACATATAAAATTTATTTTATCACAAATATTTACTAAATTTGTGACAAAATAAAAGGAGTAAGACAAATGAAAAGCATTGAAAAACAAATAGAAAGGTCGATTAAAAGCAAACCAATGGGTTCATTGATATTGCCAGACGATTATTTAAGCTTTGGTTCATCAGATGCTATAAGAAAAGCGTTAGATCGTTTAGAAAATAAAAAGGTAATTGTAAGAGTGGCTCAAGGCATCTATGTTCGCCCAAAAATAAGTAAACTGATAGGTCCATTAGTGCCCACAGCCGAAGAGATTGCAGAAGCCATTGCCAAGCGAGATAGAATAAGAACTGTTCCTGCAGGAAGCTATGCTTTAAATGCCTTGGGGCTAAGTACTCAAGTGCCAATGAATATTGTATTGCTCACAGATGGTTCTCCACGAGAAATAAAAGTAGGCAAACGTACCATTAAGTTTAAAAAAACCACTCCTAAAAACCTGTTGGCAAAAGGCAAAATTAGCCGATTGGTAATTCAAGCATTGAAAGAAATTGGCAACAGTAAAATAAAAGAAGAAGAAGTGCAAAAAATTATTGACTTTCTTAAAAAAGAAGATAAAAAAGACCTAATGCACGACATTGCACTAGCACCTGTGTGGATTCAAAAAATAATGAAAAAAGCATTGAACGATGACAAAAATTGATTTTTATAAAATTGAACAAGCAGAGAAAGAAGCCATTTTCAATGCTATTGCAACCGATAAGGGTATGACGCCTTTTGCTGTAGAAAAAGACTGGTGGGTAAGCCGCACATTGAAAATCATCTTTCAAATGGATATAGCCAAACATTTGGTATTCAAAGGTGGCACATCATTGAGCAAAGCATGGAAGTTGATAAATCGTTTTTCAGAAGATATTGATTTAGCTATTGATAAAGAGTTTTTTGAAGGATACAAAGGCGATATTTCAAAAACACAAATAGGCAAACTAAGAAAAGTAGCTGGTGCATATACTACAGGAACTTTCTTTGAAGAATTGCAAGAAGAGTTTAAGGCAAAAGGCTTTAATGAACTTGTATTTAAAGTGGTTAATAGTGGAGAAACAGACCAAGATCCAAGAATTATTGAAATATACTACCCAAATGTTATCTCGAAACCTACTGAATATATTTTACCAAGAGTACAAATAGAAATAAGTTGTAGGTCTTTACGAGAACCATTTACTAATCAAGATTTTGGTTCATTAGTAGATGAAAGTTATGCAGATAAAGACTTTGCCGAACCATTATTTGAAGTGCCTACTGTAAAACCGGAACGAACCTTTTTAGAAAAGTTATTCTTACTTCACGAAGAGTTTCATCGTCCTGCTGAAAAAATGCGAGTAGATAGATTGAGCCGACATTTGTATGATATATACCATCTAACAAAAGCAGGAATTGCAGAAAAGGCAATAAGAGATAAAAATTTATATGAAACCATTGTAGAGCACAGATACAAGTTTTCAAGAGTTGGCGATGTGGATTACAATCTCCATAATCCAAAAACACTTAATCCGATTCCAATTGAAGAAAAAATGGGAGAATGGAAAGCAGATTATTCCAAAATGAAAGAAGATATGATATACGAAGAGAATAAGCCAAGTTTTGAAGATCTTATAAATAATTTGAATGGTTTAAGAACCCAACTTCAGACAATAAATTGGAAGTTTGACTTGCATTTCTGATACCCAAACACTAACTATAAAATACCAATTAATAAATTATGATAGATACTTGGTTTTGTGTCTCACATTTTGATTTACAGTTTGGTTAAAAAAACGTCGAAATTAGTTCAACAAAACTGAACTGAAATATAAACAAAAAACCATTTATTGACATTTGGTTTATCGCGGTTTGAGAAAAGAAACTTTAACTTTACGGAATTGTGCTTTCTGACACGATGGAAATTACAATTAGTATTGAACAACTAATGAAACTGAAATTAAAATAGCCCTACCGATTTTGAAAAAACAATTAAAAACAGAACTATAAAAAACACATATTTAACCCAGATTATGCATTAGAGAAAATTAGAGTTAAATAATTGATGTTTAATGTATATATTATATTGGTTAATTTGTAAATAAAAACACCGTAGGTGTGATATTATGGTAATAAACAAATACTGAAAATATATTAAAGCTCCGTAGGAGCAACACATTATAATGTCGCCACTCTGTGGCTTTATTGGCATAGGATATCCAATTATTACCATAATGTCGTCGCTACGCGACTTGTTATTAGAGGTAATTTTGTCAATAGTTCAGGATTACAAATAAAAAAACAGAGTTAATGATTCGATGTTTAATGGTTTTTTTCTATTGCGTAATCTAGGTTTGATGTAATAAGGCATTTGCAAAACTAAAAATGAGGCTTTCAAAAAAAAACTAAAATATGTCTTTCTGAGAAAAGCGAATAATCTAATAATAAATGCGTTAAGATTTTTCACTTCGTTCAAAATGACAAAAATATGTCTTTTTTAAAAAGCCCTATTTAATTATTTAATCTTTTAAAAAACTTTAATTTATAATAAGTTTACCATTATAAATTGCTTTTGTTTCGATGTTTTCTAGTTTGTATAAATATAACCCTGATTGTATCGAGTTTTTATTAATATTTATAAAGCTATCTTTTGTTTGTTTTGTTTCAATTAATTTACCTGTAATATCGGTAATTTGCAATTTATAAGTTTCATTATTTTTATTATCAAACTCAATTCGAGTTGTTTCGCTAAATGGGTTTGGATAAACCTTAACATTATTTTCTGGTGTCGAATTTTCTGATACATTTAATAATTTTGATTCGTAAAGATATGCTATTGATTCTACCTCATCTTGAGGATTAGCTTCTATAACACAAACAGGATGTCGTAAATCTTTTGCTAAAAAACTGTACGAATTTACTGTGTCTCTTTTAAATTCTTCTTTTGCAATAACATTTCCAAGAACAGTTACATAAACTGAATCTACTGAAATAGAATATTCATGAATTCTTAAAACCGAAGGATATGTAGCAGTTGGTGTTATTAAAGAACCATAAGCGTCTGCTTCAACTGTTTTTTTTGTAATACTTCTATAAATTGTATCTTGGTCGGTGTTATTATAATTAAAATTTACTTCCCAAGCAGTTGAATCTTGTGATATATCAGCATAATTACAAGGTGTTTTAAAAACCAATTCTTTAATCGGCGTTCGGTAAACATTTTTTTCGCCTTTTCCATCATAATTACTTCTATAACCAACTACATAAAAACCTTCTGATTCATTAGAAAACATCATATATCCCCATTCTGCAACTGGAGTTCCAGGTCCGGCATATAAAATAGCAGGGCCATAAGTATAAAGGTTTGAAGTAGGAAAATCATCTCCAAAATCTAAACTAGAAGTTATTCCATAAGTTGCAAATCTTGTTGAATCATTGTTTATTGCACTATAATCCCAATCTTGAGCATTTCCCGAAGGACTTGTAATTGTAATAGGGGTAGTAATATCAACTTTAAGAACAAAAGTGTCGCCCGGCTGTGGCAAATCGGTGTTTAATATTGTTGGCCATTGAGCTATTGCAAAGTTAGCAATTATTAAAAATAAAAATAATGTAAGTGTTGTCTTCATGTTTTTTCGGGTTTAAAAATATCAGTCCAAAACTAAAATAAAAAAAATTATTATGCAACGTTTTAAATAATTAAAGGTCAATATGTTTATTTAATGTATTTATTTACTACTTTTAATATAGTAAAAATGAGCGTTTTAAAATTATTCTAATATTTTTCAATTGTTTTTAAAAATAAGTCTGTTCTATTCAGAAAAAATTAAAATTTATTTAATATGATAAAAATAACCCTTACTTCATTAATAATTTTATTTGCTTTTTCTTCTTCTTTCTCGCAAATTAAATCTTTATCAGGAACACAAGCAAACTCATTAGTTGCAAATTCTTCAAAAATAGGTGTTTATGAAAATACCAGCATTCCTGTTTATATTGAATTAAAAGAAGACTCTCAATTTCCATTAAGTTATTTAAGCAAATGGCTTTTAAAAACATTTAAGGTTCCGCAAAATATTATTTACAAACAAATATCGCAAGAGGCTGATAATCTTGGCTTTATTCATTACCGATATCAACAAATTTGTGATAATATCACAATAGATGATGCTATTTTTATTGTTCATACCAAAAACAATAAAGTTGTTTCTATAAATGGAAATATTAAAAATAATATTTCATACCCAAAAAATAAAGCCTTTACAAAATCGGCAGCACTAAATAAAGCATTAGAACATGTTAATGCTTCGGTTTATAAATGGAATATTCCTTCGGAAGAAAAATATTTAAAACAACTTAATAATGATGAAAATGCTACTTATTATCCAAATGGAGAAGAAGTTTTGTTGCCTGTTTCAAATAATATTGGCGAAACATCATACAAATTAGCGTATAAATATAATATCTATGCTCAAAAACCTTTAAAGCGTTCTTATGTTTTTGTAGATGCTTCGAATGGTGAAATTATTAAAGAATTAGCAATTATTCATAATGCCGATGTAGATGCAACTGCTCAAACAGCTTTTAGTGGTCAACGTCAAATTAAAACAAATTATACTAGTGGTGAATATCGTTTATACGAAACTAACCGAGGAGGCGGAATTTATACTTATGATATGAATAATCAAGAAGATTATAATGCAGCTGTTCTTTTTGCCGATGCCGATAATAACTGGTCAGCCGATACAAAATATGGCACCGAATGCCATTGGAGTATGGAAAAAACTTATGATTATTATTTCGAAAAATATAATAGAAATAGTCTTAATAATGCAGGGTTAGCTTTAAGAAGTTATGTTCACTATGGTGACTCTTACCAAAATGCTTTTTGGGATGGTCAAAAAATGACTTTTGGAGATGACCAAGGTAACCTTAACCCTTATACCACAATTGATATTGTTGCACATGAATTAACTCATGGCATCACTTCTTATACTGCTAATTTAAACTATATTTCAGAATCAGGTGCTTTAAACGAAGCTTTTAGCGATATTTTTGCTTGTGTTATAGAAAATTACGCACGACCAGAAAACTCTAATTGGGAAATTGGCGAAGACAGAGGATATGCAATGCGTTCAATGACAGACCCTAATGCTTATAATTTACCCGATACTTATAAAGGTAATTATTGGTACACCGGATTAGATGATAATGGCGGTGTTCATATAAACATGGGCGTTCTTTCTTATTGGTTTTACCTTATTAGCAATGGTGGCTCAGGCACAAATGATTATAACAAAACATATAATGTTACTGGAATAGGAACAAATAATGCAGCCAAAATAGCTTACAGAATGCTAACTGTTTATTTAAATAGCTATTCTCAATATCAAGATGCTTTGTTTTATGGTATCCAGTCAGCTATTGATTTATACGGAGCTTGTAGCCCAGAAGTTGAATCTGTTACAAATGCTTTTTATGCAGTTGGTTTAGGTAATGCTTATATTGATGAGGTGAAAGCAGACTTTACTGCTGATTTTACTAAGTTTTGTGCCGCTCCTTCTAATGTTACTTTTAGAAATAACAGTAGTAATGGATTAACTTTTTCATGGGATTTTGGTGATGGAGCTACAAGCACAAGCATTAGTCCAATGCATACATATAACTCAGATGGAACTTATGATGTAAAATTAATTATTGATGGTGGAAGTTGCGGAAAAGACACTTTGACAAAAACTGCGTTTATTGATATAAATGAGAACAATGACTGCATAACTATTTTATCTAATAATGGCCAAACTGCTACTCAAACAAATTGTTATGGAACACTTTATGACAATGGCGGCGTTTTAAATTATACCGATGAGACTTATAGTTATATAACAATTGCTCCTGATAATGCCGATAGTGTTACTATAGTTTTTGATGAGTTTGCTTATGAAACAGACTTCGATTTCTTAAAAATATTTGATGGACCTGATACTTTAAGCACATTAATTGGCGATTATTCTGGCTTTGAATTACCAAATGGTGGAACAATAACATCAAGTGGGAATGCTATTACTTTACGCCACAAAAGCGATACTTATGTAAACTATGGCGGTTTTAAATTAAACTGGTATTGCCATATTCCCAATGATATACCCAAAGCAAATTTTATATTTAGCTCAGATATTAGTTGCTCCGGATTAATTGATTTCACAGATAAATCGTTTAATACCCCAAATAAATGGGAATGGGATTTTGGTGATGGGAAAACTGATACTGTACAAAATCCAACTCACTTATATGAGATAAATGGATATTATGATGTAAAATTAATTGCATATAATGATAATGGAAGTGATACCACTATTAAAGAAAATTGCATTTTAATAAATAAACCTCAAGGGCCAATTGCATATAACGGAAGTAGTTGTGGTGTTGGGCAGGTAACATTAACAGCCACAGGCAATGGTATTTTTGAATGGTATGATACTATTGCTGGCGGAATACCTTTGTTTGTTGGAAGCTCATATACTACTCCTTTTCTAAATGATAATAAAAAATATTATGTTCAATTAAATGAAGAAAGTACTACTTTGTTTTTACCTCCTTATAATAATACTATTGGCAATGGAGCATATTATACAAATACCGCTTTGCATTATCTAAAATTTAATGTTGAAGAAGAATTAAACTTGGTATCAGTAAAAGTTTATGCAAATTCAAGTGGATATAGAGAAATTCAATTACAAACCTTTGCTGGAGCTGTTCTTGAATCAAAAAATGTTTCTATTCCTTTGGGAGAAAGCAGAGTTAATTTAAATTTTGTAATTAAACCTGGAAATTATAGACTTTCTTGCAATACAACTGCTCCAGGATTATATAGGAATAGCACCGGAGCGGGTTTTCCGAGAAAAATTGACGGATTAATTTCGATAACCGGAAGTAGTGCTTCGGATACAAATTTTTATTACTATTTTTATGACTGGGAAGTTGTTAAAATAGCCTGTATTTCAGAAAGAACCGAAGTTGATGCTATAATAACCAACCAAGAACCTATTGCAGATTTTACTTATTCAGGCGAATATCAAATTGGGTTCACTTCAACTTCAACAAATGAAGATTCTTATCTTTGGGATTTTGGTGATGGAAATATTTCAACTGAAAAAAATCCGACTTATGATTATTCTGAAAATGGATTTTATGATGTTAAACTAGTAGTTGAAAACGATTGTGGTAAAGATTCTATTACAAAAAATATTCAAATTACTACATTAGGTATGAATAATATTATTTCAAATAATAATATCGAAGTTTATCCTAACCCAACAACAGGTAATTTATATGTGAAATATAAAAACAACGAATCTTGCAATATCAGATTATTTAACTCATTAGGAAAACTTGTTTATTCAAATTATTTTAGAAACGAAAAAACATTAAATTTAAATATGTCAGATTTGTCAAAAGGTATTTACTATTTAATTGTAACCGACAAAAACAATATTTATAAAGAAAAAGTTGTATTACAATAATTTTGTTGTTTATCTTCAAGTATTTTTAAAATGTAAAATCTCTTGTGGTGCGTAGTTTTGAAACTACGCACTTGATAAACTGTAGTTTTTCAACTACAATTAGTTCATATAAAAACATGGCACGGAAAACATTTCCGCACCAGCCTGATGATAACTCCTGTCACCTGAGCGACAGCGAAGGGTCTCTTATATGCATAAAAAGAGATGCTTCGTGCCTCAGCAGGACAAAAACTACGGTTCTCTGTCATTAATAGCTGAAACCTTTGTCACGCTCTGTGGTGCGTAGTTTTGAAACTACGCACTTGATAAACTGTAGTTTTTTTAACTACAATTAGTTCATATAAAAACATGGCACGGAAAACATTTCCGCGCCAGCCTGATGATAGCCTTCGGCGAAACATTTGCTAATTTACTGTTATAGGCTATGGCAGAGTACTCCAAAATGAACAATAAAATTGTATCACTAAATAAATATGAGAATCATTAAAACTTGCAAATTTTACATGTTTTAATGATTTATTACATATCTTTGCAATATGGAAAATTACATTGGCAGAAAAGAATACCTAAAAAAATTGTTTGGCTACAAAGACCAAGATCTCATAAAAGTGGTTACAGGTTTGCGTAGGTCTGGCAAATCTACTCTTTTAGAAATGTATCGTACCGAGTTACAAAAGTTGGGCGTAGAGTCAAGCCAAATTGTTTCGCTAAATTTTGAAGAAATGGAACTTCGCAAGTATCTCAACGATTTAGATGGCTTATATACATATATTATTGGGCAGATAGATTTGTCAAGACCTTGTTACGTTTTTTTAGATGAAGTGCAAAACGTGAACGAGTTTGAGCGTTTGGTTGATGGCTTGTTTATAAAACCCAATGTTGATGTTTACATCACGGGTTCAAACGCACTTTTGCTAAGTGGCGAATTGGCAACCTTACTGAGCGGTCGCTACATCGAAATTTCCATTTTACCATTTTCGTTCAACGAATATCTCACGGCACGCAAAATAGATAAGAGCAATAAATACCTCAATTATGAGCCATTGTTTTTTGACTATGTGAACGAAACATCGTTGCCCAAAGGTGTGAAATTACGAGAAGGCGGTTACGATAAAGTTTACGAATACCTAGAAGCCATTTACAACACCATTATTGAAAAAGACATTACACAACGTCACCAAATTAATGACAAACGGGCATTTAATAATATCGTTAAATTTGTAGCTTCCAACATAGGAAATGCTCTTTCGCCAGGAAATATTGCCAAAACCTTAAAGCAAGACGGACAAACCACACACAATACCACCGTTGAAAAGTACTTAGAATACTTGGAAACGAGTTTTGTGTTTTACAAAGTAAATCGCTTTGACTTGAAAGGCAAAAAACAACTTGCCACACAAGAAAAATACTATTTGGTTGACGCTGGTTTACTCAACGTTTTGGTAGGTAAAGACCGTACAACAGACAGAGGACATATTTTAGAAAACATTGTTTACTTAGAATTGAGACGAAGAGGAAATAAGATTTGGACAGGTACAATCCGTAACAACGAAGTTGACTTTGTATGCAAAACGCCCACAGGTGACATTGAATATTATCAAGTGGCGTGGCAAATGACAAACGAAACAACCGTAGAACGAGAGTTTGGTGCATTAGATAAAATAAAAGACAATTATCCAAAGTTTTTACTTACTACAGATGGCTTTACACAAAACCGAAATGGTGTGCGACATTTAAACGTGTATAATTGGTTACTTAATCCAGATGAAAGCCAAAAATAAACACAGCCTGAGTAACAACGAAGTGTCTATAATATGCAAAAAAAGAGATGCTTCGTGCCTCAGCAGGACAAAAACTACGGTTCTCTGTCATTAATAGCTGAAACCTTTGTCACGCTCTGTGGTGCGTAGTTTTGAAACTACGCACTTGATAAACAGTAGTTTTTTAACTACAATTAGTTCATATAAAAACAAGGCACGGAAAACATTTCCGCGCCAGCCTGATGATAACTCCTGTCACCTGAGCGACAGCGAAGGGTCTCTTATATGCATAAAAAGAGATGCTTCGTGCCTCAGCAGGACAAAAGCAACGGTTATCTGCCCCTCTTGTGGTGCGTAGTTTTGAAACTACGCACTTGATAAACTGTAGTTTTTTAACTACAATTAGTTCATATAAAAACCAAGCACGGAAAACATTTCCGCACCAGCCTGATGATAACTCCTGTCACCTGAGCGACAGCGAAGGGGCTATAATACATACAGAGACCCTTCATTATATTTAGAGATATATAAGGTTTTTTGAATTAAAAGAAAAGAGTATAATAATTTTTATTAATAACACAAATTATAAAAAATGTATTATTTATTTTAAAATTATTATTATTTTGTAAAAAAATATACATTTAATAAACTTAAAATTATATTTTTGCCAAAAATTTAAATTTTTAAAAATTAAACCCAAAACGAACTTTTTATGAAAAAACACGCTTTCTTAGGTCTAATGCTAACTTTAATAGCACCTGCGGTTACGTTTGCTAGTGAAGCAGACTTAAAGATCCCTGAAGAGATTAAATCTCAAAATATTTTGTATTTAGGCTTTGTAGTAACAATTTTAGGAATGTTATTCGGCTTATATCAATACACAAAAGTTAAAAAACTTCCTGCTCACAAATCAATGCTTGACATTGCTGACGTTATTTATAGCACTTGTAAAGCTTATTTAAAACAACAAGGTAAGTTTTTAGCTATTCTTTTCCTCTTTATTGGTGCAGCTGTTGCTGGTTATTTTGGATTTTTATCTCCAATTGGCGAAACTGCTGGTGAAAAACTTGGTTCTGTATCGTTAATTATCACTTGGACTATAATTGGTATTTTAGGTTCTTATGTAGTTGCAGCTTTTGGAATTAGAATGAATACTTTAGCTAATTCTCGTATGGCATTTGCTTCTTTACAAAGAAACCCTTTACAATTATTAAATATTCCTTTAAATGCAGGTATGAGTATTGGCGTTGTATTAATTTGTGTTGAATTAATATTAATGCTAATCATTTTACTATTTATGCCAGGCAATTTAGCTGGTGCTTGTTTTATTGGTTTTGCTATTGGTGAATCACTTGGTGCTTCTGCATTACGTATTGCTGGTGGTATTTTCACAAAAATAGCTGATATAGGTTCTGACTTAATGAAAGTTGTTTTCAAAATTGGTGAAGATGATCCACGTAACCCTGGTGTTATTGCTGACTGTACTGGTGACAATGCTGGTGACTCAGTTGGACCAACTGCTGATGGTTTCGAAACTTATGGAGTAACGGGTGTTGCTTTAATTTCATTTATTTTACTTGCTGTTGGTGGTACTGCTTTAGGTATGACAGATATTATTACAAATGAATTAAAAGTTCAATTATTAGTTTGGATTTTTGTAATGCGTATTCTTATGATCGTTACTTCTATAGCTGCTTTCTATATTAATGGTTTTATTAGCAATATTAAATATAAAGGAAAAGATGATTTAGATTTTGAAGCTCCTCTTACAAACTTAGTTTGGATTACTTCTATTCTTTCTATCGTTATTACTTTTATTGCAAGTTATATGATGATTCCAGATTTAAATGGAAATACAGATATGTGGTGGATACTTTCTATAATTATTAGTTGTGGTACTATTGGTGGTGCTTTAATCCCTGAATTTACAAAGATTTTTACTTCACCAAAATCAGCTCACGTTCAAGAAGTTGTTTCTGCTGGTCGTGAAGGTGGTGCATCTTTAGTTATCCTTTCTGGTTTAGTTGCAGGTAACTTCAGTGCTCTTTGGACAGGCTTAGTATTCTTTGTTTTAATGTTTGTTGCTTACTTTGCAAGTACATTTGGATTAGATGCTTTAATGATATATCCTTCGATTTTTGCCTTTGGCTTAGTTGCTTTTGGTTTATTAGGAATGGGACCTGTTACTATCGCTGTTGATAGTTATGGACCTGTTACAGATAATGCACAATCGGTTTACGAATTATCTTTAATTGAAGACGATAAAGAAACAGCTTCTGCTGAAATCGAAAAAGAATTTGGTTTTAAACCAGATTGGGAAAAATCAAAATATTATTTAGAAGCTAATGATGGTGCAGGTAATACTTTTAAAGCTACTGCAAAACCAGTTTTAATTGGTACTGCTGTTGTTGGTGCAACTACTATGATTTTCTCTTTAATTTTAATGATTGAAAAAACATTAGGTGTTAAACCTGAGGAAATATTAAACTTATTAAATCCTTATTCAATTTTAGGTTTTATTCTTGGTGGTTGTGTTATTTATTGGTTTACAGGTGCTTCAATGCAAGCTGTTACAACTGGTGCATACAGAGCTGTTGAATATATTAAAAACAATATAAACTTAGATCCAAATGCTCCTAAAAAAGCAGATACTGCTAAATCTATTGAAGTTGTTAAAATTTGTACTCAATACGCACAAAAAGGTATGTTTAACATTTTTATTGGAGTATTCTTTTTTGCTTTAGCTTTTGCTTGTATATCTTCTCCTTCTAGTATAGGTGGAGTTGATGCTGTTGCTTTATTCATCAGCTACTTAATTTCTATTGCAGTATTTGGTTTATTCCAAGCTCTTTTTATGGCAAATGCTGGTGGTGCATGGGACAATGCTAAAAAAGTTGTTGAAGTTGACCTTAAAATGAAAGGCACTCCATTACACGACGCATCAGTTGTTGGTGATACTGTTGGTGACCCATTTAAAGATACTTCATCTGTTGCTTTAAACCCAATTATTAAGTTTACTACTTTGTTTGGTTTATTAGCAATGGAAATAGCTATTTCTGAAAAATTTAGAGATATTGCTCCTTATGCTGGTATAGTATTTTTTGCTGTTGCTTTAATATTTGTTTGGCGTTCATTTTATAAAATGAGAATCGAAAAATAATATTTTATTTAAATATTGGTTAAAAAAAAAGAGGCTTGAGCCTCTTTTTTTTTATATAGATAAAAATATAATGTAAAAAATAATATTTTTGTATTTATTTAGTTATTAAGAACTATTGAAAATTAAGCATATTGACAAATAAACTATTTTATATAATATTTATAACAACTATTAGTTTTGCATTTATTAACTGCTCTACTAAGAAAAACACCTTAATTACTAGAGAATACCATAATATAACCGGAAGGTATAATGCTTATTTTAATGGAAATACTAGATTTAAAAATGCTTTAATCAATATTAATACAAATAATAAAGAGAATTATAAAAAACTATTACCCGTTTTTGTAACTGTTGAACAAGAATCTGTTTCAAGTATTTTCCCTGATATGGATTATTCAATTGAAAAATGTGTAAAAGTTATTAATAAGCACGAGATAAAAGCTAAGCCTAAAAAGAAATCTTCTAAAAAGAAAAAAAAGACTAAAGACGGAGAAGAAGCTAAACCCGAAAATGTTTATAAAAATATTATTGACGACTGCTACTTTTTAATGGCTAAATCAAATTTTTATAAACGTGATTACAACACAGCTTTAAGTATTCTCGATTTTATGGATAAAAAATATGGCGACTATCCTATAAGAGTTGATGTTAATTTATTAATGGCAAGATGCTATCTTGAACTAGATAAACTTATTGATGCTAAAGATTTTTTAGATAAAGTTGAAAGTGAAAAAGCTTATAAATTAAACAAGAAAAAACAAAAACTATTTAATGCTATTTCTGCCGACTATTATATAAGAAACAAAGAATATGACGAAGCAATTAAAAAACTAGAATTTGCAATAAAATATTCACATAAAAAACCTGAGAAAGCTCGCTATACATACATAATAGCTCAACTATATCAAGAAAAAGGCGATTATGCTCGAGCTTCTTTAAGATATAGCGAAGTAGCTAAATATAACCCAACTTACGAAATGATATTTAATGCTCTTATTGCTAAAGCTATGGCATATTCGGGCAGAGGTAGTAGCTGGGAACTAAAATCATCTTTAAACAATATGACTAAAGATGATAAAAACAAAGAATACTTAGACCAAATTTATTATGCTTTGGGCGAAATAGAATCAAAAGAAAACAATAAAAAACAAGCTATTAATTATTATAAATTATCTACCGTTAATAGCGTTAGCAATGATCTTCAAAAAGGATTGTCTTTTAGTAGATTAGGAGATTTATACTATGCTCTTTCTGATTATAAAAATTCATATAATTTTTATGATAGTACAATTATATATTTGCCTCAGAACCATGAGAATTATTCAAAATTTTTAACTGCTAAAAATAATTTAAAAGATGTAGTTAATAAAATTTTAATTGTTGAAGTTGAAGACAGTTTGCAAAATTTGGCAAATATGAATGAGCGAGACAGAATGAAAATTATTAATAAAAAAATTGAAGATATAAATAAAGAACAGGAACGACTTAGAGATCAGGCCGATCAAAATCAACAAAGTAGTATGGTAGCCAACCAATTGCGAAACAATCAACAAGTTGGTGGCATGGGAAATCAATGGTATTTTTATAATACCGCAGCTCTTAGTTTTGGTTTTTCTGAATTTACTAAAAAATGGGGAACCAGAAAACTTGGTGATAATTGGCGACGAATCAATAAAAATGTTACTAGTTTTAATTCTGATTTAGTTGCCAATAACGATTCTACTGGCAACATACAGCCTGGAGTTAAAGACTTAACCTCTGCCGATTTTTATTTAAAAAAACTTCCTTTAACTAAAGAAAAAATGGAAGCTTCTAATAAAAAAGTTGCCGATGCTCTTTATAATTTAGGTGTTCTTTACAAAGAAAATTTAGGCGACAATAAAAAATCAATAGAAAGTTTCGAAGACCTTCTAAGACGCAATCCAAATAGCGAATACAAACTCCAAACATATTATTATCTTTATTTAATTTATGAACTAGAAGGTGATATTGATAAGTCTAATGAATACAAACAAAAGATTTTATATAACTACCCTAATAGCGATTATGCTTTATTAATTAAAGATATAAGAAATGCTAAAAAAATATTAAATGAAGTTCATGATATATATAGCGAAGCATATAAACATTATAAATACAAAAACTACGATAGAGTTATTGATATTTGCGATAATTCTATTGAAAAATATCCAAATAATAGTTTAACCCCTAAATTTGCTTTATTAAAAGCATATTCATTAGGAGAGCAAGGCCAAACAGATGAACTAATTAAAACCCTTGAATTGATAGTTAGTAATTACCCTCATTCCGAAGAAAAAGTTAGATCAGAAGAAATGATTAATCAACTAAAAACTATTAATGTTTCAAGTAAAAAAAACAGAGCGAACAATATTTCTAATTCTAGCTCAATATATGGCTTTAATCCAAAGTCTGAACATTTTTATATTCTAGTTCTTTCAAAAGATATTAAACATTTAAATACAATTAAAAATGCAATTTCTGATTATAACTCTGAATTTTATAGATTAGATAATTTAACTGCAAGCGATTTGGTTTTAAATAAAGATTACAAAATAATTATCGTTAAATCATTCAAAAACAAAGACTTAGCAACAGATTATTTCAAAAATATTAATAATAATAATAATATAAAAAGCAATTTAGATAATATAAATATTGAAAAGTTTATAATTTCAATTGATAACTATATATTATTTTACAACGATAAAAATATCGATAACTATTTTACATTTTTTAACGAATATTATAATTTGTAATTTTATAATAAATTGTTTAAAAAAATAAATTACATATATTTGTAATTATTAAAAATTTATATCATGGCAAAACCAAACGAAGTACAATCACCTGAATTTAATAAAATTGTTGCAGGGACAATAATTGAAGGTAAAATAATTTCAAATGGCGATTTAAGAATTGACGGTAAAGTAACCGGAAACATTGAAGTTTCTGGCAAAATGGTAGTTGGACCAAGTGGTGAAATTAGTGGAGAAGTTAAATGTCATAATGCCGATGTTTCAGGTATTTTGAATGTAAAAATATATGTTAAAGAACTTTTATATATGAAATCAACTGCTAAATTATTTGGTGAAATTTACACTAAAAAATTAGCAATTGACCCAGGTGCTGTTTTTACAGGTTCTTGCGATATGGGTGAAAATGAAAAATTAAATCATGACAAATCAAAAGAACTCCATAAAAGAAAAGAAGCAATACTTTCATAATTATGCAAAATATTCGGGCATTGCTTTTCAAATGCTTGCTATTATTCTTTTAGGAGTATGGATTGGAATTTATTTAGATAAATATTTGAAATTACAAAATTCTGTTTTCACAATTTTATTTACTATTGTATCTATCATACTATCAATGCTTTACATTATAAAACAAGTTTCTAAAAAGTAATTTAAATGAACTTATTAAAATCATTCTTTTATCAAAATGTAATATTTACTCTTATTTTATGGGGAATTTTTTATGCCCTTATTTATTTCTTCTTTGACAAATATTACATAGTTTTAATTAACTATTTATTTCCTATATTTTTCACAGTTTCTTCTCTGTCTCATTATGTATTAAGCAAAAATGTATCAAAAGAAATGATTAAGTTTTGGCCATATTTTATGGTTGCTTCTACCTTAAAACTTTTATTATACATGATAATAATATGGCTATTTGTCCGAAATAATAAATCTTATGCATTACCTTTTGTTGCTATGTTTTTTATTTTATATGTATTTTATACTATTTTCGAAATAAGAAATCTTCTAAAAAAAGCATAAAATAATTATATCTCTTTAGTTATTAGACATTTATACAATCTAACAACTCTTTTGGAATATTGTGATTATTATTAAAGTAATTCAATGTATTGCTAATTTCTGCTTCGGTTGGTTTGTTTTTTAAAGTATTTTCCCAAAAAGTAATTAGCTTAGGAATATATTTATTTTCAGATTTAAGTTTCTTAAAATAAACCGATAATGCAACATTAACTTCTAATGTTGTTCCTACACATTCGAAAGGTTTTACCGATGAAATACCAGTTAATTTTTCAAAATCGTTTGCCATATCTTCATCATCAAGCAAATTGCGTCCAAAAATATTAACCAATTCATCTTCATTAATAAAAGCACTTAGCATAATATAAACAAACAAACATTTAGGACATTTGCCGCACCACGAATTGGTTTTACTTCCAACATTACAACTTTTAAATACTTTATAAAACTCTTTATAGTTCGAGAACAATCTTGTAATAGTAAGTTCATTTAAAGGTCTTAAAAAACTAAAATATTTTATACTATTGGTTATATATTTATTTACATATAAATTAAAATCGTCTTCAAATTCAACGCTTTTCGAATACTGATGATTAATTTTAGTATTAGCAACAGTAGGCTCATTTGCACTATCTTCGTTCGATAAAATAATATATTTTTTACCAGATAATGCCGATATTAGCAAAGTTACAAAAGCTAATAATGAAGAAAAAGGCGTGTGACCATTAAGATAACCTTGTTGATTTAAAGCAATTAATTGTTTATCAATAGTTCTTTTTGCAACAATAATTTGAGATTCATTATACCCGGCAGTTATTGCAGAATCTAATGATGCTCCCCGAGGATTAAGAATAAAAGGTGAAATTTTATTCTTGTTTTTTTCAAGTAATTTTAACGAAACAATAGAATCTTTTCCGCCACCAATAGGAAGCAAATATTCATCATTAACAATGAAATTCGATTTAAAATAATGTTTTGCATTTTTATTAACCTCAATTAACATAAAGGTTTCAAAATCTGGGTTTATATTATTTAAATAGAAAAATTCACCCAATCCATAAAAATATAGTTTTTTTAACCAAGTTATTTGTTCATCATTAATAAATCCTGCATTAATAATAATTTTAGGGCAACAAGCACATTTCCAATAACTTACTAATTCAATTAATCCTATATGAAAAATAATATTTTCGATTCCTTCGTTCGTAACAGAAATATTATTAATGTATTTTTTGGCAATTTCTAAAGTAGGTTCAAAAGAATAACTATCAATTTTAAATAAAAACCTAACTATGAAACTATTCTCAGTTTCTTTAATTTTAAAATTTTCGTAAATAAATATAGGATGCATAATCCTAAAATCATTATATATATTATTCATAAGACAAGCTTTATTTCCACCAAAACGGAAATGAGAACAATATTAAAACACTAAACAGTTCTAATCTTCCTGCTAACATAAGAAAAGAAAGAATCCACTTTCCAATATCAGACAAATAAAAATAATTATCAACAGGGCCTAATTTGCCAATAGCAGGACCAATATTTCCCAAAGATGAAATAGAAGCTCCTATAGCAGATTCAAAATCTAGTCCTACAAGTGATAATGATACGGCCCCTAAAATAAATATTCCTAAATAAGTTAAAAAAAATGCTTGAATATTAAATATAGTTTCCTTTGATACCGGTTTTTTATTTAATCTTACAGGGATTATTGCATTAGGATGAATAATTCTTTTAAACTCTTGCTTACTATTTTTAAAAAGCATAAGTAATCTTATAATTTTAATACCGCCACCCGTAGAGCCAGCACAACCACCAAAAAACATCAATAAAAACAAAATAAACCAGACAGAAGGCAACCAATTTAGATAGTTTGCAGAAACAAACCCGGTTGTTGTAATAATAGAAACAACTTGAAATAATGCATCTCGAAAAGATTTTTCTAGATTACTATTATTATTTAAATAAACACCTAAAGTTATAAATAAAGTAAAAACACCAATTATTGTTATATAAAATTTAAGCTCTTCATTTTTAAATACTCTTAAAAACATTCCTTTAAGAAGAAAATAATGTAAAGAAAAATTAACACCTGCCAAAAACATAAAAATTATTACAATATACTGTATATAAGAAGAGTACTCTATTAAACTTGTATTTTTTGTTGAAAATCCACCAGTTGCCATTGTACCAAAAGAATGACAAATAGAATCAAATAAATTCATTCCGCCAATATAAAGTAAAACGGTTTGAGCAATAGTTAAAATAATATAAATTGCCCATATTCTTTTTGCTGTTTCGGTAATTTTTGGATGTATTTTATCATGAGTAGGTCCAGGAACTTCAGCCGCATATAATTGCATTCCACCAATACCTAAAATAGGCAATATTGCAATAGATAAAACTATTATCCCCATTCCTCCAATCCAATGCGTAAGACTTCTCCAAAATAATAATCCTTTAGGTACTGCTTCTATATCATTTAAAATTGAAGCCCCTGTTGTAGTGAATCCAGATATTGTTTCAAAAAAACAATTGGTAAATGAGCCAAACTCTGGAACAGAGCTAAAATAAAAAGGCAAAGAGCCAAAAATTGATATAATTATCCATGTTAAAGAAACAATAATATAACCTTCTCTTTTTCCTATATTTTTTATATTTTTATTGTAATTAAGAATAAATAATACTACTCCAAAAAAAATTGTAATGCTCGAAGATAATATTAAAGCTTTTATATCTTTTTCATTATAAAAAATAGAAACTGGGATAGCTAAAATCATAAATAACCCTTCGATTATTACAAATAGCCCCAAAATCTTAACTATTGCAGATATATTTAATTTTGAAAGTCTTGACATTTTTTATTTAAAAAATTTCTCAATTTCATTAATACAATCAGGTAAAGAAAAAACAACTACTCTATCATTTTCTTGAATTTGCATATTTCCAACGGCAATATAGCTTTTATCATCTCTAACAATTCCTGCAATAATAGCCCCCTTAGGAAAATTCAATTCAAATATAGATTTTTTGGTAATTTTTGCATCTTTTCTTACAATAAATTCCATAGCATCAGCATCAACACCACTAAGATATTTTAAAGCCGAAACCTCTGCAGATTTAGTAAAACGAGCAATATAACCAGCTGTAATTAATTTCTTATTAATAATAGTATCAATACCAATATTATGAGATAAATCGAAATAGTCAATATTTTCAACTAAAGCAATAGTCTTTTTTACACCAAGCCTCTTAGCCATTAAGCAAGTAAAAATATTTGTTTCAGAATCTTCTGTAACAGCAATAAAAGCATCCATTCCTCTAATTTCTTCTTCTTCTAAAAGCTGAAAATTACGGCCATCACCTTTAATAATTAAAGTATTTGTTAAATGTTCGGTAAGAACCATACATCTATCATAACTATTTTCAATTAATTTAACCGATAAGTTATTTTCAATATTTTGAGCAGTTATCTTTCCTATTCTTCCTCCTCCAACAATCATAACATTATTTATTGAATAAATTTCTTTCCCGCTTAATTTAATAATTTCGTTTGTTTTGCTCGATTTAGTTATAACATAAGCCAAATCATTTTCATAAAAAATATCATTTCCTTTAGGAATAATAGTTTTAGAGTTGCGATAAATAGCAACAGCTCTAAAATCTAATTCTGGATAATCTCTCGCTATTTCGATTAAAGATTTTCCTATAACAGGTGAATTTTTTTCTAATCTCACCATAAATAATGATAATTTCCCATCAGAGAAATTAAAAGATTCGATAGCAGCAGGAATATTTAATAATCTAACTATTTCATTTGCCGCTATTTTTTCAGGACAAAGAATTTCGTCAATACCCAAAGATTTAAATATTTCTCTGTTCTCAGGTAAAAGATACTCAAGATTATTTATTCGAGCAATAACTTTTTTTGCTCCTAATTTTTTCCCTAAAATCCCTGTTGTAATATTATCCTTTTCTTCATGAAAAACAGAAATTAACAAATCAGCATTCTCAACTTTTGCATCTCTTAATGTAGAAATATCAGAAGAATTTCCATGAATAGTTAAAACATCATTACGAAACTCTAAGTTTTTAATAACTTCTTCATTGTGATTTATAACAGTAATATTGTGATTATCAGAAGAAAATATTTTGGCTAAATATAATCCTATTTCATTGTCGCCAGCTATGATAATATTCATTTATTATATTATTTTTTAAATTAATATGCAATATTAGAAAATAATACCAATAATAAAATTAAAAAAATTAAAAATATTAATTAAAATAATTATTAATTTATTTTTAAGTGATTGTTATATAAATTAAATTTGTTATTTTTAAATAAAATGATTTTATGAAAACAAAACATATTGAACACATAGGAATAGCTGTAAAAAATTTAGAAGAAGCAATTAAATATTATGAAAATGTTTTTGGTTTAAAATGTTACTCTGTTGAAGAAGTTAAAGAACAAAAAGTAAAAACAGCTTTTTTTAAATTAGGTGACACTAAAATTGAATTACTAGAATCTACTGATCCAGAAGGTCCAATAGGAAAATTTATAGAAAAAAGAGGAGAAGGCGTTCATCATATTGCATTTGCAGTTGAAGGCATTAATGAATCATTAAATGAATTACAAGAGAAAGGGATTCAATTAATAGATACCAAGCCAAGAAAAGGAGCTGAAAAGTTAGATATAGCTTTTTTACATCCAAAATCAACCTATGGTGTTTTAACCGAAATTTGTGAAGATAATAATTAAAAATAAAATAAATCTGCATTACTATGTCAATACAAAATAAAATAAAGGAATTAGTAGAAAAGAGAGAACAAGCAATGCTTGGTGGAGGAGCAAAAAAAATTCAATCTCAAAAAGACAAAGGGAAATTAACTGCACGTGAAAGAATAAATATTCTTTTAGATGAAGGTAGCTTTGAAGAATTTGATATGTTTGTTACTCATACCTCTCATGATTTTGGCTTAGAAAAAGAGCATTATTATGGCGATGGTGTTGTAACGGGTTATGGAACAATTGACAGCAGAATTGTATATGTTTTTTCTCAAGATTTCACGGTATTTGGAGGTTCATTATCAGAAATGTTTGCAAAGAAAATTTGCAAAGTAATGGATCAGGCGATGAAAGTTGGAGCCCCAATTATTGGTATTAACGATAGTGGTGGAGCTAGAATTCAAGAAGGTGTTAAAAGTCTTGGAGGATATGCAGATATTTTTCAAAGAAATATAAATGCATCTGGAGTTATTCCTCAAATTTCATTAATATTAGGTCCTTGTGCTGGAGGAGCAGTTTATTCTCCTGCATTAACCGATTTTGTTATTATGTGTGAAAATACTAGTTATATGTTTGTAACAGGCCCAAAAGTTGCAAAAACAGTAACCGGAGAAGATATTACAGCTGATGAACTTGGCGGACCAACTGTTCATGCTACCAAATCAGGAGTAGCTCATTTTGTTGCAGAAAACGAACAAGAAGGCCTTTTATTAGTAAGAAAACTTATTTCATATCTTCCTCAAAACAACCTTGAAGAAGCTCCATTAACAGAGTGCAAAGATCCTATTGACAGACTTGATGATGCTCTTAATAATATTATTCCAGAAAATCCTAATAAACCTTATGATGTTAAAGATGTTATAACATCATTAGTTGACAATAAAGAATTTTTAGAGGTTCATAAAAGTTTTGCTACTAACATTGTAGTTGGATTTTCTAAATTTAATGGTATTTCTGTTGGTATTGTTGCAAATCAACCAAGTTATTTAGCAGGTGTTCTTGATATAAAAGCTTCAAGAAAAGCTGCTAGATTTATAAGATTTTGTGATGCTTTCAATATTCCTATTGTTACTTTAGTTGATGTTCCGGGATTTTTACCAGGTAGTGGTCAAGAATATAATGGAATTATTTTACATGGAGCAAAATTATTGTTTGCTTATGGCGAAGCAACTGTTCCTAAAATAACTATTATTTTAAGAAAAGCTTATGGTGGAGCTTATGATGTTATGGGTTCTAAACACCTTAGAGGAGATGTTAACTATGCATGGCCAACCGCTGAAATAGCAGTTATGGGTGCAAAAGGAGCAACTGAAGTTTTATACAGCAGAGAGATGTCTAAAATTGAAAAAGATGAGGATAAAGTAAAATACTTTAGTGAAAAAGAAAAAGAATATGTTGATAAATTTGCTAATCCTTATATTGCTGCAAAATATGGATATGTTGATGATGTGATTGAGCCTAGAAATACTAGATTTAGAATCATTCGTTCTTTACAGGTTTTAGCTACTAAAAAAGATGTTAATCCACCTAAAAAACACTCAAATATTCCTTTATAAACAATAATTAAATCTAATACTCATGTATATTTTAAATAGTAATTTTGATTTTAGTAAATTGTGGGACATAAATTCATATATTTTACCAATAATAGGATATATTGTTGTTTTTATAGCTCTATTATTTTTAGTAGTAATTTTTCTTGCTTTGCCAAAATTAATTAATATTAATATAAAAAATGCCCTTCGAAAACAAGGTAAAATAAGTGAAAATGATAATGGGAAAGAAGATTATAGTATCCCGGGAGATGTTGTTGCAGCTATTTCTTTGGCTTTGCATTTACATTATGATGATACTCATGATATGGAAAACGCTATCTTAACCATGAAAAGGGTGTCAAGAACATACTCTCCTTGGAGCTCTAAACTTTATGGATTAAGAGATACCCCTGAATTTATAACACGAAATAAAATCAAAATAAATTTAAAAAGCAATAATTAGAAATTAAACGGTCTTTACAAGAAAAAAATAAACAGATGAAAAATAATTTTAAATTTACAATTAACGGATCTAATTATACCGTTGATATACTTGACATAAATAATAATATTGCAAAAATTGAAGTAAATGGAACTCCTTATGACGTTGAATTAGCAAGAGAAGTTGTTCAGGAAACTAAAACTCCAACTATTGTTCAAGCACAAGTTACAACAAACCCATCTGTTAAAAAACCTCAACCAATAGCAGGCGGATCTGTAAAAGCACCACTTCCTGGTATTATAATCGAAATTTCAGTTAAAGAAGGTGATATTGTAAATAAGGGCGATAAAATTCTTATTATGGAAGCTATGAAGATGGAGAATAATATTTTAGCAGAAAAAAGCGGAACTGTTTCAGCAATTAAGGTAAAACAAGGGGATAATGTTTTACAAGGGGATGTATTAATTGAGATAGCTTAATTAAACTTTCTGTTATAAAAAGAATTATTTAAATTTTACCTACTATCAAAATAAGTATTATACTTACTAGTAAAATTGAACCTTTAAAAATCCAAAACCTTTGGATATGTTTAATTGTTATTTTTTTTGTGCCATAAATTAATTCATTAATTGGCATTAATCTAGGATGAAATTTATAAAATTTTGCACCGTCTTTAAATAAAATCCAATGTATTGTTAATGCAATAATTATAATACTTGTAGAGTAAAATATTAAAATAAAACTATTGTATTCTTGAATTATAAATAAATCTAAAACATTGTCAATATTTTTTGTGAAAAAACCAATAGCATAAATAATCCAAGGTATGTTTGTGTAAAGTAAAAATCTTGTGCAAAAAGCATCATAACCAGCCTTTAAATCATAATTATGATTTATTATGAAATTAGCTTTGCTCTTTATAATTATGTATTTAATTAGATTATTTAAAATAATTATAACCCAAAAGTATTTTAATAAAAAATCTATCATTTTAAGGGGTGCATTTTAATTTTTTTCAAATTTACTAAAACTTATTGTTTATATTTATAATTTTTCACGAAAAACTTATTTTGTCTCATTGATTATTACAAATATTTCTTCATTATCCCTCTTCATTAGATACCTTTCTCTAGCAAATTTTTCAATCATCATTGTGTCCGAAGAAAAATTATTAATTTTTTCTTTAATATTCTCAATTTCATTTAAATAGTATTCTTTATCTGCTTTTAATTTATTTAATTTTTGCTTTTGTTCATACTGATGAATTTTATTGTTTTTATCAAAGAAGATGATATATACTAAAAACAACAATAAAATTATTATATACTTCCTATATTGCTTAGGAATACTAGTTATTAAATATAATATAAATTTAAAAAATTTCATTTATTTATTTTCTGATAATTAAAGTGTAAAAATAAAAACTATTTAGGATTTTTTTAGTTATTGTTAATTAGTTTTTACAGTATTTTAATTATTATATAATTTATATATTGATTTAAACTTTTACTTTTTATATTTTTGAAGAAATTTAAAAAATTTAGTGATATGGGAAATGCTTTAGAAACAATATTAAATCATGTGAGTATTAGAAAATACCAAAACAGAGAAATTCCGAATGAAATACTTGACAAAATACTTGAAGCTGGAACAAGAGCTTCTACAACAGGTAATATGCAATTATATAGTATAATTGTTAATAAAGACCAAAAGGTTAAAGAAGATTTAGCTCCTTTTCATTTTAATCAACCAATGGTTAAACAGGCTCCTGTTTTATTAACTTTTTGTGCCGACATAAACCGTTTTTCGAGCTGGTGTAAATTAAGAAACGCTGAACCTACTTACGATAATAATTTGTGGTTTATTAATGCTACTATTGATGCTTTGTTAGTTGCTCAAAACACATGTATTGCCGCTGAAAGTTATGGACTAGGCATTTGTTATTTAGGAACAACTTTATATAATGCCGATAAATTAATAGAGTATTATAACTTACCTAAAGGTGTAATTCCTATAACAACTATTACTATTGGCTATCCTGAAGAAATACCTAGTTTAACCGACAGATTACCTGTAAATAGTGTGGTTCATTATGAAAAATATAATAATTACTCTGACAATAATATTAATGAAATATATAAACATAAAGAGGCATTAGAACTTACAAAAAAATTGATTATTGAAAATAATACCCAAAATTTAGCTCAAATATTTACTGATAAAAGATATAAAAAAGAAGATAATATACTCTTCTCTCAAAAGTTATCAAATATTATTGAAAATAATTGGAAATTATAAAAAACAAGGCTGTCAAAAAAAGCTAGAATCTAATAATAAACACATTAAGATTTTTAACTTCGTTTACAACTATAAAAAAATATGCCTTTTAGGACAGCCCTTATATTTTTTTGCTTTCGTTTTTTTTATTTGAATATATATTATATTTTTGCCAAACCATTTAAATATATAAAAAGATAAAGACACGGTTCCATTAGCCCACGTTGCTTCGATGAATAATATAACTTTTCCTTATATTGAACTGGAGCAACATTCCCTGATTTTTTTTCTTATATTTTTTTAAATGGTTTTTTTATGCCCTTTTTTAGAAAATTATTTTTGGGAGAGTATATTTTCTTGATTTAGATTAGTTGCAATGTGTTTTACCAATTTACTACGGCTTTATTAAAAATATCATCAATTAACATTTCATTAATAGTTTCAATTAATGATTCTTCGATATCAGAGAGGTTCTTACTACTATCATAATCGGTATATCTTGAAAACGACGTTTCAAAATCGCTAGAAGGATTTTTTGTGTTTGTAAATCTAACTTTAACTGTTATAGTTAATCGGTTTAATGCTGCTGTTTGGTCTCCTTGAATCGCTATTGGTGCTATTTGATAAGAAATAATTTCTCCTTCTAAATTTAAATCTCCTCCGGTATTAATCAAATTTAATTTTGTTTGAGAAGAGAATTTATCTTTTAATGCGTCAGTAAATTTTTGCGATAAAACAGGTTGAACCATATCTGCTTCATTCTGAAAATAAGCTATTGAAATAGTTTTTGCATCCGGAGGAATTGATGCTCCGTTAAATGAATATATACCACACCCTGTTATGCTAAAAAATATGCTAAAGAATGCAACTACTATAAAAAGGTTTTTTTTCAATTTGTTAAATTTTATTGTTGAATATTATATTCTTTTATTTTTCTGTATAGTGTTCTTTCTGAAATTCCTAAATCATCTGCTGCTTTTTTCCTTTTATTATTATGTTTTTTTAAGGCTTTCTTTATTAAAGATACTTCTAAGTTTTCTATTGATAAATTTTCGGCTTCATCGTAATATTTATCTGTTTCTTCATAATAAATTTCTTTATCTACTGTATTAGTATTAGGCTTAGAAAACTGAATATTACCAAATGATGTATCTAATTTTTTTATTGCATCTGCATTTTCTTTATGAAATTCATCATCTAATCCTTTTCCCGAATTTTTAATAATTTCTGTTACAAGTTTTTTAAGGTCATTTAAATCATGTTTCATTTCGAAAAGAAACTTATATAATAATTCTCTTTCAAGTAAATCATTGTTTTTATTGCTATTATCAATTAACATAGGAAGTGTATTGGTGTTTTCCCATGGCAAATAGTTTTGCAATATTTCGGCCGAAATTTCACGCCCTTGCTCAATTATTGACATTTGTTCGGTAATATTTTTTAATTGCCGAACATTGCCTTTCCACGAATAATTTAGCATTGTATTTTGAGCATTTTCGTTTAATCTTAATGGAGGCATATTATATTTATCTGCAAAATCAGCTGCAAACTTTCTAAATAACAATAAAATATCTTCTTTTCTTTCTCTTAACGGAGGAATATTAATTGGAACCGTATTTAATCTGTAATACAAATCTTCGCGGAATTTGCCTTGTGATATTGCATTTGGTATATTTACATTTGTTGCAGCTACTACCCTTACATTTGTTTTAATTACTTTTGAAGAGCCTACTCTTAAAAACTCACCTGTTTCTAATACTCTCAATAATCTTACCTGTGTTTGCAGTGGCAGTTCGGCTATTTCATCTAAAAAGATTGTTCCGCCATTAGCTACTTCAAAGTATCCTTTACGGCCTTCGTGTGCACTTGTAAAAGAACCTTTTTCATGACCAAAGAGTTCAGAATCTACTGTTCCTTCGGGAATGGCCCCACAGTTTACTGCAACAAATTCTGAATGTTTTCTTGGGCTTAAATAATGAATTATTTTAGGAAAAAATTCTTTCCCTGTACCGCTTTCTCCGGTTATTAAAACGGTTAAATCGGTTGATGAAACCTGCATTGCCGTATCAATCGCTCTCTGCAATGAAGGTGATTTTGCTATAATTCCAAATCTTTGTTTAATTTGTTCTATTGTCATAATTAAAAACCTTTATCACTAAATTGTTTTTGCAATCCATTTCCCATTATCAATAAAAAATAATTCTTTTATACCTATATCATTTAATATTTTTAATGTCTCGATAAAATAGCCATTCAACTGCTCTTTTTTATGAGAATCTGAACTAATGGTTAAAGGTATATTGTTTTTACTTAATTCTTTTAATATCCAAATATCAGGATATAATGATTCTACTCGTTTTGTTAAAATGCCTCTGGTGTTTATTTCAACAATACAATTCGATTTTTTTATTATACCAATTGCCGATAAAACTTCATCTTTATACCACTTATCATATTCATTAAAAAAAACATTTCCTTTATTATTTTTTTTAATTATATCAAAATGGCCAATTATGTCAGGAGGAGAAGTTAATACCATTTCTTTAACTAAATTATAATATTCTTTAACAACTTCTTTAATATTATTGTTAAATACATTTTTTAATCCTTCTTCAAATATTTCTTTTGTATCATCAATTCCCCAATATATTCCATTATACTTGTTAATATAATGCACCGACCCAATTGTATAATCTAAATTGTATTTTGAAAAATTATTTGTATTAATTACATTGGGAATAAAATCTATCTCTAGCCCTTTATAAATATTTATTTTATTGTTGTATTTTAGTTTTAAACTATCTATTTCAGCTAAATAATTGCTGAGATTTTCGTTTTTCATTGCCCATTTAGTAGGATAAGCAAAAGGGGCATGACTTGAAAAGCCTAATGAAGTGAAGTTTTTGTTAATAGCTTCAATAATAATACTCTCTAAAGAGCCAACTCCATCACAATATTGAGAATGAGTATGATAATTAAATAACATTTTATTTATTTTAAGTCATTAATTGGTGTGCCTAAAAGAGTAGCAGAGGTATAACCTGTTACTTTAACTTTTACATAGCTTCCAAGACTATGATTGCCTTTAGGAAAAACAATAACTTTATTTTGCGAATTTCTTCCGTAAAAGTTGTCTTTTGATTTTTTTGAAACCCCTTCAATTAAAATTTGATGAACTTTATTTAAATCTTTAAAATTACTGTCTTCTGATAGTTTTTGTTGGAAATCAATTACTTTAGTTAATCTTTCAATTTTTATTTCTTCCAAAACATCATCTTTAAACTTTTTTTGGGCTGTTGTTTCTGGCCTTTCAGAATATTTGAACATATAAGCATAATCGAATTTTACTAAATTCATAACAAATAAAGTATCTTCGTATTCTTCTTCTGTTTCTGAAGGAAACCCTACAATAATATCGGTTGAAATACTTGCATCTGGTATAAATTTCCTTATGCTTTTTATTCTATCTAAATACCATTCTCTAGTATATTTTCTGTTCATTAATTTAAGAATGCGATTGTTGCCCGACTGAATAGGTAAATGTATTGATTTGCAAATATTCGGGTATTTTGAAATTGTTATTATTAGTTCGTCGCTAAAATCTTTTGGGTGAGATGTTGCAAATCTTACTCTTAATAAAGGACTTATCTCTGCAACTCTTTTAATTAATTCTGGAAAATTAACATTACCGTTATCCCATTTATATGAATTAACATTTTGACCTAATAATGTTATATCTCGGTAGCCTTTATTAAATAAATCTTTTGCTTCTTCAATAATTGTTTCTGGGTTTCTGCTTCTTTCTTTTCCTCTTGTATAAGGCACAACACAATAAGTGCAAAAGTTTTCGCATCCTCTCATTATAGAAATTGCAGCTGTTATACCATTAGTATCAAGCCTAACTGGCATAATATCATCATAAGTTTCGTAATTAGAAAGATTGAGACTGAAAGGTGTTGTTGTCCCAAATTCATTTAATATCTTAGGTAAATCACGGTATGAGTCTGGCCCAACTAAAATATCAACTTTTGTTTTTTTAAATAACTCTTCTTTTATTCGTTCGGCCATACAACCAATAACACCAACTATTAAATTAGGATTTGTTTTTTTATAACTTGTTAATTCATTTAATCTGTTAAAGACTTTTGTTTCAGCATTTTCTCGAATCGAGCATGTATTTATTAAAATAACATCTGCTAATTTATAATCATTAATTACAGTATAATTTTCTTTCTTAAGAATTGATGCAACTATTTCACTATCAGAAAAATTCATCTGGCAGCCATAAGTTTCTATAAATAATTTTTTCTTCATTGAGTTATAAATTTCTATACTAATAATCTTTAATTTTTTAAACCACTAAAATACGAAAATTATGCAATGCGACAAAATGTCACCTGCATAAAATAAAAAAAGGAGGCTTTAACCTCCCTTTTTTTGTTATTCTAGAACAAAGTCTTTCGAACCAAGATAAGTATCATCTGTATAAATTTCTACTTGATACTTTCCGGATAACATATTTTTTGAGTCTCCTATTTTAAAATATATTTTTAGATCTTGGTTTTCATTGTCGTATTGGAATTCTTGTTTAATAGAATATGTTTTTTCTTCTCCATTAAATGTGAATTTTTCTAATTCGCCTCCACTTTCAGCTATAACCTGATCATTTGGAGCTAATATAATAATGTAAGCTGTTTTTGAGCCTGCTTCAGCTATAGCATTTTTACCTATTGAATAAGAAATTTTTATTTTTTCTGTTTTTTTAGCTTTATTTTGCTCTTTTTCCTTTTTGCCTTTAACTCCAGTTGCATCAATACTAAAAGCGGTAAGCATAGAACCTAAAACAACTTTATCATTTAAATTTTTGTTTTCATCTTCAAGTTCATTACTTCTTTTTTTAACTGTTCCAAGTTCGGTATTTAAATTATCTTTATCTCTTACCAATCCTTCATTTTCAGATTTTAATTGATTAAAATTATTAATTAATACTTCATAATCTGATTTCAATTTTTCGTATTCTTTTCTGATTTCAGCTATTTTAGCTTCATTTCCAGATCTTTTTGCTATAGCTAATTCTTCTTGTAAACTCTCTAATTGAGATACAAATGTGTTTTTTAATTCGTTTAATGAATCATTTTCGAAAATCACAATATCCATACTATCTCTTAAAGATTTTATGTCTGTTGCTAGTTTCAAATTCTGTTCTTTTATATTCGATAATTCTTTTAAAGCTATTGTTGTTTCATTCCTTTGTTGCCAGTACATCCAACCTATACCTCCCATGCCTAGTATTAAAACTGCAATAAGAATTATTATAATCGTTGAACCGCCTTTAGAATTACTATCTGCTATGGGCTCGTTAGAAAGATTATTTGTCATTTTTTTATCGTTTAAATTGTTTAACACATCACAAATATAAATTTTTTTGTTTTTATTATATAAAATATTCTAAATTATTATTGCTATTTTCAAAAATAATATACTTTCAATTTATTAAAATATTATACTGAATAAATTTAAAGCCATTTAAAAAAATAATTGCCTCCTTTTTATAGCCTTCTTAACGCAGAAAACATTTAGTTAGTTTAGTCTCTTCGTTTTAAAGAAAGTTCATCTTTTTGGCTTTTCAGAAAACCCATTGTAAAAATCTGTAAAAGGCACATTTTAAATACTTTTATTTTATACCAACCTTTGGTATTTTATTCAATATAAAACAAATCTGATGTAATATTATCTGCTAAGAACAGACCTTTTTCTGTTAAAATATAATTTGTATTTTGTAGTGCAATATTTTCTGATTTTATATGTCGAAGAGCTTGATTTTCAAAATAGTTTAAAAACTTTTCGCCAAAATTATTATTAATATAGTTTTTATCACAGCCCCAAATTGTTCTTAATGAGGTAAATACATATTCATTGTAATTTTCAATTACCGATAAATTTTCTACTTCATAATACAGTTCATTGTTTTTAATTTTCATAACATATTCCGAATTATTAGCAATATTCCACTGCCTCGAATTTCCATTGTAAGAATGTGCCCCTGCTCCTATTCCAACATAATTTTTATTTTGCCAATAACCCAAATTGTGCTTCGAAAAATAATTTTCTTTACTAAAATTCGAGATTTCATAATGAACAAAATTGTTCAATTTTGCAAATTCAATTACTTGTTTAAAATTTTCTATTCCTAAATTTTCATCAATCGGTTTTATTTTATTGTTCTTTATAAAAATAAACAAAGGTGTTTGAGGTTCAACTGTTAAACAATAAGCCGAAAAATGAGGTATATCTAATTTATTAATCATATTTAAATTATTCTTCCAATCATTAGAGCTTAAAGTAGGAATGCCATAAATTAAATCTATAGTTATATTATTAAAATACTTTTTAGAGTTTTCAATACTTCTTATTGCATTATTGGCATTATGCGATCTATTTAAATATTCAAGGTCTTTGTCGTTAAACGACTGAATGCCAATACTTAACCTATTAATTGGAGTTTTATTTAAAAAATTTATTTTCTCTGTTGTTAAATCATCGGGGTTGCATTCAAACGAAACTTCGGCATTTTCACTAATTTCATAATGCTTATAAATAGCATTAAATATCTTATCAATATCATTATTGTTTAGCACCGAAGGTGTTCCTCCTCCAAAATAAATTGTATCTATTTTATTGCTGTTTAAATAATTTTTTCTGCTAATTAATTCAATAATAATGGCATCAACAGTATTCGAAATACTTTTTTTAGATGTAGTAAAATGAAAATTACAATAAAAACAAGCCTGTTTACAAAATGGTATATGGATGTATAATCCGGCCATTTATTGCAATTTTGATGCTTTACCCAAAAGGAGTAAATCTACAGTTACAATAGCTGCCATAGCTTCAACAATAGGAACTGCTCTTGGCAATACACAAGGATCATGTCGGCCTTTGCCATCAATAGAAACCTGTTTTTTATCAGAAGAAATTGTTTGTTGAGTTTTCATTATTGTTGCAATGGGCTTAAACAAAACTCTGCAATAAACATCTTCTCCGTTAGAAATGCCACCTTGTATTCCGCCTGAATTATTTGTTTTTGTTGTAACATTATTGCTATCATTAATTATATACGAATCGTTTTGTTCAGAACCTTTTAATTCAACTCCATCAAACCCTTTTCCGTAATCAAAACCTTTGGTTGCATTAATTGTAAGCATAGCTTTTGCTAATTCAGAATCTAATTTTATATATATTGGTTCGCCTACACCAGGTTTAAGTCCTTTAATAACACAAGTAATTATTCCCCCTATTGTATCTCCTTCATCTCTAACTTCCTCAATTCTTGCTATCATTTTTTTAGCAACTGTTAAATCGGGACATCTTATAATGTTTTTTTCAATATCTTCTTTTTTTAATTCATAATATGCTTTGTTTGTTTTAATGTTTCCAACCTGACTAACATAAGCATAAACATCAATATTATGAATGCACAAGATTTGTTTGGCAATAGCTCCTGCAACAACTCTGGCAATAGTTTCACGAGCCGAAGATCTTCCTCCTCCTCGATAATCTCTTACACCATATTTTTCGGTATAAGTATAATCTGCATGAGATGGACGATAAGTATCTTTAATATGATTATAATCGTGTGATTTTACATTTTTATTTTTAACAATAAAAGCAATTGGAGTTCCTGTTGTAGTTCCTTCAAATAAGCCTGATAAAATTTCAACTTTATCTTCTTCATCTCTGGGAGTAGTAATTGAAGATTGCCCGGGACGTCTTCTGTCAAGGTCTTTTTGAATTAAATCAATATCAATTTTTAATCCTGACGGACAACCATCAATAATGCCTCCAATACCTATTCCGTGCGATTCGCCAAAAGTAGTAAGTTTAAAAATGTTTCCAAATGAATTACTTGCCATAATTATTAAAATTTATTTAATACAAAAATAAGATTAAAGTTATATAAATTTGAATTATAGTAAAATATTTAGAGTTAAGTATTATTAATAAATTTTTGTTTTTTGAAAGTTGTAATTAAGCAAAAAACTAATAAGTGATTTATAAGATACTCTCGTTAATTACCTACTCACTACCACAAACCCACTTTTGCGTTTTTGTTCTCCTGTGGTGCAGGTATAATCAATTACATAATAATAAACTCCATCGCTTACTGGTTGTTTGTTTTTTGCTATGCCATCCCACGCAATATCTTTGCCAGTTTGCTCAAAAACTAAATTTCCCCAACGATTGTATATATTTACTTTTAATTCATCTATTCCTGTTATAGTTAATGTGAAAACATCATTTAATCCATCGTTATTAGGAGTAAAAACATTTGGTGCTGTTAAACTACAACTATCAGGTGGACATTCTCCTTTTTCAATATTTATAGTTAATGCACTATCACAGCCAAGTTTTGTTGGTATGGTATCATAAAATGTCCCAATAGAGTTATATTCTTTACCTGCTACTGTAACACTTTCGCCTTCACATATTTTGTAATTTAAGACAGTGTCTTTATCGCATGGTGTTAATGATACGTCGTCTATGTAGTAATATGCTATATCCACATCTCCTGTTCCAATGTAAATTATATCAGAATTAACATCATCTTTAAAATTTCCAATTGTAATATATCTTTCTCCTCCTTGTGCTTTATAAATTCCTTCTACTTTCATCCAATTTAATGTATCTGTCAATGGATTTGATAAGGCATTTTCTATTTGAGGGGTATAATTTAAAACTTCATAATGTGCTTCATAAAAAGAAGAGTTTGATATATAAGCTCCTATATTATTTACCGCATAATTACTTTTATTAGCTAAGCTAATAAAAAATCTTAGATAATATGTTTTATTAGCCTCTAATAAATCAATTAATTCTACTTGAATATATTCTCTGAAAATAAAATTAACATAATATGCAACTATTCCAATATAAGAATTCCCTTTGTATGGCTTTTGATACCCAAGTGAATTATAAGGAATAGATGTATCAAAATTAATGCTACAAGTATTTAGTAAATCAGGTGTTCCTTCTGATGGTGAATACCAATTATTTATTCTATTTAATTGACTTATATTATCTGGGCATTGAATAATGTCCTCAAAACTAGGATTTGGAACCAAATTCTGTGAATTTGAAATAAAAGACAAATGAATTATAAATAATATGGTAAATATATATTTCAAATTTAATTACGAATTAATGGTTAATTACAAAAAAATTGAATTTTACTGTCAAAATGTTTTTAAAATAAAAATTAATAAGGTATTTCAACTATAAAAGTAGTTCCAATATTTTGTTCAGATAAATAGTATATTTTACCGCCAATGTTTTCGATAATGTTTTTGGTAATAGCAAGCCCTAAACCTGTTCCACTATTTTTAGTTGTAAAATTTGGCTTAAATATATTCTCTTTTATTTCTTCTGAAATACCTGTCCCATTATCTTTAATTGATAGTATAACTTTTTTGTCTGTTTGCTCTATGTTTATAATTATTTTACCTTGCTCTCCTTTTTCTTCTATTGCCTGAATTGCATTTTTAATAAGGTTATTTACAACTCTTAATATTTCATCTTTATCGGCAAATATTAAAATTTCTTGTTTGTCACAAATTAGCTGAATATCAGTTTTATCATATTTATCGAATAAGTTTATAGCATTTTTAACTACCCCAACAAAATTTAAATTATTATTTACTGTTTTAGGTAATTTTGCATAATTTGAAAAAGTTGTTGCAATATATGATAATGAATCAATTTGTTCAATTAATGTTTTTGAGATTTCATTAAACTTTTTCTCATTTTCGATATCATTTGAATTAAATATTTTTTGAATATATTGAATTCCGAGTTTCATCGGAGTTAATGGATTTTTAATTTCATGTGCTATTTGTTTTGCCATTTCTCGCCAAGCTGTTTCTCTTTCTGATTCGGCCAAAAGTTTTGCACTTTCTTCGAGGTTAACAACCATTCGGTTATATTCTTTTATTAAAATACCTATCTCATCTTTACTTTCCCATTCAATTTTTTCATTTATTTTACCATATCTTATTTTTTGTAAACTCATTTTTATTAACTGTAATGGTTTTGTTAATCTGTTAATTATTAATATTGTTATAAACAACGACATTACAATTAAAAACACATAAATGTTAATCATAGTTACGATAAACGACGACAATTCATTTTCAAATTTATCTTGTCGTGAAAAATATGGTAAATTTAAATATGCTATTGTTTTATTTTTACTGTTAATAAATGGAACATAAACAGAGATATACTCCATTTGACCAATATTTTCGGTTACAATAGATTTTGTTTTGTTCTGAATTACCAAATCATAATATGCTTTAGAATTCATTTTTTCGGATAATAAACCTTTATTAAATATTTCATTTCTGGAGGTAGAATACAAATTACCATTTAAGTCATAAATATTAATATCGGCAAAAAACACATTTGAAAATTTTAATAAAATATAATTTGTATAATCGTTTAACTCATCATTAAAATTATCAATATCAGCAAACTTGTGACTTATTTCTATTAAGATAGATTCAATTTTTTCATTTATTAATTCATAATTCTTTTTTGAGTATATGTTGCTTATATATTTTATTGTAATAATTCCGATAATTAAAAATGACACCAAGAGAATTAAAACTATTGTGCCTTGTATTTTAAGATTAAAGCTATAAGCAAATGTTTTATTTGTTCCAAAAAACAGTAAAAAATATACTATTAATCCGAATAATATAAAAATTATAAATATGTATGAAAATATTGTTACAAGGCTTAAAACATTTGTTTTATGGTTACTTATAATAACAATATTGTTGTTTGTTTTTAATGCTAAATGTTCAAAATTATCTTTTTCATAATGCTTAAAACTACCATTTAAAATATTTAATGATGCCTTTTGCAAATATTCATAATCGCCTAACCTACTAATTAACTGGTTATTATAATACTTAGCGTACGAATAATTAATAACTTCTATTTTTGGATAAACATATTTATCGATTAAAATTTTCGGGAACCCTATTTGTTCGGTTAGCATTTTTGAATCTAATTCAATGTAAATTGTAGCTAAAAATTCATCATTGTTTTCAAAATCAAGTTTTGCTAAATAAGAAATACTACTATTGTTATTGTTTAAAAACCATAAACTCTTGCAGTTTGTTTCTTGACCATAATCAGATAAAATTTGTTTATAAAACACAAAGCAAGGAGCCTGACTATTTGTATTTTTAAATAATATGCTATCGGTGCTATTACACACTAATATTTTTGAATCATATCTTAATAAATACCCATTTAAGTAATTCTTATTTAAATAGTTAACTAATTCGGATTCGTTTTTAACATAATTATTAATAAGCCTTTTAATTGTAGTATCCGTTTTAATTCCTTTTTCGATATCAACAAATAACAATTCGGCAATAGGATCTCTTTCGGCCGATAGTTGTGAAAGAATTAGTTTTTTATTTTCAAATTCCTTACTAATATTATATTCATTTAAATAGAAAGAAATGAATAGAGAAAAGAACAAAATAAAAATTACTGAACCCGATAAAAAAGACAAAGAAGTTTTATAAAAGCTTAATATAAAAAATATAACAAACGCAAAAACAATAGGATAAATATCATAGGTTAAATAATATGAAGCAAAAGGAATAACAAAAACAAACACCAATAAAGCTGAAATTTTATAAATTATTTTGGTTTTAGTTAGTCTAAATATTCGAACCAAATAATAAGAGTTTTTTGTAATTTTTATTGAAAACAAATAAAAAGATAAGAACACAATGCATATTATTATTATTGCTATAAAGCTATAAATATCTAGAGAAAGAGTGTTGTTAAGATTAAAAGGAATGTCGGAGTTAATAACTACATTCTTAATTAAGTTTTTAATTAAAAACGAATAAAAAATTATTGTTAAAAACGAAATAACAGAAAAGATAATAGATAGTCTATTTTTAGACAAATAGAAAACCTTTGCAGGAACTTTTTTATAAAAAATAATGGTTATGTATAATATTAATATTGAATTAATTAATAAGTCCCCCAATGAAGGAGCAACAAAAGAATAAGCATATAATTTTGGATTAAATAAATAAAGTTTTTGTAATTCGATAGGGAATAAATAAAAAACAGAAATGCTTCTTAATAAGAATAAAATAAGT
This sequence comes from uncultured Bacteroidales bacterium, assembly GCA_964546655.1. Taxonomy (GTDB): domain Bacteria; phylum Bacteroidota; class Bacteroidia; order Bacteroidales; family CAZJKL01; genus CAZJKL01. Next base: position 21,973 of record CAZJKL010000004.1, on the reverse strand, counting down.
GAAAAGTTAAACCATTTAACAAAAGGACTTCGGTTTTTAAAGAACTTAAAAACAAATAATTTTAGTAATACAATTAATGCACAAAATCCGATTATATATAAAGATATTAAAAAATAGAACCAAAAATTATTATATTCAATTCCATTAAAATCAAGCGAAAACAAGTAATCATTATTTTTATAAATTTTAAATAAATCATCATTGTTTTTCTTGTCATAATCAATTTTAACATCATCATTTAAGTTAGCCCATCGAGGAAAAAAGTTTTTTAAATATTCATTATCAATAACATAATTCTGCTTAATTAATAAAACAGCTATATATTGCTTATTACTAAAATTATTAATAACCGGGAAATACCACGATTCATTATATTTAAATGCTTTATTATTTTGTATCGAATCTTTTATTTTTTCAATTTCAATATTATTGTTCGAATAATAAATTAGGCTATTGTTTTCAATTACAAAGTAGGTAACTTCATTATTTGAAATAGAAATAAAATTATTATAATACCAATTGTAGCTATTTTTTAAAGTATCTTTTTTTATTATCTCAAGCAAATTAGTATTAATCGAATTAATATTAGTATTTAAACTTTGCTCATACTTTTTTGAAATAGCTTTATAATCAGGATTAGAAAAATTAAAAAATTTAATAAACGAAATTGATAAAAAGCAAACAATGGTTATTGTTATATAATAATATGTTTTATTTAAAAAGTTTAGCATTTCAAAATTTTTGTTAGTTGAAAAAGTTTTTTAAAAATAGTTTAAAAACTTTAAATAATAGATTTTTTAATTTATAAAATTACTTTACATTTGTGGCAGTATAAAATTTTATAACAATTTAATTATTTAACCATGAGAAATTTATTATTAAGTATTATTATTATCAGCGTTGTAATGTCTTTTACAATGTGTTCAAAAAAAGATAATCGTTTTCAAGAAACAGAATTAGCTGTTTTTGAAGATTCAGTTAGTTATATTATTGGTAATGACATAGGAAGAAACATTAAAGAATCAAAAATTGATGTTACAAACGAAGCATTATTTAGAGGTTTTATTGATGGTTTAGAAGGAAATGATAGTCTTATTTCTAAAGAAGTTGTTGGAAAAATTATGACAAGACTTCAAGAACAATTCCAACAAAAACAACAAAAAGAAATGGAAACTAAAGCTAAAGAAGAAAAAGCTAAAGGAAGTAAATTTTTACAAGAAAACAAAGCTAAAGAAGGTGTTGTTGAATTGCCAAGCGGATTACAATATAAAGTAATTAAAGAAGGTACAGGGAAACAACCTAAAGCAGAAAACGAAGTAGAAGTTAACTATGAAGGTAAACTTGTTAATAATGAAATTTTTGACTCTTCTTATGAAAGAGGTGAGCCTGCAAAATTTGTTTTAAACAGAGTTATTCCAGGTTGGACAGAAGGTTTACAATTAATGAAAGAAGGTGCAACTTATGAATTTTATATCCCTTCTGATTTAGCTTATGGCGATTATGGAACACCAGGTATCCCAGGTGGTTCAATACTTATATTTAAAGTTGAATTAATAAAAGTTAATGATGCTCCTGCAGTTGCAGAAACACCAAAAAAATAAACTTTTAAATAAAATAATAAACAAAAAAAGTCGGAAGAGATAATCTTCCGACTTTTTTTTGTTTTATGCTATACCTTGTAATGCAAAATCAGTTCTTATCAATCTTGTCATAAAGCTTTTAGCCAATTATTAAGAATTGCTCTTTTAAAATCAAATCTATGAGAAATATCTAATTCATCTTTATATTCATCCATTACGGAATATTTCAATAGAAATCAGTCACACTGTTAAACCCTATCAATTTTACAATATTATCTGATAAATCATTTTAAAAACCTTAAAATCACTATTCATACCTCAATCCTTTTAAATTATTATGAATTTCGGTTTCGGGAATGTTGCCTTCGAGAGCCTCAGGCAACGTGAGAGCCTCAGGCAACGTGAGAGCCTCAAGAAACGTGAGGGCCTCAGGAAACGGCATAGCCTCAGGAAACGGCATAGCCTCAGGAAACGTGAGAGCCTCAGGAAACGGCATAGTCTCAGGCAATTGCAAATCGGTGGCTGAGGTTCTCGAAGCCACCTTTATATCTCTGAATACTATATTAAAAGGAAATATTATCTATTTGATATTTCTTCAGGTAGTTCAGATTTGTCTCCTGTTATATAATATCTTACTCCGCCATTAGCGTTTAAAATTGTTTCGGTAAATTGAATTATAGTATCATTAATAAATCTACCTTCAACTTCGTAGTTAGCTGCGGTTATAGCTGTTAATCTACCTTTTGTATTTATTTCTGTTTGAATATTATTTCGAACATCAGAATAATTAATCTTAACAATGTTTTCAACGCTTTCTAGTTTTTCAATTGAACCAGCATAAGCTTCATAAACTGTATCATAGGTGTATTGATCCCAAGAAACAATCATTGAATTAAAAGTATAATATCCAATAAATTTATCTCTAACATCATCTTTTCTCACATCTTGTGGAGTAACTGCTTCTTCGGTTTCGCAGCTATAAAAATTAATGCAAATTGCAATAACGATAAGTAAAAAAATATTCTTCATTTTTTTAAAAATTATAGTTCATTAATATTCTTAAAAATTTCTTCTTTAAAAGTTTCTAATGAAATTGCTTCATCAAGATTATATTCACCAATATTAGTTCTGCACAATGCTCTTAAAGTTCCTCCTACTCCTAATTCTTTCCCAAAATCTCTTGCTAACGAACGAATATAAGTTCCTTTGGTGCAATTTACAAAAAAATCTATATATGGCAGATAAATTTTAGTAATTTTAAAATCATTAATTTTTATTTTAACAGACTTTTGTTCAAGTTCTTCTCCATTTCGAGCATATTCGTATGCTCTTATACCATTAATTTTTTTTGCTGAAAATATTGGTGGAGTCTGATCTATTTCTCCTGTAAAAGTTTTGATTGTTTCATAAATTTTTTCATCATTCAAACCTGATAAATCAAAAGAAGCATCTGGTTCTGTCTCAAAATCAAATGATGGCGTTGTTATATCTAATTGAATTGTTCCGGTATATGTTTTATCTAATCCTTGGAACTCAGATATTTTTTTAGTGTATTTCCCGGTGCATACAATTAATAATCCTGAAGCTAATGGGTCTAAAGTTCCGGCATGACCGACTTTAATCTTTCTTAGACCATAAGTTCTTTTTATAAGATTTCTTATTTTTATAACTATTGCAAAAGAAGTACTTTCAATAGGTTTATTTATTAATAATACCTGTCCGTCAAGAAAGGCCTCTTTGCTGTATTTTATTTCCATCTAAATTATAATTGCAATTATACCTACTATAAAACAGTAAATAGCAAAATAAATTAATTTGCTGTTTTTAACAATATTAATCATTAATTTGCATGCAATCAATCCGATTATAAATGCGGTTGAAAAACCTATAATTAATGGCATAATACCTATATCTGAACTTACTAAATCCCCTTTTATTAACTCGAGTAGCCCTTCGCCTAAAATTGGGATTATCACCATTAAGAATGAGAATTTTGCAATTTTACTTTTATCTATTCCTACTAACAATCCAGTTGCAATAGTTGCTCCCGAACGACTTAATCCTGGGAGAACAGCAATTGCCTGAGCTATTCCTACAATAACTGCATTTTTATATGTTATGTCTTTTGTTTTTTGTTTTACAAATAAAGTAATTGTTAATAATAAAGCTGTTACTATTAACATTGCTCCTACAAAAGCAATATTTCCATCAAAAAAAGATTCTATATAATCTTTAAAAAAAACACCTAAAATTCCAACAGGAACCATTGAAATTAAAATTTTTGATACATATTCGGTTGATTCATTCCATTTAAACTGAAAAACACCTTTAAATAAATCTATAATATCTTTTCTGAAAACAACTAATGTGCTTAATACAGTAGCAATGTGAAGAATTACTGTAAATATCACATTTACTTTTATTTCTGTTCCTAAAATATGTTTTCCTATTTCAATATGACCACTACTACTTACAGGTAAAAATTCTGATAATCCCTGAATTAATCCTAAAATAAACGCTTCAAAATTATTCATTAGTTTCTTTTTCTTTAAACATTATCGCATAAATACCTAGAATATAGCCTATCATTACAATAATTGGAGCTAATGTGATTCTTCTAAAGCTAAATAATTCTTCTCCATTAAAAACATTAGGATCTTTTGAGCCTCCACCTATCATCAATATAAAACCTAGAATAACTATTAAAATAGCTGATATTAATAAGATATAATTTTTCTTTCCAAAAGCTAAATCTATATTGTTTGCTTCTTTTTCTTTTATTGAATCCATGATTATTAAAAAAATTAAAATTTATATAAATCGTCAATATTTATTCTTAAATACTTATTAACTGCAAAAAACGTTGAAACAAATGTTATGAAAATTCCCGATAATGATATTAATAAATATAATTTGATGTATAAAACAAAATCGTTAACATCATATAATTCGGGCACATATTTTTGAATGAAATAAATAAACAATGACACAAAAACTAAAGCTATTAAGCTAGAAATCAAGCCTTGTATAATACTTTTTATTAAAAATGGTTTTTGAATATACCATCTTGTAGCCCCAACCAATTGCATTGTTCTTATTAAAAATCGCTTTGAATATACGGTTAATCTAATTGAATTATTTATTAAAGCAAATGCAACAAAAAACAATATTATACTAAAAAACAACAATATAATTGATATCTTTTTAATGTTGCTGTCTATAATGCTAACAACATCTTTTATATAACTAAATTCTTTAACTATAGCGTTAGAACTAATTTGTTTTTCAATCCAAACTAAACTATCGGCATTAGAGTAATCGTATTTAATTTTAACCTCGATACTTGAAGGCAATGGATTATTATTTAAAAACTTTATAAAATCTTCGTTAGGGTCAAGTTCTTTTTGTAATAGTTTTGCTGCTTCTTTTTTGTCGATATACTTTGTTTCTTTAGCAAAATCTGACATATACAATTGCTTCTCTAATTGCCTTATCTCAGCTTCTTTAGTATTATCTTTTAAATAAATTGTGAACCCAATATTTTCTTTAACATATTTAGAAACTTTTTCGGAAGTAAGTAAAATTAACCCCAAAATACCCAATACAAATAATACCAAAGAGATACTTATTACTGTTGAAATAAAGGTTGATTGAACTCTTCTTCTTAATATTTTATCTTCAGTTTTTCTTGACATATTATCTTAATATAATAAGTTTGCTAAATTAAAAAAAATAACTCTTTAAATAAGATATTTTTTAAAATTTATAAAATTTTATATCTTTTCCCAGGCAAACTTTTTATAATTCCCTTAAATTCCATGTCTAATAATATTGCTGAAACCTTACTCATTTGCATATTTGTTCTTATCGAAATTTCATCAATCGAAACACTCTCTGATGATTTTATTATTTCAATGAAAATTTTCTCGTCTTCACTTAGCTCAAACAATATTTGTTGTTGTATTCCATTATTTGCTTTTGGCTCTTCTGTCCAACCTAAAATATATTCAATATCTTTTGCCGAATTAATTAATACTGCTTTGTTTGTTTTTATCAAATTATTTGTGCCTTCGGACATTAGGCTATCAATGTTTCCGGGTAAAGCGAACACATCTTTATTATAACTATTTGCAATATTTGCTGTTATTATTGCTCCTCCATGTTTTTTTGCTTCTATAACAATTAATGCATCACACATTCCTGCAATAATTCTGTTTCTTTGTGGAAAATGGTATCTTTCGGGTTTAATTTTTGTGTGAAATTCGGTTACAATTCCTCCTTTTTCAATAATTTCAGGTAAATATTTTACATGTGTAGTTGGGTAAGTTTTATCTAAGCCATGCCCTAAAATTCCAAAAGTTACCAAATTATTTGCTAATGCTGATTTGTGTGCAGCTATATCAATTCCGAAAGCTAATCCACTGATAACAACTAAATTATGATGTTTTAATTCGGAAATAATTTTATTACATGAATCTTCACCATATTTAGTTGAATCTCTTGTTCCTACAATACTAATTATTTTTTTATTATTAAAATTTTCGGTGCCTTTATAATACAATAAAATTGGATGGTCATTGCAATTTAAAAGTCGTTGAGGAAAAAAATTATCGGTATAAAAAACTGTTTTAATATTGTTTTTTAAAAGATAGATTTGCTCCTTTTCGGCTCTTTCTAATAAAGTTTTATTAGTTAATTTATTTATAAATTTAATATCTATCCCTGGTATTTTGTTTAATGATTCTTTCTTTTGTTTAAAAATGTACTCTAATCCACCAAACATATCATTTAACAATTTTATATTATTAAGATATCTGTATCCCAAAAAAGAGCATGCTATTTCATAAATATTCATTATAGTATATATAAGTATTAATAAAGTGCAAATTTAATATTTTAAATATATTATTATGATTAATTAGAAATATAATATGTTATTAAATGAAATCTTTCTTTTTCGTCAACAAAAATTAATTTTAAATTAACACTCTAATACTTGATTTTTTCAAAAAATAGAGCATTAAAATAGGGTTATAAGAAGCAAATAAAATAAAATAAAAAGTAAATTTATTCATAAGATTATTATATTTGCAGCACGAATCAAACAGCTTAAATAATTTTAATTATTTCTACTTTATGTGGCGATTTTTCTCAAATAAAATATTACGTAACCGCATTGTATTTATTATAATAATCACAATAGCAACACTTTTCATGATTTATGAAGGTAGTAAAATTCAATTATCATATCAGTTTGCTAAAATTCTTCCTTCAAATGATTCTACACAAATTAATTATGAAAACTTTAAAAATAAGTTTGGTGAAGATGGAAGTATTATGTTTATTGGATTTGAAAATAAAAAACTTTTTCAAATAAAAACATTTAATGATTGGTATCTTTTAAGTAATGAAATAAAAAATATTAAAGGAATAAAAGATGTAATGTCGGTTGCCACTATTTATAATTTAAAGCGTAACGACAGTTTAATGAAATTAGATTTTCTTCCTGTAATTAAGCAATTACCAAAATCTCAGAAAGAATTAGACAGTATTAAAAATGTTATTTTATCGTTACAATTTTATGAAGGAATAATTTATAAAGGCGAAACTGGTGCTACTTTAATGGCTATTACTTTTGACAAGAAAGATTTAAATGCAAAGAATAGAATTGACATTGTAAAAAAGATAAAAGCATCATCAGATGATTTTTCTGAAAAACACGATATAAATTTACATTATTCAGGTATGCCATATATTCGCACGGCATTAATGGAAAAAATTTCACACGAAATGATTTTATTTCTTGTTCTTGGTTTTATTGTTACAATAATTATTCTTTTCATATTTTTCCGTTCGTTTACAACCGTTTTGTTCTCAATAATTATAGTTGGCATTGGAGTAATATGGTCGCTTGGTATGCTTGTGCTTTTCGACTACAAAATCACTGTTCTTACGGGGTTAATTCCTCCACTTATCATGGTTATTGGTGTTCCTAACTGTGTTTTTTTAATTAATAAATATCATAGTGAATTTGCAAAACATAAGAATAAAATAAAGGCTCTTTCGAGAATGATAGAGACTATTGGTATAACCTTATTTCTTGCTAATATTACTACTGCGATAGGATTTGCCGTTCTTTGTTTTACAAACAGTTCGATGTTAGTAGAGTTTGGAGCAATAGCTGCTATTAATGTTATGGTAACTTATGCAATAGCATTAATATTAGTTCCTATTTTCTTGAGCTTTATTTCTGTTCCTTCTGAAAAAGCAACTAAACATCTTGATGCAAAAATTATTAATAAATTATTATTGTTTATTGATAAAATTGTTCATAATTATCGCAAGTCAATTTATATAACTATTGGAATAATTACACTAATTTCTATGTATGGAATGACTAAAATAAGTGTAATTGGTTTTGTTGTAGATGATTTACCTGAGAACGATCCTGTTTGTAAAGATTTGAAATTTTTCGAAAAAACTTTCCAAGGCGTTTTACCTTTTGAAATTATTATAGATACTAAGAAAAAAAATGGAGTATTCGAAGATGATGCAGCTACTCTTTATAAAATAAAAAGAATGCAAAAAATATTTTCTGAATACCCTGAGTTTTCTAAACCTTTATCTATTGTTGAAGGGATTAAATTTTCGTATCAGGCATATAAAGATGGGGACTCTAAGTATTATATTCTTCCTGATAAACGAAAACTTCAGTCATTAAGTAAATACATTAACTCGGTTAAAGGGCAAGAGAATAAGCTTATGTCTTTTATTGACTCTACAAAACAATATACTAGAGTTAGTATTCAGATGTCTGACGTAGGGTCACACCGAACCAAAGAACTTGTAAATGAAATTAAACCACGAATTGATTCAATACTTAATCCTGCAGATTATAATGTTACCATGACTGGCCACAGTTTAGTTTATTTAAAAGGGAATGACTATCTGCTTGATAATTTGTTCGAAAGTCTTATAATTGAAATTATATTAATTGCAATTGTAGGCCTTACTCTTTTTAAATCGTTTCGCATTATTGTACTTTCTAAACTTCCGTGTTTAATTCCATTAATAATAACAGCAGGAATTATGGGATTTTTAGGTATTCGATTTAAGCCATCAACAATTTTAATTTTCAGTATTGCTTTTGGTATTTCTTCCGATGGGACAATTTATTTTCTCTCGAAATACCGACAAGAATTAGTTAAAAATAAGCGAACAGTATTAGATGCTATTTCGGTTACAATTAAAGAAACCGGCATAAGTATGATTTATACTGCCATAATTTTATTTTTTGGTTTTGCAATTTTTGCTGCATCAAGTTTTGGTGGGACTGCCGCTTTAGGTGTTCTTATTTCGATAACACTTTTAGTTTCTATGGCCACTAATCTTATTCTGCTTCCGTCACTTCTTCTTTCTATTGATAAAAGAATTAATAAAAAAGCATTATTCGAAAAGCCTTTTATAGAAATTGATGATACCGAAGATGAAAATAATAATGATAAAAGTTTAAGTGAATAATATTTTTTCCTCTTTGGACACAATCCAAATCTTATCAATTGTGAAGAGTATTAAATTCTGAATACAACAGTTTACTGTGTTCAATATTTATTCACGTATTTATTATTTTAATTTTTGTGCATCCATCCATAATTTATTAAAATAAAACTAAAAACAGATAGAAAAATAATTAAAAAAATGGTCAGCAAATTTATGTTATGTACTGATTTTTAAACATGTTCTCTGAAATATTGTACTGTGGCAAATTAAATTATTAAATTTTATTGTAAATTTGTGGAAACATTGAAAATTATAATTTATGGTTTACTTGAAAATTAGAGAAAATACAGTGCAGGCAAAAATTATGCTTGAGTATTTAAAAATGATGCCTTATGTTAAAGTTATTGAAAAGGACGAAATTCCAAATCAAAAAACTCTAAAAGCAATCCAAGAAGCCGAAAAAGGAGGATTGAAAAGACATAAAACTGTTAAATCATTAATGAATGATTTAAGAAGTTAGTTATGTACGAATTAAGTAAAACCAGTCAATTTAAAAAAGACTTTAAATTGATGGCAAAACGAAAATATGATTTGTCAAAATTAGAAGTCTTTTTAAATTTGCTTATTAGTGGAGATAAACTACCGGCAAAATATAAAGAACATCCTTTAAAGAGTAATTTTAAAGGATATTTAGACTGTCATATTGAGTCTGATTGGTTAATAATATTTAAAAGAGATGAAACCGAAAAATTAATTACATTGGTTAGAACTGGAACACATTCTGATATTTTTGGTTAAAATCTAATTTTTTTCACAAAATCACCACCGTTAATATTAAAGCATTAACCCTATTCTTAATCCAAAGCGTAAGTTCGGAAGAATTTTAATATTTGCCCTTTTATTAATTGTCCTAACTCTGGAATAAAAAATTATTTTACAAAACAGGAAACAGAAGGTTGGGGAGCTAAAATAGTTGACAGGCTATCTTTAGATTTAAAAAATGCTTTCCCTGAAGAAACAGGTTTTTCACCTCGAAACTTAAAATATATGCGGAAGTTTGCTGAATCGTGGACAGATATTGAAATAGTGCAACGCACCGTTGCACAAATACCTTGGCGAAGCAATATTACGCTATTAGATAAAATAAAAGAGCCTGAGTTGAGATTATGGTATGCTCAAAAAACCATTGAAAATGGCTTCGGTAAAGATATGCTGGTATTTCAAATAGAAAGCAAATTGCACATAAGACAAGGTAATGCTGTAACTAACTTTCCAGAAACATTACCTCCATTGGATTCAGACTTTGCTACACAATCATTTAAAGACCCTTATATATTTAATTTTTTGGGAAATGCAAGTAATATTAAAGAAAGAGAATTAGAGCAGAAATTAATAGACCATATTCAAAGATTTCTTCTCGAATTAGGACAAGGTTTTGCGTTTGTGGGTCGTCAGGTGCATTTAGAGTTGGGCGACAGCGATTTTTATCTCGACTTGCTTTTTTATCACATAAAACTTAAGTGCTATGTTGTGATAGAATTAAAAACAGGCAAGTTAGAGCCTGGTCATATAAGCCAGCTCAATATGTATATGAATGTGGTAAACGATGCTCTATGTAGCAAAGACGACAATAAAACTATTGGCTTATTACTTGTAAAGGAGAAAGACAAGATTGTAGCCGAATATTCATTGGCTGGCGTAAATAATCCAATTGGTATTTCCAACTGGGAAAACGAAATCACTAAATCTTTACCAGATAATATTAAAAATAGTTTACCAAGTATTGAGGAAATTGAAAACGAATTTGAGAATGATGAAGAACTATAAGTATATTGGCGATTATATAAGACAAGTTGATAACCGAAAATAGGAATTTATCAATCTCTCTTTTTCGTGGTTACCCCATCCATTTGTAGTTCGGTCAAATCCTGTGTAATTTCTTTTTCAATAGTGCGGATAATGGTTTTTATTTCATTTCTAGTTTTATTATTATCGTTTATAATTGCAATATCCTCTTATACTTGGATTTGAACTTCCGTAGCTTACAATCTTAACGTCTAATGGTGTATTTGCAAATTTGTAAATCGATTTTCTAATTGCATCAATTATCCAATCAATCCTATTGCCAAATGCTCCTCCTCCTACTAAAGTTATAAACACCTTATTATTACCAGTTTTATGATAGTTTAAAAGAGCAGCAAAGAATGTTGCTTCATATGTAGCATCAAGAATTAGTCGTGCAAAATCTGTCCAATACTCTAATTCAACACATGAATAATCAATTGGTAGAGCAGAGCAATAAGCCTGAGTTACCAAATTCTTACCTTCACCTATAGTAACCTCAGTATCCCATTGTAAACCAATTCTAAGCTTGCCTTTTAATTTTTCATATTCTTCTTCAGAACAATTTCTTATTTGTTTGGTTATGTTTTTAAGACCTTCGACACTAGCAAGAACATAGCCATTAGACATTTTCCAAAGTTTTGAGTTTTCATTATTTAAGGTAATTCCGACATCAATTAAACAGTCAATTTGATTATTTGAAGATTGCCCTATTTTACCATTCACATTAGCAAAATAGTTTCTGTATATTGTTCCAGCACCACAAGCAATAGCACAAGCAGGTCCTTGAGTGAAATCTTTTTCATAAATACCAACACCTCGCTCAGGTGTTACGCTTGGAGCAACCATTTCTAAAAGATTAAATTGCGATGCTGCTTGAAAAAAAGCACCATTATTAGATTTTTCCTTATGAAATGTTTGAATATTGCCTATAACCTCTTCAATATGTATTTTTGACTTATAAGTCTCTAATGTTGGAGATTGATTTTTTAACTCATCTAATGACGCCACTTCAAGTCTGCCAAAATTATATTTAGCACCATTGACTTTTGAAATCAAAGTATTTCCACTAATTTCTAAATTTAATCTTACTTGATCTGGATTCTCTTCTTTAAACCCAGTTAAATTTTCAAACCACATTTTTTTATTTTTATTTTTCGCTAACATTTGCGGCATAGAACGGTGGAGGAATAAATCCATGTTTTCTATCAGGCCACAACAAATTTATTTAATTTTGTTGAACTTAAAATTTACTTCTAAATCGCTATTATTCTATGCCTTTGTTAGCGTTTTATTGGTTCTTTCGTCCATACTGTGCGTCATGTTTTACCTTTGTCTTTCCTGTATTAGTTTCCTAATTTGTTTTGCATCAGATTTTGCAAACTTATTTCCAATTATTTCCCCTGCACCGAATGTTTTAATTATGATGTCAGTTCCCCAAAGACTTGTATCAAGTTCTACTGATGATATTTTTGAAATTGGAACTGTAATGGAATCAACATTGATTAAATACTTGTTCCTCTTTTTATAGGTTACAGAAGCATTGTCAATAATTATTATGTCGGGAGTCAATATTCCGCCGCCTCTTGTTATTGCAGACTTAAATGTAAAGGTCTCGTTATCATCAATTTCGTTTTCCTCTGACCCTGAATTATCGGAATAACTGTTTTCTGAAAATTCGGTCAGTTCCATTTCAATAAGCAAATCAACCGTCTTTTTATCAAAACCGAGGTCTTTCCCTTTTTCTAACAAAATCTCATACTCCGAAGATGTTATTTCACCATCTTCAGCCATATTAGAAATTAGTTCTTTGAATAATTTTTCTTTAGACATGTTATTACTTCATCTTATAACTGCCAATAATTTCAAAAACCTCATAAAACCTCTTCTTATCCAGTGGGATATAATGTTCAACCCAATTATTTGCTTCTTCTCTGTAGTTTGAATTACCTAAGAATTTTGCAACTTGATCTGGAACATCAATTTCCAATGGAAATTGTGTAGATGCACCTTTTTTCGATGCTCTAATTGTTAAATGATACTTTGCCATAATTTTATGTATTAAATTTTGCTTACTCTTTTAAAGGTTTTCGGCTTCACCTTATATAATGTTTTTAATTACTATTCCCGCTAATTTAACTGTATTTTCTCCTACGACGTCATTATATTTGGGGTTTTTAATTATTTTTGATTTAGCACCATTTGCTGCACCAGAAATATGAGGTATAGAAATTATTTTTGTCTTCACATTGCCTCTATTCCAATTGTTTTTTGCTTGTACATCATCAAACCATTTTTCAGGTGCGACTTTTAAGAAATTTAAAACAGCATTTCTTGAATTGTTGCCAAGAGTTAAAATTGCATCAGGGTTAATGATTTCAATTTCACTTTGTAGAATACAGTTAAATATTTCGACTTCATTTACTCCATGCATACCTGTACTTCTTTTATTACCAATTCTGTAAAATAATTTGTAAATATCTGTAACGTATAAATCGTAATCATTAAAAAGAGTTGAAAAGAACGAAATATTCTGCTTGAATGAACCTTTTTCAAATTTCCAATTATCTATTAAACTGAAAGGTGCCCATGGTGTAATATGTTTGCTTAAACATTCTAAATAATTTGCTTCTGAAAAGAATTTTTTCCAATGATTTTCAAAACTATTAACTGTAGTGTCTGGCGGCAAAGAGTCTAATGCACAAATCATGATTGTTGGTCTATTAGAACTTTTAGATTTTCTTATTTCAATTGGAAAATCAATTGCCATAGTAGTTGCATGCTCTTTTTGAAAAAAAACTGCTAATTCTTCTTTATTTAGTAATTGTGGATGCAAAATTCGGATGAGTTCATTCTCTTCAATTTCTTCTTTGTTTGCAAATTCATGATATTTAATAATTCTATCGTAAATGCTATTTAAACCATTTTTAGGTTTTATTAAATTCTCTTCCAATAAGGAAATAATTTTGGGATTGATGTTAATTATCATAATTTATTTTTTTAATGTTTATACTTCAAAAACTCCATACCCATTTTTAAACAATTCGGCTTTTACTTTTGCCCATTTGATTTTAATGGTGATGTTATTATTTTGTTTAATTTGATTTTCAATGCTTTTTAAGTCAGAATTTATATAATGCAAAAATTCAATCCAAAATAGTAAACTGTAGTTGTGATTCGCTACTTCTTCTAGAACCTTATTCATGGTATAAATCAGCAAAAACAACGATCCTTTTTTGTCGATAAAATACTGAAACCAATAGGTTTTCGATTTTTCGTCGTAATACAAAAATACTGAATCTTTTCGGGCTCTTTGTAAAATTAATCTCCCAATTTGCACAGGTGTTGGATTTAACTCTTTAAAATAATTCAAGTATTTTGACGAATAAAAACTATCATCCCAAATAATGAGTTCCATTACGTCTTTACTGGAATGTCTCATTTCAAGGAACTTATCAATCCAATCTTGTTTTATTTCAGGTTTCAGTCTCGGAATATAATCAGCCAAAAGACTTGCTGGATAATCCTTATTTTCTGAAATGATATAGTTTCTATTGAGAAAATATTTACTCCAATATTTATCATGTAACTTGGGCATAAAAGCCCATAAATCAAATGGCTTTTGTAAAAAATCAATTTCAGAATTTTCAAAGAGTTTAATATAATGGGTAAAATTATTTTTTGTTTGAATTTCTTTATTTGTAAGCATTAACCAATATAAAATTGCAATGTCACTGCATTTTTCAAAGTTCTTATTCAAGTACTTTGCAGAAAAATCATTCCATTCAACTAAATCAACAGTCTCCATGTGCCAATCTAAAAACTCAATCCAATGGAAAACTGAATTAATAGATAAGTCAGGTATTTCATTTATTATTTTTATCGGGTCAAAATTTCCATTTTCACCATATTTTGTAAGAATATATGAGTAAAATGGCTCGGCAGGATATTCGATAAGATTGTTTAACGTAATTTCCATTATTCAGATTTGATAAAACGTAAATGACTTGAAACACTATCATATAAAACAAAAACTTTTTCAGAATTATGACTTTGTCTTAATTGGCTTATGCTTCCAACATTTATTATATACCGATAGTTTTTGTTCAAATAATAATTGTGGTCGAATTGAATATTTTTGATTCTGGTTACCTTCTTTTTGTCTATTTCAATAATTTCATTTTCGTGTGTATGACCGCAAAAAACAATTTTTTCAGAATATTTCTTTGTCAATTTCAAAATATCTTCTCTCTCCGTATAACTCAAATATTCATAAACAGAATTAGGTGGTAACCCGTGAACAAACCGAATATTATTCTCTGTCCAATAAATAGGCAATAACTTCAAATATTCAATTGATTCATCTGATAATTGGTCATGATTTGTATTTATGGCTTTTTTTGCCTTGTCATTCATAAATTCAAAAGCTTCTTTATTAAATAACGCTTTTTCATGATTTCCACATACACAAGTAATATTATGCTTAATAATTTCCTGAACAACTTCTTCAGCATTTTCACCATAACCCACAATATCTCCCAAACAAACAATTTTTTTTATCATCATTGTATTAATTTTCACCAAAACATTTTTCAATGAGTGAATATCACTGTGTATATCTGAAATTATTGTGTAAACCATTGTTTTAATAATCTGATTTGAAATACTTTGAAATTACATCTTTTGGGATTTTTCCCCCTTCATAATCCCAGCCGAAAACACTGTTAATAGTCATTCGGTGCATCAGTTCACAAAACAAATTCCCAGTTTCTTCTTCAAATACATAGGAAAATTTCCATGGCGACAAGCTCCATTGTTTATTATTGTAGGGATATGGAGTTGGAAAACTTCCTTTTAATTGGCTTCCATCATATTCAACTCCTGAAATTTCAAGAAATTTTTCTTTTTGAATTTGGGATAATGATATATACATATTTTCAAGTTCTTTTTGCAAATTTATTACTTCACTACGCCAAAACTTGTCGCATTGTTATTTTTTTATGATTTTTTACAAGTATTTTTTATCAAAAAAAACATTCTATCAAAACATATAATTTATTTTCAATATTACAAAAAATCTCTCTATCTGTTTTTACATCCTCTATCTTTTTTGATTAACGACATAGATTGGCTTTCTGAACATGTACTTTTGATTAAAAACAGAATGATACAAGAAGTTTTAATCAAAGTTTTAAACAATCAATATTCTAATAATGAAGTTGAAAAGAAACGATTAGTGGAAGCTTTATATCTGGCGGAACAACTCCTTACTACTTATAATGTGTCTAACCTTGAAATAGGATTTACTAAAAGGAAAGATATTTTGGGATTTTGCAGTGATACAGGGGATACTATAAAGCTACAATTAAATCATGTTTTACATTCAGATATTGAAAAAATAAAAGAAACCATACTACACGAAATCGCACATGCTATTACAGATGGAGAAGGGCATTCAATAGAATGGCAAAAAAAAGCTCTAGAACTTGGCTTAAGTTATAAACATTTACAACGCTATAAAAAATTATAATATGAATAGAAAAATTATCGAAGATCAATTTAATAAGTATCTAAAAATATATCATTTTGAAGAATCTGATAGATTATTATATAATGATTTAAAAAAGAATTATCGGTTGGAAGAAATGGATTTATCCCTTTGTTCAGAAACTTTCTTTAATTTTTTACTCAACGAATCTGATTTGAATATTGAAACAAAAGCAAAAATTACTTTAGATTATCAGGAATTAATCAAAAATTTTCCTCAAAAAAATGAAGTAAGCGAAAGTACTCCTATTTCAGGCATTGATAAGATGTTTGATTTTTATACCCAACATTTAAAAGATAAATCTTATAATTTTCAAACACAATTTTTCGGCAAAACACTGCCAATACAAGTAATCTTTGAAATTAAAAACGCCACTAAATACAACCCAAGACATATCAGTATAAGTTATAACATTACTTTATGTGCTTCTAATAGTAAACAGATAACAAATTCTATTTATCATAAAGACATTGTAGCAGCCAAAGCAAAATACAAAAAAATAACTTTTTATGAATTATTTAAAGAATTCAATCTCTACAAATTAGAAATTGACCTCAATGAATATGAGTTATTGCTTGAAAAAACGAATGAACTAAAAAAACAAAATGGGAAGCAGTTTCTTACAAATCAAAAAGTAATAGAGAGCAAATCTGATTATAGAGGTAATCTTGGTTTTTTTTCTTGCTTATTGATAAATTACGATTCTTTTTCAAAAGTAATAATAGAAACGGACTTAGATAAAAATCAAAGGGAAATTTCGCATACAGAACCAGGTGATTCTCATATAGACTTTACAACGCCTTATTTACGAATCTTTTCATTGGCTAGAAAGAGTTATTTCTTTATTCATATAGAAGACCTATTGTCATATACTTATGATAAAGAAGCTTTTTCAAAATTGAAAATACCCGATGATACAAGAAATTTACTTCACAGTATTTTTCAATCCAATATAAAAGATTATTATAGTGATTTTATTAAGTCAAAACACGGAGGGATGGTTGTCTTGGCTGAGGGATCAACAGGTGTTGGCAAAACATCAACTGCAGAAGTATATGCTGAATTGCTTGAAAAGCCTTTATATATGGTCCAAGTAGCAGAACTTGGAATGGATACTAAGTCAATTGAAGACAACCTTTCTATTATATTTAATCGTGTGCAAAAGTGGAATGCCGTTTTACTTTTTGATGAAATTGATGTGTTTTTATACCGTAGAGGAAGTGACGTTTGGCAGGCTGCAAGAGTAGGTGTTTTCCTGAGGCTGTTAGATTATTTCTCGGGATTAATATTTTTCACAACCAACAGAAGCTCTGTTTTAGATTCGGCAATATTGAGTCGTATTTCCGTAAAAATAAAGTATGAAAAACTAAGTGAAGAAACTCAACTTGAAATATGGAAAAGCAAACTAAATGATGCACAAATAACGATTGATTCTTTAAATAAACTTCCACTGTTAGAACTTAATGGGCGTCAAATAAAAAACGCCATTCGGGTTGCTAAAGTTTTATATGGAAATAAACTCAAAGAAAATGAAATTGCTAATTTAATAGAAAAGTATATAGTTTAAATAGCTCTCTGCAGACACATACTTTATAGCTATTTGTATATTATTATACTTGGGTTTGCTTTGATTGTTAATAGAGCATGCTAAATTAACTGTGTAAAGCTATTTCAGGATAAGACAGTCAGCAACTGACAGAACTTATTTGTCATTGTCAAATTATACTGATTACAATACTTTTCTAACCTTCAAAATAAATTCCCAGTCGTCTGGGTCATAATATTCGGGATTGAATAAATCATTTTTTGTATTATAATCTGGTTCGTCATCCCAAGTTCCATCAAAATCAATTACTGCAATTTCTTCTACAAGTAATGTTATGCCATTGTATTTTTTCAATAAACTTTTTTTATCTCTCCAGTCAAGATAAAAGTATTCCGAGGTATGTTTAAGTTTATTATCGTATTTTTCGAGAAATTTATTTATGTCTTTAGTTGAAAAACACAATACGGCATCAAGAATATGTTCTCCATCATCATCATGTTTTTCTACTAAGCAGCCAATAATATTTCCACCGCATTTTTTATAAAGGTCACCTCCTTTGACATTAAATCTCAAATGGGTTGTTTCCTTTATTACTACTTCATATTTCATGTTTGTTTTAGGCATTGGCAACTTCTTTTTTATGTATTTCACTAAATATTTTTTCAGATAATCTTATTATTTCATCACCTTTATTATAAAAATGGATTTCATTTTGGTACTCACACCATCGTCCAAATTCTTTCCGAACTTGATAAACTAATTCAGCTTCAATAGTTTCAACATAATTTCTATCATCAGCTGCCGTCATATTTGGGAAAGAAATTACAATTAATTTTAAGGTTTTTTCTCTACATTCATTAATCCATTTATATCCATGATAACCGTTGTTTCCCACTTCAATAGTTGCATTAAAGCCTAGAGTAAATCTACTTGATAAATACATTTTAGTAATGCCAATATATAAAAAATTATGTTCATCTTTTACAATATAAATTTTGTACGCATCCTTCGGAACACCGTAGAATTTTAAAGACCCTTTTGGTTTAATTTTCGTGTCAGTAATTTGAATATCAAATTCCTTTTTTTCGTACTCGAATTTATTTTCCATAATTTAAAAGTTTAGATTTTATTTAGATTGGTAAAATACTTAACAGCTCTGTAAGTTTTGAAATTTTCTGAAACTTTTCAGAGTTAATATTATTGTTCGATTTTTCGTGTTGCCAAGTTGTATGATACGGAATGTGTATCGCGTGTCCACCAATTGAAAGTACTGGTAACACATCCGATTTTAAAGAATTTCCAACCATTAGGAATTCTTCCGTGACAATATCTAACCGCTTGAGCATTCTCAAATATTCAGTTTCATTTTTGTCGTGCATTATTTCAATGTGGTTAAAATAATGAAGTATTCCTGAACTGTTTAATTTCCTGTGTTGATCTAATAAATCTCCTTTTGTCACTACAATTAGACGATATTTACCTTGCAGATTATTTAAGAGTAATTCAATGTCGTCAAGCAGTTCAATTGGTTTTTTAAGTAGAGATTTTCCAATTTGTATTATTGTGTCAATTGTCTTGGAAGGTAATTTATTGTCGGTAATTCGTAATGCTGTTTCCACCATTGAAAGCGTAAAACCTTTTGCACCATAACCATAAATATCTAAATTATCAATTTCGGTTTTAAATAATTCTGCTGAAACTTTATCTTCGGGTAAATAACTGTCAAGAAGTTTGCAAAATATTTTTTCCGCTTCTTGGTAATATGGTTCGTTTACCCAAAGAGTGTCGTCTGCGTCAAACCCGATGACTTTTATTTTTTCCATTTTTTTTGAGTGTTGCAAACAACAAGAGCAAAGCAAGTTTTTTTTATGTGTCCCCATGTCAAAATTATGTTGAATTGTCTATGAAAAACAGTCATCAAAATCGGTTGCCGCTAACGGTTTGCGTGTATGAGAAGTAGCGGATTAAAAAGCACCAAACTTTCGGTTAAGCACAAAGATAAATAAAAGAACAGACCTTCGATTTACCACTTCACCCGCTATTGCACATACACGCTGTGTGTGCCCTGCATGAGCAGAGCACACCCGTCGAAAGCTCTGATTAAATTTCAAAAATACAAATTAAAATAAGAAGAACAAAAGATGGGTGTACTTTAATTATTTCCAGAGGGTGAAAGTCCCTTATACGCGGGATTGACAGCCCGAAGTATTAGCAAGTTGCAAGGTGGTTTGTCGTGAGATATGCACTGAAGGAAGCGAGACTGCAAAGTTTGGTACTGACGAACAGAAACGAAATATGAGGCATGAATACTTGGGTAAGCAAGCACACCGTTGTAAAGCCCAAAGAATACCAAAAGAGTATTTATGTAGATTTCGCAGGCATCGAATGAAGGAAGAAGCTCTTACCAGGGGAGGTCTTGGCAGTTAAGAGTTAACAGAGTCAAGAAGTCAGCAGAAGTCGTAGTAGTTGCGGAACACGAGCTGTAATAGAAATACAGATGGACTCACAAAACAATGAATGACTGAACATTAAGATGTTCTAAATTCGATAAGGATGTATAAACCTAGAGTTTGCTAGCCTTATTTTAAGCGGAACAGGGCAACAGAAGTAAAGCAAATTAAGATGATTGAAGAAGTATTGAACCGAAGAAACATGATGCGAGCATACCAACAAGTGCGGTCGAACAAAGGTTCGGCAGGCGTGGATGGTATGACCATAAAAGAACTGTATGAATACATGCACAATAACATTACACGTATAGAAACAGAATTGCGAAACGGAACATACCTACCTAAACCAATCTTAGGGGTAGAAATACCCAAGAGCAACGGGAAAGTTCGCCTGCTAGGCATTCCCACAGTATCCGACCGACTCTTACAGCAAGCAGTAGGTCAAGCAATAGCCTTGAAATTTGAAATGGAATTTGAAGATTATAGTTATGGATTCCGACCCAATCGCAACGCACATCAAGCGATATTAAAAGCACAAGAATACATTAATTTGGGGTACAGTCATATTGTAGATATTGACTTAAAGAGCTTCTTTGATGAAGTTGACCATAGTATTCTACTGCAATTACTGTATCGTAAGATAAAATGCCCTTTAACATTACGCCTTATTCGCAAATGGTTAACAGCCCCCATTAAAATAAATGGGAAATTAGTCAAACGCAGAAAAGGAGTACCTCAAGGAAGCCCTTTAAGTCCATTACTTTCCAATATCATGCTAAATGAGTTGGATAAAGAAATGGAACGACAAAGACTACGCTATGTCCGCTATGCAGATGACTTTAGTATCTATACTAAAAGCAAATACAAAGCCCGAACAATTGGAAATAAAATTTATCTGTTTCTAAGAGATAAACTAAAACTACCTATCAATCGGGAGAAAAGCGGAATACGCCGACCTACAACCTTTAAAATACTTGGTTACGGATTTGTATCCTCATACAAAAAGGGAGATAGAGGGCAATATCAACTTGTTGCAAGCGATAAAAGTTGGAAATCACTTAAAGAAAAACTC
Source organism: uncultured Bacteroidales bacterium (assembly GCA_964546655.1). GTDB lineage: Bacteria > Bacteroidota > Bacteroidia > Bacteroidales > CAZJKL01 > CAZJKL01. The sequence continues at coordinate 435 of CAZJKL010000004.1, read as the reverse complement.
AAAACCATAACAAGGAAAACTACACCAAGTAAATTCGATGAACGCATTCACAAACTCAAAGAAGTGCAAAGAGGTTGGCTTCAATACTACCGTTTGGCTAGTATTCACGGCAAACTGAAAGACACAGATAGTTGGGTTAGAAATAGATTGCGTTACTGTATTTGGCATCACTGGAAAAAGCCTGAACGTAAAAGGAAGAATCTTATTCGTTTAGGTGTTGACCCAGACCATGCCTATGCTTGGAGCAGAACACGTAAAGGAGGCTGGGCAGTGGCTCAAAGCCCCATACTAATTACTACTATTACTTTAGACCGCTTACATAAAAGAGGTTATGAGGATATGCTCTCGCTTTATCAGAAAATTGCCCCACATCTTAATGAACCGCTGTATACGAGACCCGTACGTACAGTGGTGTGAGAGGCTCTCCCAGCTAGT
>CAZJKL010000003.1:0-104765 GCA_964546655.1 uncultured Bacteroidales bacterium | reverse complement strand
TTTATTGGGTGATTTAGAAACAATGCCTTCGGTACATTATATTTTAGATTAATATAGAGAGCCCCATCCTAAAATAAGGCTACACAAAAATGAAAAGACATGTTGAAAAGCAATCTTGAACAGTTAAAAAACAGAGGCTTAATTCCAATTGACTTTGAAAAAAAATATTTAGATTCTACTTTAGAGCAACAAATAATTTTTCTACAAAGTGCCATCCCAACTGAAAGGACTCTTGGAGCAAAACTACTTTCAAATAACCCCCATTTGGAGGTTATAAGTTTTTTAATCGATGCATTAAAGAAAGAAACCAAGTTGTATCCAAAAATAGCAATTTGTGAATCTCTTGCATCTTTTAAAATTAAAGCTGTTCCTTTCTTAATTAATGTATTGGGAGAGATAGGAAATAATCAACATAAATTTGTTCCGACAGGATTATTTAAAAAAGATAATTATCCTTTACCTCGAGATATTGTTTGTAGAACATTAGTTAAAATTGGACCACAAGCTTTAACTTCTTTATTAAATGTTTTAGATTGTAACCATTCTACGAAAGTTAGTGAAGCTATTGACGCTATAGGATTTATTTGTTATTATGATTATAAAAAACACATATTCGAGAAATTAAAAGATTGCTATAATAAACATAGCGAAAACGAGATAATTAAGTGGAAAATTTTTAGAGCAATGTCTTCTTTCCCTGAAAGTAAAATATTTTTAGAAGAACAGTCGCAAATACCAACGAATTTTGTATTTTTAACTGAAATACAAAGAAGTTTAAGATTGATTTCAAAAAACAAAAAGTATCTATAATTTTATTTGAAAAAGCCTCTCTTCATAAAATAATAAACATATTTATGGCAAACAAGAAAATTACTTTCTTTTCTTTTTTGGAGGGGTAAAATTTGAACCTCTATTAATGTTAGAGTTTGCTCTCATATTAGGATTTTTACAAAAATCTATTTCGTGTAAAGAGGGCACTCTAAAAGACATACAAGTAATATTATCCTTATTAGTAATTGAAAAGTCGCCAAGACTAATAATATCCATCCCTATTAGCATATTGCATCCGCCACTTAAGGCTGAAGCACAAGTAACGGTAACATCTCTTAAAACAATTCCTTCGCTTAAAGCAATATCAATAATATATGTATTTTGTTGTGCTACTCCGTTTGCAGTATGAACCAAAGACATGCCTGTTGGTATTAAACCTATATTGTTCACGACTTCTTGAGTAATAACAGTTCCACTTGCTCCTGTATCCCAAATAGCATTATACCTATTACTTATTTCTGTATTTGGCACAAAAACATCAACTGGAGAAGCCAATTGTCTTAACAATCCACCATTTGATTTAACTGTTAAAGCAGAAACTGGCATTAAATAGAGAAGATTACTTGAGAATGAAAAGTTTGTGTATGACCTAAATCACCTTGCAGACAATGTTGAATTAAAAAAGTTCCTAATTCAAATTTTTCTGTTGCATAGTCATAAGCCTCTTTTTTAGTATCAAATGAAGCCGCAACTTTCTGCTCCCTAATAATAATGTATTTATTAAAATATTCTTTTAATAATTCTTTTTGATTATCAAGATAGAATTTAAATTCTTTTTCTAACATTTGACTAAAAATTTAGATTACAAAAATAATATTTTATTATGTAAATATACAAAAAAAGACACCAAAAAAAACATATGTTATAAAATAATAAAGAAAACTAATATCAACAGCCGTTTTACCCAATTGCTTTTATGAAATATTAATAAATTTGTCTACTTTTGATTCGTACTGAAAAGAAATGCATTTAACTGATTTGAAAAACAAAGGCCATTTCTTATACTAATAAAGTTAAGAACACAACATGCTTCTAAACAAAAGAGAACATCAAGAAGAAAAACACAATTTACATCCTCGCAATAAACATCGTGAGCGATATAATTTCAAAGAGCTTATTAGCACTTGTGCCGAATTAGCTCAGTTTGTAAGTTTGAATAAATATAATGATGAATCTATTGATTTCTCTGATGCTGATGCTGTTATGATGCTTAATAAAACTTTATTAAAGCATTATTATGGAATTGATTATTGGAATATACCATCTGGTTATTTATGTCCGCCTATTCCCGGAAGAGCCGATTACATTCATTACATAGCTGATTTATTAGGAAGTTGTAATAACGGAACTATTCCTACTGGAAATAAGATAAAATGCCTCGATATTGGAGTTGGAGCAAATTGTATTTATCCTATTATTGGTAATAAAGAATATGGATGGTCGTTTGTAGGTTCTGATATTGAACCCGTTGCTATTAAGTCGGCATCAGAAATAGTTGCAAACAATATTAATTTGAAAGAAAATGTTGAACTTAGATTACAGGCAAATTCAAATAATATTTTTAATGGAATTATTAATAAAGATGAATGCTTCGATTTAACAGTCTGTAATCCACCCTTTCATGCTTCTTTCGAAGAAGCTCAATCGGGAACTCTTCGTAAATTAAACAATCTTAGTAATAAACGAATTACCAAACCAATATTAAACTTTGGTGGTAAAAATAATGAATTGTGGTGCGAAGGTGGAGAAGAAAAATTTGTTCAAAAAATGATTCTTGAAAGCAAACAAATTTCAAATTCTTGCTTTTGGTTTTCGACCTTAATTTCAAAACAATATCATCTTAAAGGCATTTATAAAGCACTGCAATTTGCAGAAGTTTTTGATGTAAAAACTATTACAATGAGTCAAGGGAATAAAACAAGTCGTATTGTTGCTTGGACTTTTTTAACACAAGAGCAACAACAAAAATGGATAAAAACAAGGTGGAAACCTGCAGTTGTTCGTAGTTTCATAACTACGAACCAAGTAAAAGTTAGTTTTCAAACTAACAAGAACCATATTCAACTTTAATAAATTATTTTTAATAGTAGTTAAAAACTATTATTTATTAACTGCGTAGTTCGGAAACTACGCATAACATAGGTATAACTATTACCGTAACCGAGTAATATTTAAAATTACATAATCCTACTTTTGAGTTTATTTGGATTTTGTTTCGCATTAAATACGGCAACAACAACAATGTCATTATTATCAATAAAGAATACAATAATAAACGGGAATTTTTTCACAGAAGCTTTATGTAAGTTGTCGGAAATAACGGGGAACAGTTTAGGTTGTTTCGCTATAGAATAAAAATAATCATCGATAATCTTAATAAATTTTTCACCTAGTTTAGGTTTTTGTTCTTCATACCACAAAAAAGCATTAATAATATCGTCTTTAGCTTCTTGTTTAATAACAATATTAAACTTTTTCATTACCTTTTTAGCTCTTTTTTTACCTCTTCCCAAGAGAAGGATTTGCTTTCACCACTAAAATGTTTTTTTCTGCGTTCATTAATAATATTAATTTGTTCAGAATTTAACTCATATTCTTCAACAACCTCTTTTTCTTTAATTTTAATAAAATCTAAAGTTCTTATATAATTTAAAAGAGCTAAAGCTTTGCTATTAGTAATGTCTATGTCGATGGTTATTATCATAAAGCGGTTTTATGTTTTCATACAAAAATACATAAAATATTTTTAAATTTTCGTAATCATATTAATTCATATTTTATTAAAGAATAATAAAATATACTATATTTAAAACATAATTAGTTGCTTAAAATTAACATATCATAAAAAAATAACACTAAATATCATATAAATATGGAATCATTTGAATATAAAGCATCATTTGACAAAACCTGCAGTTGTTCGTAGTTTCATAACTACGAACCAAGTAAAAGTTAGTTTTCAAACTAACAAGAACCATATTCAACTTTAATAAATTATTTTTAATAGTAGTTAAAAACTATTATTTATTAACTGCGTAGTTCGGAAACTACGCATAACATAGGTATAACTATTACCGTAACCGAGTAATATTTAAAATTACATAATCCTACTTTTGAGTTTATTTGGATTTTGTTTCGCATTAAATACGGCAACAACAACAATGTCATTATTATCAATAAAGAATACAATAATAAACGGGAATTTTTTCACAGAAGCTTTATGTAAGTCCTTTCACCAACTTGGGGGAAGGATTTAGGTTGGGGGTATTTTTCGTTAGTTTAAAAAACTAACTTTTACTTGGTTCGTAGTTATGAAACTACGAACAACTGGATTTCTGTTTTACAAACATAAATAGACCAAACACATGTTATGGTTAAAAAAGAGAAAATATTATAATCATTCCCTATTTAAATTCCAAAACTATTATTTAAGATGAACTCGTAAATTACTGCAATTAATCCTATTGAAAATATGCCAATAAAACATATAGCTAAACTCAATTGTGTAGGAAAATCGTTTTTAAAATATGGTAATGGATTTTCGTTTTTAGTTAAGAACATTGCTCTAACAATTTTTAAATAATAGTATAAAGATATAATTGTGTTAATAATTGCAATTAAAACTAAAATATACATTGACATTGAGCCTTGTTGTACAGCTGCCATATATAAGAAAAACTTACCAAAATATCCTGCAATAGGAGGAATGCCTGCCAAAGAGAACATTGCAACTAGCATTAATAAACTTAATTTAGGATTTGAATGGTATAGTCCATTATAATCATCCATATTGAGTTTGCCATATTTGTTTTCTACCGATGCAACAATACCAAAAGCGGCTAAGTTTGAAAAGATATATATTAAAGAAAAATATATAACTGAAGCCATCCCTTCTTGTGTTCCACTAATAATTCCTAATAAAATAAAACCTGCTTGAGCTATAGATGAAAATGCTAAGAATCGTTTTAAATTATTTTGGCGTAATGCAAATAGGTTACCTATTGTAATTGTTAAAATTATTACTACATAAAGCACTCTTTCCCAAAGTATTGATATGTCTTTAAAAACAGTAAACAACATTATTGTAAAGATGAAAACAGCCGAAGATTTTGATATTACTGATAAATAAGATGAGATACTTGTTGGTGCACCTTCATAAACATCTGCTGCCCATAAATGATATGGGACTAATGAAATTTTAAATCCCATTCCTGAAAAGAAGAAAATAAATCCTAATGCTTGCAATCCATTTAATGATAAATGTTGAGCTACTTCAGAAAAATAAATAGATCCTGTTGAGCCGTAAATCATTGATATTCCGTATAATAAAACGCCTGATGAAAGAGCCGACATTAAAATAAGTTTTATTCCGGCTTCGGCAGAAATATTTGATGAACGATCATAAGCAGCTAAAACAGCTAAAGGAATTGTTGCTATTTCTAACCCAATATAAAACATAATGAAATCACCTGATGAAATCATAAAGTTCATACCAATAAGAGTAATAAGTAATAATATAATGTATTCACCTATTCGGTAAATATTGTCTTCTTTTTTTAACCAAGTATAAGATTGCAGAAGCACTATAAATGTACCTATATTAAGAATGTTTTTCATCATTACTCTTAATGCATCAGTTTGATACATTCCTCCAAATATACTTCCTGTTGGAACATCTAAAAAGCCAACAATAGTAATTAATCCGAAAGAAATGTATGTAATAGGAAGCATATATGATGCATCTTTGCTTCTTCTGAGCACTTCAATTATTAAAATAGCAGCAAACAAAGCAATCAAAAGTAGCTCCTGACGCATCAGAATTAAATCTGATATTTGAAAAGTAGTTCCTGTATTCATGTTAATATTAAATTAAAATTTAGCAACTATTGATAATAATCCTTCATTTATTAAACTTGAAGCAATGCTTGGCATTATACCAATAAATGCAATTGAAACAATTAGTGTAACCAAAGTTAATTTTTCGTACCAAGTGGCATCTGTTAAATGAAGATGATGTTCGTCTATAACTGGTCCGAAAAGTATTTTTCCTACAACACGTAAAATATAAACTGCCGTGATAACAATTGATGCACAAGCTGCAATTGTTAAAACTCTATGGAATGGATCAGTGTGTTGGAATGAACCTACGAAAATAGTCATTTCAGCAACAAAACCGCTTAATCCTGGCAATCCTAATGATGCAAAACCTGCAATAACGTATGCTACAGCTAAGAAAGGCATTACTTTCATTAATCCTCCCATTTGGGTAATTAAACGAGTATGTGTTCTTCCGTATATCATTCCGATTAAAGCGAAGAAAAGAGCTGTCATTAAGCCATGAGATATCATTTGTAAAACGGCACCATTCATAGCTGTTTTATTCATCATCAAAATTGCAAATAAAACTAATCCGCAGTGACTCACCGAAGAATATGCATTAATATATTTAAGGTCGGTTTGTACAATAGCACCAAAAGCACCATAAACAACACTAATACCTGTTAATATTAAAAATATCCAAGCTTGATCTTGTGCAGCTTCAGGCATTAAATACATTGCTACTTTTAAAGCTCCATATCCTCCTAATTTCATTAAAACACCTGCATGTAACATCGAAACAGCTGTTGGTGCTGAAGCATGACCGTCTGGCGACCAAGTGTGAAATGGGAATAATGCACCTAAAACACCAAATCCAACAAATGTTAATGGGAAAAAGAACATTTGCCATTGATAAGGCATTTTATGATTTGCTAATTCAATTATATTAAATGTATATTGACCTGTTTCTACTCCTGAAAAATAATAAATTCCTAAAATACCAACTAATAAAAATGCAGATGCTCCCATCAACATAAGAGTAAGTTTCATAGCTGAATATTCTTTAGGACCACTACCCCAAATTCCAATTAATAAATACATTGGTATTACGGCAATTTCATAAAATAAGAACATTGTAAACAAGTCTAAAGAAATGAAAAACCCATATACTCCAGATACTAAAAGAATTAGAGATATAAAGAATTCTTTAGAAAGATATTCCATATTCCAAGAAGCAAATATTCCTGTGAAGATAACGATTGAAGTTAGCATAATCATAGCCATTGCAATACCATCGATACCAACTGTGTAATGAATATTAAAAGTAGAATACCAAACAACATCTTTGTAAAACAAATAATGACTTGTATCTCCAGCACCTCTAAACTGATAATATTTATATAACAATACAAAAGAAACAATCAATTCTATTCCCATTCCAATAGCTGAAATAATACGAGCTTTTGGCAAAGTGTCTGCAAAAAATAAAACTAACATTGTTAGAACAGGGATAACAACCAATAATGTTAAAATATCCATAACCTTACTTTTATAATGAAATTAAATAAACAAAAATTACTACAAACAAAATCACACCTGATATATAAACATATGCATATTGTTGTACTTGACCAGATTGCAAACCTTTAATTTTATCTGATACATAATTAGTTACTGAAGCTATTGCATTCATAGTTCCATCAACAATATGTCTGTCAAACCATGCTATTGGTTGAGATATTAGATTGAAAATGATTTTTTTAGTAATGAATAAATAAATTTCATCGAAATAAAATTTATTATAAGCTCCTGTATAAATTACTTTTAATGATTTAGAAACTTTATCAGGTAATTGTGTTTCTTTATAATACATTAAATAAGCAATAGATATACCTATTAAACCTAATAATGTAACCGGAATAGCAACCATAGGTTCAAATTCTGGAGTAAAAGCAATTCCATCAGAAGTAACCAACTGGCTGAAAGGAATATATCCTGCACCAAAAGCTAATATTGCCAAGAAAATTAATGGAAGATACATAACTGCTGGTGATTCGTGTGGATCGTGATGATAATGTTGTTTTTTCCCGAAGAAAACAGAGAAAAACAAACGAGACATATAGAATGCTGTTAATCCTGCAACAAATGCTGCTATAAAAAATAAAGGCATATTGTTGTGATAAGCAGCAACTAAAATTTCATCTTTACTAAAGAATCCTGAGAAACCTGGAAATCCGCATATTGCAAGCCAAGCTATAAGGAATGTTGCAAAAGTTATAGGCATATATTTTTTTAATCCACCCATTTCTCTCATATCGTTGCTGTGAACAGCGTGGATAATAGAACCAGCACCTAAGAATAATAAAGCTTTAAAGAATGCGTGTGTAAATAAATGGAACATAGAAGCCATGTAACCTAATCCTTCTTCGCCTTCACCATATTTAGATACACCAAGAGCAAGCATCATATAACCAATTTGAGACATGGTAGAAAATGCTAAAACACGCTTTATATCATATTGTGTACAGGCTATAATGGCGGCAAATAACGAGGTGAATCCTCCAACCCAAGCAACTACTTCTAATCCATTAGGAGAGACTATTGAGAATAAAGGGAATAAACGAGCAACTAAATAAACCCCAGCAACAACCATAGTAGCAGCATGTATTAATGCAGAAACAGGCGTTGGGCCTTCCATTGCATCAGGTAACCAAATATGTAATGGGAACATTGCAGACTTACCCATACCTCCCATGAAGATGAAAAGTAATGCCCAAGTCATAATTGAAACGCCCATAAATATTCCACCAACAGGTTTCATAATATAAATTTTTTCAGGATCTGTAAGAGTCATGAAATCGAAAGTTTTTGTTGCATAAGAAAGCAATAAAATACCTATTAAAAAACCAAGGTCAGCAAAACGAGTAACAATAAATGCTTTTTTACCAGCTGCAACTGCCGAAGGTTTTTCGTAGTAGAAACTAATTAACAAGAATGAAGAAACACCAACTAATTCCCAAAAAATATACATTTGAAAAATATTTGTAGCAACTACTAAACCAAGCATTGAAAAACTAAATAATGATAGGAAAGAGAAAAAGCGAGAAAAACCGTCTTCTCCTTTCATATATCCAATACTGAAAATATGCACCATTAAAGATACTGTTGTAATTACTACAAGCATCATAACAGAAATAGGGTCTAATAAAACACCTAAATCAATATGTAAATTATCGGTTAATTGAAGCCAAACTGTGTTAAAAGCTATTATTTTGGTATAAGCTCCATCTACTTTGCAGTAGCTAAAATAATTAAATGCTGTTATTAATGATAATGCAAATGAAATTGTTAACCCTAATGTTCCTAATAATCCCGAAATAATAGGTTTCATTTTATGACCGGCTAAACCGATAAAAAGAAACATTGCTAATGGGATTAAAAGAATTAATAAAGTATAATTAAAATCTAACATATCCAATTTTTTTAAATTAATATTTCATTTCAGTAACATCGTCAACATCAATAGTTTGAAATCGACGATATATGTTAATAATTAGAGCAATAGCAACTGCGGCTTCAGCGGCAGCAACTGCAATAATAAATAGCACAAAAAAATGCCCTTCTAATTGATTAGGAAATAAATATTTATTGAAAACAACAAAATTTATATTTACTGAATTCAAAATCAATTCGACAGACATTAAGATTGTAATCATATTTTTTCGGGTTAAAAATCCGAATATTCCGACAAAGAACATAAATGTTGATACAATCAGAAAATAATTTATAGGTATTTCTGCATTCATAATAATTAATTTTTCTTAGGTTGTTTTTTTGCAATTACAATAGCTCCAATCATAGCTCCTAGTAGCAAAATACTTATTACTTCGAAAGGAAGAGCATATCCATTTTTAGAATAACTCATAAGGTCTGTTCCTATAATGTCCATATTTACATCTCTTTCAACTACTACTGTTGTTGTAAAATTGTAATTAATTAAAGTTATTGAAGTTAAAATAAATCCCAAAGCTACAGCAATAGCAGAAAACACTGATTTTTTCCATGAAATAACAGCAAACTTTTGGTTAATATGACTGGTTAATAATATCGAAAATATGATTAATACCACAATACCTCCTGCATACAATGTTAATTGTACTGCTGCAAGGAATTCATAATTAAGTAGGAAATATAATCCTGAGGTAGCAATAAGCACGCTAAGTAAATAAATAGCTGCACGCAATATTCTTCTCGTTGTAACTGTAAGTATAGAACATACTACAATGATAAAAGCAAAGAGAGAAAACATAATTTGGTTTGAAGTAATATCCATCATTATTCTATGTCTTTTGATAAGGTAGAACCTTCGTTATTTAATATTTTATTTAACTTTTCTTTATTAAAAACTGCGTGTTCAAATGCCGGAGAAAAATCTAAAGCATTAGAAGGGCAAACTTTAACACACAATCCGCAGAACGAACACATTCCCAAATGATAAATATATTTTTCTAGGGCTTTTCGGTTTTTGCCTTCGGCATTAACTTCGGTTTTTGTAATTACTTCTATGGTTCCATTAGGGCAATTTAATACACAAATGCCACATCCGGTGCAACGATGTTGATTTTTACTGTTATGAGGCATTATTAACTCCCCTTTTGAACGTTCGGGAATAACTAATGTTTTTCTGTTTTCAGGATATTGTTGAGTAATTATAGTCCATGGTCTAAAAAAATAAGACCCGGTAACTTTCATTCCAATAAGTAAAGATTTTATACCCTTAAACAATCCTGAAAAATAATTTGTAAATTCACTCATATTAAGAAATTAAAGTCCAGCCTTTTAATACAATAAAGGACATGATTAATATATTAACTAAATTTATTGGCAGAAGATATTTCCATTCTAATCTAAGAAGTTGATCTATTCTTAAACGAGGGAAAGTCCATTTAAACCACATCATTATAAAAATTACAAAAATTGTTTTACCAAAGAACCAAACTATTGTAGGAATATAGTCCATAACATTATTAAATCCTTCTAATCCCGGTATATGAAATGGCATCCAACCACCTAAAAAGACTGTAGTAGCTACAGATGCAATAATAAACATATTCATATATTCGGCTAAAAAGAAGAAAGCGAATTTTATTCCCGAATATTCTGTATGGAATCCAGCTGTTAATTCAGATTCTGCCTCAGCTAAATCGAATGGTCCACGGTTTGTTTCGGCTGTTCCTGCTATTAAAAATATAACAAATGCAATTAATGCAGGAATATGTCCTCTGAAAATAAACCATAAATCTTGTTGTTTTAATACAATAGTTGAAAGCCTCATGTTTTCAAGGTTACCCTCTACTCCTGCTCCTAAATCAACACTTCCAGCTAAAATTACAATTGTTATTAATGATAATCCAACAGATAACTCATAGCTAACAATTTGTGCTCCACTACGCATAGCACCAATTAAAGAATATTTATTGTTACTTGACCATCCGGCAAGTAAAATACCAATTACTCCTAAAGAAGATACTGCAATAACATACAATATTCCAATATTAAAATCTATAGCATGAAGGCTTTGTGAAAATGGTATAGCTGCTATTGCTAAGAACGAAGCAATAATAACAATAAAAGGTGCTAAATTAAACAATAATTGATCGGCACTTTTGATATAAATTAACTCTTTAAATAACAATTTAAATAAATCGGCTATGGTTTGAATTAGCCCGTAAATGCCAACTCTATTAGGTCCAACACGGTTTTGCATAAAAGCACACACTTTACGTTCGGCATATACAAGGTATAAACCAACAATAGCGTAGAATACTAAAAAGACTATTCCTATAATAAACATCACGGTAAGAGTTGCCCAAAATGGAGTCATTAGTTCGCTCAAGGAACTATTTATCCATTGTTTAAATGATTCTATGTAAATATCAAATTTATATATCATAATTATTTATTTGATTAAAGCTGAATTCTTAAGGTTTCTATTAATTTATCTGTCCATATCTGGTATTACATAATCTAAAGACCCTCCTATTGCAATAATATCAGCAATTTTTTGCCCAGAGGCCATGTGATTTAATGCAGATAAATTGCTAAAATTAGGTGAACGGTATTTCATTCTATACGGATTTTTATTTCCATCACTTATAATATAAACTCCAAATTCACCTCTTGCTGCTTCAACTCTTTGATAATATTCTCCTTCTGGGAGCTTAATAATTGCCTTCATTTTTTCTAAGTAATTTCCTTCGGGTATATTGTCAATTAATTGTTCAATAATATTCATTGATTCTAACATTTCGTCCATACGAACAAAATAACGAGCTAAGGTATCTCCTTCTGTTCTTAATATCTCATTAAAATTTGCTTTTTCATAAGCATGGTATGGTGTATGCTTACGCACATCACAAGAAAATCCTGAACCTCTTCCTGAAGGGCCTGTTACGCCATAAGATATTGCATCTTCTTTAGAAATATAACCTATATTTCTTGCTCTTTCTTGCATAATAACATTTCCAGATAAAAGTTGGTCGTATTCATGAATAATTTTTCTGAAATACTTAATAAATTCTTTAACATCTTTTTGGAAATTCTTATGAAGATCTCTCATTAAACCTCCAGGAGTATAATAGCTTTGTATTAAGCGTGATCCTGTTGTTTCTTCAAAAATATCAAGTATTTTTTCTCTGTCTCTCAATCCATAAAAGAAGCATGTTAATGCTCCTAAATCCATTCCATAAGAGCACCACCACAATTGATGTGAAGCTATTCTTGTAAGTTCGTCCATAATTGTTCTGATATATTTTACTCTATCAGAAACTTCAACTTGTAAGGCATTTTCAACAGCTAAACAAACAGCTCCATTATTGATATGAGCTGATAAATAATCCATTCTGTCGGTTAAATGAATTATTTGAGGATAGGTAAGTTTCTCGCACATTTTTTCTATGCCACGATGTATATATCCACAATGAGGCTGAACTGATTTAATGATTTCACCTTTTAAAGACAAAACCAAACGTAAAACGCCATGCGTTGAGGGGTGTTGAGGCCCCATATTTATGGTATATTCTTGTTCTTCTATTCCGGTTTCTTTTAACATAGAACTATCTTTCAACAATATTAATTTTATCAATGTAATCTTTGCGTAAAGGGTGTCCTACCCAATTGTCATCGAGAAATATTCTACGCATATCTGGATGATTTGTAAATTTTATCCCTATTAAATCATATACTTCTCGCTCATGAAACTCAGCTGTTTTCCATATTTCACAAACGGTTTCAAGTTCTGGATTTTCTCTGTTTGATATTGATGTTTTAACTACCAAAATGTGATTATATTTTGTTGAAGTTAAATGATATACAACTCCTAGTGTTTTATCAGGGAAATCGACTCCTGTTAAACAAAATAAATAATCAAATAATGTTTCTTGGCTCTCTTTTAAAGTTTTAGCTAAACTAATTAGATTATTAGGCGAAACATGTAGAGTAAGATATTGTTTATTATCAATAAATTCTGCTTGTGGGCATATTTTTATTATAAATTCTTTTAATTCATCGTTTGTCATATTATTTATTTTCTGAAGACGGATTTATTTTTTTTCTCAAAAAAGGTTCTGCTTTAATTTTTCTTTGCAATTGCATTACGCCGTATAATAAAGCTTCGGGTCTAGGAGGGCATCCTGGTATATATACATCTACAGGGATTATATTTTCAACTCCTTTTATTACATGATATGAATTATAGTAGAATGGTCCGCCTGAAATAGCACAAGAACCCATAGCAATAACATATTTAGGTTCTGACATTTGATCATATAAACGTTTTAAAACCGGAGCCATTTTATTGGTAATAGTACCTGCTACAACAATAACATCTGCTTGTCGTGGGCTAGCACGATATACTTCGATACCAAATCGAGCAAAATCATGTCGAGCTGCTCCTGCTGCCATCATTTCGATACCACAACAGCTTGTTGCGAATGTTAATGGCCAAAGTGAGTTTGAGCGTCCCCAACTAATAAGATTATCTAAGGATGTTAAAATAAAATTTCCTTGTCCGCTTTTTTCAAAGATTTCTAAAGATTCATTATCATTAAAATCTTCGTATTTCATTGATTTAATTTTTATTCCCATATTAATGCGTCTTTTTTCCAAGCATAAGCTAGTCCTAATACTAAAATGAAAAAGAAAATAACAATTTCTATAAATGCCGACATTCCTAAATTATGCATAACTACTGCCCAAGGAAAGACAAAAACTGTTTCTACTGCAAAAATTAAAAATAAAATTGCAAATAGATAATATCCAACATTAAATTGCAGCCATGTTATTCCTTTTGTGGGAATACCACATTCGTAGGATTCTGATTTTTGTTCATTAGTTGACTTTGGGGCTAATAAATATGAGAAAATTATTGCTCCACCTACCAAAACAAGCCCTACTATAAAAAATAAAATTAATTGTTCGTGCTTCATTTAATTAAATTTAGTTGTTATCAATTAACAAATATGCAAAATTTTATGAAATAATAAATTAATTTTTTTGATTTTTGAAGCCTTTTATATTGCATTTATAAAATAAACCCATTATTGTTTTTGATAAGAGATGACTGTAAATATTTATTTTTTTGCTTGTTTGCAACATTTCAGCATCAGCAAGAAAATTCGTAATTCGTAATTACCTATTTACTACCACAAACCCAGTTTATCGTTTTTGGTACTTCTTTCGGCGAAGCAATAAACCTTTATTTTCTTTCGATAACTTTTAAGCTTTTTAAAACAATTTGTTCTGAAGTTAAGCCATATTTAACCATTAAATCTTCTGGTGTTCCGCTTTCGCCAAAGGTATCGTTCACAGCAACCATTTCGAGTGGTGTTGGGTTGTTTAATGCTAAAATTTGAGCAACTGTTTCGCCTAATCCACCATAAATTGAATGTTCTTCGGCAGTAACAACACAACCTGTTTTTTTAACCGATTTTAAAATTGCTTCTTTATCAATTGGTTTAATTGTGTGAATATTAATTATTTCGGCACTAATTCCTTTAGCATAAAGTTCTTCTCCTGCTTTTATAGCTTCCCAAACTAAATGACCTGTTGCAATAATTGTTACATCTGTTCCTTCGTTTAACATAACTGCTTTGCCAATTTCGAACTCATTTTCGGGCATATAAACTGGCACAACCGGACGACCAAATCTTAAATAAACTGGTCCATTGTGTTTTGCTATTGCAATTGTAGCTGCTTTTGTTTGATTGTAATCGCAGGTATTAATAACTGTCATATTAGGTAACATTTTCATTAACCCAATATCTTCTAATATTTGATGTGTTGCTCCGTCTTCACCTAAAGTAATTCCGGCATGAGAAGCACATATTTTAACATTTTTTTCTGAATAAGCTACTGATTGTCTAATTTGGTCATAAACTCTTCCTGTTGCAAAAGCGGCAAATGTTCCTGCAAAAGGAATAAGTCCTTCTATAGTCATACCAGCTGAAATTCCAATCATATTAGCTTCGGCTATACCTATTTGAAAAAATCTATTAGGAAATTCTTTTTTAAAAGCATTCATTTTTAATGATCCTGTTAAATCAGCACAAAGTGCAACAACTTTGTTGTTTGTTCTTCCTAATTCTAATAATCCGTCTCCAAAACCTGATCTTGTGTCTTTTTTTTCGGTATAACTGTACTTTTTCATTTCTATTTATATTAATGTTTTTCTAATTATTATAATTGCAATAATACTGAACCTCCTGAAATAATACTAATCGATTTTTCAATTGTATAAATCGATTGCTTTGAGTTTTTAGCTCTAAACACTACCGTGTATTTTCCAGGTAATAAAATGTATTGTTGCTGAATTTCACTATTGTCTAAATCACAAACCCATTTTAGTTCATTTCCTTCATTATAAAACAAACTTCCATATCCGCTTGTAGGCAGTTTTAAACTTAAAATGCCAGGTTGAGGAATTTTAACTGTTGTTGTTTGGTCTTGACTAATATTTAATTCGTTTTTCTTTAATCTTGGCAATGTAAGTACTTCTATATCATACTTACCTATTAAATATTTTTCTGTTCTCTTAAAATCTTGAATATTAATTGTTTTGCAATCTCCGCTTTTTTTAATAATACATTTTAAATCTTTATATTCATTGTTTCCGTCAACAGTAAATTTTAAACTGCCACGAGGTGCATCAACGCCAATTATATTGTGTTTTCCAGAGTATATAACAATATCTTTCTTTTCAACAGGAGGAATTGTGTGAACAACTAAATCATAAGTTGTCATGTGGTCTAGTTTTAATGTATCAGGTTGACCTTTACCATTAAGTGTATGAATAAAATTATATTTTACTGCTCCTGAATTACTATTGTAAAGAGTAAAAGCTACATCGGTTTCGGTTGGAATACCTTTTTCGTCGAGCAAATTAACTTGTGCTGTTGTTGCATTTAATGCCTGAGTAACAACAACATTTAATATGTTTTTAAATGCCTCCTCATTTGTAGCATCATAATATTTACCCATACAATCAAGTCCAGAACGTAAGTCTGTGTTTGCACCTATACCAATAACAAATGGTTCTAAAATTACTCCTTTAGCTTGTAAAGTTTTTGAAATTCCACAAGGATCTTGTCCGCACTCTTCAATACCATCGGTAATTAGAACAATAACATTTCGGCAAGTTTCACATTTAGGGAAATCGTTTGCTCCTTCCATAATAGAATAAGCTATTGGAGTAGTTCCTCTTGCCGCTATATATCGCACTCTATTTTTAATTTTTTCTGAATTATTAGGAGCAAATCCCACTTCTAATCTTGAATCTTTACAGTCTTTTTCGGTAACAGAACTTTGATGTCCGTAAACTCTTAAAGCTATTTCTAAGTTTGGAATTGATTTTAAACTATCAATAATACTAATGAAAATATCTTTTGCAGCATTAATTTTTGGTCCATCATTCCAATAACCATTCATACTATTTGACGCATCAAATATGAACAAAATTCTAGTCATTGAATAATTTTCACTCTTTGGCTTTGTTTGTGAAAAAGTATTTATTGAATAAGAAAAAAATAATATTAAAAATAATGCTAATAATCTCATTTATATGTTTTTATAATCGCCTAATGTTTCTTCTAACTGAGATAATGCTTTTTGTAATTGCTCATCATTTGGAGCAACTCCATGCCAATTATGGTCATTTTCCATAAAATCAACACCACAGCCCATTATGCTATGAGATAAAATTACTATAGGTTTTTTATTAAATGCTTTACTTTTAGCTAAGTTTAAGGTATTAATAACTTCTTCTAAATTATTGCCATTCATTTCTAAAACTTCCCAACCAAAAGCAGCCCATTTTGCTTTTAAATCGCCCAATGAAAGAACATCATCTGTACATCCATCTATTTGTTGTTTATTATAATCAACGGTAGCAATTAAATTATCAATTTTATTTGAAGCCGCATACATTGCTGCTTCCCAAATTTGACCTTCTTGTAATTCGCCATCTCCGTGAAGAGTATAAACCAAACTATTATCATTGTTTAATTTCTTTGCATTAGCAACTCCTAAGGCAACAGATAATCCCTGTCCTAATGAACCTGAAGCAATTCTAATTCCCGGTAATCTTTTACTAATTGAAGGATGACCTTGCAATCTTGAACCTATTTTTCTAAAAGTAGATAATTCATCAACAGGAAAATACCCTCTTCTTGCTAAAGTGCTATAAAAAACAGGTGAAATATGACCATTAGATAAGAAAAATGCATCTTCATTATTGCTTTCTATATTAAATTTTGAAGGGTCATGTTTTAAAATTTTATAATATAATGCAACAAAATATTCAACACAACCTAAAGAACCTCCGGGATGACCAGACTTTGGAGCATTAACCATTCTTAAAATATCTCTTCTTATTTGTGTTGCAACTTTTTTTAGTTCATTTATCTCATTCATATCTAAAAAATTAAATTTTCTCAAAAATAAATATTTTATAATATTTTCATCAATAATTATTTTAACAATTACCTTTATTTATCAACAATATCAATTTTAAAATACAAATTGCCAAACACTAGCAACAATTGTATCTTTCTAAATATGATTTATCGTTTCTATTTTCAAGTTATTCGCTTTTATAATATTCTCTCCACTTTTCAATAACAGTTTTCATGTCTTGAGGGTAATCAGCTTCGAATAAAATATCTTTTCCTGTTTTTGGATGTTTAAATCCTAAGATTTTAGCATGTAAAGCCTGACGTGGTAAAATGCTAAAACAATTTTCGATAAATTGTTTATATTTAGTAAATGTAGTTCCTTTTAAAATTCTGTCGCCACCGTATTCATTGTCGTTAAACAATGGATGTCCAATGTGTTGTAAATGAACTCTAATCTGATGAGTTCTTCCGGTTTCTAATTTACATTCGACTAATGTTACATAGCTAAAGCGCTCCAAAACTTTATAATGCGTTACTGCATGTTTCGCATTTGTTTCGTCTTTATGAACAGCCATAACTTTTCTGTTTCTAATATTTCTTCCAATAGGAGCATCAATAGTGCCTTCATCTTCTTTAACATCACCCCAAACAAGTGCAACATATCTTCGTTCAATATTTCGGTCGAAAAAATATTTTGATAAAATTGATAGTGATAGTTCATTTTTGGCAATTACCATAATACCGGTGGTATTTTTATCTAATCTATGAACAAGACCTGGTCTAATTGTTTCACCGTTTGCTGAAGGAAGTTTATTGAAATGGTATAACAAAGCATTTACCAACGTTCCGTTAGGGTTCCCAGGAGCAGGGTGGACAACCATTTCGGGTTGTTTGTTTATGATTACAAGATCCTCATCTTCATAATAAATATCTAATGGTATATTTTCGGGCAATAGTTCATTTTCACGAGGAGGGTAATTTAATAAAATCGAAATTACGTCTAATGGTTTAATTTTATAGTTGGGTTTAACCGCTTTATTATTAACTAAGATATTTCCGGCATGAGCTGCAACCTGAATTCTATTTCGTGAAGTATTTTCTAACCTGCTAAATAAATATTTATCTATTCTTAAGATACTTTTACCTTTTTCAACTACAATTTTATGATGTTCATATAGTTCATCACTTTCTACTTCAATTTCATTATTTATATCTAATTCATTCATATTATTTTTTATTAAGGAACAGGGTCATAACCACTTCCGCCCCATGGATTACATGATAATATTCGTTTTACTGATAAAAAAGTTCCTTTAATTGCTCCATGTTTTTTTAAAGCATCAATTGAATAGTTTGAGCAAGTTGGATAATATCGGCAACTTCTTCCAATATAAGGAGATAATGTATATTGATATATTCTAATTAAAAAGATTAATATTTTACTTATCAATGTTCTCATTAATATCTGAAATTTTATTTAATATTGATAAAACATTTTTATTAACTTCCTCGTAATCAATAATTTTACTTCCATTATATATAATTACAATTGCAATATTTTTATTGTTTTTTTCTAAAGCTTTATAAATTATATACTTGTTTTTTCTGTAGCATTCTTTTATTAACCTCTTTATTATATTTCTTTTAACGGCACTTTTAATTTTTTTTTTAGAAGCATTGAATAATATTTGAGCTGGTGAAAACGAGATATTATCAGTATAATCCCATTTCACATAAAAATTACCATAAGAAAATGATTTGCCTTTAGCGAATAATTTATCAATAATTGATTTCTTATTTAATCTTTCTTTTTTATGTAATGTAAGTCGTAACTTCAAGTTACTCAAATTATTTATTTACTTTTTTTAAATATAAATCAATAGCCATTGTCATTGAAGGAGCTTTTACATTAGGTGCTTCAACATCTAATCTAAGCCCTGCTTCTTTAACAGCTCTAGCTGTAGAAGAACCAAAAACTGCTATTCTTGTATTGTTTTGTTCAAATTTTGGAAAGTTTTTCAATAATGATTTTATTCCTGATGGGCTAAAAAACACTAACATATCATAATTAACATCAGATAAATCAGACAAATCGCTAGCAACGGTTTTATACATAATTGCTTTTGTATGATTAATGTTATTTTTTTCTAATAGGTCAGAATATTCTCCTTTATGAATATCGGAACAAGGGAATAAAAACTTGTTGTTTTCACTATGTTTAACAATCAATTCTATTAAATCTTCAAGACTTTGTTTTCCATAAAATATTTTTCTTTTTCGGTATAAAACATATTTTTGCAAATAATATGTAATTGACTCTGACATACAAAAATATTTCATTGTGTCTGGAACAGTAATTCTTAAGTCTTTGCAAATTCTAAAGAAATGATCAACAGACGTTCTGCTGTTAAAAATAACGGCAGTATGATCTAATATATTAATCTTGTTTTTCCTAAACTCCTTATTATCAACTGTTTCTACATGGATAAACGAGCGGAAGTCAATTTCTATATTCCATTTTTTCGCCAAATCAAAATAAGGCGACTTTTCTGCTTGTGGCGTAGGTTGTGAAACTAAAACTCTTTTAACTTTTAATGTACTCATTTTAGGCTAATAAATCATTTAAATACAATATTATCAGTTATATACTTTACTGTTACAGCAATAGGTATTAATTCTGTTGTGCAAAAATACAAAAACAAATAAAAAATAGAAAGCTTTAATGAAATTATAATTAACATTAGTTTTTTAATTGTTCTAATAATATAAATAATCAATATTATAGTTACCCCTGCCCATATATAAAAATCAGGAACATACGTATATGATATTAAGAACATTAATGGCAATAAGATTAATGATGAAGATAACTCTATAATTGAATTATTGATAAAATATTCTTTTGAAATTTTACTTACACTAAAAACACTTGCTTCGAAATAAATTAATGCTCTTTTAATTAATGTAACGATAGTCACTGCTGATAGAACAATTAAATAAATTAAAAATGAATTATATTCTATTAATTCTTGTTTCTTTATAAAGAAAATTACCTTGTAAATAAAAAAGCTTAAAATAAAGATATTAAAAATAAAGATTAATATATAACTAATATTTTGAATGCTATTTTCATTTCTGTTAATATACTGACTTGATTGATTATCAGAATAATTACCAAGAAGTATTTTATATATTAAATTTTTATATAAATAACTAAAAACATAAATAAAAACAAAAAGGGTTATTAGAAGTATAAATTCCCATTGGAAGTTTCTTAATGTTTTCTCAATATATTGATTATTTTTTAAAGGTAATAAGCTCTGTGATTTAAAAGATTTGAAGTTTTTTGAATTATTAAGTTCTTTCTTATATTCAATATAATTTATTAAATCATTCGAAAAATAAGTTTTAGGCCCTACTCCTTCGTTAATAATTATTGAATCTTTATTTGAGCTAGTATCTTGCAAGGTTTATTAAAATTAATCGTTACACTGATTAATACATTTGATAATATTGTTTAATCTTTTATGTTTTAATGAATAACTAATCTGACGACCTTGTCGTTCTGAGATTAAAAGGCCCTTTGATTTTAATATGCTTAAATGATGTGAAATTGTTGGCTGTCCTGAATCTAATTTTTTATAAATTTCGGTAACTGTTAAATTACCTTTTTTCACTAGCAAATCAATAATAGCTATTCTTAAAGGATGTGCAATTGCTTTTAATACTTCGGCTGCTTCATCTAATTTTTGAATATCAATTTTTTGCATAATACATTTTTTTACAAATATAAATATATTATTTGTTAATCTATATATAAATCCGTAATGTTAAATTTTTCTCCGTCAAATAAACCTTTATCAGATATTTTTAAACTAGGAATTACCAATAGAGCCATAAAAGATAATGTCATAAAAGGTGCATCTAGTTTTGATTCTAGTTCTTGTTTTACAGTATTATCTATTTTTTCATATCTTTCGGCTATATCTTCTCCTCTAATTTCCGACATTAGTCCTGCTATTGGTAAAGGCAATATTTCTGTGATTTTTTCATACACTATCCCTATGCCTCCTTTTTCATCAAATATGGCATTAATAACTTCAACCAAATCTTCATCGTTTACTCCAACAGCAATAATATTATGACTATCGTGAGATATACTAGAAGCTATTGCTCCTTTTTTTAATCCAAATCCTTTAATAAAAGCTACTGCTGGCTTTTCTTTTTTATATCTGTTTACAACAACTATCTTTAAAATATCATTTTCTAAATCTGTTTTTATAATCTCATCTTCAACCTTAGGTGTAATTTCTATTTTATTTGTAATAATTTGATTATTAATAGCTTGGATGACTTTTATTTTTTCTGAATTGTTCTTTATTTCAATATCCTCTTCTTTAATTTTATTTTCAATAAAATTATTAACTAATAAAGGTTTATTTACTATAAAATTTGTTTTCCCTTCGCCATAAACTTGATTTCCAGACACATAAACTTCTTCTATATTGAAATCATTTAAATTATCTACAATAATAAAATCAGCTGAATCGCCTTTTTGCAATAATCCTATATTTAAATCATAATGTTTTATAGGGTTACAGCTAACTGTTTTTAATACTTTTATTGGGTCTATTCCTTTTTTTATTGCTTCTTTAACCAATAAATTTATATGCCCTTTAACTAAATCATTTGGATGTTTATCGTCAGAGCAAAGCATTATCATATCAGGAAATTCATCAATAAGAGTGCATAATTCATTAAAATTTTTGGCGGCACTACCTTCTCTGATTAAAATTTTCATTCCTTTTTCAATCTTTTCTTTTGCTTCTTCATACGAAAAACATTCATGGTCAGTGTTAATTCCGGCGTTTATATATTTTTCTAAATCTTTCCCTCTTAAGCCAGGAGCATGTCCATCTATTTGCTTATTATATTTTTTTGCAATATTAATTTTTTCTAATAATTCTTTATCATCATTAATAACACCAGGGAAATTCATTACTTCAGCCAAGCATTTAATTTCGTCTAATTGTATTAATTGTTCAATTTCTTTAGAACTAATATTTCCTCCGCTTGTTTCAAAACAAGTGGCAGGAACGCAAGATGGTGCACCAAAGTAAAATTTTAATGGAACATTTTTGCTGTCATCAATCATGTATTTTACCCCATCTATTCCTAAAACATTTGCTATTTCATGTGGGTCGCAAACAGCAGCAATTGTTCCGTGTTTCACAGCTATTTTAGCAAATTCAGATGGTGGCATCATTGAACTTTCGATGTGAATATGAGAATCTATAAATCCAGGAATAATATATCTATCGCATTTTTCTGATATTTCAATAATTTTAACTATTTGTCCATCTAAAATTATTATACCTGCTGCAAATATTTTATTATTAATAAC
This sequence comes from uncultured Bacteroidales bacterium, assembly GCA_964546655.1. GTDB lineage: Bacteria > Bacteroidota > Bacteroidia > Bacteroidales > CAZJKL01 > CAZJKL01. Next base: position 81,764 of record CAZJKL010000003.1, on the reverse strand, counting down.
ATCAACAATATTTCCTGTTATTGATGAAAAATTTATGTTCATTTTTGTTAGGTTTAAATTTTAAAATATTATAAAAGTAATGAATGAATCTTTATACCCTAACAGTACGGCATTTTCTCTTAAAGACAATGCAGCCTGTTTTTTATTTTCTTTTGGCAAAACATAATATCTGTAAATTTTGTCTTCGAATAATAGCCCTATAACTTTATCAAATCCTCCAAAATAATTAACTGAAATTTCTTTTCGATACGCTCCTATTTGAACCAAATGAATTGTATCAGAATGCGTTACACTTTGTTGATTATTTACAAAATAGGTTTTTAATTCTTCTCTATTATTAAAAAATTCTATGTTTTTTGTTTTACTTGTTTTAATATATTCTTGTGTTATCTTAGGTTTTTCTACCGGTTTTTCAACTGTTTCTTTTTTATTAGTTTTCTCTGCTATTTTATTTGCAACCGAATCTGATTTAATTTCAGGATTTGAAATAATCATATTTTTATTCAATTCATTTTGAATATATTCTATATGATAAATATCAAAACCACCAAACCCCGATTCTTTTGATGATGCATAATAAGCATTTTTTGAGTCTGATAATATCATATAATTTATGTCGTCTCCAGGAGAATTAATTGGATAGCCTATATTTTTTGGTGGCATCCACTGTCCTTTAATTTTTCGAGTATAAAAAATGTCATATCCTCCTAATGAATTATCATTATTTGAAGAAAAATATAAAGTTCTTTTCTTGTAATCGTAAAAAGGTGTTATCTCGTTAAATTTTGTATTTATCTCTAACCCTAAATTTTTATAATTAATTAAATTCCCATTTTGTTGTCTAATAGCCATATAAATATCTCTTTCGCCAAAAGAATCTTCTCTGTTCATCGAAAGATAAACTGTATCATTTTCTTTATTTATCACACTCAAATCACTATACTCATCTTCTTTAAAATATAAAAGTTCGTCTTTAACTTTTATTGTAGAAGGATTTATAAAAATAATATTACCTATACTTTGTGGATCTTCCCATTTTTCTTTTTCACTTCGAACAACCACATAAATATCTTTTTCGGGGTTATAATAATAATAATAAGAGTAGTTGTTTTTATTATTGTTTTCTTTTATTTTTTTAGATAAATAAACCATGTTTTTTTTATTATTTAAAATAACTGGATTATAATCATCTACATTTGAATTAACAACATCACCTGCATTTGAAACATTTACATTTAGCGAATCCGCTTTTAATGCTATACCAATAAAACATCTTCTTAATAAATCATTAACTTCAACACGAAGAGTTTTACCTGTTTTCCCCATTTCAATAAACTTCATAAATTTATTATAATAAGACGTGGCTTTATCATACTCTCCTATTACATGATAACATTTTCCTAGGTAATAATACAATTCGGGGTAATCATTAAACTTATTGTACTTAACCATTTTCTCAAAAAAAGGAATTGCTTTTGCTTTTGATCTTTTACCTGATAAATAATAAGATATACCTGCACTAAAAACATAATCAAAGTTTTGTTTATCTAGTACTATAAGTTTTTCAAAACAATATGCGGCTGAGTCATATACATCTTTTCTAAAATAGGAATCGGCTTTTTTATACAAACTTTCTTCTTCTGCTGTTTGAGAAAAAGCTATATTGCATATAATTATATGCAATAATAATAGAAAGGCATTTTTTATCTTGCTATTCATGCAAAATATATATAATTAATTTAATGTGCTTAATCAATAACCCATTAATTATTTGCAATCCACCCTTTTATTTCTTCCGCATCTAATTTTATCTCTAATTTCTTTTTCTTCTTTATTCCACAAAGATCATTAAAGAGTTTATTTGGATTAGCATTTTTAATTTCGTCAATATTTCTATATCCTAATTCTACTATTAATTCGGCAACTTTTTCATTTATTCCAATTTCAACCAAATCGCTTGCACTTAATTGTTTTGCTTTTTTTTCTGGTCTCATTTGAGGAAATAAAATTACTTCCTGAATAGAATCTGCATTAGTCATAATCATTGTTAATCTATCTATTCCTATTCCTAACCCTGCAGTAGGGGGCATTCCGTATTCTAATGCTCTTAAAAAGTCTTCATCAAGAACCATTGCTTCATCGTCTCCTCTTTTGCCTAATTCAAGTTGTTCTTCAAATCTTTTTCTTTGGTCTATTGGATCGTTTAATTCTGAGAACGAATTACATATTTCTTTACCATTGCAAATTGCTTCAAATCTTTCAACTAAACCATCAGTTTTTCGATGTTTTTTAGCTAAAGGCGACATTTCAATAGGATAATCAGTAATAAATGTAGGTTGAATAAGATTTCCTTCACATTTTTCACCAAAAATTTCATCAATAAGTTTTCCTTTACCCATAGATGAATCTACATTAATATTTAAACTTTTTGCAAAATCAAATATTTCTTTTTCACTCATATTCGAAATATCGGTTCCAGTAAAATGTTGTATAGCTTCATACATTGTGAATCTTTTCCATGGTCTTTTAAAGTTAATTATATTTTCACCAACTTTAATTTCGGTAGTTCCATTAATATCTAAAGCAATTTTTTCAACCATTTCTTCAACCAAATCCATCATCCAATAATAATCTTTATATGCAACATAAAGTTCCATTTGAGTAAATTCAGGATTATGAAATCTGCTCATTCCTTCGTTTCTAAAATCTTTAGAAAACTCATATACTCCTTCAAATCCACCAACAATTAATCTTTTAAGATATAGCTCATTAGCTATTCTTAAATATAAAGTCATATCTAAAGTATTATGGTGAGTTTTAAACGGTCTTGCTGCCGCACCACCATAAAGAGGTTGCAATATAGGTGTTTCAACTTCAAAATATCCTTTATCATTTAAATAAGAACGCATAGATGAAACTAATTTTGTTCTTTTAATAAAGGTTTCTTTAACATTTTCATTTACAATTAAATCGATATATCTTTGTCTGTACCTTAATTCAGGATCAGTAAATCCATCATAAACAATACCTTCTTTTTCTTTAACAATAGGAAGAGGTTTTAATGATTTCGACAAAAGTTTAATTTCTTTAACATGAACAGTAATTTCTCCAACTTGAGTTTTAAAAACAAAACCTTTAACTCCAATAATATCGCCTATGTCTAGATGTTTTTTAAATACTTCATTGTATAAAGTTTTATCTTCATCAGGACAAATATCGTCTCTTGTTATATATAATTGTATTTTACCTTTTTCGTCTTGAATTTCAACAAAAGAAGCTTTCCCCATTATTCTTCTTGAACGAATTCTTCCAGCTATTGTAACATCTTGAAAATTACTTTCACTTTCGTTGAAATTTAAAGTAATATCTTTTGAATTAGTTGTTATATCAAATATTTCAGCAGGGTAAGGGTTTATTCCTAATTTAATTAATTCATCTAAAGATTGCCTTCTAATAATTTCTTGTTCTGATAATTGCATAATTTCTAAATTTATCTTTACAAATTTATATAATTTTATTTACTTAATTATTGTATTTTCTCTTTTTCAAATATTATATTTATTTGATTAGCAATAGCTTCTAATTCATTTTCTGAAAATTTTAGCTTAGGTTTTGAAAAATTTATATCATCAACATTGTTTAATGGAATAAGATGAATATGTGCATGAGGTACTTCTAATCCAATAACTGCAATACCTATTCTTTTACACTCAATAACTTTTTCTATACACAATGCCACTTGTTTAGCAAACAAATTAAATTCTTTATATAAATCATCTGGCATATTAAAAATATAATCTATTTCTTGTTTTGGGACAACAAGTGTATGGCCTTTTGCCAAAGGGAAAACATCTAAAAAAGCATAAAATTTATCGTTTTCAGCAATTTTATAACTTTTAATTTCACCTGAAATAATTTTCGAAAAAATTGTAGCCATAATTATGAAATATCAATCTCTAAAATTTCTAATTCAATTGTGCCTGAAGGAACAGTAATTTCAACTTTTTCGCCAACTGCTTTTCCTAATAAACCTCTTGAGATAGGAGTATTAATAGAAATTCTACCAGATTTAATATCAACCTCATTTTCAGGAACTATTGTATAAACCATAACCGCATTACTCTTAATATTTTTAAGTTTTACGGTTGACAATAGAGATACCTTTGATAAATCTATTTTAGATTTATCAATAATTCTAGCATTTCTTATTTTATCTTGAATTTTAGAAATTTTTAATTCCAATAATCCTTGAGCTTCTTTAGCTGCATCATATTCAGCATTTTCCGATAAATCTCCTTTATCTCTAGCTTCAGCAATTGCTGCAGAAATCTTAGGTCTTTCTACATTTTGCAAATATTCCACTTCCTCCTTTAATTTTTTCAATCCTTCTTCTGTAAAATAAATTATGTTTGATTTGTCCATAATACATAAAATTATAGTTATACAATAATTAAATAGACCCAATATTACTTGGGTCTATAAAAAATTTTTATAAAAAGTTTGTGTTATAAATCCACTCTTACGCCGAATGTATGAACTCCATTTAAAACTTTTGTAGCACAATAAGAGTAGTCCAATTCGAATTTTGATTCGCTATCTTTTTTAAAAGGTAACACAACTGAAAGACCACCACTAAGACCAGAATATATTGACATACTTTCATCATCTTTATACATATTTCTTTCCATAGTATATCCAGCTCTAAACAAAAACTTTTCATAAAGGCCATATTCAGCTCCTAAAGAATACAAATCATTTGAAAAAGCATTTGATGTAAATGTTCCCAATGCTGTAACTCTGTGGTTTTCAACAGAATAAGCATCATAAGCTAATCCTATTCTTATTAATGAAGGCAATTCAAATTTTTCTGTTCTGTGCATTACAGTCATTTTATAATTATCATCTCCATTATACCCTCTAAAACTTAATCCATCGCCAGAATATTTCATAGTTGGTCCAACATTTTTTAATGCAATGCCTAATCTTAGTCTTTCACTTGCAACATACTGAATACCAGCATCAACAGCTATTCCATTCGCACTAGCATCTGAAATACCTTCATTAACAATTTTAATTGCAAATCCACCATAAATACTATTTGAAAATTCTTTTGCATAAGATAAAATAATATTTAAATATTGAGGAGTAAATGTACCCAACCCACCTTCTGGCATATCAACAGTAGTTCTTTCAATTTCACCAAAGCTCATAGACATAATAGACAATCCTAATACTCCATATTCTCCGGTTTTTTGACTTATACCAAATGAATTAATGCTTATTCCAGATCCACCATAAAGCTCACTTCTTGCAAACAAAATTTCTGTTTTTTTAGTAAATGCTGTTCCTGCAACATTAGAATATTGAGCTTCTATTCCTTTAACAAAAGCACTTCCGGCAGTTCCATAACCATTCGATCTAGCCCAAGGGTTAATTAATAGTTGTGCAGCACCAGATTGCCCAGCTCTTTGCTCATTTCCAGCTTGGCTATCAAATGTGTTAAATACTATTACAAATGAAATTATAATACCTAATATTTTTCTACTGTATTTCATGTGTTCTATTTTTTTGTATTTTAATCAATTTATAATTACTAGAATGAATCTAAATCTACCGGTCTTGTTACACCAAACCATTTAATTACTTTTTCGCCTACATTAGGAACTTTTACGTGAATTAAATAAACTCCGCCTAAGATAGGTACTCCAAATGTATTTTTTAAATCCCAATCAATTGAAGTTACTTGAAAATCGGTAAGGTCAGAACTACTTGTAAATTTTCTATCTGTACTATAACCCGATTTATCAACATTATATTCTCTAATTAATATACCATTTAATGTATAAATCTTAACTGTACACTTTGTAGGTAAATTAATAATCTTAACTCTATTATCTAGCTGATTTACTTCATACCCAGAATATGCATAATATGGATTAGGAACTACATTAATTAAATCTAATGCACTATCAGCAGATTCAACATTATTTGTTAATGCTTTAATATCGTCAGTGTTGAATGAATACATTGGATAGTTGTCATTTTGACCTGCTGTAGATCCTATTGAAGTATATAAGTACCTTTTATATGGTTTAGATACATTAATTGAAATAGTTATGTCTGTAGGAATACTAGCTGGGTCGTTAAATAAATACTTTTGATTTACAATTGGCATAGAAACCCACATACAGTTAGACCAAGCTCTTGTATTTTTTATTTGAGGTGGATCCCATGACAACATACTATACAACCAAACTCCTTCATCATAAGCAGGGCAATCTTGTGTAACATTATCCCCTTTATGTCCAAAAACATAAATATAATGTTTTCCACCAAATAACAATTGGCCAGTTGAATTTGTAACATTATTTGTTGGATTCCAAATCATATCATCTCCATTTTCTGAAGACAAATAAGAATCTTCTCCAAATGCAATATTTAATCTTTCTCCTGTTTCTAAACTAATTGCATATCCAGGGAACCAACCCATACCTGTTCCTGTTCCATCAGGACTACCTTCTTTATTAACAGACTGAGATCTTCTTGTTTGACCTTTTCTAGCATTTCCGATTGACAATGCACTTTCTTCACACATTTCAACAACAACACACCTTGTCCATTTTGCTTTATCAGCGGTTAAAACTATTTGAACACTAGATAAATTATTTAATTTAGAACTAGTATGTGCTGCACTTGATGTAGAATAACCAGGATACGCAACATATGGTGGCTTAGCGGGGTTATTGTATTCAGTAGAAGCAAAATACGCAGTTAATTTAAATGGAGCCCATGTTCCGCCTAAAACACTTTCCCAAACTTCATTAGGGTCCAATAAAGGATCTTTACTTCCTTTTGTAACATGAGTTCCTTTTGTTGTCCAGTCATGTCCAATTGTATTTCCAGATAAAATCCAATCAAAATAATGGTGACTTCCTTCAGTACTTAAATCATAGTCTGGAATAAAAGTAAGCCAAGGTTTTGAGTTATCTGTAAGTCCTATATTTGCTTTAATAAATCCATATCCATCTTCACTTAAGTCTTCAATTTCATCAACATCATTAATATTGATAGATAATCCCCAATTAGTAATTATTTGTTCATTTTCAAAACGTGTAGCAGTTTCTGAATTAACTGTTTCACCAGTTAAAGAGTTAGTTATAGACCAATTATAAGATAATACTTTTAATGTGTCATCATAAACAGTTACTGTATCAAATTTCACAATAAAATCTCCTCCTGGAACACTAAGTGGGTCCACTACCTTAACATTAATTGGACCATATCCTCTTTCATATTCAAGAACTTCCGCTTTCCCATTAGCAATAATAGAATTAATTGTGCTTTCAGACAATCTTATCTCATTTCCACCATTACCATTACCTTCTAATCTTTTAACAATAACTCCAGTTCCATATTCACTTTTTTTAGAACTTCCATATTTTTCAGGTTGTCTATTATGAGGAACTGCAACATACTTAGGTAAAACTCTTGTAGATAAAAATGCTTGATTTATCTCAAATTTATCATAAAGTTCTGTAGAATCAGGTACTCCATATGAATAAGGAACTACCATATAAACATATTTTTTATGATTAATTAATTCGCTATTACCTTTAGCAAATAAATCTGTTTTAACGCTAAAACTATGTTTAACTCCTTTATCTTCACCATTAACCATTTCCTTATAGGCTAATTTATTAACAACAGGATCATAATCTGCATTAATAATTTCTGTTATACCATCTTTAATATCAACTTGAGCAATAATTCTAGCTTTATCACTATTGTATAAATCTGAAGAGTTTATTGTATAATCTTCTAATTGATAAATTATATACCCTTGAAATTTATAAATAATATCATCAATTGTTGTAATATTATTTCCTAAACTATTTTGATACAATATCATTCCTTTAGTTGTATCAAGATATGTTTCAGTTAATTTTGTATCAATAATATTAATTATAATTTCCTTATCTTCTTCAATAATTTGAACATTTGGCATAATAGGACCATTCATCATTTCAAATTTAGCATCAAATAAAGCTTGAGCATAATCATCATAAGTTTTTAATAATTCTATTGAACCTTGAGGTCCACCTTGACCTGTTGAAGCCCAAACTACACCAGTAGTGATATAATTAACAGCACCTGGTTCAAGAGTGAAAGGCCCAGCAGACATTAAGAATCTTCTATCAGCAGGAACGTTTCCTGAACTAGCTTCATCCCAAATTGCTTGAGGTTGACCGCCTGTTCCCCATCCTTGCGGATCTGAATTGCCTGGGAACATAAAATCACATTCTACTCCTCCAGAATGAAATCCATTTCCACCATAAGTCATACTTGTTCCATCTTTCCAAACACCTTTTAAATAATTATAATAGTCACTAGCTCTTGATGGATTTCCAAATTGAGACCAATCATTATTATAATAAACAAATTTTGACATCAAAATATCTTCTTTATCTTCATCTGTAATTCCATTTCTATTATTATCAACACCATCAGTTGCATCAGCTAAAGGTCCTCTGAAAAAATCTACTCCAACAGCTGGTGGATTTAACCCGTATCCAGTAACGCCCTCATCTTCAGCATCTCCATTATAACAATATCCTAAACCTCTACCAACATCACATCCAACATAATCATCAAAAGCATATCCTAAATCAGCATCAACCCACTGTCCAAAATAAGCTTTATTCAATTTATATGCAGATCTATTAATAACTTCATAATCATAAAAAGTCATATTATTGATAGCATCACTTGTTGCAAAACCAAAAGCTTGTGCTCTAATTTCCAATCCAATAGGCTCGCCTCCAGAAGCTGTATGAATATCTCCTTTATCATTATAAACCCACCATATAGTCATATCACCATATAGATATCCAACATTACCAACAGATTGAATTGCATAAGCAGGAAATGCATCTGTTTTTGCTTCATTATAATCATCTCCAGATTTGCTATAATAAGGTGCTAAATAATACATCTCTCCTTTATCTACATCACCATTACCTGGCCATTCTTTAATATCTTTAGGCATTGTGTAAGAAGATATTTCGCCATTTCTATAAGAAATTAACTCTTCAACTTGTGTTCTAGTAATTTTCCAATGTCTATCATATTTTTTACAATCTTCCTTTTCAACAGTTGTTTTATTTGTTAAAGGACCAGGCCAAAAATCATTACCACTTTGTCTATAAGTTTGTGCTGCAACCTTAATTGCATCTCCTTCATCAACACCACCAATCCAAAGAGCTCCAGCAAACATAGAATGCTTTCCACTTCCTTTTGGAATCTCATATTTTGCATCAATCAAGTTCCACCACATATCTCCACCACCGAGAATTCTTGCTCTAACATTATTTACATCTAAATCTGTTTGAGAAGATGATGGTTCACAACTACTACCCAAAGTAGCTTTTGAATTTGACATAATTTTATAATTTGCAATATTTTCTTCACCATAAAAAACTGATGTTAAAAAGGTGAAAATCATTAATAAAATTATTCCTCTACGATTTATCATATTTGTATGATTTATTTTAAGATTATTCATTTTTACTATTATTTTAGAAACTTAATGTTAAACCTATTCTTGTTCTTCTAGGTAAGGTATATCTTCCTGGATTATTAACTTTAATTAGATATAAATCTCTATAAGCTTCTGGATCAATTTGAGCTTCAATTGAGTTTTGAGCTTCTGCTGATTGCAAATAACCATCATCATCTGCATTTCCAGTATATCTATAAACACCTACAAGGTTTTTAGTATTAAAAACATTTAATACTTGAAGATACACATTTAAATATGCTAATTTTTTATTGTCATCTTCTCCTTTACCCCATTTCAATAGAATATCTCTATCAACTTTTAAGTCTATTTTAAATTGCCATGGCATATTAGAACCATTCCAAGAACCTTTCATTGAAGATCTTTGTTGAATACCAAAAGCAGCTTCATTTGTAACATTACTTTGTCTGCTATAAGGCGTTCCCGAACCAGCTCTAAAAGTCATATTTGCACCTGTATTTTTTAAGATTTCATGACCTTTCCATTTTGGTCCATTATATTTATCTCCTTCGTCATATCTATAATCAATAGATCCAACCAAAGCATGTCTTTGATCATAATCTAAAGGGATAATTGTTCTTAAGTTTGGTTGTCCCGCACTTACTAAACTTAAACCAGAACTTGCACTTGAGCCAGTTCCATTAGCAAATTGCAAGGTATAATTAATATTAAGTCTTACATTTCCAGTTCTTCTTAAATCATATGCAACTGTAAATCCTTTAGTTGTTCCAAAATCAATATTATCAAAAGTAAGATAAGATATAGGGTATGCACCGTAAACATTAACAATTTGAATCATATCTCTTAATTCTTTGTAGAAAGCAGATATTTTTAAAGCTGAAGTATTGTTAAGTTTTTGTTGGAATCCTAATTCATAATCTGTACTTTTTTGTGGTTTTAAATCAGGATTATTAATTACTTGTCCAATTCTATTGTTTACAAATAAGTAGTCCATAGGATCTAATCTAATTCCAGAAGTAGGTCTTTGTGTTAATATATCATAATGTGCAAAGAATCCAGCTTCATCTGATATTGGAAAAGAGAATGCTATTCTAGGGTTAGCAGATATTTTTGGTTCATAATCCTTAAACGCATTAACTGATACCTTAGAATCATCTGTAAGACTTTTCTTTAAGAAAGGCGTAATCGTTCCTGTTACAGATGCTTTTTCTAAGACACTAGGGTCTTTTATTTCTGTTCCATATCTATCATACCAAGTATCTTCATTTCTATAACCAACTATAGTAACATCTTCAATATCCATACTAGGTGCATTAATATCATCAACATATATTACGTAATCTTCTCCTATGCCATCTGGGTGAACAATACTTGAGATATTATCTTGTGCCAATTTTGCATTTAAATCTTTTACATTATAAGCTTCGTACATCAAATATTTATCTTTTAAAGCCATTTGATTAGCGTCGAATCTATCTATTCTAACTCCAATTTTAAAGATCAAATCTTTATACGCAAAGTTATCACTTATCCAACCAGCCATATAAATAGGTTGAAACGCAGGAATGTTTCTTTTATATTCTCCAGTTGTTTCATCTTTTTCAGAAAAGAAATCATTTAAACTAGGATTTGTACTTACTTTTTGACCTAAATAATCATAACCATAATAAGAAACAAGGCTATTTCCATCATTAAATAATTCATCAGGAGTAAACATATCTAATGACAATTCGTTTGGATTAATATTATCAATATTTATCCATGTTTTATCATCTTGTGATAATCCTAATTTTTCTCTTAACTTTTTATCAAATGAATATTGTTCTTCCGCATTATAATATCTAGCATAATTTATAGTATCATTAGTTGGATTACCCCAAGAAATTATTTCAGGATTATTATAATCTAATTCTGAGATATGCTTATTTGCCATTTGTCTCATTAATCCCCATAAAGAAGAAGGGGTTAAACTATAATTTCTATCTATTCTTTGTTCATATTCAAATCCTAATGAAAGAGAATGATTTTTAACATCTGCTGATGCTTTTGCCGATATTCTATATTGTTCATTATCATCAATAGAATAAGACCCGTAAGTTGTTCCAACATTTGACCATAAAGAATATATTGAAGATGGGTTATCTCCATTTAACAATCCTCGTCCAGATTGAATAGAAGAAAGTGTACTTGGATAAAAATCATCACCATAAACATCTATAATATTTTGAGTATAATTTGCTTTAACTGGATTTACATCTCCTTTTTCAAATCCTACAACTAAAGGATAATATAATAATAAATAGTTTCCTTCTCTTGTTTGTCCTCCGTATATACCACCAACTGTATCAACTTTATGAGTATAAAAAGGTGTTGCTTCAACATCAAATTTACCAATATAACCATAATCAAAGAAATTATCATTATGTGTAGAACTCTGAATTTTTTGATATGATTTTGAATAATCTACCTGAATTGAATAAAAGGCATTATTTATACTTGATTTTTTTTCTTTGTTCTTAGCTTTCTCTTCTGAATCTGCTTTACCTAATTTTTGCAAAACTCTACCAAATATTCTACTTGTATATAAATTTACATCAGGGTTGTTTTCATAATTACTTAAGCTATTGGTATATAAGTATCCTTTTGAACCTAAATAATCAAAAGAACCTCCAATAGTTACAAAAACACTACTTGATGGTTGTATACTAATTTTTCCATTTAAAACAACTCTATCTCTGTTTACATTCTTTTTATATTTATTATATTCTAAACTATCTTCTGTCAATAATTCACCATATAATTGCATCCCATTTGTAGTAGAGTATTGGATAGGATTAGCTTTCATTCTTTCAAGAACATCATCTTTAACTGTCCATGAACCAACAGCAGAAGGTGTAGGATCTTTTTCTTTTGAAAATTCTCCAGCAAATAAGAAGCTAGCAATAGGCTTAACATTTCCAAGTGAATCTTTTTTCACCCATAGTGGCCCAGAGATATTCAAGCCCAACATATTATAGCCATATTTATCCGTTAATTCTGAACTTACTACTTCCATTCCCATATGGTATTCTTTTGAAGGACCTCTAGTTGTAACACTAATAACACCTCCCATTACATCGCCATATTCAGCAGGAATACCACCCGTAACAATCGATACTTGTTCTATACCAGCCTTAGGTAATGCATAAGTTCCTCTAACAGGAATACCATCAATATAATATGTTGTAGCATCAGAACGTGTTCCTCTAACGCTTACAGAAGAGTTATCATCTGCTCTATATACGCCTCCAACTGTAGATGCAATAGCTGCCGCATCTCTTGCAGGCATTTTATCTATATCTTCCTTTGTTACTGTTCCACCTGCACTTGTATTATCTGATTCAATTAAAGGATTTTTATATTCAACAACAACAACTTCTTGCTTTATTGCAATACCACTTTCCATTTTTATATCAAATATTTTTATCATGTTTGTGGCAACATTAACATTATTATATTGCACAGCTTGATATCCAACACTTGATGCTTTTATTGAATATGTTCCAGGGTTTAAAGGCCTTACAACATATACGCCATCAAAATCCGAAGAGGCTCCTCCTGCTTGAACTCCATTTTGCAAAACAACGACGTTTGCAAAAGGAATAGGTTGTCCCTTTTCATCTTTAATTGTCCCTTTAATGGCTTCTGATTGACCATATAACATTATTGTAGAAATTAATGTTACAGCTAGTGAGAATAAAATTTTATTTAACATATTCTTTATTAATTTATGAATAAACTATTTTATTTTATTTTATATTCAGTTAAATTTTAAGGCCGTAAATATAATAAGAAAAAAATATACTTAAATGCATTTGAACAATTTTTTTATTTTAAAATTTAAATATATTTAACAATTTTTATATTTTGTTTTTTTAAAAACTTAAAAATCAGGCCTTTCTATTACTTCTCTTAATATAAATGCTTTTCTTAAATTTACTTTTTTTCTTCCATTTATTTTAACCGATGATACTTTATCATCAATAATATCATATTTAATAGTATTTTTTTTAATTATTCCTTCTTTTTTATTAATTTGTTCTACCTCTATTATTTTATTTATATTACTATTTTGAATTTGCTCAATGTCATTATTATTATAATAAGCTGAATTTATCATTTCTTGATATTCGTTAATGCTAATTTTTGCATGAGGTTCTTCTTTTTCTTTATAAATGTTTTTTATAACACTAAAAAGTATCGATCCAATTATTATTATAGCATATATTATCGTTTCTATATCCATTATTATTAGTTTTTAATTTATTTGGCACCAATTTTTTTGTTTTTTTTCGAGTATTTCTTTGTTTTTTTCATCATTTTTTTTTGATCTGGAGACATTTTTTTCTTGTGTTCTTTTTTCCATTTTTTTTCACTCTTTTCAATTGCTTTTTTTTGTTTTTTCTTCTTTTTTGCTTCTATTCTTTCTGCTTGTTTCTGAGTAACCGCCTGCGAATAAGAGACTTTTAGTCCCATTCCATTTATTAAAGCAATAATTATTAAAAGTTTTATTAAAAAATTCTTCATATTAAAAGTTATTATTATTTAATAATGTACATTTTTCCAAACCCATTATTAAAATATTGGTCAGCACTTGTTTGTCTTAATTCAATTTTCTCATTATTAATTTTTGAAATAACTCTATATAAATACACTCCATTTGCTAATCTATCTCCAAATTCATCTGTACCATCCCATGAATATTCTGTAATATTTCTTCCAATATGAATATCTCCTAATTCTTCTAATGAAATTTCTTTAATTACTTTTCCTGTTATTGTATAAATTTGTATTTTCATATAAGTTGGAACCTCAGCACCAGTTAAAGTAAATACAAATTTTGTTGATGTAGAGAATGGATTTGGATAATTAAAAACATTTGTTATTGTTGATTTAGTAACAACTTCAAAATTTATTTCATAATCTAATTCTCCTGAAACATTGTTTGAGGCATCTTTTGCCTGAACTATTAGTTTGTATTTTCCGTCTTGAATAAAAGTAGGATTATAATCTATTGTGCATTTATTTTTATTATCAATTGCTGTTTGAAAAATCATATTTTCAATTCCTTGTCCTTTATCATTAAAATATATTCTTTCATCTACTCTAATTCCAGGTCTTCTTAAATATACTCTAATTAATGACGTATCGGATAACAATAAAAATTTATTTTCATCTTCAAGTGCTATTTTTATAGTTGGTTTTGCTGAAACAATATCGCCGTCCATTATATATACTCCATCAAAAGTTACATCTAACAATGGATTTGTATTATCTTTCTCAACATAAAAAGGAACACCTACAATATTATTAAAGTGATAAAGTTCTTCTTGATCATACCTATTTAAAGTATCAATATAAGGATTAACTTCCATCCATAAAATATTGTTTTCTAATAATCCTTTAGTCGAAAAAGAAATTGTATCTTTTAATATGTCTCCTGAATTATGTTCTCCTACATTTTTATATGTTATACTTTTATTGTTTCTATTTTTATCTTGTATCCAATATTTAATAACTAGGTCTTTCTTGAAATTTGAATTACTAATGTTTTCGGTTGCTAAAGATAATATTACATTGTCTCCTTCAAGTAATGTGTCTTTATGAAAGAAATATCCTGCCGAAAGGTTTAATGCCGTTTCTGGAATCTCATCATATAATACTTCCCAATAATTTAGATGAACAGGTGTTCTGCTATTTTCATCCATTGTAAATAATTTTAATTTTATCTTAGGATACAATGTTGCATCAATTGTTGCATCTAAATTATAAATATCTTTTGTGTTTTTTAAAATATTATTTAATACTATTTCTTCTGTACCATCTGGTTTAATACCAATTACCGATAAATATAATGTATCAGAAGTTAAATCATCAAGTTGTTTATAGTTCCAATGCAATGAGTTCCATTTTAAAGCTGGTCCTATTTCTTCTGAGATAATAGTTCCATTTTTCCAATTAGTTGAAAAAGTATCTTGCATTTGAAGTAAAGTTCCTAATGACCCAACGGTATGCTTGGCTTCACCTGGATTCATGCCTTTTCTTCCAAATACAATTAATGGATTATTGCCATTACCAACTATAATAGCACTGTCACAACCAAATGATTTAAAAGCATCTATGTAATCTTGGGTATAATTTGAAAAGTAATTATATAGCCCTACATTATACATACAAATTATATCTCCATCTGGTATATCTTTTACAAAATCAACTATTTTATTTGCCCATGTTGAATTATGTGCATAAAAATCGAATGATTTCTCTGGGTTCATATACAATAATCTATTTCCGTAAGTATCTCCATAACCATCTTTATTATCATCATAAGTTGTATATGGCTCACCAGTGACCTGGTCTATCCAAATAAAAACGAATCCTGGTATTCCTAACCCTGACAACCAACTTAATCCATAATGGCTTCTTACCATGGCTCCATTCATTTTGCACCATACATCATAATATTTTACTTGATTATCAGGCTCTCTATAAGTATCTGTCTGAACAGATATCTCTTTTAGTTGATTAATGAATTTAAAATTTCTAGTATTTCTATTGTAATTTACCAACTGGTATGTATTATTTTCAAATTGAAAAAAATGACCTTGCGACCATCCAGATTTATTTGGAATATATTTAAATGAACTGCTTCTCCAACTATATCCTGATGAATTAACTTTGACTCTCCAAAAAAACACGGTGCTATCTAATTCTGACAAAGTAAAATCATCTAAGTTAATGTCCCATTTAACAACTCCTCCCATAGATTGACTTGTGTATTGCCTAACGATTGGGCTATTAAATAAATCTGTAGTATCAACTTGAATAATAAAGTCTTTTTGTCCTATAAATTGATCAAATGTTGAAGCTTTTAGTGTAATATTTTTACTTGGAACAACAGCATATTTTATAGGATACACAGGCAATAAATCATTTGATTTTATATTAAAATTATAGCTTGCTATATTATTTGCTTCCGATAATTCATCATAATCATATTTAGAATCTATTAATACAGATATTTTATTTAACCCTGGACTTTTTATCGAATTAGTTCCTACATATATTCTACAAGTATCCCGATAAACGGTTGTTTCTGTTTCGGTATAATATTTTTCGGTGCTACCATCAGGGAATGTTCTAGTAAGTTCAATAAACATTTTATTTGTATCTGAAATTGATTTTCCTACATTTGAGACAACAACATTAACATAAAAAGAATCTATTTCTGCTGTTATTTCTTTTAAATCTAAAAAGATTGAACTTTCATTTACTGCAAAATCAGGTTTTTCGGGTGAATATAATTTTATAGAAGGGTCTCCGTTTAATGTCATTTCATAACAAATGTCTTGAACTAATTCTTGTGAGTTCTGAATCTTTGTAATTGTAGATTTCATTTGCTTCCCAATACTATTCCCATAACCTTTATATGAAATTTGCGAGTAAAGTTCACGAGTATAATTATATAAATAACTTGGTATTCCTAATGATGCTGTTCCTAAAAATCCAATCGCTCCTTTTCTTGGTTCAAAAACAAATTTTTCGCTTGTTGAAATTTCTGTTGAAAAAATATTAGAAACCAAACATGATTGAGCAATAATTAATGGGTATTTTTTATAATTATCATAATTGTCTGGAGAATCTACATCTTGATCAAAGCCAGTTGTGGTGCTTCCATGAGCAAAAAAATTCATTATTTCTACACCATTATTTATCAAATTTTTAATTGAGTCTGCGTAAGTAATATCACTGATGGGAGCCGATGATTCTTTAAAAAAAGATCTTACAATGCTACCTTTTAATGTATCTTCAATTACTGTTTTTAAACTATTTAAATAACTTTTTAAAGTGGCAATTTCAGAAGCACTATTCCCACCACCAAAATGTAAAACATTCTTCATCCAAAACAAATCTTCTTCCCAATTTACACCTGACGATATTTTATGTTGACTCTCAAAATCTTTTACCTTTTCTAAATAATCATTTATTTCTGATGCTTCTAAAACAGGCAATCTACCTGTTGAAAAAACCGGTGTACAGTATTGGTCAACAATACCACTTGTTAGTTTAATGTCTGAACCAGGATTACCATAAGTTGGGACACATGTATTTGCGTAATAATTAGCATTTTTTCTATATTCACTATCAACATACGATTTTCCTATTATAAATAAGTTTTCAGGTATATGATTCCAATTATCATATATATATTTTGAAAAGTTTGTTATAGCCAATGGATTTTTAACTATTCCGTAAGAAAATTGATCATAAAGTTCATCTATAAAAACAATAATTGGTGAATGCCCTGTTGATATTCTATAATTTAAATATGCAACTGATTCATTATAAAATTTTCTATCAGTTAATATAATAAAATCTGTATTAATATTTTTATTTGTATAATCTTCAAATCGTGCATTGGCAGCAACCGGATTTAATTTACTAATGTTTTTAACTGCACTTTCTAAAAAAATATAGCAATCTATTTCTTCGCCTAATGTGTCTAATAAAACTTTTTGATTTTTATTACCCGAAACACTTTCTTCGGTCATCTGAATTCTTGCTTTATTTTTAAAATCATATATGAAAGCTTTATCTTCATTATTAGAAAAGTTTAATGCTTTTATATAAATTTTATTTTGACTTTGATTTTTTTTAACTTTAAATCTATTTTCTAATGTGCCTACAAAATTTAATGTTCTTGGATAAGTTACATTAACATAAGAAACAACCATTGTAGTTATTGTTGTGTTTGTAGTAGCCCTAGTAAAAGCAAAAGTATTTCCGGCAGATAAATTTGCTACTGGAATTTTTATTTTTTTCTTGATTAATTTATACCCCTCAAAAACCGTATCAAAAATTAATGCAGAATTATGTGAAATCTGCATTCTTTGATCATTCCCTGATTCATAATCATTAGACATTCCAATAAAAGCAAACTCTGCAATAGCGTCTTCTCCTAATGAATAAAATTCTGGAGTACTGAGTGATGCATTTAAAGTTGGGCTTCCGGAACTTAACCTTGAACTAAACCAACCTTGAGAACTTTGATAATTAGTTAATTTTGACCCAATAGATTTTTTAAAAGGTTCGCCGGTATAATAACTACTATGATAATCAACATAATTATTTGTTATAACATATTGAGCAGGAGAATAACTACTAAAATTTGTTGAAGAATTAACAGAAACTCTTCTGTTGCCAACCAAATTATCATTCCAAGTTAAGTAATAAACAAGTGTGTCATTATATAAACTATAATAAGGATTTGGTGTTTTTTCTTTTGTCCCATATTGAACTGTATCTAGCCATCCATCATTTCTTTCAGCATAAAATTCAATATAATCATCATCATTAAAAACTCCATCATCTTCGCCCTTTACATAAATATATTGTTCTTCGCCCTTCCCAAATATTTGAAATGTTTTTGGATTAATAGTATTAATATCTATTCCGGCATTTGTGATAATATTTTTTGAGATTCTATAAACTCCGTTTTGGGTTATTTTAATTTTATAATAATATTGATTATAGTTTTTAATCCATGAATTTGCATAATCTTGGGAAAAAGATGTGATAAAAAATATTAAGAAGAAATATAATAATGTAAATTTTTTCATTTATAAAATCTATTTTTTAACAAATTTATTGATTTTTAATAAAGATAATGACATTTATTTTTTTGCGGAATTAATTTTTAGCTTTATTGAAAAAACATTTGAATAAAGACCTTCGGAACTATTACCAACATCCGATAAAGCATAATCAATAATAACACTTTTCATTCTAACACCTATTCCAATACTTGGACGAACAGAAGTAACTTTTTTGCCATTATCGTTTTCCATTTCCATAATATTTCCAATACCTCCTCTAAAAAACAGAAAATCAACATATTGAACTTCAAACCCAAAATGAGGATCCATGCTTAGTAAATTTGATTTAACCAAAACATTTCTTTTTTTATCAAAAGTGATATCAACTCCTATTTCTGGTAAAAAGCTAAATTTTTCGCCTATTTTTATTTTATTTGCACCACCTAAAAGTAACCGTGGCATTGTAAGTTCCGTTGAATTTTCTGGTATTTCATTTCCTGTTGCTAAAAAAACATCTTGAAAAGTTTCGGTATTATAACTCCAAGCATTATAGGTTGTAGTAGCATCTCTTAAAACCCCACCAAACATCCATTTGCGAATTTTATATTGAGCCCCTAAATCAACCCCAAAGCCCCAAGCACTACCAAATTCTCCTGCTTTGCGATGAATAACTTTCACATTTCCACCATAAGAAAAATTTTCTTTATTGCTTTTTTTCGCATAAGAAAATAAAAAACCATAGTCTGCAATAGAAAAAGATGTTATTCTATCATAATCAAAATTTCCATCACTATCTCTAAATTCTAATGTATTAGGAATATCATCTACTCCAAGTCTTATTAAAGAAACTCCAAAGCGACTATTTTTATCAATTCTTCCACTAACAGAACCATAGTCATATTTAGCAATTCCGGCAAAATAATTAGAATGCATAAACATTATTTCAAGGTTTGATTCAATATTAACTAACCCGGCAGGATTCCAATAACCAGAAGTAACATCATTAGTACTGGCAACAACTGAGTTCGACATACCTAAAGCTCTTCCGCCAACACCTATAGCCATAAATTCATTGCTATATTTTTGAGCTTCTGTAGTTAATTGAATAAAAAATAAAAACAATAATATCAGCTTAATTAGTTTCATTTTTTAATTATTTGATTGTGCTAAAAATAACTATTTTTTTTTAATTTTATTTTAAGTGTAATTATTTATTTTATTCTTATTTAAGTATTTGTATCTTTTTTCTCTTTCGATATTTTATATTTATTGTATAAAAAAACTAAAGTTACTGCATAAAAAGGTATTGCTGGAATTTTATATCGAACTAATGCACCAAAATTTGCTGTTGATAATCCTATTGCGAAAATGAAAAAAATTGCAAAAGTAAATGAGAATAAAATGGGCGGATCTGAAGCAATATGCCTAAAAAACCCCATTATTTTAAATTTAAATAATAGTAAAATTGTAAAATACAACATCACTAGGTTTTCAATTCCAGAAATCATCATAACTGGATTTCGAGCCTCCCAAATAAAAGGTCTAAACATCCCTGCAATAATGGCTAGTGGGGCTTTTTTAAGCATTGACATAGGGTCATTTTCTATTTTGCCAATATCATAATAATTTTTCCCATATGCCTCTTCTCTTTTCAAATCCTCTTGTGTAATTTGAGCTTTTGCAACCATTTTATCAACTGAACCAAATTCGCCCAATGAATCCGATAATTTAGAAAAGACAAATGATACTAATACAAATCCTATAATAAAAATAAAAGGCAATAAAACAGTTCTCTGAAATCCTGATTTAATATTTTTTAATTTACTATAAAACACCCATAAAATAGCACCTGGGAAAAGAGCTACGAAGATATAAGGTTTAATTTTTAATATTAAAAAGACTGAAATTATAGCAGCTAAGATATTTAAAAATCTATTGTCTTTTTTAATAAACAATTGGTAAATACTATATACAAACCACCCTGTTGCTGAAAAAGTTATTGTATCCTTCATAATGCCTGATCCCCAAAAAGCGACAGAAGGGATAAACAATACAGCATAAGCTAATTCTTTTTGCAAGTTTGGATAAAAATTAATAAAAAACCGATATAATCTCCAAACACCAATATAAGACAACCAAGCAAGAATTATTGTTCCTAATATATAACTATTAAAACAAATTAATAAAATTGGACTAATAAATCTGATTACAAAAAATGTATTTTCATCATCATACATATATACAGGAGGCCATCCAGTAGTATAATCAAAAAACCACCAAGTTGTTTTATCTCCATATCCTAAGAACATTGTTAAAAATTGAGAAAAATCTTTTCCCATAAGTTTAACTAATACAACCCCTCCACTATAATAATTAACAGTATCTCCTCCGTTATAATATAATGTATAAATTAAACATAAAAATATACCGGCAAAAATTTTAAAGAATAAACCCTTAATGTAATAATTATATTCTGGATTATTCCCTATTTTTTTCTTTACAATATTTTTAGATATTTGGTAAATAATTAATAGGTAAATAGGTGATAGAACGAAATCTAACCAACTTAAATAATCCATTATTTTTTATTAAAGGATAATTATTTTTTATTCATTATTTCGGTTTGAGTATTAATTGATTCTTGGTGAACAGCTTTTAATATACGCATAATAAATTCTTCACTTAGCCCATATTTTAATCCTTGCTGTAAACGTTTTTGAATAATTTCATCCCATCTGCCTGTTTGAAGAATATTAATTCCTTGTTCTTTTTTAAATTGGCCTATATTTTTAGCAATATCCATCCTATGTTGCAATAAGCTAAACAACTCATTGTCAAGATTATCTATTTGTTTACGGAGCTCATCTAAGGTTGTTCTTAGACTAATATCAGTTACATTAGTTTTTCTTAGAACTAAATTTTTTAATAGAAACTCTAAATCTTTAGGTGTAATTTGTTGACTTGCATCGCTCCATGCTTCATCGGGAGAAATATGAGATTCTATTATTAATCCTTCGTAGTTTAAGTCCATTGCTCTTTGAGATATATCTAATAATAAGGCTCTGTTTCCACAAATATGTGAAGGGTCACAAATTATTGGTATCTCTGGCATTAATCTTCTAAGTTCAATTGGTATTTGCCATTGTGGATGATTTCGATATAATGATTTTTCTGATCCTGAGAACCCTCTATGAATAGCACCAATTCTTGTTATACCTGCTTTATGAATTCTTTCTATTGCTCCAATCCAAAGTTGTAAATCTGGATTTACTGGATTTTTAACAAACACAGGTATATCAACTCCTTTTAGTGCATCTGCCAATTCTTGCATAGCAAATGGATTAGCTGAAGTTCTAGCTCCAATCCACAAAATATCAACTCCATTTTTTAAACATTCATAAACATGTTTAACATTTGCTACTTCTGTTGAAATTAACATTCCGGTTTCTTCTTTAGCTTTTCTTAGCCATGGAAGTCCTATAGAACCAACTCCCTCAAAAGAACCAGGTCTAGTTCTTGGCTTCCAGATGCCTGCTCTAAAAATTTTAACACCAATTTCTGATAATTGTTTTGCAGTATTCAAAATTTGAATTTCTGATTCAGCACTACAAGGGCCAGATATTACAATTGGTCTTTCAACAGATGGTAATCCCCATTCAGCTAAAGTTTTAGTGTCATTTTTTTCACTCATAATCTTAATTTTATTTTATACGACTTATTACTTCATTTAATGTATCTGTATTTGCACATAAAGATATTCTTGCATAATTATTACCATTTGATCCAAATATAAATCCTGGTGTTATAAAGGTTTCATATTTTTCTAAAACATCATCTGAAAAATCTTTACTATGTTTATATGCATCAGGTATTCTAGCCCAAACAAATAACCCTTTTTGATTTTTATCAAAAGAGCAATTTAATTTATCAAATATATTATATGTTAAAATCTTTCTTTTTTCATATTCTGAATTTAATTCATTATACCAAGATGAATCTAATTCTAATGCTTTAATTGCAGCTTTTTGAACTGGTAAAAACATTCCCGAATCCATATTGCTTTTAACTCTAAGTATATAATTAATGTAATTAGAATTTCCGCAAACCATACCAACTCTCCATCCTGCCATATTGCTTGCTTTACTTAATGAGTTTAACTCAATTGCAATATCTTTAGCGTTTTCGATTTCAAGAATACTTAACTGTTTGTCGTTTAAAATAAAACTATAAGGATTGTCATTACAAATTAATATATTGTGTTTTTTGCCAAAATTTATAGCTTTTTCAAATAATTCTCGAGAAGCTTGTTGCCCTGTTGGCATATTAGGATAATTTATCCACATTAATTTAACATTAGTTAAATCATTTTTTTCAATTTCATCAAAATCTGGAATCCAAGATTTTTCTGGAATCAAATCATATTTAATAATATTAGCTCCAACTAATTTACTAACAGATTCATAAGTAGGGTATCCGGGATTAGGAATTAGAACACCTTCGTCTTTATTTAAAAAGGCTAATGAAATATGCATAATGCCTTCTTTTGAACCCATTAAAGGTAATATCTCATCTACATAATTTAATTTTACATTGAAATATTTTTCATAGAATGCTGCCATAGCTTTTCTAAAATCTGGTATTCCAACATAACTCTGATAGCCATGATTTTTTATTTCTTTTGCATTATTAATCAATTCATCTATTACCTTTTCTGACGGAGGCATGTCTGGACTACCAATTCCAAGATTAATAATTTTTTTGCCACTGCTAATTAAATTAGCTATTTCTTTAAGTTTAGTTGAAAAATAATATTCTTCAACATTATTTATTCTTTCAGCTGGTTTAATCATTCTTCAATAAGTTTACCTTTTGGATATTCACCTAATAATTCTAATTTTTTTGTTAAAGGAGTTATAGCATCTAATGCTTGTCTATATCTTACATAATCATCAAACTCTAAATCAACATAAAATAAATAATGCCATTCTTCACCTAATATAGGCATAGACTGTATTTTAGTTAAATTAATATTATAGAAAGCAAAAATTGAAAGCACTTTTGACAAGCATCCAACTTCATGTGTAGTGCTGAAGCAAATAGAAGATCTGTTTACATTGCCAATAGGAAGACGAGATTTTTCGTCATTTTGAAGAACTAAAAATCTAGTATAATTTCTTTTATTTGTTTCTATCCCTTTTGCAATTATTTCCAAATCATACATTTTACTTGCTAAAGAACTTGCTATTGCACCAATACCCGTTTTTTTATTTTCATAAATATCACGAGCACTTAATGCAGTATCTATTGATTCAATTAATTTAATGTAAGGATATTGTTGGAAAAACTTTCGACATTGAAGAATTGCCATTGGATGAGAATATACTTCAGTAATATCCTCAATTTTTTGACCTGGCAAAACCATAAGATTTTGTTCTATTCTTAAATAAATCTCGCCCGTAACACTTAATTTAGAATCTCTTAATAAAGCATAATTCTGCAAAATACTTCCTGCTACAGAATTTTCTATTGCCATAATGCCAACATCTGCTTTTTTATTTTCAACATTATTTATTAATTCAATAAATGTATCACAACAAATAATATCAATTTCCTCATTTTCAAAATAATGTCTTGATGCAACTTCGTGAAAAGCACCAGAAAATCCTTGTATTGCTACTCTCTTGTTCATTTTATTTAATTTATATTAACAAAAAAGTCCCTAACTTAGGGACTTTACAAATATTTTATGCTACATTAAAGCCCCTACTTTTATGTTTTAAAAAAAAAGAAACTAAATATTAATATGTTTTTTTTCATTTCTTTAAAAAATTAATTCAGCAAATATAATAAAAACATTATATTTGCAATTCAAAATTATAAATAAAATAAATGTATCTTAAATTTTTAAAAAAATAATTCGTTTTTTTCATTGATATTATTCATTTTTTTTGTTATTTTGATTTATTGCAAATAACTTTTTTTATATTTTTAAT
Organism: uncultured Bacteroidales bacterium; assembly: GCA_964546655.1. Lineage (GTDB taxonomy): Bacteria > Bacteroidota > Bacteroidia > Bacteroidales > CAZJKL01 > CAZJKL01. The sequence goes on along the minus strand of CAZJKL010000003.1, from coordinate 56,598 downwards.
AATTTATTTCAAAATGTTAATAAATTTGCATTGCAAAAAAATATTTTAACATAAATGATATCATTGAGACCTATAATAATTATTATGCTATTGATCCTTCCTTTGTTAGCAAAAACACAAAGGGAAGAAAAAGTAAAATATGCTCCATCTAGTGATCGTAAACTTAGAAATGTTTGGGACGAAAGGGGTCGTAAACAAGGCGTTCACAAGCTATATTCATCTCAAGGAATTTTATTGCAAGAGATAGAATATGTTAATAGTAAAAAGCATGGTGCTTGTTTAAAATACTATGCTAGCAATGGCAAATTACGTGAAGAATCATATTATTTTGATGGAAGACTTGAGGGTGAATACAGAAAAATGTATTTTTCTGGCAATAATAATCTAGAAGGTGAATATTTAGATGGCAAAAGAAATGGTCATTGGATAAAATACAGCAATCTTACTACAGAAATGAGATGGGAAGGCAATTATGAGATGGGTAAAAAAATAGGTGAGTGGAAATATTATAATGCAAAGGGCGAATTAAGAGCTAAAGGAAACTATGTAAATGGCGAAAAAGAAGGGATATGGGAAACTTATGATGCTCTTGGCAAATTAGCTTCTACAATTGAATATAAAAACGGACAAGAAGTAACTACTGCTGCTACTACTACTACTAAAGGCGATAATAAAACAAAGGAAGGCGCAAAACCTGCTACTACAGAGAAAAAAGCTGGAGAAACAAAATAACTTTCTTTTTATTGTTTTGGTTAATTTTATTTAAAATTTAAAAATTTTATTCTTAAATATTCTTTTTGCATAATAAATATTTAAATTTGCATAAATTTAATATTTAATGTATGTCATTTTTAAAAGATAGAGTATTTAGCGAAGGTTATACATTTGATGATGTTCTTTTAATGCCTTCATATTCAGAAATTTTACCAAAAGAAGTTAATCTTGAAACAAGATTTTCTCGCAATATCAAACTTAATATCCCAATAGTATCGGCAGCAATGGATACTGTTACGGAAGCTACTTTGGCTATGGCAATTGCCAGAGAAGGTGGCATTGGAGTATTGCATAAAAATATGAGCATCGAAGAACAAGTAAGACAGGTTTTAAAAATAAAGAGGTCTGAAAGTGGAATGATTAAAGATCCCGTTACTATTACAGGAGATGCTGTTGTTTTAGACGCTCTTACTATAATGAAAACACATAAAATAGGTGGCATACCTGTTATTGACGAATATAATAAATTAATAGGCATTGTAACAAACCGCGATTTAAGGTTTGAAAAAAACATGCAGAAAAGAATTTCAGAGGTTATGACTAAAGACAATTTAGTTACAGCTAAAGGAGGTACCAATTTAATAGAAGCTGAAGAAATTTTACAAAAATATAAAATTGAAAAGCTTCCGGTTGTTAATGAAAACAACGAATTAATAGGGTTAATTACTTTAAAAGACATTTTAAAAGTTAGACAATTTCCAAATGCTTGTAAAGATTCTCAAGGTAGATTAAGGGTAGCTGCAGCAATTGGTGTTGGCAAAAACTCTGAAGAACGAATTGATGCTTTAATTAAAGCTAGCGTTGATGCTTTAGTTTTAGATTCTGCTCATGGCCATTCAAAATTAATAATTGATTTGCTAAAGTTGATAAAAAAGAATTACCCTAATACCGAAGTTGTGGTTGGTAATATTGCTACTGCCGAGGCTGCTATAGATTTAGCTAACGCTGGTGCTGATGCAATAAAAGTTGGAATCGGACCAGGTTCTATTTGCACAACAAGAATAATTGCCGGAGTTGGCGTTCCTCAATTATCTGCTATATATGATGTAGCAAGTGCTTTAAAAGATTATGATGTTCCTGTAATAGCAGATGGCGGAACAAGATATTCTGGAGATATTGTTAAAGCTTTATCTGCAGGAGCTTCAAGTGTTATGATAGGTTCAATGTTAGCTGGAGTTGAAGAATCTCCTGGAGAAGCTATAATTTATGAAGGCAGAAAATTTAAAAACTACAGAGGAATGGGTTCTATTGAAGCTATGCAAAAGGGTTCAAAAGACAGATACGGACAAGATGATGAGAATGATGTTAAAAAACTTGTTCCTGAAGGTATTGTAGGCAGAGTTCCTTATAAAGGGTTTCTTTCTGAAGTTATTTACCAAATTTTAGGGGGACTAAGAGCCGGAATGGGTTATTGCGGTGCAAAAAATATTCAAGAACTTAAAAAAGCAAGATTTATTAAAATATCTATTGCAGGTATTAATGAGAGTCATCCTCATAATGTTACAATTACAAGAGAAGCTCCTAATTATAGCCGTTAAAATATTTTGAATTAAATAATTTATATATTTGTTTATTATTAACCTAAATTCATTGCGATGAAAAAACTAACATTCTTTTTAATTTTTATTTCATTATTTATTTTTAATTCTTTCTCTCAAAAAACAAATCCTGTTGTTTTTACTATTAATAATGACGAAGTTAAACTTGATGAATTTTTAACAGTTTATAGAAAAAATAATGCAAAAGAGACTTCAATTAAAATTGAAAATTTAGAAGAATATCTAGATTTATATATAAATTTTAAGTTAAAAGTTAAAGAAGCTTTATCTCTTAAAATGGATACTAATAGCAATTTTATTAAAGAATTAGAAGGTTATAAAAAGCAATTGGCAAAACCATTTATGATTGATAAAAAAATGGAAGAAGCTATTATTAATGAAGCTTATGAAAGAATGAAGCAAGATATTAGGGTTAAACATATCTTAATTAGATTAGCTCCTGATGCTTCTCCTGAAGATAGTATTAAAGCTTACAATAAAATTGTTGAAGCCAGAAAAAGAATTTTAAATGGTGAACAATTTGAAAAAGTAGCTATGGAAATTTCAGAAGATCCTTCGGCTAAACAAAATGGTGGTGATTTAGGCTATTTTACTTCTTTAGAAATGGTTTATCCTTTTGAAACAGCAGCTTATAATTCAAAAATTGGTGATTTAACAATGCCAGTACGAACAAAATTCGGATATCATTTATTATATACTATTGATAAACGTGATGCTTTAATAGAAATGCAAGTAGCTCATATTATGGCAAAATTCCCTAAAGATGCTACAGTAAATGACTCATTAAATGCAAAAAAGAAAATTGATGATATTTATGCAAGACTTAAAGCTGGTGAAGACTTTGAAAAATTAGCTAAAGAATTATCTGATGACAATGTTTATGGCCCAAAAGGAGGTGTATTGCCTTGGTTTTCGAACAGAGGAACTTTATTAGAGTTTGAAATGGAAGCTGTTAAATTAAAAAATAATGGTGATTATAGTGCTCCAATTAAAACAAAATTAGGTTGGCATATTATAAAAAGAATTGGGAAAAATAATTTAGCGTCTTTCGAAGAAAAAGTTCCTGATATTAAACAAAAAATAACAAGAGACACAAGAAATTTAAAGGCGTCTAATTCTTTTATTAATCAACTAAAAAAAGATTATGCTTTCAAAAAATATGATAAAAACATTTCATCTATTTATTCTACCTTAGATTCATCTATTTATAAAAAAGAATGGTCTTTAAGTAAAGTTAAAAATTTAGATAAACCTGTTTTTGAATTAAATGGAATGGTTTACACTAAAAGAGATTTAGCGAAACACATCGAAGATAATCAAGCAGCAGCAAAAACCTTACCTATTAATAAATTGGGCGAAACTTATTACAATAATTTTGAATATACCTCAATTTATAATTTTGAATTAACAAAATTAGACTCAAAATATCCTGAATTTAAAATGTTAATGCAAGAATATAAAGATGGTATTTTATTATTTGAATTAACAAATGAAAAAGTATGGAACAAAGCAGTTAAAGACTCTTTAGGATTAGTTAACTATTATAATGTTAATTCAAATAAATATCTACAAAAAGAGAAAGTTGATGCAGATATTTATATTGTTGAAAACAAAGAAATAGCGAATAAACTTAAGTCTTATTTAAGTAAAAATACTAATGCAACTAAAGAACAGATTGAAGGTAAATTTAAAAATACTAAAATTGAACAAGGCACCTATGAACAAGGAGTAAATCAATATATAAATAATTGCAAATGGGCCGTTGGCATGTCTGAGGTTTTAACTGTTAATCAACAATTTGTTATAGTTAATATTAAAAAATTAATTGAAGCTGCTCCTAAGGCTTTAGATGATGTTAAAGGATTAGTTATTGCTGATTACCAAACTGAATTAGAAAAGAAATGGTTATCTGAACTAAAAAATAAATATAAAATAACAATTAACAAAGAAGCCTTGAAAGAAGCTTTAAAATAAAAAGTATATTGAATACATATAAAATTTTTATACTATTAATTATTTTTTTTTCGATAATTTCTTGCTCTAATAAAAAAGAAGACATTAAAATTGCACGGGTAAACGACAAATATTTATATCTCTCTGATTTATCTGAAGTTTACCCTGATAATTTATCGAAAAAGGATAGTATTGCTTTTGTTAAAAATTTTATTGATAAATGGATAAAACAGGCTGTTTTTGCAAATAAAGCCGAATTAAATCTTCATGATAGTTTAAAAAATTTTGAATTAAGACTTGAAGAATACAAAAATTCATTACTAATTTATGAATATCAAAAAGAGTATATTAAACAAAATTTAGATACTAATATTTCTGAAACTGATATTGATAACTATTACAATAAAAATAAAGAACAATTTATTTTGCATAATAGTATTTTAAAAGTTGATTATGCTAAAATAAAAAAAGATGCTCCTGAAATTTATAATGTATGGTTTTGGTACACGTCAAATTCAAGTAATATTCGAAAACTATATAAAGAATATTGCAATAAATATAGTGAAGAGTTTTCTTTTTCTGATGATTGGGTTACATTTTATGATTTGCAAAAATTAATCCCTTTTAAAGTTAGTAATCAAGAACAATTTTTAAAAAGCAGAAAATATTTTGATGCTAAAGATAATAAGTATTTTTACTTCGTTAGAATAAAAACATATGAATTACCAAATCAGGTAATGCCTATATCTTTAGCAAAAGAAGAGGTTAAAGCTATGTTTATAAACAAAAAGAAATTACAATTATTAGAAAAAATGGAAATAGATTTAATGAAAAAGTCTAAAAGTAATAATGAATACGAAATTTATAATATAACCTTGAAAAACTAAAAAAATGAAACTATTATATACATTATCAATTATTGTTTTGATAAATATAAATTTATTATCTCAAAATGTTATTATAGATAAAGTTATTGGAAATGTTGGAGGTGAAATAATATTATTATCTGACATTGAGAATCAATATATTCAACTTGGCGAAAAAGGGGCTAATGATGAAAACCTAAAATGTAAAATATTTGAAGAACAATTATTCCAGAAATTACTACTAAATCAAGCTAAATTAGATAGTGTTACGGTAACGAGCAATCAAATTGAAAGCGAGTTAGAACGACGATTACGATATTTTATTGGACAAATTGGTAGTGTTGAAAAATTAGAAAAAGCTTTTAACAAATCAATAGTTGAAATTAAAGACGAACTAAGAAAAATGGTTGAAGAACAATTATTAACCGAACAAATGCAAAGAAAAATTGTTGAAAATATTAATGCTACTCCTAATGAAATTAAATCGTATTTTAACAATTTACCAAAAGATAGTTTGCCTTATATTAATTCTGAATACACAATCGCTCAAATTTTAATTAAACCTAAAGTTACCGAAAAACAAAAAGAATTTACCAAACAAAAAATCGAAAAATTAAGAGACCGCGTTTTAACCGGTGAAAGCTTTGAGAACCTTGCTATTATGTATTCCGAAGATCCTGGAACTTCTGCAAACGGAGGAGAACTTGGATTAACTCAAAGAGGGGTTCTTGTTCCAGAATTTGAAGCTGTTCTATTTAATCTTGAAAAAAATGAGGTTTCTGAAGTTATTGAAACTGAATTTGGATATCACATTGTTCAGCTAATTGAAAGACTTGGTGAATCTGCTAATGCTCGTCATATATTAATTAAACCTAAAATTTCTCAAGAAAACATCTTAAAATCAAAAAAATTGGTTGATAGTTTATATCTGTTAATTAAAGATAATAAACTTTCGTTTGAAGAAGTTGCTAAAAAATATAGTGATGACGATGAAACAAAATTTAATGGTGGGATTTTAATAAACGAAGCTACAAACTCAAACGAATTTGATGCAAGTCATATTAATCAAAATGTATATTCAATAATTGACAATATGACGATAGGTCAAATTTCTGAGCCACAAGGTTTCACCACAGAAACCGGAGATAGAGTTTATAAAATTATTAAACTTATTAATAAAACTGAGCCTCATTATGCTAATCTTAAAGATGATTATAAAAAAATAAAAGAAATTGTTATCGCAAATAAAAATAAAACTGCTATAGGCAAATGGATTGAAAATCAAAAAAATTCTACATATATTAAAATTAATGATGATTTTAAGAATTGTGTTTTTACATATAAATGGGTAAATTAAATTAATATGAATCAAAATATTCCGATTAACTCTGATGTTGAAATATTAAATCACTTTCAAAATAAAGTATCTGAAATAAAAAAAGAGATAAGCAAAATAATTGTTGGCCAAGACGATATTATTGAAAAAACATTAATTTCAATTTTCAGCAATGGTCATTGTTTGTTAATTGGAGTTCCTGGACTAGCTAAAACTTTATTAGTTAATACCTTAGCTCAAAGTTTAGGATTAAATTTTAACAGAGTACAATTCACTCCTGATTTAATGCCTTCTGATTTAATAGGAACAGAGCTACTGGACGAAAACCGACAGTTTAAATTTATTAAAGGTCCTTTATTTGCAAATATTATTTTAGCAGATGAAATTAACCGAACTCCTCCTAAAACTCAGTCGGCTTTGCTCGAATCAATGCAAGAAAAATCTATAACTGTTGCCGGGAAAACGTATATTTTAGATAATCCTTATTTTGTATTAGCAACTCAAAATCCAATTGAACAAGAAGGAACTTATCCTTTACCTGAAGCACAACTTGATAGATTTATGTTTAATTTATTACTAGACTACCCTTCATTTCAAGAAGAATTAGATATTGTTGAACAAACTACTTCTGGTAATTCAGCAAAAATTAATACAATTATTAATAAAGAAGAAATTTTATTATTTCAAGAAAAAATTAGAAAAATTCCTGTTCCTGATAATGTATTAAAATATGCGGTTAACTTGTCGGTAAAATCACGTCCAAACAATGGTTTAGATTTTATTAATGAATATGTAAACTGGGGTGCAGGACCAAGAGCTTCGCAGTATTTAATTATTGGAGCAAAAACAAATGCAGCTATAAAAGGCAAATATTCAATTGATATTGAAGATGTTAAGAAAATTGCTAAAGAAGTTTTAAGACATAGAATTATAAGAAATTATAAAGCCGAAGCCGAGAAAATTTCAACCGACAATATTATCGAAAAATTAATGGAATTAAATACCTATTAATCTATTCTTAACAAGAACTTTATTTGCTATTAAAATAAATTATTTTTTCTAAACAACATTACACTTACTGCAACCAAAGTAATTGAAATTAATATTATAGCCGGAAAAGCGAAATTCCAACCTTCAAAATAATTAGGCACATTCATTCCGTATAAACTCGCAATCAATGTCGGAATCATTAATATGATTGAAAATAGAGTTAATTTTTTCATCACCACATTAAGATTATTTGAAATAACCGAAGCAAAGGCATCCATCATTCCGCTTTGAATATCAGAATAAATTAAAGATAACTCTAAAGCCTGTTTGTTTTCAATCATAGCATCTTCTAATAAATCTTCGTTAATTTCGGTGGTTATTTTTCTCGAATTTCGAAGTTTAGCTAAAACTATTTCATTTGCTTTTATTGAAGTTACAAAGTAAACTAAACATTTTTCCATTTTTAATAACTTGAGCAATTCGCCGTTTTTAACCGATTTTTCTAAATCGTGTTCAATCATTGCTGTTTGTTGATTAATATGTTTAAGGTATCTTAAATAAACATTTCCTGAGAGCAAAAACAATCTTAAAATAAAATTGAAAACATCTGTTATTTCTTGGTATTGCATTCTAAATGGAGAAGGTTGTGTTGATGGCAAAACTTCATTCTCTTGCAAACATAAAGTTAAAGTAAAATTTTCTGCAATAAAAATACCTAAAGGAATGGTTTGATATGGAACACCATTATTTGCACTAGCAACCGGGATTCTCATAATAACTAATGACCAAAAATCGTCAAATTCTACACGCGGTCTTTCATCAACGTCAAGAATATCTTGAACTACGTCTAATGGTAAAGAAAATTCTGTTATTAATCTTTGGATTTCACTTTGTGTTGGGTCGGTAACATTTATCCAGCAACCATTTTCAACAACAGGTAACTCATTATACCCAGCAAATGTTTTAAAAATCTTAATCATTTTGCACCCTCCTATAATTTTTTTTATTTTTAAAGAAGGTACAAATCGCACATCTTCTTTAAATTTTATTTATAAACCTACTCTCAATGTACGGGTCATCATCCATTTTATGTCAATTTTATTTTGTGCAAATATAATGTTATTTTTTTTAATACTAATTTTTACTTGAAAATCTTTATATAATCAAGAAGCATTATCTATTTTAAATTATTATTAAACTATTTAATATCTTTGTTGAAATTATTTTTATGCTAAATCAATTTATTTTTCTTATACAATTTTTAAAAAGAATAGGTATTGCTGTTCTTATTTATTTTGTTTTAAGAATATTATTTTTATTGTTTAACTTCTCTTATTTTTCTGATTTTCAATTAAATGTGTTTTTTTATGGATTAGTATTTGATGCTTATTCTATTGCATATTTATTTCTTCCTTTTATTATCTTTCACCTATTACCTATTAATTTCAGAATCAATAAATTTTACCAAATATGGCTTAAACTTCTTTATTATTTTGGAATAATTACTAGTGTTTTGTTGAACTGTATTGATCTCGAATATTTTAAATTTACTTTACGCCGCTCAACTTCTGATTTCATTGACTTCATTCTATTAAGCAGCGATGTTGCTTCTCTTATCCCCCATTTTATTATTGATTTTTGGTATATTTCTTTGATTTTTTTTGTTTTATTAATTTTTGTTGAATTTTTATACAGAAAAACAAACATTGAAAATAAAAGCATTAAAACAAATTTTTTAACTCAATTAATAATTTTTATAATTACTATTTCTTTAACCGTAATTATTGGAAGAGGTGGTGTTAAATTAAGACCTATTTCGATTTCACATGCTGGCAATTATGTTGAATCAAAGTTTACTCCTTTAGTTATTAATACTCCTTTTTCTATTATTTCAACTTATGGTGTTTCTCAGTTAAATAAAAAAAATTATTATAAAAATGACACGGCTCTTAATAATATTTTTAATCCTATTAAATCTTATGAAAATAAGAATACCTTTAAAAAATACAATGTTGTTATAATAATTTTAGAAAGTTTTTCAAAAGAGTTTTTAGGATACTTTAATAAAAACAGCCATTACACTCCTTTTTTGGATTCTATTTTTAACGAAAGCCTTGTTTTTACAAATGCTTTCGCGAACGGAAGAAAATCTATTGAAGCCCTCCCTTCAATTATTTCGGGTTTACCTACTCTAATGAATAATCCTTATATTACCTCTAATTATATTGGCAATGAGACATATAGCTTGCCTAATATTTTAAAGAAAAAGGGTTATAATACTTCATTTTTTCATGGCGGTAAAAATGGAACAATGGGATTTGAAGATTTTACTAAAATTGCCGGAGTAGATAATTATTATGGGCTTAATGAATATAATAACAGCAAAGATTATGATGGAAGTTGGGGTATTTATGATGATTCGTTTTTGCAATTTTTCTTGGAAAAATTAAACAAAACTCAACAACCTTTTTTTAGCGGAATTTTTACTCTTTCGTCACACGACCCTTATAATATTCCAGATAAATTTAAAAATAAATTTAGTAAAGGAAATTTAAAAATTCACGAATCAATAGGTTACACCGACTATTCGTTAAAACTATTTTTCGAAAAAGCGAAGAAAACTAAATGGTTTAAAAACACATTATTTGTTTTCACCGCCGACCACACTTCTGCCGAAAGCGAGTATGGTTTTTATCACAATAGCGTTGGTGCTTACATGATTCCGATTGCATACTATCTGCCTAATAGCAATTTAAAAGGTTCGAACAAAAAAATAACTCAACAAATTGATATAATGCCTTCGGTGCTTAATTTTTTAGGTTATAACGATAAATTTATTTCTTACGGCAATAGTGTTTTTCAGAATAATGCAAATGGCTTTTCAATAAATTATTCTAATGATTGTTATAATTTTTATAATGATAAATACTATCTGCAATTTGACGGAGAAAAACTAATTGCTTTGTATAACTATAAAAATGATAGCCTTTTAACTGCTAATATATTTGAATCCGAGTCATTAACAGCAAATGAAATGCTTAAAAAATTAAAAGCTATTGTTCAAAGTTATAATAATAGAATGATTGACAATAGTCTTATAATTAGATAGTTAGTATTTCTATTTCGAAAAAAACGAAAAAACCTTGTGCTTTTTTGTGTAAAATAACAAAACACTTTGCCCTTTGAAAATATACTATTTTACTTGCAATTATTTTTAAAATTTTTATACAATATTGTTGACTAGGTAATTTGTATTTTACATTAATATATTAATTATTTTTCATTTATTGTTTTTAAAACATTTTTACTTAAATTTGTGGTTTACAAATAATTAATTCTTTATTAAAATGAATAAATCTATTATATCATTTTTACTACTAATTACTGCATTTTTTATAGCAACAACTTCATATACTCAAAACGAGCCTAAAAAATTTACTACAGAAAAAAAGGTTTATATTGATAATAATGGAACTATTTATGTTCAGAAAAGCCTTCCTTTATATTTAAAATTTTCTACTTCTAAAGATGAAGGTGCCACAACTTATAACTTAAAATCTGAAAAAGATGGTGATGCTCTTTATTTAGATACTGAAGGCATTAATTTTATAAGAAGTAAGTGGGCATTAGATCCAGTAACTAAAAAATATGTTTATCCTCAAAGAGAAATTTCATTTCCTGTTTATGCTGATGGCATTTCTCCTTTAACCAAAATTAGCTTTTTAGATGCTCCTAAATATATTTCTGTAAACAATAAAATTTATTATGGAAGTGGTTTAAAAATTTCTTTAGATTCAAAAGATGCTGTTTCTGGTGTTGATAAAACATATATTGCTATTGCAGGAACTTATAATGAATACAAAGAAAATATTGGTGTAAACGATGAAAATGAATATTTAATATATTATTATGCTACCGATAAAGTTGGAAATATGGAAGTAACAAAGTCAAATAATTTTATTGTTGATTTAACTGCTCCTAAAACTACAAAAGAAATTGTTGGCATTTATTATAACGGAAACATTTTATCTCCTTCAACACAAATTAAACTAACTTCTAATGATGAATTAAGTGGTGTTAAAAGCACTAATTATTCTTTTGACAGTGGCATTAAAAATATATATAATTCATACCCAATTAACATTAATTATTTAACCGACGGAGAACATAAAATAACTTATAATTCAATTGATAAAGTTTTAAACGAAGAAAAAGAAATAGTTTTTGATTTTTATTTAGACAAAACTCCTCCTATTGTTAATGTTGCTATTGAAGGTGATTTATATGAAGGAAAATATAAGTTTATTTCGTCAAGAACAAAAATTAATATGACAGCTACCGACAATAAAGCAGGTGTTGAAAATATTATTTATTCAATTGATTTTAAACAAGAAGGTTCTTATACTTCTAAATTTAATCTTTCTGAAAGTGAAGGATTGCACACTATATCTTATTACGGAATTGACAATGTGAAAAATAAAAGTCAAAAACAAAGTTTAAATGTTTTTATGGATTTAACTTCTCCAAAAACTTATATTAATTACAGCAATCCTCAATTCTTCGCAAGAGATACTTTATTTATTAATAATAAAACTCAAATATCACTTAAGTCAAAAGACGATGAAGCAGGTGTAAGTAAAACCGAATATTATATTAATGAAGGAACAAAAATTGAATATAATGCACCTTTTATAATTGAAAAAGAAGGTTTTAATAAAATTAAATTCTATTCAACCGATAAAGTTGATAATATCGAGCAAACTAAAGAAAGTTTTGTTTATATTGACAATAACCCTCCTGTTATTTATAATAATTTTAGCATTCAACCTATTGATAAAAAAAGTAAAAACGGAACCGAATATAATGTTTATCCAAACTATACAAGACTTTATTTAGGTGCTACCGATAAGCATTGCGGCACTTCAAAAATTGTTTATTCAATGGATGGTGGTAAAACTTGGACCGAATACTCAAGCCCTCATACTTTAGATGTTTCGGAATTAAGTTTATTTAAAAGCAAAAAGTTTTATTCTGTAATTGTTAAAACCGAAGATAAATTGGGAAATAACAGTGAGGAAACCATCGAATTTTTCGTTGATAAAGACTAATTAAACTTTATTTTATTATTATAATATTTGAAATATTAAATATTCGTTTGATATTTCATTAATATAATTTATTTTTGAGTAAATTTTTAAGTCAAATACAAAAAAATAAAATGTTATGTCAAAGATAAAAATTGCAATAAATGGATTTGGTAGAATAGGTAGAATAACTTATCGTGCCTTACTTAAAAAAGAAAATGTAGAAGTTGTAGCAATTAATGATTTAACTGATAGTAAGACACTTGCTCATCTTTTAAAATATGATTCTATTCACGGTCGTTTCCCTGGCGAAATTAAAGTTGAAGACAATGCAATAATTGTTAATGGTAAAAGATTAATTGTTTATGCTGAAAAAGACCCAGCTAATCTTCCTTGGGCTAAACATGATGTAGATGTTGTTATTGAAGCAACTGGTATTTTCAGAAAAAGAGAATTATTAGAAAAACATTTAACAGCTGGTGCAAAAAAAGTTGTTTTAAGTGTTCCTGCTGATGCAGCAACTGATGTTGATAGAACGATTGTTTTAGGCGTAAACGATAATACTTTAACTGGCGACGAAAAACTTATTTCTAATGCTTCTTGTACTACCAACTGTTTAGCTCCAATAGCAAAAGTTTTAAACGACAACTTTGGTATTGTTAAAGGGTTAATGAATACTATTCACTCATATACTAGTGATCAAAGATTACTTGATGCTCCTCACAGCGATTTAAGAAGAGCTCGTAATGCTGCAACATCTATTATACCTACAAAAACAGGAGCAGCAAAAGCTGTTGGATTAGTTATTCCTGAGTTAGATAAAAAATTAGATGGTTTAGCAATGAGAGTTCCTACGATGGATGGTTCTGTTGTTGACTTAACAGTTGAGCTTAGAAGAAATGTTACTAAAGAAGAAGTTAACGAAGCAATTAAAAAAGCTTCTGAAAATGAATTAAAAGGTATTGTAGAATATTGCACTGACCCTATTGTTAGCGTTGATGTAATTGGCAATACTCATTCTTCAATTTTTGATGCTCAATTAACTCAAGTTAAAGATGGTAATTTATTAAAAATTATTTCTTGGTATGACAATGAAGCTGGATATTCAAACAGACTTGTTGACTTAGCAATTAAAATAGCTTAATATAATAATATAAAATGATTTTACTAAATGCATAATATTTGTTCAAACTTATATTATGCATTTTTTCTTTATTTTTCCTGGATTTTTTAATAACCCTTAACTAATTAGATACACAAATTCTAATTTTTTCCAACAAAACTGGTGTAATTAATAAATACACGCATTTCAAACGACCATTGTCAATTTGCTGTGTCACTTTTTTCGGCTTGTGCATAACAAAAGCTTAATCTTAAAAAATACGTTTTTCTACTTAAAATAAATTTACGCCTAAATGCTATTGTGAGATTAAATTATAACTGTCAACTTTGCAAAATATTTATCAAACAAAAAAACCTAATAATATTATGAAAAGATTACTGTTGATTTTAATTGTTACAATTTTTATAAATAAAGCTTTTTCTCAATCGAGCAATGATGTTTTAAATTTATTAATAGCAAATAAAACTATCACTCAAGAACAAGCTGATTCTATTAGAGCTGAAGCTGCAATTAAACAACAAAAAGATGATTTAGAAAAAACATCGTTTGCTGTTGAAGCTTCAAAGAAAATTAAACTTTCTGGATTTACTCAAATTCGTTATCAAAATTTTGGTGATCAATCTAAAAATGATGCTCTTGATTTAAGAAGAGCTCGTTTAACTGCTAAAGGTCCAATTTCTCCAACTTGGAATTATACAATTCAAGTTGAACTTGCAACTGCTACAAAATTACTTGATGCTTATGCTGAGTATAAACATTCTGATAAATTAAAAGTTCAAATTGGTAATATTAAAACACCTATTTCATTAGAAAATAATTCTTCTACTGATAAACTTGAATCTATTGATTTATCTCAAGTTGTTGAGGCTTTATGTTCAAGATCTAAAGATGTGATTGGAAATCATAATGGGCTAGATTTAGGTGTAAAAGTAACCGGAGATTTGTTTAAAAGAAAAGACTATACATTAATTAATTATGCAATTGGTGTTTTTAATGGAACAGGTATAAATGTTTCTGATAATAATAAATCAAAAGATTTAGGCGGAAGACTTGTTTTACAACCTATTAAAAACTTAAAAATAGGTGGTTCGTTATATAGTGGTTATGCAAAAATTATAACTACAAAAACAAGTATTACAACTACTTTATCTGGTTCAGGTGCATCTCAAAAAGCTACTTCTAAATCAGTAACAACAACAACATTTGTAAATCAGGCGAGAAATAGAGTAGGTTTAGAGTTAAGCTATGAAATTAAAAAATTATCTTTAAGAGCAGAATATTTAAAAGGTCAAGACGGAAGAGATGCAACATGGAGACCTATTAATAAAGAAGGATATTATGCTCAAGTTGGATATTATGTAATTGCTAAAAAACTTCAAATTATTGCAAAATATGATAATTACGATAAATGTATAGCTGTACCTGGAGAAATTACAACAAATTATGGATTGATTGCTAACTATAATTTTAATCCATCAACTAGAATACAAGCAGGTTACTCTTTTGGTGATGTATCAAACAGACCTTTTAAAGGGATTGCAATAAATAGCCCATATAATTTTGGAGTTGTACAATTTCAAATAGGTTTTTAATTAATTACTATACTAAAATTTAAAAAAATGAAAAAAATAACATCTATTATATTATTAATTGTTTTAACATTAGGACTTAGTTCTTATACACCTAATTCAAATAAACCAATACCAGCTGGTCCAGAAGGGACAATTTCAATATCAGGAGCATTTGCACTATATCCAATGATGGTAAAATGGGCAAGCGAATTTAAAAAACTTCACCCAAATGTAAAAATTGACGTATCTGCTGGTGGTGCAGGAAAAGGCATGACAGATGTTTTGTCAAAAATGGTAGATATTGCAATGGTTTCTAGAGATGTTTATCCTGCTGAAATTAAAAAAGGTGCATTCCCAATTGCAGTAACAAAAGACGCAGTTGTTCCTGTTATCAGTGCTACAAATCCTGCTTTAAAAGAAATTCTTGCAAAAGGCATAAAAAAAGATGTTGCAATGAATATCTGGATAACCGGTAAATTTACTACATGGGGACAAGCTTTGGCTTTAAAAAATAAATATCCAATTCATGTTTATACACGTTCTGATGCTTGTGGTGCTGCTGAAGTATGGGCAAAATACTTAGGTAAAAAACAAGAAGACTTGAATGGAACAGGAGTTTTTGGTGATCCAGGACTTGCAATGACAGTTAAAAAAGATCCTCTTGGAATAGGTTACAATAATATTGGTTATGCTTATGATGCAAAAACAAAAAAACCAAATCCTGGAATTTGTGTTTTGCCAATTGACCTAAACGGAAACGGAAAAATTGATGCCGACGAAAATTTTTATGGTTCATTAGATAATTTAGTTAATGCTATTTTAACTGGGAAATATCCTTCTCCTCCAGCAAGAGATTTATTAATAGTTACTAATAAAAAACCAGCAAATCCTATTGTTGTTGAATTTATTAAATGGATTCTAAAAGATGGGCAAAAGTATGTTCATGAATCTGGATATGTATCTCTTTCTAAAGAAAAAATTGAAGTTGAATTAAATAAATTAAAATGATAAAGTACAGAATTTTTAAAGATAAATTAGCCCGATTTTCAATGTCGGGCTTAACTGTTTTATCTATAACGTTTTTATTTTTTATTGGAATAGGGCTATTAATTAAAGCCTTACCAATTATTCAAAGTAAGAGTTTATGGGAATTGCTTTCTGAAAGCAATTGGAAACCTTTTAAAGGAGTTTATGGGTTCTTACCATATATTGTAAGCACGCTACAAGTTACTTTAATTGCTATAATAATTGCCGTTCCATTATCTTTATTAACATCAATTTATTTAACAGAATATGCTAATAAAAGAATTAAAAAAATAATATACCCATTTATTGATGTGCTTTCTGGCATACCACCTGTAATTTTTGGTGTTTGGGGTATTATTACAATTGTACCATATATTTCTGAAGTTCTTGCTCCAAATTTTGTCGAATTTTCTACTGGATATACAGTTTTAGCTGGTGGTATTGTACTTGGAATAATGATAATTCCATTAATTATAAGTATTTTAACCGAACTTTTTAATTCTATTCCCAAAGACCTAAGAGAAGCTTCATTATCTGTTGGAGCAACAAAATGGCAAACAATTAAAAAAGTTGTATTACGCAAGTCATTACCAGGAATAATTGCCGCAATAGTTTTAGCTATTTCTAGAGCTTTTGGCGAAACAATTGCCGTATTAATGGTTTGTGGCAATATGGCAATAATTCCAACTAGTATTTTTGATTCATGTTATCCATTACCTGCTCTTATTGCGAATAATTATGGAGAGATGCTTTCAATGCCTGATTATGAATCAGCTTTAATGTTTTCTGCATTATTGCTTTTTGTTATAATTGTTTTGTTTAACGCTATTTCAAGATATATTTTGAAAAGAATTGAAAATAAATACGCTTTATAATTTTATAAAATGAAGAATATAAGATTTAGAATTTTTAATCAACAGTTTGCATTAAAAAAACTTGAAGAAAAAGTTTTTAAACTTTTAATGCAATTTTCGGCATTATTAATAGTAAGTATTTTATTATTTATACTATATAATATTGTTAAAAAAGGGTTGCCATCATTAAGTTGGGATATGGTATCAAAAATACCTGAAGGTGGTTTTTATTTAGGTAAAGAAGGTGGCGTATTAAATGCAATTATTGGATCTTTATATATTGTTTTAGGATCTCTTGTTTTTAGCATTTGTTTGAGTTTGCCAATAGTTATGTATATTAATTTTTATTTGAAAAAGAAATCTCTTTATAAAGAATTTTGCAGATTTTCATATGATATACTTTTTGGTATTCCTTCTATTGTTTATGGGGCTTTTGGTTTTATTATTATGATATATTTTGGGTTAAAAGCTTCTTTACTTGGAGGTATTATTACTGTTGGAATGCTTATAACTCCTATTATGATTAGATCTATAGATGAAGTTGCTCGACTTATACCTAAAGACTTAGTTGAAGCTCCTTTGGCTCTTGGAGCTACAAAATTTGAAATGATTAAAGTTCTTTTAAAACAATTATTGCCAGGTATTACAACTGCAGTTTTACTTTCAATTGGAAGAGCTATTGGCGATGCCGCTACTGTTCTTTTTACAGCAGGTTATACCGATAGTATCCCAACATCATTAAGCCAACAAACGGCAACCTTGCCACTTGCAATATTTTTTCAACTAGGTAGCCCTATCGAAGAAGTTCAAAACAGAGCTTATGCTTCTGCCTTAATTTTAACAATTATAGTACTAATTTTAAGTTTGTCGGCTAGATATTTTAGCAGAAAACTTTCAAAAAATAAAATATAATATGGAAAATCAAACTTTTGTTGATTTATTAGACGAAGAAGCTGGTCTTTCAACCGAAAATAAAACTCACATTGTTGCAAACAATTTGAATGTTTTTATTCATGATAATCATATCTTGAAAAATATAAATCTTGAGATACCAGATAAAAGTATTACTTGTATAATTGGTCCTTCAGGTTGCGGTAAAACAACTTTACTTCGAACTTTTAACCGAATGAACGACGATTTATCAGAAGTTAAAGTTAAAGGCGAATTATTAATTGACGGAGAAGATGTTTACGGTCCAGAAATGGAAGTAATTAGATTAAGAAAAAAAATGGGTTTGCTTTCTCAAAGACCTTGTCCTCTTCCTATGTCTATTTATGATAATGTTGCCTATGGACCAAGAATTCATGGTATTAGAAATAAAAATAAATTAAATAAAATTGTAGAGCGATATTTTAAAGCTGTTGGTTTGTGGGATGAAGTTAAAGATCGATTAAAATCGCCTGCAACACAACTATCAATTGGTCAGCAACAGAGACTTTGCCTTGCAAGAGGTTTGGCTGTTGAACCTGAAATTATATTAGGAGATGAAGCTACTTCTGCTTTAGACCCAATTTCAACAATGACTATTGAAGAATTATTTGTAAAACTTAAAAAATATTATACAATTGTTCTTGTAACTCACACTCTTCGTCAGGCTAAACGTATTGCCGATAATATTGTTTTTATGTATAACGGAGAAGTAGTTGAAGTTGGAACTACCGAACAAATTTTTAATAATCCAAAAAATGAATTAACTCAAAAATATGTTTCAGGTTCTTTTGGATAACGGTACTATTTCCACTACTTTGCCTTAAATCATATTCTCGGGATTAACCCATTTAGTAAATTGTTCATCGGTTACAAACCCTAATTCTATAGCAGATTCTCTTAAAGTTTTTGCAGGACTTGAATGTTCTTAAACATGTTTTGAGAATCAATGTGTTATGTTTAAAAAAATAAAAAATAGAAATAATACTAAATTGTTGTTGTAAAAAATAATTATTTATATTATATTCCATATGGTTATTTTATTGCTTATATTAGCATAATAAAAAATGAATTTTTAGAAATGGGTTTTGCAAGAAGGAAATATGTTTATTCCAAAATAAAGAAGAATAAGTAAAACAAATATTTTTGAATAGGTTATATGGCTAACAATAAAGTGGGTTTATATGAAAAATAGGAAAATACAAGTAAAAGGCACGGAGATAAATATTTTAATAACCTCATCAGACGAATATATTTCATTGACTGATATTGCACGACATAAAGATAAAGTCAATACCGATGATATCATTAAAAACTGGATGCGAAACCGAAATACTATTGAGCTTTTAGGGTTCTGGGAAATGCTATATAACCCAACTTTTAAACCCGTCGAATTCGACGGGTTTAAAAAACAAGCAGGGCTAAATAGTTTTGTAATGACTCCAAAAAGGTGGATTGAATCAACTAATGCCATCGGAATAGTTTCAAAATCTGGCCGTTATGGTGGTACTTTTGCCCATAAAGATATTGCATTTGAATTTGCTTCATGGATTTCAATAGAATTTAAGTTGTATGTGATTAAGGAGTTCCAAAGACTTAAATCAGACGAAAACGACCGACTTAAACTCGAATGGGATTTGCAAAGAACACTAGCAAAAGTAAATTATCATATTCATACCGATGCAATCAAAGAAAACCTGATTCCAGAAGAATTAACAAAACAACAAATCGCTTATGTTTATGCCAATGAAGCAGATTTACTAAATGTTGCCTTGTTTGGGAAAACTTCATTACAATGGCGGATTGAATTTCCAGATACTATTGGAAATATAAGGGATATGGCAACAATTGAACAGTTAGTTGTTTTATCAAATTTAGAAAGTATAAATGCTGTACTTATACATCAAGGTTTAGCACAAAGCGAGCGACTCGTTCAATTAAATAAAATAGCTATAACACAAATGAAATCATTAATTAGAAATAAAAAACTGAAAGAACTGAAATGATCAAGGAATACTTTTCGTAAAAAGTTTATGATTTTCGAAAATCAATCGAAAAATAATAGACCTATAAACATAATGTTTCTTAACCTTAAATCATATTTTCGGGATTAACCCATTTAGTAAATTGTTCATCGGTTACATACCCTAATTCTATAGCAGATTCTCTTAAAGTTTTGTTTTCTTTATGTGCTTTTTTAGCTATTTGAGCCGATTTTTCATATCCAATATGAGTATTTAAAGCAGTAACCAACATTAATGAGTTTTCTAAATTATTTTTTATAGCAAATAAATTTGGCTCTAATCCTACTGCACAATTATCATTAAACGAAACACATGCATCGCCAATTAATTGAGCCGAATTTAATAAATTATATATCATTACTGGTTTAAAAACATTTAGTTCAAAATGACCGTTCATGCCACCAATAGTTATTGCTGTATCATTTCCAATAACCTGAGCACAAACCATAGTTAATGCTTCTGATTGTGTTGGATTAACTTTACCAGGCATAATTGAAGAACCAGGTTCGTTTTCAGGAAGTAATAATTCTCCGATACCACACCTTGGGCCTGAACCTAATAATCTTATATCATTTGCTATTTTCATTAAACTTACTGCAATTTGTTTTAATGCTCCTGATGTTTCAACGATAGCATCATGCGAAGCTAATGATTCAAATTTATTAGGTGCTGTTTTAAAAGGTAATCCTGTAATTTCAGATATTTTTTCGGCAACTAATTCCGAATAACCTTTGGGTGTATTAATTCCTGTTCCAACAGCAGTACCACCTAAAGCAAGTTCTGAAAGATGTGGCAATGTATTTTTTAAAGCTTTTATTCCATAATCAATTTGGGCAACATAACCCGAAAACTCTTGACCTAATGTTAATGGTGTTGCATCCATTAAATGAGTTCTTCCGATTTTAACTATTTTATTAAAATCATTCGATTTTTTTGAGAGAGTATTTTTTAATTTTTCTAATCCTGGTGTGGTTACTTTAATAATTTTTTCATACGCTGCTATGTGCATAGCTGTAGGAAATGTATCATTTGATGATTGTGATTTATTTACATCATCATTTGGATGGATTAAAGTATTTCCTTCTCCTAATTTATTTCCTAATAAAACATGAGCTCTGTTCGAAATTACTTCATTAATATTCATATTCGACTGAGTTCCTGAACCTGTTTGCCAAACTACCAAAGGAAAATGTTCTGATAATTCTCCTTTTAATATTTCATCACATATTTTTGCAATAATTTCTGACTTTTCTTTACTTAAAACATTAAGTTGTGTATTAGTTAAAGCTGCTGCTTTTTTAAGTATTGCGAATGCATAAATTATTTCATCGGGCATTTTTTGATTACCTATCTTGAAATTTTCTAATGAGCGTTGTGTTTGAGCTCCCCAATATTTATCATTTGGAACATTTATTTCGCCCATTGTATCTTTTTCTATACGATATTTTGTCATAATTTTAAAATTTTAATTACTGCCAAATTGCATTAAATATTCTTTAATAAAAGCGTTTAGTTCTCCGTCCATTACTGCCTGAACATTTCCTGTTTCAAAGTTTGTTCTAAGATCTTTAACCAATTTATATGGGTGCATAACATAGTTTCTTATTTGTGAACCCCACTCAATTTTCTTCTTTTTAGCTTCTTCTGCAGCTACTTTCTCTTGTTTTTTTCTTAACTCCAATTCATAAAGTTGCGATTTCAACATTTGCAAAGCTTTTTCTCTATTTCGGTGTTGCGAACGTTCTTGCTGACACTCAACAATAATTCCCGAAGGAGCATGTTTTAATCTTACGGCTGTTTCAACTTTATTTACATTTTGACCACCTGCCCCAGAAGCTCTATATGTGTCCCAACTAATATCTGCAGGGTTAATTTCAATATTTATTGTATCATCAATTACGGGATAAACATAAACAGAAGCAAATGAAGTATGTCTTTTATTAGACGCATCAAAAGGTGATATTCGAACTAATCTATGAACGCCTGTTTCGCCTTTAAGATACCCGTAGGCAAAAGCACCTTCAAATTCTAAAGTAACCGATTTTATTCCGGCTGAATCACCTTCTTGATAATCAACTTCAATAACTTTAAAGTTATTTTTTCCGCCCCATAAAATATACATTCTCATGAGCATTTCGGCCCAATCATTGCTTTCGGTGCCACCTGCTCCAGGCGAAATTTTTAACATTGCACTTAGCGAATCTTCTTTGCGACTAAGCATATTCTTAAATTCTAAACTTTCGATATTAAGTAATGCTTTATTGTATTGCTCATCAACTTCTTCTTCGCTTGCTTCGTTTGCTTTATAAAAATCAAAAATTATGGTTAATTCTTCAACCTCTTGTTCAATGTTTAAATAACTTTTTGTCCAAGATTTAAACACATTTAATTCTTTTAAAAACTCTTCTGCTTTTTGAGTATTATTCCAAAATTCTTTTTTTAAACTCTCTTCTTCTTTTTCTTCAATTATTTTTAATTTTTTATCAATATCAAAGATGCCTCCTCAGAGCATCTTTACGCTTAATTAACTCTTTTAAATTTTCAGATGTTATCATTTGTATATTGGTATTTTAATAAAGTAAAATTAAATATTTTTACCTTTGAAAAAAATAGATTTAACAATGAATTTAAAATTTAATAAAAACTTGCTCTTTATTTTGGTACTATTTACTTCTTTATTAGGGGCTTTAGCAATTGATTTTAATTTAAATTATTTATGGGCAACATTAATTTTTAATGGAATCTTTTTTACATTAATTTCTTTAGGTGCCTTATTTTTTATTTCATTATCTAATATTTTTTCTTTATCAAAAGAAAATTCTTTATTAGTAACTGCAAAACATATTAGTTTATTAATAATTCCTTCTTTCATTATTTTATTTACTTCTTTTATTTTTGGCTCAAACGCTGTTTATCCTTGGGACAAATATGAAAATGTTCCAGTGTTTAATATTATTTATGATTTTAAATATTTTTACTTTTCTAAAAACGCTATTCTTTTAAAAACATTTTGTTATTTTTTATTTTGGTTTTATATTTTAAGAACCGTTGTTTACAATAAAAACAACGAATATTTACATTTAAGAAAAGTATCAATAAGAGCTATTATTATTTTAATATCAACTATTACTTTTGCTTCGTGGGATTGGATTATTTCAATATACGAAAACTGGTTTAGCTCTGTTTGGGGTTGGTATATTTTTACCAGTGGTTTTCTTTGTTCTTTATCTTTTATTGCAATTATTTATTTTATTTACAATAAACAATCAGACAAACAAATACTTAAAAACAGTTCTATTTTGCTGTCGAGGTTCTTGTTTTTTATTGTAATATTTTGGTTTTACTTGTGGTTTTCACAATTTATAATTCAATGGTATAATAAAACCGAAGCCGACTATTGGTTCTACAAAATTATTTTCACCGGAATAAATAAAAATTTTAATTATTGTTTAATATTTTTAAATTTCATTGTTCCTGTTTTAATGTTATTAAGTAATAAAATAAGGAGTAATATTTCTATTGTTTTTATTGTTTCATTATTAATATATATAGGAAATTTTATAAATATGTATTTGTTATTTTTCCCATTTATAAAAAATGGATTTAACTTACATTATTTAATAATTAATATGCTTTTTAATGTATTAATGATATTCACTCTTACTAGGCTTAAGTCTGTAAATTAATAGGTAATGTTTAAAAAAGTGTGTATTTCCAAATTTTTAAATCATTTTATATACGAAGCTTCATTTACCTTTACCAAATATTCTAGATACAATGCATTAATTTTTTATCATAAAATGCAATCGGTTTATTGAATTAATTTCACTTGTTCCTGCATCAAAGTCCAAATACAATAAATTAATATCGGGATATAATTTTTTAATTTTTTGCTCAATTCCTTTTGAAACTATTTGATTTGCAATGCACCCAAAAGGTTGTAAACTAATAACATTTCTTATCCCTTCTTCATACATAGCACTTATTTCAGCAGGTATTAACCATCCTTCTCCGAACTGATTTGACAAATCGAGTATTTTTGATGCCTTCACCGATAAATCGTTAATGTTGTGTAAAGGTGTATAAAATCTGTATTCAGAATTAATTGCTTCAATCTTTTTCATCAAATTGTTAGCATACTTTTGAATAAAAGTAATTATGAATGAAGGCATTTTTTTATTTGTAAGAAATTTTTCTTTATTAACCTTAATATTTACAAAATCTTGAATAAAAAAATCGGAGATAGGTGTAACAACAACTTCAATTTTTTGAGATATAAGCCAATCTAAAATGTTTTGATGTCCAAAAGAATTATATTTTATATATATTTCACCAACAACACCAATTTTAGGTGGATTACTCTCAATAATATCAATTTTATTAAAAGCGATAACAGCTTCTGACAATAGTTTTAATATTGATTTTGAATTATTTTGAATGATTATTTCATTTGCTTTAGCTATAAATAGATTTAATGCCTTTAACGATTCTCCCGCATTTTTTTCTCGAACAACAGTTGAATAATACATTTTTGCTATTGAGTCGGCAAATAATGCCGAAACAAAAGTTATTTTCATTATTTTTTTCCATTTTAATTTAAAGCCGGGCTGATTATGTAATGCACTAAAATAAGATGAGGATGATGAAACCGAAACAATTGGAATATCATTATATCCTGCATTTATCATTGCTTTTTTAATTAACGACAAATAACTTGAGGCTCTGCATTGTCCTCCTGTTTGAGTTATTCCAATAGCTATCTCGTTTCGGTTATATTTACCCGATTCTAAAGCTTTCATTATGTCGCCAACTATTATTGTAGCTGGATAACAAATTTCATTATTCGCATGTTTTAATCCATATTCAACCGAACTTTTATCTGGTAAAGGAAGGTTTTTTAAGTTATATCCCGATAATTTAAATAATGACGGTAAAAATTGTGAATATATGTCAGAAAAAAGAGGGGCTAAAATTGTTTTGTTTTTATCTTTTTTCTCAAAAGCCGGAAATTCGGGTTGGATCTTTTTATTAAAAACATTATTTCCCAATTTTATTGACTCAATTAAAGAACGTAATCTTAATTTTATTGCTCCTGAACTTGTTATTTCATCAATTCTTATTAAAGTATGAGTTTTTCCACTATTAATTAAAATGTTTTTTGATTCATCAATAACAATAGCATCAGGACCACATCCAAATGAGTTTAATTCAACAAACTGAATATTGTTTTTTTGTTGCGAAACCCAAATAGCTGCATTATAAATTCTATTAGGATATTCCCATTGTGAAAGCACATTTAATTTTTTAATTTCCGAAATCATTTCATAAGGAACCATATCTTCGGTTATAATATCTACGCCAAAATCTTGGAGTATTTCTGGTATTTTATGATTTATAAGAGGGTCAATATGATATGGCCTTCCGGCTAAAACAAATAGTAATTTATTTTTTTCTATTGCATTGGTAATTAATGCTTTAGCTTCTTCTTTTAAAAGTTTTTTAAATTTCAAATGCTCTTCAAGTGCTTTCTTAAAAGCGTTATTTATTGTTTTTTTATCTATTCCTAAACTTTGCAGATAAGCATTACAAGCTTTAAATAATAATTTCTTATCATAAAAATTAATAATTGGTTTATCAAATGCAATTTTATTATTATTAAAAGAATCTATTGAACTTTCGATAACTTCGGGATAGCCACTAATAATAGGACAATTAAAAGAATTTATTGAATGTTCATTTTCTTTTGTCTCATAAATTACCGATGGATAAAAAATTCGATCAACTTTTTTCTCAATAAGGTCAATAATATGTCCGTTAGAAAGCTTTGCCGGAAAACAAATATTATCAGACATAATACTTCCGGCACCTTTATTATATAGTTTTATTGTTGAAATAGAAGATAAAATAATTTCGAAACCACATTCAACAAAGAGTTTATTCCAAAAAGGATAATTCTCATAAATATTAAGAACTCTTGGAATGCCTATTTTTATATTATTAGTTTTTTCGGATTTTAGTGGTCTATTGAAAATTGTATTTATCTTATAATCAACTAAATTAATACCTTTCTCTTGAGTGTTTTGCGAATTAGAATATATCTTTTCACATCTGTTTCCAGAAAAATAATTTTTATTATTATCGAAATGAAACTTATTAATTAAACAATTATTATCACACCCATTACATAATAATGTGGTTTTTTTAAAATCAGAAATTTTTATTTGATTGCGTTGATAATTGTTTTTTTCGGCTAGTTTAAAATATTCGTTTTTAGATATAAGTGCCGCACCAAAAGCACCCATAAGTTGAGGAATATTGGTTGTAATAATTTTTTTATTTGTAATTTTTTCAAAAGCTCTTATTATAGAATAGTTTTTAAATGTTCCCCCTTGCAGAATTATATTGTCTCCAAGTTCATTAAAATTAACCATTCTTAAAACTTTGTTCATGCTATTTTTAATAACCGAATAAGAAAGCCCCGCTGAAATATCTTCAATAGTAGAGTTTTCTCTTATGGCTTGCTTTACTTTCGAATTCATAAATACGGTGCATCTTGTTCCAAGGTCAAAAGGACTTTGAGATTCAATAGCTTTTTTACTAAATTCATTAATATTGTATCCTAATGAATTGCCAAAAGATTCGATAAAAGTACCACAACCCGAAGAACACGATTCGTTTAATTCAATTCTATTAATTATACCATTTTGAATAAAAATTGCTTTCATGTCTTGCCCACCAATATCGAGAATAAACGATACTTTTTTATCACAAAATAATGAAGCAGAATAATGAGCAATGGTTTCAACAATTCCTTTGTCTAAATTAAAAGCAATTTTTATTAATTCTTCACCATATCCTGTAACGGTACTATATGCTATGTTTAACTCTTTTTCTTTAATTAATTCATAAAATTGGGTTAATCCATTTTTTACTGCCAGCAAAGGATTGCCATTATTATTAACATAATATTCGAATAACAATTCATTATTAAAACCTAAAACAACAAATTTTGTAGTAGTTGAACCTGAGTCAATACCTAAAAAACAAATATTTGAATCATATTCATTTATGTTAATCTTCTTAATATTGATAATGTTCAAATTTTTCTCCCAATTCAAATAATCATTATTATCGATAAAAAGTGGCTCAATACGTTTTGTTGAATAAATTTCTTCATCTATTAATTTCTCGAAAATATTAACCAACGAAGAATAATTAGTAATTAATTTATTGTTTTTACTAGTAATTGCTGCACCATAAGCAGGTATTAATTCCGAATTTTTAATATTAATTACATCTTCATCTAATAAATTAAAAGTTTTTTTAAAAATGCTTTTGAGCATAGGTAAAAAGGTGAAAGGACCTCCTGAGAATGCTACTTTTGGAATAACAACAGACCCTCTTGCTAATGTATTCAGAATTTGAATTGCCAAGGAATGAAAAATTGAAGCAACAATATCTTCTTTAGGAATATCTTTACTTAAAAGATTTTGCACATCTGTTTTAGCAAAAACACCACAACGAGAAGCAATTGGATATATATGAGTGTGGTTTTCAGCTAATTCATTAAGTTCATAATTACTAACATTAAGTAACAATGCCATTTGGTCGATAAAAGAACCTGTTCCTCCGGCACAATTGCCGTTCATTCTTATATCAGGTAATTTTTTATCATTAAAGAAAATCATTTTTGAATCCTCGCCACCAATATCAATTAGAGTTTTTGTTTCGGGATAAAAGCGATAAATGAATTCAGAAGATGCTATTATTTCTTGAATAAAAGGTATTTTACAAGATTCAGAAAAACCTAATCCGGCCGAGCCTGTAATTAAAAAACTGATCTCATTATTAATTAAAATATCTTCTGCTTCCTTAAGAATAGATAAAACAGTAGTATGAATTTTGGCGTTATGCCTGAGGTATTTTGAAAAAATTAATTCATTGTTTTTATCTATTACAGCTATTTTTGCTGTTGTAGAACCAATATCTAACCCTATACTAAGCATTATTAATAATTTATGCAAAAATATATAAAAGTATTGAAATTGTATTCATTTGCATGAAAACTTAAATTATACTTTGACAAGATTAATTTATGGAGCAAAAAATAGTGTAATCTTTCTGTTTTACTTATTTTACTTTGCTTTATAATAACAAATATTAAACATAAAACAAAGTCCTTAAAGTATATTTAAATGCTTATTTTTAATTAATAATGATTAATAATATTAACTTTTTTATATTTTTGTTGGTATGCTTTTAATGAATAGTAACCGAGAAGTTGCCTTCGGCGTGCTCAGGCAACTCGGACTCGTTGCCTGAGCTTGTCGAAGGCAACGATGATATTTAAACCCCTTAAATTAAAAATATGTCTAAAGGTTTCATGTATATATTAAAATGTGCTGATAATAGTTATTATACTGGTAGCACAAAAAATTTAGAACGTCGTCTAGCTCAACATCAGGATGGAGAAGGAGCAAATCACACAAAAAAAAGACTACCAGTTACATTAGTATATTTTGAAGAATTTAATAGGATTGATGAAGCTTTTTATAGGGAAAAACAGGTTCAAGGATGGAGAAGGGAAAAGAAAGAAGCTTTAATAAACGGTCGCTTCGACAAGCTCAGCGACCTTGCAAAAAATTATAGAAAGTTGGTTTCGGCAAGCTCAACCAACTTGGAGGAATCGTTGCCTTCGGTATGCTCAACCAACTCGTCTGACTAGTTGCCTGAGCTTGTCGAAGGCAACGATGATTAAAAACTTTTATCAAAATAGAAAAAATAATTTAATTAAAACAAAGTAAGTGCCTTTAGGCACGAAAGATTTCTATAAAATTTTATGTGTGATTTGCCATTTTCTCGACACTGTTGTGAAAATTTCTGTTTTTAAATTTTCACAAATGCTAATGATACAATTGAAACTTTACAATTTTGATTTAATAGCAATTTTGCACAAGCTTCTAATGTTGCCCCAGTTGTTATAACATCATCTACCAATAATATATTTTTGCCTTCAATATTTATTTTTTCATTAAAATTAAAAGCATCTTTAACATTTAGCCATCTTTTTTCTTTGTTTTTATACGTCTGTGTTTTTGTATAAACAGTTCTTTTTAAGATATTATCATTATATTCTATTTTTAAAACTTCGGATAACCCTTGGGCTATCATAGCACTTTGATTGTATCCTCTAGTTTTAATTCGTTTTTTATGTAAAGGAACCGGAATTATAATATCGCAATTATTATAAGGCGATATATCTTTTATTTCATTACCTAATAATTTTCCTAAAAAAACTCCTATTTCAGGTTTGTTTTTATATTTCAAATTATGTAATAATTTCTGAATTTTTATTTTTTTATTATAAAAATATAAAGCCGTGGCCGCTTCAATATTTATTCTACCCCAAAATAATGTGTTTACAGGATTATCTTTTTCTTTATGAAAATTTGTTTTGGGAAGTTGCAGAATACATTTAGTACAAATAATTTTTTCATTGTATAATAAAGCATTATTACAAGTAAAACAAATATTAGGATAAAATAATGAAATGAAGCTTTTTACCATTTTAAATAATTTTACAAACAAATATAAGAATAAATTAATATTATATGAAATATTTATATATTTTTGCGTAATGGTTATTTTTTTATTTTTATTTTGTTTTTATAATATTGATTATAAATAATTATTAATTTCGGAAACTTAAATCAAAATATTTTGTTTTTGATATTTTTAAAATAAAATGAAATGAGAGAAAATGACAAAAAAACGGCATCTGTCTTAATATTTATAATATTAGTTTTTATAGTTTTTATGGCGGGTTTATATTATAGTCAGAATAAAAAAATTAATACTATCAAAGAAAATATAGCTTTAGCTGGAAATAGTAGAGAAACATTGCAAAAACAATATATTACTTTGCATAAAGACTATGAAAACATTAAGGTTGAAAACAAGAAAATAAAGAAAAGCATTAAAAAAGAACAAGAAAATATTGAGATTATTATTAAAGAAATTAAAAAGGAGAAATTAACAGAGATCGAACTTAGAAAGTTTCAGAAAAAACTTGATTCGATGAAAGTAGTTAAAGAAAAGCTATTGCATAGTTTAGATTCGGTATTTACTATTAATCAGGAGTTAATTTCTCAAAACGAACAAACTAAAGAAATTATTAAAACAACTAAAGAAATAAATTTAAATTTAGAATCAAAAAACAAGATATTATCAGAGAAAGTTGAATATGGAAAAAGAAATTTTATAAATGATATAACTATAAAAGGTATTTACAATCGTTCTGAAAAAGAGTTTGAAACATTATTAGCAAGAAAAGTAGAAAAAATTAAAATATCGTTTTTAATAAATAAGAACAATCAGCTTATTGACAAAGGTCAAAAAGAGCTATTTCTAAAACTTTTAAAACCAGATGGAACCACATTGTCGGCAGGAGAGTATAATGAATATTCGATTGACAAAAAAGGAAGTTCTGTTTATTATTCTAAAAAGGTTGTTCTTAATTTTGATAGTCAATCAACTTACAATGTTTATTGGGATATTAAAAACATTTTGGTTTCTGGCAGTTATCGATTAATTATTTTTCATAAGAACGAAAAAATAGGCGATATACCTTTTATACTTGATTAGAAAAAACAAGTAAATTTTAAATATGTTGGTAAAAACTTATGGCAGTGCAGTGCAAGGCATTGATGCTGTTACTATTACTATTGAGGTAAATATCGATAATGGTGTAAATTTTATGATGGTAGGTTTGCCTGACAGTGCAGTAAAAGAGAGCCATCAGAGAATTGAGGCTGCACTTAGAAATAATGGCTACAAAATACCCGGCAAAAAAATTATTATTAATATGGCCCCTGCCGATATCAGAAAAGAAGGTTCAGCATATGACTTAAGCATAGCCGTTGGAATACTTGCAGCTTCAGGTCAAATTAAGTCAGAAGAAGTTGATAAATATATAATTATGGGAGAACTTTCATTAGATGGCTCTCTTCAGCCAATTAAAGGAGCTTTGCCAATAGCAATTAATGCATTACATGAAAATTTTAAAGGATTTATCTTGCCAATTGAGAATGCTGAAGAAGCGGCCATCGTAAATAATTTAAATGTTTACGGAGTAAAAAATATTAAAGAAGTTATTGACTTTTTTAACGAAGAATGTGAAATTTTAAAAACAGAAGTTGATATTAATGCAGCTTTTCTTAGAAACGATACAAATTTAGACTTAGATTTTTGCGATGTTAAAGGACAAGAGAATATCAAGAGAGCATTAGAAATTGCCGCCGCCGGAGGGCATAATGTTATTTTAGTTGGTCCTCCAGGTGCCGGTAAAACCATGTTGGCAAAACGAATTCCAAGCATTTTGCCTCCTTTATCTATTGACGAAGCATTAGAAACAACTAAAATTCATTCGGTATCTGGAAAACTAAAAAAGAATAATTCATTAATTACATTTAGGCCTTTTAGATCGCCGCATCATACTATTTCAGATGTTGCCTTGGTTGGTGGGGGCAGTTATCCTCAACCTGGCGAAATTTCATTAGCTCATAATGGCGTTTTGTTCTTAGATGAATTGCCTGAGTTTAAACGAACTTCTTTAGAGGTTATGAGACAACCTTTAGAAGATAGAATTGTAACTATTTCTAGAGCTAAATTTACGGCTCAATATCCTGCCTCATTTATGCTTATAGCATCTATGAATCCTTGCCCATGTGGCTATTACAATCACCCCGATAAAAAATGTGTTTGCCCTCCTGGAGCCGTTCAAAAATATTTGAATAAAATATCAGGGCCTTTGCTCGACAGAATAGATATTCATGTTGAAGTAACACCTGTTTCATTTTCGGAATTGTCGATAAAGAGAACTTCTGAAAAAAGTTATGAAATAAGAGAAAGAGTTATAAATGCACGGAAAGTTCAACAAAAAAGATTTTCAGATTTCAAAGAAATTCATTGCAATGCACAAATGTCATCAAAATTATCGAAAAAACATTGTGAATTAGATGATACTTGTTCTACTTTATTAAAAACTGCGATGGAGAGGCTTGGCCTTTCTGCTCGTGCTTATGACCGAATTTTAAAAGTAAGCAGAACTATCGCCGATTTAGATAATTCTGAAAAAATTAGCACCATTCACATTTCAGAAGCTATTAATTACAGAAGTTTAGACCGAGATGATTGGGCTAGTTAGTTTTTAAAAAACTGTTATTTTATATATTTGTCCTAACCCACTATAAACGAGCTAATAAAGTTAAAATAAATTGCTATTAAACAGCAAAATTTATAAAATCTTCTGAAAATCACATAAAGAAAAAATAAAGGATGCTTTTTTCTATGTTTTAATTTTGAAATACTCTCGAAAAAAATCGAAAATAAAAAAAGTTTTTTTCATTCTTTATTATAAAGTTTTTTTCTAATTTTATGCTCTTACAAAAATAACTCAAAAATTAACACAATATATATAATGAATTTACTAGATAAAATTAAAGCAAATGCCATTAATTTAAATAAACGCATTGTGCTACCAGAAGGGGAAGAAGAAAGAACTCTTATTGCAGCAAACATTATTTTAGATCAAAAAATAGCTCAAATTATTTTATTAGGTAACCCAGATGTTATTAATAAGAAAGCAAAAGATTTAAACATGGAGCATATTTCAAAAGCTACTATTATTGACCCTTTAGTTTATAATAAAAAGGCAGAGTATGCAAAAGAATTAGCTGAAATAAGAAAACATAAAGGGTTATCAATTGAACAAGCTGTAAAATTGCTTGAAAACCCACTGTATTTAGGAGTAATGATGATTAAAATGGGCGATGCAGACGGAGAAGTTGCTGGGGCAATAAATGCAACTGGTAATGTTTTACGCCCGGCCTTTCAAATAATTAAAACTTTACCTAATATAAGCGTTGTTTCTGGTGCTTTTATTATGCTTTTTGAAGATAAAACTTTAGGAGATGATGGTATATTGGTTTTTGCAGATTGTGCAGTTAACCCTGTTTTATCTGACAGAGAACTTGCAGAAATAGCTATTACTTCAGCTAATACAGCTAGAGTTATAGCAGGTTTAAAACCAAGAGTTGCAATGTTAAGCTTTTCTACAAAAGGAAGTGCTATTCACGAAATGTGTGATACAGTTAAACGAGCTACTCAAATGGCAAAAGAATATGATCCTGAATTATTAATAGATGGTGAAATGCAAGTTGATGCCGCTTTAGTTGAAGCTGTTGGAAAATTAAAATGCCCTGGAAGTCCTATTGCAGGCAATGCCAATGTTCTTGTTTTTCCAAATATGCAATCAGGTAATATTTCTTACAAACTTGTTCAACGCTTAGCTGGTGCCGAAGCTATTGGTCCTATTTTACAAGGCTTAGCTGCTCCTATTAACGATTTATCTAGAGGTTGTTCGGTAAATGACATCGTTAATTTAGTAGCAATAACTGCTAATCAGGCAGCAGGTTTTTAATATGTAACTTATTTTATAAACAATAAAAATAAATATAAAAAATGAAAGTTTTAGTTCTAAATTGCGGAAGCTCTTCAATTAAATACCAATTATTTGACATGAGCAATGATGCTGAAGTTTTAGCAAAAGGGTTAGTTGAAAGAATTGGGTTAAAAGATGGCGAATTAGTTCACTCTCCTAAAAATAAAGATAAATATTGTCAAACAAGTGATATCCCTGACCATACTGTTGGAATTGACCTTATTTTAAAAGCTTTATTAGATTCAAATCATGGTGTTCTTTCTAGTATTTCTGAAATAGTTGCAGTTGGTCACAGAGTTGTTCACGGTGGTGAAAAATTTAGTGGTTCGGTTCTAATTACTCAAGAAATTATTGATAAAATGGAAGAATGTGTACCTTTAGCTCCTCTTCACAACCCTGCTAACTTAAAAGGTATTTATGCAATGCAAAAACTATTGCCTAATGTATCTCAATGTGGAGTTTTTGATACTGCTTTCCATCAAACAATGCCAGATTATTCTTATATGTACGCTCTTCCTTATGAATTATATGATAAATATAAAATAAGAAGATACGGTTTCCACGGTTCAAGCCACAAATATGTTTCTGAAACAGCTGCTAAAAACTTAGGAAGAAATTATAATGATTTAAAAATTATTACTTGCCATTTAGGAAACGGAGCTTCAATTGCTGCTATTAAAAATGGTAAATCATTAGATACTTCTATGGGTTTAACTCCTGTTGAAGGCTTAATGATGGGAACAAGAGTTGGTGATTTAGACTTAGGTGCTATGCTTTATATCATGGAAAAAGAAAATTTAGATTTAAATGCTACTAATCAATTAATTAATAAAAAATGTGGTGTAGTTGGTATTTCTGGCGTTTCTTCTGATATGAGAGATTTACAAAAAGCTTCTGAAGAAGGCAATGAAAAAGCTTCTTTAGCTCTTAAAATGTATGCTTATAGAATAAAAAAATATATTGGTGCTTATGCTGCTGCTATGGGCGGTGTTGATGTTATCGTATTAACAGGTGGTGTTGGCGAAAACCATATTATTACTAGAAATGATATCCTTAATGGATTAGAATTTTTAGGTATTAACCTTAATAAAGAACTAGTTAATTCTGTTCAAGCTAAATATGCAGACTTAACTCTTCCTGACTCAAAAGTTAAAGTATTAGTTGTTCCAACTAATGAAGAACTTGTTATTGCTCAGGATACTGTTAGCATTTTAAAGAAAAATTTATAAATTTTAAAAGGTCGGTTTTTAAAAACCGACCTTTTTTTTTGCTTAATAATTAAACATTAAAAAAACATGAGCGAACAAATTCATCATGAGTGCGGTATTGCTTTATTAAGATTATTAAAACCTCTTGATTATTACATTAATAAATACGGAACGCCTCTTTATGGGACAAATAAAATGTATTTATTAATGCAAAAGCAACATAATAGAGGTCAAGATGGAGCAGGTTTGGCGTCTATTAAACTTAATATGAAGCCCGGAAATCATTATCTTGAAAGAGAACGCTCTAATACCAATTCGGCTATTAAAGATATTTTTACAAAAATTAATTATGCCTATTTCAAACATTATGAAAATAATAAAAGATTGGTTTATGATGAAAATTTTGTGAAAAATAATATTCCTTTTGCCGGAGAACTACTTCTTGGTCATTTAAGATATGGTACTTATGGGAAGAATAATATCGAAAGTTGCCATCCATTTTTAATTGAAAACAACTGGAAAACCAAAACTTTAGCATTAGCCGGAAATTTTAATATGACTAATGTTGATGAATTATTTACATTCTTAGTTGAACGACTAGGAATGTTTCCTCGTGAAAAAAGAGATACAATTACAATTTTAGAAAAAATTGCTCACTTTATTAATGTTGAAAACGAAAAATTATTTATTAAATATAAATCCGAAGGTTATTCAAATAAAGAAATATCTGAATTAATAGCACAAAATATTGACTTACATCACATACTTAAAAAGTCGGCCGAAAATTGGGATGGCGGATATGTAATTGGTGGTTTATTGGGTCACGGAGATGCTTTTATAATGAGAGACCCTAATGGAATTAGACCTGCATATTATTATTATGATGATGAAATATTTGTAGCTACAAGTGAAAGACCTGCCATACAAACAGCTTTTAAGGTGCCGTATGAAAAGGTAAAAGAAGTTGAAAATGGTCAGGCTATAGTTATTAAACAAAATGGTGAAATTTTAATTGATAATTTTTGTACTCCTCTTGAGAAAAAAGCTTGTTCTTTCGAAAGAATATATTTTTCGAGAGGTACCGATGCCGAAATTTATAAAGAAAGAAAAGCTTTGGGTCATCGCATTACCAATCAAATATTAAAGTCGATAGATTATGATTTAAAAAATACAGTTTTTTCTTATATCCCAAATACAGCTCAAGATGCTTTTTTCGGATTAGGCGAAGCTTTATTTAAATATACTACTCAGATAAAACAGAGACAAATACTTGCTTTAAATAATGATATAACAAAAGATAAATTAAATAAAATTTTAAATATTTATCCACGTATCGAGAAAATTGCGGTTAAAGATGTAAAGCTTAGAACTTTTATTACTCAAGATAATGACCGTGACGACTTGGTTTCTCATGTTTATGATATAACATATGGTTCAATAAAAAAAGGCAAAGATACTTTAGTCGCTTTTGATGATTCTATTGTTAGGGGAACTACCTTAAAACAAAGTATTTTAAAAATGTTAGACCGACTTGGTCCTAAAAAAATTATTATTGTTTCATCGGCTCCTCAAATCAGATATCCCGATTGTTATGGTATTGATATGGCTAAACTAGGCGATTTTATCGCATTTCAGGCAACTATTAGCCTTTTAAAAGAAAATAATATGGAAGATATTATTAATAAAGTTTATAATAATTGTAAGAAACAAGAAAATTTACCAAAAGAACAAATTAAAAACTATGTAAAAGACATTTATAAACCTTTTACCGCACAGCAAATATCGGCAAAAATTGCAACTCTAATTACACCTAAAAATTTTAACGCTGAATTAGAAGTTATTTTTCAAACAATAGAAGATTTGCATTCTGCCATACCAAATAATACAGGTGATTGGTATTTTACTGGAAATTATCCAACTCCTGGAGGCTATAAGGTTGTAAATAAATCTTTTATTAATTTTATTGAAGGTAAAAACGAAAGAGCTTATTAATTTTTGTATTAAAATATTTTTGCTCTGTAGCATTTCGTAATTGATGTTTCGTAATTAAAATAAGTTTACTTATTTAACTTTTGACACTATTGTTTTTGTATATTTACTTAATAAAATAACAACAATTTTAATGTTTAACAAAACAACATTATTTTTAATAAAAGAGAGTTTTAACTTTGCTTATAATGCTATTAAAACAAATAAGTTAAGAACTTTTTTATCACTTCTTGGTGTTACAATAGGCATTTTAGCAATTATTTCTATTTATACTGTAATTGATTCACTAGAAAAATCGGTAAAAAATAGCATTTCATCATTAGGTTCAGATGTTGTTTTTGTTCAAAAATGGCCATGGAGTTTCGAATCAAATTACCCTTGGTGGAAATATATGAATCGCCCCGAACCTACAATTAAAGAACTCGAGTTTATTAATAAAAACTGCAAAACTATTTCGAACTGTGCCTATCTTGGTGGTTTTTTTGGAACTTTAAGCTATGATAACGTTGTTTTAGAAAATGTTTCAACTGTTTTTATTTCAAATGATTACACCAAAATTTTTCCTATAAACATTAACGAAGGCAGGTATTTTTCTAATTCCGAATTTAATCATAGTTGCAATTATGTAGTAGTTGGACATAATATTGCCGAAAGCATTTTTGGTGATAATATAAATCCTATTGGGAAGCAAATTAAAATTAATGGCCGAAAAACTTTAATTATTGGGACAATATTAGAAGAAGGTGAAAACATTTTGCAGCTGGGCAATAGCCCAGACGATCAAGTTTATATAACTTTGAATTACGCTAAAAATTTTGTTGATATTGAAGGAGACCAAACAAACCAATCAATAGCAATTAAAGGCATTGATAAAAATTCGAATCAAAAAATGATAGATGAAGTAAGAAAAGTTTTGAGACATTATAGAAAAATTAACCCTATTAAAGAAGACAGTTTTTCGATAAACGAAACCAAATTACTTATCTCAGGTTTCGAAGGTGTTTTTTCTAGTATTTCAGTTGCAGGATTTA
The DNA here is from genome assembly GCA_964546655.1 of uncultured Bacteroidales bacterium. GTDB lineage: Bacteria > Bacteroidota > Bacteroidia > Bacteroidales > CAZJKL01 > CAZJKL01. The sequence continues at coordinate 18,782 of CAZJKL010000003.1, read as the reverse complement.
TTATTGGTTTAGCTTCATTATTAATTGGAGGGTTCGGAATAGCTAATATAATGTATGTTTCGGTTAGCGAAAGAACAACTATAATAGGGATTCAAAAAGCATTGGGAGCAAAAAACAGTTTTATTTTATACCAATTTTTATTCGAAGCTGTTTTCTTGTGCTTATTAGGCGGAATCATTGGTTTATTTCTAGTTTACATTGCAACATTGATTGTTAGTATAGGTTTTGATTTTAATATCTCGTTAACTCTAGAAAATATATTTCTTGGACTAGGCTTTTCAATAATAATCGGAATAATTTCGGGTGTTTTCCCTGCACTAAAAGCATCACAAAAACACCCTGTTGATGCAATAAGACATTCGCAAAATTAAAAAATCACTTAATAAAATTACTTCTTTAAAATCATTAACATAATTAGCTTCTTATAAATAAAATTATTTGCTAGCTAATGGAATTAAATTAAAAAAATAATACCTTTGTGCTTTGTAAATTAGTCTTTTAACTATAAAAAATACAATAATTAAACTTCTACAACTATGAAAACATTTTTTCTACTTTCTTTTTTACTTATAACATTAGTTTCTTTTTCGCAGAAATCAGAACTATCTAATAAAAATTATTTACTAGAACAGTATAATTTAAATATTAGAACCGAATTATCTTATACTCAAATGACTAGCCCTATAAAATATGGTGATGGAAAATATTTTACTGTTGTAAGTATGAGTGGAGATATTACAAGTCCTGTTGGAAATTATTCTCCAAGAGGAGATAATTCAGTATTATTTTTATGGGATGCAAAAAAAGGCGATATAATTAAAATTTCTGAAATAGGCGATGACATAAACAGATTTAGCATTCAAGAAACACAGTTAACTAGCGATGGGCGTGTTTTTGTTTATGGTTATGCATACCTTTCAGCAAGTAATAATAACATTACAATAGGAAATCAAACTTTTGATTTTAGAACTGATACTTTACCTGGTTACCTTTCTGCTTTTTATGATATAGAAAATGATACTTGGGAAAATGTAAATTTTTATTATGTTGGTGACCGAAACGCAAGAAATTATATTGATAGCCCAAAACATATTTTCTGCCCTAATGGAGAAATTTATTTTTGTGGTAGCTTCACCGCTCCTTATATAATTATAAATAATGATACTATAATTAAAGGAAGCGTAAACTCATATCCTTTCTTTGTTTCAAAACTAAATTCAGACTTCACAAAAAAATGGTCAAAACAATGTAGTTATTTAACTCAAAACACCTCATTGTATAATTTAACTTTTGCAAAAGATAACTCTGATAATCTTTATATTGCTGGAGGTATTGGATATATTTATGGACAAATTAGTTTTGATGGTGTTATTGTTAAAAACGATACTATTTTAGACGAATATGACTATACTTACACCGATTTATTTTTATATAAACTTAATTCGGACGGTAATGTACAATTTGGTAAAACATATTTATTTAGAGGAACCGAACAATTATCTCAAATGATTGTTCGAAATGATGGAAATTTATATTTATGTGGCGATTATAACAATCAGTTTATAGCTCCTGGTGGAACTTTCCCTGCTTCTGATGGAGGCTTATATTACAATAATTTTATAGCAAAAGTAAATTCGGCAAATGGTAATTTTGATTGGGGATATTCTTTGCCTAGCTCAATGTATTATCAAGATAGGCTAAGACAAATAAGAAAAGATGATAATGATGATTTATATTTCGCCGGAAGATTTAAAAGCACACAAATATCATTTATGGGAAATACTTTTTCGAAAAGGACCGACCATGCTTCTGCTTCACAAGTATTATTTGCAAAAATATCAAAAGACGGAGCCTTTAATTGGGGCCGAGTTCTTGGTGCAACAACTAGTTACCCAGATGTAATTGAACATCAAACTTTTTCATATTGGAATGTTGATACTACAAATATGTATTTAAGTGTTCAACGTCAAAGTTATGGCACTAATAAAATTTTTGAATGGGGTGATTCTTTAGTTGCAACAACTTCTATTACTTCTGGTTTTTTTGGAAATACAGTGGTAATATCAACCGATAGCGGTAATGTAAAATATAATTATGGGAAAGTGCTTGCTTCGATTTGTGCAATTGATTCAGTTGATTATTTTGGTATTAATTCAGATTTTATGGAGTATAATGTATGTCGTTTAACAAACAAAACAACTTCATTAAAAGGAACTGTTTTGGTAAACGGAGATACTTTAAAATCGAACTTATATACTTCTATCCAGTTATTAAGTCTTAATAAGGCTGAAATAGGTGCAATTAAAGGGTATGGTGCTTTAGATACTAACGGCAATTACGAAATAACAAGCATACCTCACGGAGAATATATTGTTCAAGCTATTCCTTATGATTCAACCTTGACTTTATCTTATTATAAATACAGTACTCCTTCGGATTGGGCAAATGCTGATACTGTTGATTTAAATGAATCTAAAGAAAATATTGATATAACTGTATTGAAGGTATTACTTCCAGCTGGTTCTTCTGAAATTAATGGTGAAATAAAACTTGAGTCGGCACTCAATCCTGGTGTTAGTTACTATATGAATGTTCAAGTTATGCTATATAATAATGCTAATCCGGCACAACTAATTGCTTTTGTTAGACCATATAAATACGAAAATAGCACTTACTTTTATTCATTCACTAATATTCCTTCAGGAACTTATAAGGTAGTTGTTGAATATCCTTTTTCGACAACAGTTGATACTGCCGAAGTAATTATAAATACTGCTAATCAAATAGTTGATAATGTTAATTACAAAATCATTAAAGAAAATATTTATAAAGAAGGAAATCCTGTTTTAGTTAGTGTTATAAATGATGAAAATATTAAAGTATACCTAGATAATTCGTCTAATAATATTTATATCAAAAATACATCTAATAAAAACAATACTGTTTATCTATTTGATACAAGCGGACAATTATTGTTCGAAAAACAAATATATGAGAATGCTTCTATTAATATAGATAATTTATCGAGAGGTATTTACATAGTTAAAATTGATAATATTACAAGAAAGATTGTTAAGTTTTAAATAAATTTTTAAACATTCTGTTAATTTTGAAGGGGCTTATTTTTTAGCCCCTTTTTTTTAATTGTTTTAATACTTTTGATTATTCAAAATTCTTATATTTACAAAATACATCTTAATTTAAACTTAGTGAAACACATTCTTATATATATATTACTTTTTAATTTTATTGTTTTAAACGCACAAAAACCTGTTAAGACATTACAAGGTCACGAAAAGTCGGTTATAAATATTAGCTTTAGCACTGATGGTGAACTGTTAAGTAGTATTGGAGCCGATAAAACAATAAGAATATGGAACCTTAATGATGGGCAGTGTTTAAGAGTAATAAGAGAAAATGAAAATGGTGATATTTCTTCTTCATTTAGTTTAGACGATAAATTTTTAACAACTGGCGGTTGGGATGGAAATATTAGAATTTGGAATTTAAATAATGGAAACCTTATTAAAACAATAAATGCTCATACTTCTGAAATAAGAAAAGTTATTTCACATCCAAACGGCAGAATGATTGCATCATGTAGTTGCGATAAAAAAATAAAAATTTGGTATAAAGAAGATGGTAAACAATTTAAACAATTATCACAGCATAGTGAATGCGTTAGAGATATTGATTTAAGTAAAGATGGATCAAAATTAGCAAGTGTATCTTCTGATAGAAATCTTATTATTTGGAACACAAAAGATTGGTCTGTAATATATAAAATTGATGCCCATACTTTACCAATAGAAGCCGTTTGTTTTTCGCCCGACGGAAATAATGTTGCAACAGCCGGAATGGATAATACCATAAAAATATGGAATGTTAATAGTGGGTCTTTAAAATTAAAAATAAATGCTCATAAAGAAACCATTTATAGTATTAGTTATAGCCCTGATGGTAAATATATTGCAAGTGGAAGCATTGATAAAACAGTTAAAATATGGGACGCAAATTCTGGTCAGTTGATAAAAACTTTTAAAGGACATGTATATGCTGTTAAAAAAGTTGTTTTTAGTCCAAATGGTAAATATTTAGCGAGTTCAAGTGATGATGCTAAAATTAATATTTGGGATACAAAATTCTTAAATATTTCACCTTTATATGAGCCTAAAATTAATGAAAAACGGGATATTTTTTATGTTAAACCTGAGATTGAAAAAGATTCAAGAAAAGTTATACAAAAAGATAAAAATTTAATTGAATGGCTTAATCCAATAAAAAGCGATATAACCGTATATGAGAAAAACTTTGAGTTAACAGCAAAAATTAAAGACACTCTTTTATCAAAATATTTCTTGTACATAAATGGCGAACTTTATAAAAAGACAACCCCTATTATAAAAAAACAAAAGGGAAGCATAGATGTAAAATATAATATCTTATTGCCTGATAGTTGTAATATAAAATTATTGGCAGTTAATTCAGATTCAACTGAAATAGCATTAACCGATGATTTAAAAATTAGTTGTTTTGATTTATCAAATAGCAATAAAAGTAAAACTTTATATGTATTTGTTATTAATGTTAACCTATTTGTTGACAATAAGTTAAATGAAAATTTATCAATTTATAATTCCGAAAAATTAGTTTCATTATTAAAAGGTCAAAAAGGAAAACTTTTTAAAGATGTTAAAGTTATTAATTTAGAAGGTGGTTCAAATTCTACAAAAGGAAATATTTTTAATACAATAAAAACTACAAGAAATAATATAAAATCTAACGATGAAGTTTGGATAATTATGTCGAGTTATATTGCCGAAAGTTTTGGATATTATTTTTTATCAAGCAATACTAGCAAAAAAAACATTGTTAAAGATGCCATTCACATGGATAACTTTTATAACATCTTGCAAGATATGCCGTGCAAAGTTATATCATTTATAGATTTAAGTCGAGAATACAGTGATTATCCCGAAGAAGTATCAAATGTAGATTACCGCGAATTTTGTGCAAATTGGGTTTATTATTATTACATTAAAAATAATGGCAGTTTTGCTATTGCAACTAAAACAAATGTTTTTGAAAGTTTAATATCTGCGTTAAAATATACCAACGATATAAATGAAAATGGAGTAATATCTATTTCTGAACTATTAAGAGGAATTTCATTTACTCAAAGAGTAAATTTAGATAAGAAGTTCTTAGAATATCCTTTCTTTAAATTATAATTTCTGAAATAAAAAAAGGCCATCAAAATTTGACAGCCTTTCTTAAATATTATTTAATAATTTTATTTACTAATAATCATTGAATTAGTTTGGTTAAAATTATTTCCGCTTAAATTATAAATATATAATCCAGCTGGCAAATTAGATGCATTTAATTTATAATTATTTACACCTGATTTTGAAGAAATTACAGTGGTATAAACTGCTTTTCCAATAGTATTATAAACAGTTAAATTATATTTTTGATTTCCATTAGAAATAAACGAAATATTTGTTTCATAATTAAATGGGTTTGGATAGTTTTTTAAAGTATTTGAAGATTTTTCAATTTTACTTACATTTAATGGAGTATAATCGAATGATATATCATCAATCCATAAGATGCTACCTACTGAATAATTTCCAGATATAATATCTGAAGATGAAATAATAATGTTTAATGAATCTGGATTTTCTTCAGAAGTCCAATCTATTGGAACTTCAAAAGGAGTCCAGGTATTTGCCGCACTAGAAACATTTATATATCCTTGTCCTATAGTATCACGAGAAGTACCATTCCATTTAGAAATACCAACACCAAAAAAAGCTTGATCTCCTGATGCAGGTTGATATTTGTAATATCCTTTCATTGATGTAGGACGATATGTAAATGCTATTCCGCCTTCTATTGATTGTGTTCCCATATCAAAAACTCCTAAAGTAATAAACCCTGGAATTGTTCCTGCAAACATATTGCTAACTGATTCAATTTTACATGCACTAGTATTACTATATGCATTTGATGTTTCTTGAGTTACTGTTACTACTGATAATGCCGAAATATTTGAAGCATCCCAACCTGTAGGTTTTCCTGTAGTCCAATTTTCAAAATCTCCGTTTGGAATATCTTGAGCATTTAAATTAATTGAACCCGCAATAAGGATTATTGTAAAAAATGTAGTAAAAAGTTTTTTCATAATAGTGTGTTTTAAGTTAATATGATAAAAATAAGCAATTTAAATAAAAATAAATAAAATATTAAGAATTAATTTCGCCTCTTAATGAATCAGAAAGCAATTTAACTGTTTTTTCTTTATTATAATTTTGACCCAAAACGTACATAGTTTTAGCTATTGCCGATTCAACAGTAATATCTTTTCCACTAATTACACCTATTTGAGCCAAGAAGTAACTAGCTCCATATTTGCCTTGTTCAACTTTGCCTCCTTCGCACTGCGAAACATTTATAATAAACAACCCTTTATCTATAGCAGTTTTAAGCTCATTAATAAACCATTTTTCGGTAATAGCATTGCCTGAACCATAAGTTTCTAAAATAACAGCTTTTAAGTTTTTTATGTTTAATATTGAATTAACAACTGTTTTAGGTATTCCTGGGAAAATTTTCAAAATAGCAATATTATTATCTAGTTTACAGTTTATATTAAACTTTTTATTAGTTTGCTTTAAAATGTATGGTTTATTATAATAAATATGAACACCTGCCTCTGCTAACATAGGGTAATTTGCCGATTGAAATGCTGCGAAATTTTCAGAATTTGTTTTATGAGTTCTGTTTCCTCTAAATAGTTTGTTTTGGAAATAAACACAAACTTCGGGAATTATTGCTTTTTCATTTTCTTTAGCACAAGCTAATTCTATTGCAGTAATTAAATTTTCGCGACCATCGTTTCTAATTATGCCTAATGGCAATTGAGAACCTGTGAAAATTATAGGTTTATTAAGATTTTCTAACATAAAACTTAATGCTGATGCCGAATAAGACATGGTATCTGTTCCGTGCAAAATTACAAAGCCATCGTATTTAGAATAATTATCATTAATAACATTTGCTAACTTAATCCAAATTTCAGGTGTTACTTCAGAAGAATCTATTGGTTTTTCGAAACAAATTGTATTTATCTTACAGTTTAATTTAGAAAATTCTGGTATATGAGATTCAATATGTTTAAAATCCATAGGTATTAAAGCTTTAGATTTCGAATCTTCTATCATACCTATAGTTCCACCGGTATATATAATTAAAATTGATGCCTTTTTTGTCATTATTATTTTATATTAAATATTTGTTTTGCGTTGTTAGTTGTAATTTCTACTACTTTATTTAAGTCAATATTTTTAACTTCTGCAATTTTATTAGCTATAATATTTAAATAAGAGCTTTCGTTTCTTTGACCTCTAAATGGAGTTGGAGCCAAATAAGGTGAGTCTGTTTCTAAAACAATATTTTTTAAATCAATATTTTTAATTGCAATATCTAATCCGCTGTTTTTAAATGTAATAACTCCTCCTATTCCAAGATGAAATCCTAAATCAATAATTTTTTCTGCTTCATCACAATTTCCTGAAAAGCAATGAAATATACCATATAAATTTCCATCTTGTTCTTGTTTAATTATTTCATAAATTTCATTAAACGAACTTCTTGAATGAATAATTAAAGGCATTTCTTGTTCTTTAGACCATTTAATTTGTTCTTTAAAAGCAATTTTTTGTTCATTAAAAAAGGTTTTATCCCAATATAAATCAATTCCTACTTCACCTATTCCATTAAAAATTTCTTTATTAAGATATTTATACAATAAATCAAGTTGTTCTTTATAGTCTTCTTTAACATGAGTTGGATGAAGCCCAATAAGAGGATAAATATTGCAAGGATATTTTTTTGCTAAATTTAATATTAGTTCAATGCTTTCTTTATCAATATTAGGCAGAACCATTTTATTTATTCCGTTATCAATAGCTTTATTAATAATAATATCTCTATCATTATCAAATTGTTCAAGATAAATATGTGAATGAGTATCAATATATTCCATAATTACAAAATTAGTATAATAATAAAAACTATGTAATTATGTAATTTAAATTTTTAAATAACTTTTAAATTTTATTTTTTTATGTCGTTACTTTTACCTTTAATTTTGCTTAAAATTTTAATAAAAGGTAATTTTCGGAAGTATTTAAAATAAGGTTCTTTTTTAATTTGTTTAAGATAAACATTATAATTGAATCTTTCTTTTTCGTCTAACAAATTGTAGTTCACATTATTGAACAATATTTTTGAAAACTTATAATCATTTACCCAATAATACCTTTCGGCATTGTCATAAACATAATAATTTAAAGCTTTTTCGATAATTTCTTTATACGGTAATAAGTTGAAATTAAATTCATATTCAAAAAAATCATCTGACAATGAAGGTATAATGTTTAAAGCTGTTTTATTATCAATTGCTTTTGCCATTGAATAATAAATGCTATTCATTTCAATTTTGTATTTTGATGATTTGTTTGTTTGAGTATAATCACTTTCTAGTTGAGATTTAGAATTATCATGGAATCTGTAATGAGCAATTAATTCATTCAAATGAAAAACTTTATCTTGTCCATTTTTAATTAAATATTTTATCCACATTTCATAATCCATATACCAATGCAGAGCATTGTTTAATCCAGAATCAAGAAAATATTTAAAATTCCAAAAAGTAACAGGTTGAGTAATAAAAGAACGAACTATAGTTTTTGATAAATTATCTTGTAGTTGTGTTCCAATTGCAATTTGGGGAATACTATATTTACCTCCAAAAAGACTAACATTACCATATAAAATATGAATATCATTTTCTTTAAACGCATTAGCTACCTTTAATAATGCTCCGGGTTCTAAATAATCATCGGAACAAAGCCAATTAAATATTTCGCCATCACATTTAGCAATACCTTTATTTATTGCTTCGCTTTGTCCGCTATCTTTTTCACTAACCCAATATTCGATATATTGTTCGTATTTTTTAATAATCTCGACTGAGTTATCAGTGCTTCCGCCGTCAATAATAATATATTGTAAATTAGGATAATTTTGTTCAACAACCGATTTTATGGTTTCTTCTAAAAATTGCCCTTGATTAAAGCTAACAGTAACTAAACTTATTTTTGGAAATTCACTATTCATTATTTCTATTTTTTTTCAACTTGCTCTTTAATCCATTTATAAGTTTTAGTTACCCCTTCTGAAAGAGGTAATTTCGGCTTCCATCCTAATTTTTCTTGAATAAGTTTATTATCAGAATTTCTTCCCCTTACTCCTTCTGGGCCAGGAATATTATTAATTATTATGTTTTTGCCTGATATTTTAGCAATAAGTTTAGCAAAATCATTAATAGATATCATTTCTTCAGATCCAATATTTACAGGACCAATAAATTCAGAATTCATTAATCTTCTAATTCCTTCTATACATTCATCTATATATAAGAAAGAACGTGTTTGTTTTCCATCGCCCCAAACCTGAATTTCTCCGCCATTTTCTATTTCAGCAATTTTTCTTGATAATGCTGCAGGTGCTTTTTCTTTTCCTCCTGTCCATGTTCCTTCAGGACCAAATATATTATGAAAACGAGCTACTCTAACTTCAAGATTATAATTTCTATAAAAAGAAAAATATAATCTTTCACTAAAAAGTTTTTCCCAACCATATTCACTATCAGGGTTTGCAGGATATGCAGACTCTTCAGAACATTCTGGATTATTTGGATCTTCCTGATTATATGCAGGGTAAATGCATGCAGATGAAGAATAAAATATTTTTTTAACTTTGTTTTTAATTGATTGTTCAACAATATTTATATTTATTAATGCTGAATTATGCATAACATTTGCATCATTTTCTCCAGTGAAAATATATCCCGCGCCCCCCATATCAGCTGCAAGTTGATATACTTCATCAAAAGACAAATTTAAGACTTCTCTGCAAACAGTTTGTTCTCTTAAATCCCCAATAATAAATTCATCCGCTTCAGTTTCACTAAATTCAGGGTATTTCAAATCAACCCCTCTAACCCAATATCCATCTTTTTTTAAATTTTTAACCAAATGGCTACCAATAAAACCACCTGCTCCTAATACTAATGCCTTTTTGTTCATAATTGTTATATTTATTATATTTACTAGGGTTAAAATATTTGCAAAAATATAAAATATTATAAAACTATTTCCTCTATTATTATTTTATATATCCTTTTTCATTGTTTTTTCAATACTTTCCCACAATTTATCAGCTGTTATATCCCATGAAAATTCTTCTTTTTGTTTCCGTCCTTTTAAAATCAGCATATTTCTTAAATCATTATCTTTATAAAGTCGAATCATTTCATCTGCAATAGAGTTATGAGATTCGGGATTTGTATATAAAACCGCATCTTTACCTACTTCGGGCATTGATGTAGTACAAGAAGTTATAACAGGTATTTCGCTACTAAAAGCTTCTAAAATTGGTATTCCAAATCCTTCAAAAAACGAAACATATGTCATTGCAAATGCTGCTGATAAAACTTTTTTTAATTCTTCTTCTTCTAATCTACCAATGAATATAACATTATCTTTATACTGCATATTTTTTAATGTTGTATCCATCTCCTTTGTCCACCAAAACCTACTTCCACATATTAACAAATTCATTTTAGCCGATGTTTTCTTCATGAAAATATCATATGCTTTTAATAAATTACTAAGGTTTTTACGTGGATGTATCGAACTTAAAAATAAAAAATAAGGTAATCCTTTAGAATAAACCTGCCTTGTTAATATATTTTCTTGTTCTCCTAATGGTTTATATTTATCGTTTACTCCATTGTAAACTACATCTATTTTATTTTTATCAATATTATATAATTCTGCTATATTATTTTTTGAAAACTCTGATACTGTTGCTATTCTAGTTGATTTATCTGCAAATCTAGGAAAAAACGACTTGCAATATATTCTATGAGAAAAAGGCAGATATTCGGGATTATATTCAAAATTAATATCGTGAATAACTGATAATGTTTTTACGTTTGTTTTTAATGAAGTCCATCCATCAGGTGATAAAAATAAATCTGCTTTATATTTTTTTAATATTTTAGGAATACTATGCTCAAAGTATAAATACCATAAAATTGGATGTCGTGCTTGTGGGCTAGCAATTACTGGTTTTATATTATTTGAAAAAATAAATTCTTCATCATATTTTCTGTCAAAAATGAAAATAAACTCATGTTCAGGATGATTTTGGGTAATTCGTTTTAATGTTTCAAAACTAAACCAACCTATTCCATCTAACTTGTTCTTAATTAGTAATCTTGTATTTACTGCTATTTTCATTTTTAAGATTATTTTAATTATCCATTGGTCTGTATTGTTTTGGATAGATTCTATATCCAATCACAATTTCGTGAGAGCCAAAACTATATCTTCTTAAAGCTGATGTTGTAAAATCGTATGAATATCCAAAATACAATTGTTCATTATGGATATATCCTAATAATAATGCTATTGCATCATAAGTTCTGTAAGTAATTCCTGCCCAAAATTTCTTTTGATATTCTCCTCTAATATTAATATCAGCATGTAATGGAAGATTTGAAGTCCTTTTTAAAATAACACTCGGTTCTATTAAAATTTGTTCATTAAACTGATATTTATATCCTCCATAAATATATTGATGCGACATTAAATTTCCAATATCCGAAATTGTTTCTGTCATTTTAATTTTGCTTCTAAGTAATTGATTAAAAGATATACCTGCATAATAATTATTAGCGTACAAATATGCTGCAAAGTTAGCATCTGGCAATACTGCAGATTCTAATAAATCTAAAATCATAGGATCTCCTACATCTTTAATTGTTATTTTATTTATATCAATTTTATAATTTGTGAATCCTCCTGATAGAGCTAATGATAATTTAATGTTGTTCCCTGGCGATTTTTTTAAGAATAAATGATATGCATAAGTTGCTAAAAAATTAGTTCTTGTTGTTGCACCAATAACATCATTATATAAAAATGCTCCTAAACCTACTCTTGCATTATCTTTATTTTTACCTGATGGGCCATAAAAAGATAATAAACTTGTTTTTGGAGAACCGGCTAAACCAGTCCATTGAGATCTTATGCTACCATGCAATACTGCATATTCTTTGCTTCCTGCTATTGCCTGATTTACAGCATATTCATTTAACATATATTGTGTATATTGCGACAATTGTTGTGCATTTACATCACAAAATGTTATCACATATATCACTAATAGTGTAAAATTATATTTTAATATCTTTCTTATCTTCAATTACCTAAATAAATTTAAATATCCACTTAAAGGTTCTAATGTATCATTTAATTTTATAATGTAGAAATATGTTCCTGTTGGAAGTAATTCACCATTATAAGTACCATCAAAACCTTCATAATAACCTTTAGACTCATACACTTTTTTCCCCCACCTATTAAAAATTTGAACAAGTGCTTGTGGGAAATATTCAATATTTTCTATTATCCATTTTTGATTAAATGCATCTCCGTTAGGAGTTATTGTATTTGTTAAATTAATTCCACTTATTACAGATACTGTAATGGTATCTTTTGCAAAACAACCATCTTCATTTGTAGTTGTTATAATATAAGTTGTTTGTTTTGTAATGTTTGCTGTAGGAGATTGAATATCATCTCTATTTAATCCTTCAGATGGAGACCACTTATAAATTAAATTTTGAGATGAATTGCTTGTAACAGTTAAAGGTAAAGGTTCTCCTATTCCAATTTTTAAATCTTGCCCTGCGGTTGCGATTAACAAATTAGGTTCATTAATAATAACATTTGCCGTTTTTGTACAATTATAAGCATCTGTTACTGTAACAGTATAATTTCCTTGACATAAATCATTTGCATTTATTGTAGTTTGATTTAGTGTGTCGTTCCAAATATAAGTATAAGGAGTATTTCCATTATCTGCTATTGCAGAAGCCGTTCCATTACAATATCCAAAACAAACTACATCTGTTTTATCAATATTTACCTGAAGATTTTTTGTGTCTATAATTGCTTCCTGCAAAGGATATAAGCAATTATTAGCGTCGGAAACGCTTAAATAATATGTCCCAGCTTTTAATCCTGTAACTGTATTTGTTGTTAAATTTAATGGATTTTGCCATTGATATGTATATGGACTTGTTCCACCTGTTACATTAGCAATTGCGGAGCCTGTTGAATCACCAAAACATCTTACTATTTGTGTGTTAAATGTAATATTAATATTTTCTGGGTGCGATATATTAAATGTTGGTATTTCATCTAATACACAATCATTAGCATCTTTAACTAAAACTGTATAAACTCCTTGCCTCAATCCTGTCGCAGTTTTGTTTGTTTGACTAGTTGAAGTATTCCATTCATAATAATAAGGACTAGTTCCTCCAGAAATATTTACAGTAGCCTGACCTTCATTTTCTCCGTAGCATAAATTATTTGCTTGACTTGAACTTTGAACAAATAATGGACTTGCAGGTTGTATTATTGTTATTGAATCGGGTACAAATAGGCAACTGTTTTTATCTCTCACAATTGCAGTATATCTTCCAGTTGGCAATCCAGTAGCCGTTCTTTCAGTTTGAGGAAGATGATCACTCCAAACAAAACTATAATCAGGAGTTCCACCAGTTACTACAACAGTTGCAATACCAGTGCTATCATTATAACATAATACATTTTGTAAAGTAACAATATTTGCATCTATTGTGTCTGGTTCATTAATAAATACAATCGAAGGATTAGCCAATTGACATCCATTTTTATCTGTAATCTGACAAGAATATGTTCCTTCAGCTAAACCTATTGCTTGTGCTGTTGTTTGATTTGAAGGAGTCCATAAGTATGTATATGGTGCTGTTCCTCCAGAAGCACTTATTAAAGCTTTACCATCTTTATAGCTATGGCATGTAATATCTGTTGCATTTGTACTTGCTGCTAATAATAATGGCTCATTAATTTTTACACTATCAATTTTTAGACATCCTGCAGTATCAGAAATACTAACAATATAAGTCCTTGAAGAAAGGTTTGTAACTGAGCTAGTTGTTTTAACCGGTATTGTATTCCATTGAATATCATAAGGAGAATATCCTCCGGTAATTACTACAGAAGCTTCTCCATTATTATTGCCATTACAACTAATATCTTTTTTCGACATTAAGGTATTAAGTCTGTTAGTTGGACCAACTATTTGAATTGTAGGAGTATAATTTTTAATACATCCATTTTTATCTGTGATATCAACAGTATATATTCCAGATGTTAAACCTGTAATTGAAGATGTTGTTGCAAAATTATTCCACTCATATTTATAAGGAGGTGTGCCGCCTGTTAAACTTAATGTTATCCAACCATTATTATCTCCATAACAAACTAGGTTTTTCTTTTGATACGTCAAACTCATAGTATCTGGTTGAATTACAGAGATACTTGGACTATTTGAAGCAGGACATCCTTTCGAATCTGAAACTGTTACTTTGTAGTTGTTAGGACAAAGGCCTGAAATTGTTTTTGTATTTAAAGGAGGTACTGTATTCCAAGTATAAACATAAGGAGCTGTTCCGCCTGTTGGTTCGGCTGTTACTGTTCCATCACAATTTCCATAACAAGTAACATTAGTTTTTGATAAAGTTACATTAATAGCATTTGGTTGTTGTACAGTAAAACAATTAAAGTTAGTACATCCTGTATTATCAGTTACTGTAACACAATAAGTTCCCGCTGTTAAATTATCAATATCTCGAGTTGTTTTTCCATTACTCCATAAATAAGTATAAGGAGCTCCTGTTCCGCCACTAATATTTATGAAAATTTGACCATCAGAATATCCGTTACATGTAGTATTGTTAATTACAGAACTTTGAATATTTATTTGTGCCGGTTGAGTGATAGTAACTTCGGCTACTCCAATACAATCATGCTGATCTTTTGCACTAACTACATAAGTTCCTGCAGTTAAATTTATTGCCGTTGCTCCTATTTGTCCGGAAGGGTTCCAATTAAACACATAAGAAGGTGTTCCTCCAACAGCCGTAGCTACTGCACTTCCATTATTGCCACCATAACAAGAAACATTAATTGAAGTAACAATTGAAGCAGTAGGTGCATTTTGATTACTTAGAGCAACTACATCAGTGTCGGTACATCCATTTTTATCTGTAATTAAAATTGTGTAACCACCTGCTGTTAAGCCTGTTGCAAACTGTGTTGTTTTTCCTGAAGGAGTCCATAAATACGAGTATGGGGTAATACCCCCAGATACCGAAACAGATAATATACCATCAGAAGCAGAACATTGTGGTTGAGTTACTACTATACCCGTTGCTATAAGCTCTGCTGGTTCAGAAATACTAGTATTTGTAGTCGCTTGACAATTATTTTTATCAGAAACAGTAATTGTATAATTTCCTGGAGGAAGATTGTTAGCGGTTCCACTTATTGAAACATTGTTTGTCCAAAGATATGAATAAGGCTGTGTTCCGCCCGATGTTTGAGTATTAATTAGACCATTATCAAAATCATAACAAGTAATGTCTGTTTTAGAATTAATTGAAATATTAAGAATTTGAGGTTCAATAATTGTAGTATCTGCAGTTGAAGTGCAATTGTTAGCATCTGTTACTGTTACCGTGTAATTACCTGAAAATAATCCTGTTAAATCCGAATTAGTTTCTCCAGGAATATTCCAACTAAAATTATAAGGCACTGCCCCACCAGCTGTTGTTGTATAAATTTCTCCATCAATTTCTCCATTACAAGTTATATTTTCTATTGAATCTATCTTTATAGAAAGTAAACTAGGAGGAGTTAGGTTTTCTACTGTTGTTTCTGTACATCCTTTTGAGTCTGTTACAGTTACTATATAAACACCTCTGCATAATCCTAATACATTTGATGTAATTTGAGCAATATTTGACCATTGATAATTATAACCTGGTGTTCCTCCAATAGTTGTTGTTTGAATTGTTCCATCGCAAGAGTTATAACATTTTGGATCAGTGCTTCCAGAAATTGATATTTGTAAATCTGCAGGATTATTTATAGTTGTTGAATTATTATCAGTACAACCGTTTGCATCTGTTACTGTTACCGAGTAATTACCAGAAACTAATCCAACTGCTGAATCATTTATACTAACAACAGGATTCCACTCAAAACTATAAGGACCAGTTCCTCCATTTATGGTAGTAACTATTTTTCCATCATTACCATTAAAACAAGAAACATGTACTAAAGAAGCAAAACTTACATCTAAAACATCAGGTTCTCCTAATGCAAAGCTAGATATTCCTGTACATCCATAAAAATCTGTAACTGTTACACCATAATTTCCAGAAGTTAAATTAATAACAGTTGAAGACGTTTGATTAAACTGGTCGTCCCACAAATATGTGTATGGAGAAGACCCTCCGATTGTTGATACATAAATTATTCCATCAGACAATCCATTACAAGAAGGTTCTTTAACAGAATCTAAAGAAACAATAGGGCCATTAGCATCGCTTAATGAAATAACAACAGATTCGGTACAATTTCTTGAATCTGTTACTGTTACTGTGTAGTTTCCAGCTTTTATATTAGTTGGATTTGCTCCACTTAAACCTGGATTTGCCCAAGAATAAGTGTATGCAGGTGTTCCACCAGTTATATTTAAAGTGATACTACCAGTTGAACTACCACATGGACTAGGTTGAACTCTGTTATAAGTTATATTTATTAAAGAAGGTTCATTAATTGTTCGTTGATCTGAATATGTACATGCTAATACATCACTAATTGTTAATGAATATGTTCCTGCACAAAGTCCAGCTGCCGTTTGAGTAGTTTGATTATCGCTCCATAAATATGTGTATCCACCAGCATTCCCACCGCTTGGAGTTGCCGTAATAGCTCCGTTGCAATCTCCATTACATAATATATTTGACGATTGAGTTAAAGAAGCAGTAATAATATTTGGCTGTGTAATTGTTTTGGAAGCCGAAACTGTACACCCATTAGCATCTGTTACAGTTACAATATAATTTCCTGCACATAATCCTGTGGCATTTTGAGTTTGTTGTCCATTAATATCGTTCCATAAATAAGAATAACCCGGTATTCCTCCAGCTGGAGTTACAGCTGTGCTTCCATTGCATTCTCCATTGCATCTTACATTTGTAAATGTGTTTATTGATGCTGTGAGTTGAGCTGGGTCAGTTAAAGTTACACTTGCCGTTACTGTACATAAATTAGCATCTGTTACAGTCACAATGTAAGTTCCAGCTGTTAAATTAATATTATTCGAATCTGCATCTAAATTGCTCCATCCATAGGTATATGGACTTGTTCCTCCAATTCCTCTCGCCCTTGCATAGCCATCATTTTTACCAAAACAAGTAGGGTCATCGAAAATAAAAATTGATGCATTTAATAAATTTGGTTGTGATATATTATCTGAATATGATTTTGTGCATCCTTTTGCATCTGTTAATGTTACAGAATAAACGCCAACGCATAAACTGCTAATTGTATCATTGTGTAATCCATTAGACCATGTAATTACAATTGGTTGAGTTCCTCCAATTGTATCCACAGACATTTTGCCAGCACATACACTATTACAAAGTAAATTTTGTTTTGCTAAAACACCTATTAATTCTGTTGGTTGGGTTATGTTTACACTTGAAATTTTTGAACAGCCGTTATCGTCTGTAACTGTAACTGTGTAACTGCCTGCTGTTAAACCTGTTGCCAATGCTGTTATTTGTGCTGGACTAGTGCTCCAAATATACGAATAATTTGGAGTTCCACCTACTGGTGTTACTGTAGCAGACCCATTATTCTCGCCATTACAACTTACATTTGTTTGACTTGTTGATAAAGTTAAAGTTATAGGCTGGGTTATTGTTACATTAATATCTGATTCACAATTATTAATATCTGTAACTGTAACTGTATAACTCCCATCACATAATCCTGTTGCAGTAGCAGTTGTTTGTCCATCATTCCATAAATATGTATATCCTGCTGTGCCGCCTAATTGAGTTGCAGTTGCACTTCCATTGCAGTCGCCATTACATAGTGGATTAACACTTCCAAAGATGCTGGCTACTAATATTTGAGGTTGAGTTAATATTATACTAGCTGTTGATTCAGCTCCATTATTGTCTGTTACAGTAACTGTATACCCACCAACACATAATCCAGTAGCAGTAGCAGTTGTTTGTCCATTGTTCCATAAATATGTATATCCTGCTGTGCCACCTAATTGCGTTGCAGTTGCACTTCCATTACAATCGCCATTACATAGCGGATTAACACTTCCAAAAATGCTGGCTACTAATAATGGAGGTTCTGTTATTGTTACATCTATTGTTGATTCACAGTTATTGGCATCAGTTACTGTAACAGTATAACTTCCATCACATAATCCTGTGGCAGTTGCAGTAGTTTGTCCGTCATTCCATAAATATGTATATCCTGCTGTGCCGCCTACTTGAGTAACAGTTGCACTTCCATTACAATCGCCATTGCATAGTGGATTAACACTTCCAGAAATGCTGGCTACTAATAATGGAGGTTCTGTTATTGTTACATCTATTGTTGATTCACAGTTATTGGCATCAGTTACTGTAACAGTATAACTTCCATCACATAATCCTGTGGCAGTAGCAGTTGTTTGTCCGTCATTCCATAAATATGTATATCCTGCTGTGCCACCTA
>CAZJKL010000002.1:0-131501 GCA_964546655.1 uncultured Bacteroidales bacterium | reverse complement strand
TTGGGATAATGGTGCTCCTTCAATTCAAAATCCAACAGGATTATGTGTTGGAACATTTAATGTAACTGTAGCAGATGCTAATACATGTACTGTTATTGGAAGTGCTTCGATAGCTGAACCTACAGCAATAGTACCATCAGTATCTGCAGTAAACGATTATTGTGGACAAAGAATAGGAACAGCAACAGCAAGTGCAACAGGTGGAACAGTAGTTGCAAATAATTATACATATAGATGGAGCGTAAATGCAAATTCACAAACAACTGCAACAGCAACTGGATTAAGTGCAGCAACATATACTGTAACAATAACAGATAATAATAATTGTACAGCAACAGCAACAGCAACAGTTAATAATGTAGCTGGTCCAACAGCAAGTACAACAACTACAAATGAAACATGTAGTAGTTGTAACGGAACTGCAACAGCACAGGTAAACGGAGGTACAGTAGCAGCAGGTTATGATTATATCTGGAGTAATAATGGTCAAATTACACAAACTGCAATAAATTTATGTGCAGGAAACTATACTGTAACAGCAACCGATGATATGGGTTGTACGGTTGTGGTTTTAGCAACTGTTGTAGGAATACCAGGGCCAATAGTTAATATAACTAAAACAGATGTTACTTGTTATAATTTAAATAACGGTTCTTTAACTGCAAATGCAACAGGAACAGCTACATTATCTTATTCTTGGGCTAATTCAGGAGGAAATGTTGGTAATACATCAACAATTTCTAATTTAGCAGCAGGAATATACACTGTAACTGTAACAGATGGTAATTCATGTACTATTTCTGCTAATAGACAGGTAAATCAACCAACAGAATTAGTGCTTGTTCAAAATCAGCAAAATATACTTTGTTTTGGTGATTGTACTGGCCAATTAATCGTAAGTGCATCAGGTGGAACACCAAATTATACTTATGTTTGGAATGGAACACCTCAAAATACAGCAACGGTAACAGGGTTGTGTACTGGAGCTTATAGTGTAGTAGTAACCGATAATAATGGTTGTACTAATTCATTGTTATATACATTAAATCAACCTTTAGATATTACATATCAAACACAAACATTAAGAGAATATTGTGATATGCAAAATGGTAAAATTGAAGTTGTAAATATTGCAGGAGGAACAGGAAATAAATCAATAAGTTGGGATTTAAATGGAAATAATTCTCCAAATGCTCTACCTGGAGGAACATATTCTTATACTATTACTGATGCAAATGGTTGCACCAAAACAGAACAAGTTTTAGTCTCATCAATGCCGGCACCTACGGTTAATATTGTTGCAAATCCAGATTTTTGTAATGCAGGAATAGGAAATGCAACTGTAACAGTTACTGGTGGAACAGGTTTGCCAATAACCTATGATTGGGTAAATTTAGGAAATAACACTAGTAGTATTTCTAATTTACGTGCAGGTGATTATGAATTGCAAATAAATGATTCAAATTGTATAGTTTCAACTAATTTTAGTATTGATAATTATGGTGGAGTTAGTGCCGATTTTTATAATACACCAACAATTATTGAAATAAACGAACCATATTGTAGTTTTTATGACGATTCTCAAGAAAGAGACAATAGTCAAATAGTTTCTTGGTTATGGCATTTTGGAGATAATTACAGTTCTTTTGAACAAAACCCTGTTCATGAATATAGTAATATAGGTATCTATCAAGTAGAATTAATAGTTATTGATCAATATACTTGTAAAGATACAGTTCTAAAATATGTTGAAGTAAAAAATAATTTCACGTTTTATATTCCAAATGCTTTTACTCCTTCATCAGATAGTAAAAACGAATTTTATGGACCAAAAATGACATTTGTTGATACAGAAGGTTATGAATATAGAATTTTTGATAGATGGGGAAAACAAATTTTCTTTACAACAGATATTGAAGAACATTGGAATGGTAGAATTGATAATACAGGAAATAAAATTGTACCTCAAGGAGTTTATGTTTGGCATATAATATTAAAAGATATGTTAGGTCAAGAACATACATATATTGGTCATGTAACTCTGATAAAATAAAATTAAAAAAAAAGTTGCTTTTTTATAGCAACTTTTTTTTTTCATATCGTCTGAATTATAAATTAAAGTTAAATTGTTATATTTGACTTATATATTTATATAAAAAAATAAAAATTATAATTGTATGAAATTTAAAATAATACTATTCTTAAATTTGATTTTATTTAGTTTTTTATTAAAATCACAAGATGTAACTCTTAATTCTTCAACAAATAAAACTTCTGTTAGTAGATGTGGTAATTATTTTTATGATCCAGGTGGGGCATCAGGAAGTTATGGAAAAATAGGCGAACAATGGATGACTATTTGCTCTGATGGTTCAACAGGTTCACATGTTGAGTTATCATTTGAAGAATTTGATGTTTCTAATTTTGATTTAATTAAGTTTTATGATGGGCAAGATACATTAGCTCCATTAATTACAGAAGCTAATAACTCTGTTTCTTTAGCAGATGTTAAGATATATACAACTGCAGGTAATCCTTCTGGTTGTATGACAATAAAAATTATTGCAAAACAAGATCAATCAGCAGGAGCAGGTTGGAAAGCTTTAATATCATGCTCATCTCCTTGCCAATCTGTAATAGCTCAATTAACATCACCAACGTCACCAGTTATTGATGCTGATGGATATATTAAATTGTGCCCTGGACAAAGTGTTAATTTTCAAGGACAAGGTTCTTATCCGCAAAATGGTACGTTTTATCAACAAAATAATACTACTTCAACTTTTAAATGGGATTGTGGAGCTCAATCATCAACAACACAAACAGCAAATTTTGTTTTTAATGATGTCGGAGAATATGTAATAAAATTTAAGGTAACTGATGTTAATGGTTGTAAAAGTTTAAATGATATTGGTGTAAGAGTTAGAACCGCAACTGGACTAGTGTTTCCAGGAGTTGCTCCGTCACCAGTCACTATTTGTCCTGGTGAAAATACTGATTTAATAGGTTCAGATATTCGTATTGGAGGAAATGGTTCAGGGTATGGTGTAGCAGGTGTTCCTTATACGCAAGAAGTAAAATTAGGAGTTGCAGAAACAATGTTTTTACCAGATGGTAGCGGCGTTTCTTATAATTCAACTCTTTCTTTCGATGCTTTTAGTGTAGGTCAAACTTTAACTAAAGCAGCAGATATAATTAATGTATGTTCAAATATAGAACATACTTATTTAAGAGATTTAGAAATTAAGTTAACATGTCCTAATGGATCTTCTGTAACTCTTGTAGAGAGAGGTCCAACAACCGTTGGGCGAGTTCAATTGGGAGAACCTATTTGTTGTGATGATCCAGGTGTACCAGGTATAGGATATGATTATTGTTTTAATTCTAGTTGTGATTCAACGATGGTTCAAATAGGTGTTAAAAAAGATTATCGTCATGCTTTTAAGGAAAAAGGAACAAACCTAAATGTTCCAAGAGAACAATGTATGGAATCAGGAATGGTTATGAGTGGTAGTCCTTTAACTACAATACCTTATGTTCCAGCAGGCTGTTATAAACCTTATCAAGATTTTTCTGCATTAGTAGGATGCCCTCTTAATGGTGACTGGGTTTTAACAGTTAAGGATGGTCAAACTAATGATAATGGCTACATATTTAGTTGGCAAATTGAATTTAACCAAACATTATTACCTGATGCTATATCATATAGTTCAGCTTTAGACCCAACTACAATGTATTGGGAAGCAGTTTCTCCAGAAACTTCAACATCTTTTATTACTTCTGCAAACAATAAAAATGCAACAGTTCAACCAGCCTCAGTTGGAAGAAATGTTCAATATAAACTATATGCAACTGATGATTTTGGTTGCCAATATGATACAACCGTAACAGTAACAGTTAGGGCTATTAATGATCCAGTTTGTGTTAGTATGCAACTTTCAAATACTACAACTCCTGAATATTGCGGACAAAATAATGGTACAGCAAATTTAAATATATCGGGGACAACAGGTCCTTATAATATTACTTGGTCTCCAATACCTGGTGCTGGTCAAGGGACTCAAAGTGTGTCTGGTTTGTCAGCAGGTTCATATACAGTTACTGTTGTTGATAACCCAACAACTTTAGTTAAAACACAAATTATTAATATTACTAGTTATGGAGATTTAACTGCATCTGTTTCAAAAACTGATATAAGATGTTTTGGTGGTAGTGATGGAACAGCAACTGCTTCTTATGGTGGGTCACAAACATCGGCTCCTTATACTTATTTATGGTCAAATAATTCAACAAATACAAGTATAAACGGATTATCAGCAGGTAATTATACTGTAACAATAACCGATAATTATGGTTGCACTGCTTCTGCAAGTACAATAATTGCTCAGCCAACACAAATAAATGCAAGTATTTTATCTCAATTAGATCCTTTGTGTTATAATGGCTCTGATGGCAGAATAGAAGCAACTGCAACTGGAGGTACAGGGAATAATTATACTTACTCTTGGCAACCAATAGGAGGGAATAATGCATTGGCAATAAGCTTATCGGCCGGAACTTACACTGTAACTGTTTCTGATGTGAATCTTTGTACATCAACAGCACAAGCTACTTTAAATAATCCAGGTGTTTTTAGTGCATCTATAACCTCAACTACACCCGAAATTTGTGATAATGGCAAAAATGGTTCTGCTACAGTTGAAGTAAATGGCGGTACATCTCCTTATTCATATAGTTGGGGAACAGTTCCAGCACAACAAGCAAACTCAACGCTTCAGACAACAAATACAGCTACTGGTTTAAGTAGTGGTGCAATATCAGTAACAGTAACCGATAGAAATCTTTGTTCTATAATAGAGTCTGAAACAATTTTATTAGAATCAAGTCCGATTATAACGATAAGCTCAGAAGGTGAAAGATGCGGAATAGCTAATGGAGCTGCAACAGTTGCTGTTCAAGCAGGAACAGGCAAAGGTCCTTTTGAATATAATTGGAATAATGGTTCAACTATTAATGCTATTAGTTCTTTAACTGCCGGAACATATTGGGTAACAGTAACCGATGCAAATGCATGTAGGAAAATTAATAATGTTACAATAAAGAAATTGAATTTAATTAATGCCGATTTTTATTCTAATTATACCAAAGTTGATGTTCTTAATCCTACAATTAATTTTTATGCAGATTGTGATTCAGCTTTAACTTGGGAGTGGAATTTTGGTGATGGTGTAATAAGTGATGAAGAAAATCCAATTCATACTTATCCTGAAGAAATACCAAGATTTTATGAAGTTAAACTATTGGCAACAGATAGATACGGATGTGAAGATAGTATTATAAAAATAATTAAAGTTGAAGAAAAATTTACTATTTATATTCCTAGTTCGTTTAGTCCAAATGGTGATAGTAAAAATGAAAATTGGGGGCCAAAAGTAACTTTCATTAACGAAACAGATTATTCATTAAGAATTTACAATAGATTAGGAGCTTTAATCTTTTACACTGATAGTCCTTTTGAAAATTGGAATGGAAGGGTTAATAATAATTCTGATGAGGTAGTTTTAGATGGGGTTTATATTTATTATATAACATTAAAAGAAATAAATGGAGTTCCTCATGAATATTCTGGCTCAATAACTTTAATGAAGTAAAAAAACAGATACATATTAAAGGTGTGTGAAGTTTTTGAAAAATATTATTTCTAATATTTTAACTCATTGAAAATCAAGTGTTAGGTATTATGTATTAACAACTTACGAACAAGTTATTAACATAAAATTTATTAAAATGTTGAAAACTTAATCGTTTAAACTTTTTAGATTTATTTAAACATTTATCTTTGTATTTGCTAAAAATTAGCATTAAATTATTTATTAACTAAAAAAATAAAGGAAATAGTTATGGCAAAGAATGTCTTAATTATCGGTGCTGCAGGTAGAGATTTTCATAATTTTAATACTTACTACCGCAACAAAGCAGAGTATAAAGTAGTAGCATTTACAGCTGCTCAAATTCCAGACATAGATGGAAGAAAATATCCAGCTGAATTAGCAGGTGAATTGTATCCACAAGGAATTCCTATTTACGCTGAAAGTGAATTACCAAGATTAATCATTGACTTAAAAGTTGAAGATTGTGTGTTTTCATATAGCGATGTTCCTTATCAATATGTTATGAATCTAAGTGCATTAGTTAATGCAAAAGGTGCAAATTTCGTTTTGTTAGGACCAGAAAGAACAATGATTAAAAGTACAAAACCAGTAGTAGCTGTTGGAGCTGTTAGAACAGGTTGCGGAAAAAGCCAAACTTCAAGAAGATTAATTGAATTATTAATGGAAGCTGGTTTAAAAGTTGTAGCTATTCGTCATCCAATGCCTTATGGTGATTTAGTTGCTCAAAAAGTTCAAAGATTTGCAACAGTTGAAGACTTAGCTAAACATAAATGTACTATTGAAGAAATGGAAGAATACGAACCACACGTATCTCGTGGAAACGTTATTTATGCAGGTGTTGATTATGAAGCAATAGTTAGAGCTGCTGAAAATGATCCTGATGGTTGTGATGTAATTCTTTGGGACGGTGGAAACAACGACTTCCCATTTTACAAACCAGATTTAATGGTAACTGTAGTTGACCCACATAGACCAGGTCACGAATTAAAATATTATCCAGGTGAAGCTACTTTAAGAATTGCTGACGTTGTTGTTATCAATAAAATGGATAGTGCATCTCCAGAAAACATTCAAATAGTTAGACAAAACATCATGGCTGTTAATCCTACAGCTCTTGTTGTTGACGGAGCTTCTCCATTAACAATTGACAAACCAGAATTAGTTAGAGGAAAAAGAGTATTAGTTGTTGAAGATGGTCCAACATTAACTCACGGTGAAATGAAAATTGGTGCAGGTACTGTTGCTGCTTTAAAATGTGGTGCTGCTGAACTAGTTGATCCAAGAGCTTATGCAGTTGGTAAATTAGCTGAAACTTTCAGAATCTATCCTAATATTGGAACACTTCTTCCTGCTATGGGATATGGTGATCAACAAATTAGAGACTTAGAAGCAACTATCGCTGCTACTCCTTGTGATACAGTTGTTATTGCTACTCCAATTGATCTTACTAGAATTGTAAAAATAAGCAAACCTACTGTTAAAGTTGGTTATGATTTACAAGAAATAGGAACTCCTAATTTAGTAGGTCCAATAAAAGAATTTATTGCTAAATATGTAAAGAAATAAATTTTTAAATTAAATTTAAAAAGGGCAACTGCTATAAGTAGTTGCCCTTTTTTATTAACCTTTTTATCCAATATTTATTTTCTTTGACACCTTTTTACCGTCTTGTATTACTACTGCAATATACATTCCGGTAGATATACCTAATGTTTCAAGCTGAATTATGTTAGCTCCTTTTACTGGCTTTTGAGTTTTACTTACAATTAATTTTCCTGATATATCATAAATTTCTGAAATAATATCCGAAAAACCTTCTGTTTTAACAATTAAATTAATATTATTTTCACTTACATTTAAACCTATTATATCCAATAAGTTGTTTTGAAAACTACATAAAATACTTAAAACATCTAATTGAACAACTGTCCCATCATAGTCTGTTTGAGATAATTTATAATAGGTAGTTTGTTCATGACTTTCATCATCTTTTAATTCGTATTTTTTTTCAATATAACTATTCATTTCACCCGAAATAGTAGTAACAAGCCTCCAATTTTTCATATCGGTACTTTTTTCAACCGAAAAATAATTATTATTTATCTCACTTGCAGTTGCCCAATTTAAAATGGAACCAGTTGCAGTACATTTTAAAGTAAATGAAGTTAAATTAATTGGCAAAGTGTTATCATTACCTAATGTTCCTAATGTGAAAGGACTGTATTTGTTATTTATATCAGATGTTATTAATCCATTAGTAATATCTGAATAATTTTGTTCTATATTACCTATGTTTCCCCATTTTTCGCCATTCCAATGACAAACAACTAAACTCGATGGAGATGAAATTGTTCCACTTACTTCATTTTTCCAAGATAAAACAATATTTAAATTTAAATTCAGAGGACTTTTAATATCCCAATATTCATTTTCGCTAACTAATGTAATAATCTCATCTTTCTCTGTTGTAAGATAATTTACAGTATTTGGATTCTTATCATAATATTCGGCTGTTATAGTATCAGAAATAGTTAAATTTGAAATCCCTGCGGGTCTGTATAGCCCATTTTTACCAATTGGAAATATGAAATTTTGATTGCCAACTTTTTTTGCAGGACCTGAAATAAAACTATTTGAATTCCCTGCGTTATTGTTATATTCATTTGTGTTTTCAGATTCACTAATTGAACCCGATAAAAATAAAACAAAATTATTATTATCGGTATTAATTAATCCGTCATTTAGAATAAGTTTTGAGCTAACTTCAATAGTTTTTAAAATATTGACACCTATTTCGCTTGAATTGTTTATTTGTAATTCTTCAAATCTAGAAATATTACTGCCTTTTATTTCCTGAACACTATTTCCTGCAAGATTAACCACTCCATTAAATACATTTGAATTTGTATTATTTAATAAACTTCCATCTAGCTCAATTTTGCCTTGATTATTAATGTTGCCACTATTAACAATAGTTAAATTAGCATTACTGCCTTTTATCTTTAAATTAGCATTATGCTTTATTTTAATATACCCATTACTTACTTTTAACCCTTCTTGAGATAAAAGTAATGAAGGTATAAATATGAGTAATATGTATATAATTGATTTCATTTTAGTAATTTTTAAGTTTATTGACCAACTCTAGTTATATAAAAATTAACTGTGTAAATTTTTAAAACATTTGAATTTTTATCAGAAGTAAATCTTAAATCAAGATAATCATTTGTTGTTAGATTTATTGTTCCAGAAATATTCGCTGGAATTATATCGTTTGTATTATTAATATTACTTGTAAATGTAAGATTACTTTGAGCTACTCCATTTTTATATACTACTCCAGTTATTTGTGTATTTGAAGCAGCCCCAAATGATACTGAAACACTTACTCTATATGCTCCTATGCCGTCTTCTTTTGCCACAAGTCTATCGGCTGTTGCGTTATCACTGTATGAAATATATGTATCTCCTGTTCCTAATCCTTTTATGGCATTTTTCCAACCATAATATACATTTTTATTTGTTAAATCTATTGTAGTATTTGAAGATACTGAATTTTCATACATTTCAAAATGAACCTGACTTGAATTTGAAATTCCAGCATTATCGTTTGATGCTATTTGTTTCCAGCTTGTTCCATCCCAAAAATAAAATCCATCTGTTACATTTCCTTCACTACTAAAAACCAATAACCCTTTTACTGGAGATGTAACCGGAGAAGCTTCATTTAAATTATTAATTTGAACTCGAGGAATTAATAACCCTTTTGTTGTTGATTTAATGTCTAAAACTGCAGAATTTTCTGCACTGTAATTTGCATCATCGCTTATTGCTACATTTTGCGAATAAACTTGTATATTAACAAAAATTAATATAGCTGTTATTATTGATATATTTAAAATAGTTTTCATAGTTCCTCCTTTTTTATAATTACTTTTACGTAAGCAATACATGTAAGTTTCAATATATTTATATTAATATTAATTTGTTTTTATTTGATTGATTATTAGTTTTTTATGATAAAATTATTTCATTATTTTCTTTAAAAAATTATTTGTATTTATGTAATACTCTATTTTTTCGGGTGTATTATTTTTAATAAGATTCATTAAAGTATTTTAGTGAATATTTTTTTATCCAATATTTATTTTCTTTGCCACCTTTTTACCGTCTTGTATTACTACTGCAATATACATTCCGGCAGATATACCTAATGTTTCAAGCTGAATTATGTTAGCTCCTTTTACTGGCTTTTGAGTTTTACTTACAATTAATTTTCCTGATATATCATAAATTTCTGAAGTAATATCTGAAAAACCTTCTGTTTTTACAATTAAATTAATATTATTTTCACTTACATTTATACCTATTATATCCAATAAGTTGTTTTCAAAACTACATAAAATACTTAAAACATCAAGTTGAACAACTGTTCCATCATAGTCTGTTTGTGATAATTTATAATAGGTAGTTTGTTCTTGACTTTCTTCATCTTTAAGTTCATATTTTTTTTCAATAAAACTATTCATTTCACCCGAAATAGTAGTAATAAGCTTCCAATCTTTCATGTCAGTACTTTTTTCAACCGAGAAATAATTATTGTTTATTTCACTTGCAGTTGCCCAGTGTAAAATTGAACCAGTTGCAGTACATTTTAAAGTATAGTTTATTAGATTAATAGGCAAAGTTGAACATGGAGAATTATTAGAAATATTAATTATACCTCCATAATTAGTTAAATCATAATTATTTTTTGTATAATCAGAAACAATATTATTATTTATTGAATCAAATGACCAAAAAGCTAATAACGAAAAATCATTAAGATTAATTTCGCATTTTAAATTATTAATTTCTTCTTCAGTAAGAGCTTTATTAAAAATTGATAAATCATTAATTTCACCTTTAAATCGTCTAAAATTATTGTTGTCAAAAGCAATACTGCCAATATTAGTAAAAAACTGAGCTTCGTGAGCTACTATATTACCTGTTTTATTAACATCATTTTCTAGCAGACCATTAATATATAAATACATTTTTTCACCATCATAAACCGCTGCAATATGATACCAAACATCTTGTTCTGGAGTTGTGCTACTATAAATAAATCTTCTGCCAGTTGTTGTATTTAAAGCAAATTCAAATTTAGTGTTATTTGAATTATGTTGAATCCAAAAAACACCATAGTCATTTCTTAAATTTGAAGTATTACTAAAAATATTAGCCCAATTATTGCCTTTTTTTGGGTCAATATCCCATTTTACCCATGCCATTATTGTTAGTTTATTTGTAAGTGCTAAGTTTACATTGCCTAAACTTAAATAATTATTAATACCATCTAAAACAATTGAACTATTTTGTGATTTAGTATTTAAATTGCTTATTAATAACAATAATATTAAAAACAAATATCTTATTTTTAAAAAAAGTAGTGCTTTCATAATACATATAATTAATGTGTTTTTAAAATCTTGTGCTTTCATTTTTTTTTCCATTTGACTCTGAATAATTAAATAATGATAAAAAAATAATAAAATCACTTTTTATTACTAACGAGTTAATATATATATGAGGTTCAGAATAAATTAAAAAAGCATAAAAAAAATATAAAATATTAACAATCAAATAATTAGGTAAAAATATTTATTTCATTAGTTTCTTTAGAAAATTATTTGCATTTATATAATACTCCATTTTTTCGGGTGTATTATTTGCATTGTTTTTAATAGATTCATTAAAATATTTTAATGAATTAGAAGTGTCGCCAATATAATAATAAACTAAACCTAATGTAAACAAAACCTTATAGTTTTTTGGGAAAAGAACATTATTTAAGTTTAGAATTTTAAAAGCTTCTTTTGATTTGTTATCATAATATAGCGATAAAGCAATACCATTTAGATGTTCGGCTTTTAACTCATCATAAAGCTTTAGCTCTTTAGGCTTCATATTATAATACTTTTGAGTTGCATTATCTATGTTTTCGGTTAAAGCTATTTGTGCCAATAAGTTTGATAAATATTGCTTTGGCGGGTCGTATTGTTTGTCGTATAAAATACTAATAATATTATTTGCAATATTTTCTAATTTGTTTTTGTGTGAATAATCTTCGATATTATCCAATAAAATTATTGTATTGTTATCTTCCGGAATGTTTATATAGCAAATACTAAAACCATTAAAAGTTGAACTATTTATATATCTAAATTTTTCATTACGGCCTTTATTTAAATACATTGTATCGTTTTTAATACCATAGCCCCAGCCACCAATACTAGGTTCAATTATATTATAAACATTTTTAGAATTTACTATTTTATTGTTAAAAAGAGCTTTGTGAAAAGCATAAATATCGTCAATTGTAGAATAAATTCCGAAAGCCGAGTGAAAAACATTATAATTTATAAATTCAGAATTTTTTAAACCATAAATTGATGTAATATATCCTTTTGAATAGAAAGGTAAAACATTTTCATTAGAGAAACAGCCTGTGTTTTCTAATTTAATATAATCGAGTAAATACTCTTTAATTGCATCTTTAAACGATAGTTGTGTAACTTCCTCGATAATAGCTCCTAAAATTATATAATTTAAATTGCTGTATAATGATTTTGTTCCGTTTGGGAAAGCTAAATCGAATGATTGAACATCTCTTATAAATTTCTTAAAAAGCTTGTAATCTTTAAATCTTAAATTTTCTTCAAAATCAATTGTATTAGTAACTTCTGGAATTCCTGATGTGTGCGACAATAAATCGTGAATACTAATTTTGCTACCTATATGGTATGGGAAATAATCGAGGTAATCTGATACTTTCTTATCTAAGTTAATTTTATTTTGTTCAACCAATTGCATAATTAAAACCGAAGTAAATAGTTTTGACAAAGAAGCTATTTGAAATTTTGAATTAGTTCTGTTTGGTATATTCCAGCTTCTGTCAGCAAAACCATAAGATTTTTTGTAAATAACTTCTCCTTCGTATTCAATCAAAGCAACTCCACTAAATTGATTATATTGGTAGTATTTCGAAAGAAGTGAATCAATCTTTAAAGCTTTTCTTTGTGCCGACAAATTGAAGGAACAAATTATTATTAAAATAGTTGTAATAAATAAAATTTTATTTTTCATTTTTTCTCTCTTATAATATAACCAGTTACTTTAGCAACCATGCATCTTGGGACAAATCTCTGAATTGTAATTAATAGTTTATCTCTAAAAACAGGGATTGAAACCACTTTACCTTTAAGCATATCATTATATCCAATATTTGCAATATATTCGGCCGAAGGTAGCTTTTGAGTTTTAACTAAATTACTATTTTCGAAACCCGAAACCGAATGAAATTTGCTGTCGGTAGCTCCAGGACAGAAAGCTGTAAAAGTTATGTTTTTATTTTTATTTTCATAAGCCAATCCTTCGGTAAAATTTAATACATAAGCTTTAGATGCAAAGTAAGCCGACATTAAAGGTCCAGATTGAAATGCTGCAATTGAAGCAATATTCATGATTTTACCTCCGTTTTGGGATAGCATTTCTTTGTAAAAAAGTTTAGTTAATTTAGTTAAAGATAAAATGTTTAAGTTTATCATTTCTTCTTCTTTTTCTAAACTCGTTTCGGTAAACTCGCCATAAATACCAAATCCGGCATTGTTTATTAAGTAATCTATTTTAATATTATTTTGTTTAATTTCATTAAAAACTTCATTCGCTGAGTTTGGGTTCGATAAATCTTTAACAATTACAAAAACAGATATTTTATATTGTTTTTCAAATTCGAATTTAATTTCTTCGAGTTTTTTTTTATTTCGGGCAACTACAATTAAATTACCTCCATTAATAGCATGAATTTTACAAAATTCATATCCTATTCCTGATGTTGCTCCAGTGATTAAAGCTGTTTTTATCATTTTATAAAACATTACTTTTTATTACCATTAATTTTTCTCTTGTCATTTCGTGCATAGAATATTGAATTCCGCCCATTCCTAATCCTGAAGAATCTCTTCCGCCAAAAGGCATCCAATCAACTCTAAAAGCTGTATGGTCATTAACCATAACAGCAGTAGCATTTAGTTTTTTAACTGTATCTAATGCAATATCAATGTTTTTTGTAAATACAGATGCCTGAAAAGCAAACTCAAGTGAGTTAGCTCTTTTTATTGCTTCATCTCTATTTTTATAGCTATAAATACAAACAACAGGGCCAAAAACTTCGTGAGTTGAAACTAATGCATCTTCACTTGGGTTTAGTATTACTGTTGGCGAATAGCAAGTATCAGATATTCTTTTGCCTCCACAAAGAATTTTTCCTCCTTTTTCAATAGCTTCATTAACCCATTTTTCAACTCTATTAACTTCTTCTGGCAAAATAAGTGGGCCAACTTCGGTTTTTTCATCAAGAGGGTCTCCAACTATTAAACTTTTTGCTTTTTCTGCAAGTTTATTTGCAATATTATCAACAATGCTTTCATGAATATAAATTCGTTGAACCGACACACAAACCTGACCAGCATGATAAAAACCACCTTTTACTAATGAAGGAATTAATTCATCAATATTAGCATCTGGTTCAACAATAACAGGAGCAACACCTCCGTGCTCTAAAGCACATCTTGTTCCTGGCGATAGTTTTGAGTGTAAATACCAACCAACTTTTGCTGAACCAATAAAAGAAAGATAGTTAATTCGGCTATCGGTAGCAAGTTTTTCTGCCACATTTCTGTCGCAAACAATTACCTGACACCAACCTTCGGGCAAACCAGCTTCTTTTAAAATTTCAACAAACTTTAAACAAGAAAGAGGAGTTGTAGCTGCAGGTTTAATAATAACAGGACATCCAACAGCAATAGCTGGTATAGTTTGGTGAATTGTTAAATTAAGAGGATGGTTAAAAGCACTAATAGAAGCAACAACGCCAATAGGTTCACGCATTGTATAGGCTAATCGGTTAACCGATGATTTTGTGTGACCCATAGGTATTTGTTCACCTTTCATTTGGCCAATATGTTCAATTGCTAATTTAACTCCATTAATTGCTCTTTCAACTTCAACTTTTGTGTCGATATAAGGTTTACCGCCTTCTAAAATTGCAGTTTTTATTAGTTCATCTTTTCTTTTGTTCATTATTGAAATTACATTTTCAAATATTTCAATAATTCGATATGACTCTAGTTTTTTCGAATAATCTTTATGTAAATCATAAGCAGTTTTAAGCATTTTTTCTAATTCTTCGCTGCTATTTAAGTTAATTTCACTAATTAACTCATTATTGTAAGGAGAATAAACTTTTAATGTTTCCATAATAATTAATAATTTAAATACATTTTTTATTTTTCATAACACCATTTAATATATAATCATTTAATGAATAATCAACCGATAAATCAATTAAATGTATGCCTTTTTTGTTAATAATAGAATTAAATATTTCTTTAAATTCCTCAACAGATTTTGGTTTATATCCATTAGCACCATAACTTTCGGCTAATTTCACAAAATTAGGATTATTAAATTCTAAACCAAAATTTTCAAATCCCATTGCTTTTTGTTTCCATTTAATCATTCCATAACCATTGTCATTAAGAATTATAACTATTAGGTCGAGTTTCAATCTAACTGCTGTTTCTAATTCCTGAGAATTCATTAAAAAACCACCATCTCCTGATACAGAAATAACTTTACATTCGGGCTTAATTATTTTGGTTGCAATTGCAGATGGAAGACCGGCTCCCATAGTTGCCAAAGCATTATCTAAAAGCAGTGTATTAGGTTTATAGCATTTATAATTTCTTGAAAATAAAAGTTTATAAATGCCATTATCTAAAGTAATAATACCATCATCTGGAATATTATCTCTTAATATTTTAATTAATTTTTGAGGTAAAATAGGAAATCTTTCATCATTAACATATTTAGAGAGATGTAAATCTATATCTTCTTTTATTGTTTTATATTTTAATAAATCCCATTTATCGCTATTTTTTATTTTTTTAGTTATACTTTTAACCGATGTAGCTATATCTCCAACAATATTAAGTTGAGGAAAATATACAGAATCAACTTTAGCTGGTGAAAAATTAATATGAATTACGTTTTTTTTATTATCGGCCATAATAAAAGGTGGTTTCTCAATAATATCATGTCCAACATTAATAATTAAATCGGCATATTTTATAGCACAATGAACAAAATCATTATCAGAAATTGCAGCTGTTCCTAAAAATAATTTATGTCGCTCATCTACAATACCTTTCCCCATTTGAGTATTAAAAAAAGGGATATTTGTTTTTTTAATTAATTCGGTTAAAGCCTGACTTGTTCTTGTTCTGTTTGCATCTGCACCAATTAAAATTAAAGGATGCTTTGCTGATTCAATCATTTTAACAGCTTTATTTATTGTTACATCATCAGCATCAGGTCTTCTATGATCAACAACATTAAATATCATGTTTTCAACTTTTTCAACAGCAATATCTTCTGGTAATTCTATGTGAACAGCTCCTGGTCTTTCTTCTTTTGCAATTCTAAATGATTCGCGAATAGCCGAAGGAATATTATGTGCATTTACAATTTGTCTAGTATATTTAGTAATTGGTTTCATCATTCCGCAAACATCAATTATCTGAAACCTTCCTTGTTTACTAATTTTTATTGGCTTCTGACCTGTAATCATAATCATAGGCATTGCTCCTAATTGAGCATAAGCAGCCGGAGTAACAAGGTTAGTTGCACCAGGCCCCAATGTTGATAAGCAAACGCCAGGATTACCAGTTAAACGGCCATAAGTTGAAGCCATAAAACCAGCACTTTGTTCATGACGAGTTAAAATTAATTTAATATTCGATTTTCTAATTGATTCTAATAAATCTAAATTTTCTTCTCCCGGAATACCAAAAATATATTCTACCCCTTCGTTTTCTAGTGCTTTTACAAAAAGATCAGATGCTTTCATTATATAATTCGTTTTAATGCTTCTTTATTTAATATTTTTATTTCTTTATTTTTCACTTCAATTAATCCTTCATCAGCCATTTCTTTAATAGTTCTTGCTAATGATGGTCTTGCAACGCCAAATAAGTCGCTAATTTGCTGTTGAGTTTCTGTTAAATAAATACAATTTAGGTTATCTTTCGCTTTATTCAATAAAAAGTTTGCAAATTTTTCTTTAATTGAATTAAAACTTAAAAACTTAAGTTTATTTGATAAGAATTGTGATTTTTGTGAAATAATATTTAAAAAATTAGTTAGAACTAAATCATTCTTTTTTAATAAAACTAAAAGCGATTCTTTCGGAATAAATAATATTTTACAATCTTCATTAGCTATAACATCAACAGGAAAGGAGTTGTTTTTACCAAATATAAATGAAATCGCAATAGTTCCTGAGGTCGGAACATCTTCAATTTTTATTAATCTTCCAGATGCACTTGTCATTTCTCCTCGAACACTTCCGCTTATTACAATTAATAAATTATTGCACTTTTCGCCGGTTAATGCTATTGTTTTACCTTTGTTGTATGTCCTAAATTGATGAACAATTTCAGATAATAATTGTTCGCAATTTTCGGGCTTAACACCCATAAAAACAGGAGAATTTGATATTATATTATAATCCATAATTTTTTTCATAAAAATATTAAAATGCTTTGTTATATGCAAGAATTAAAATAAAAGATAGAAATTATAATTGCGAAATTTAAATTACCCAAAAAAAAAGTATCGTAGAGACGACATAATAATGTGCCGTTTTGGTTTCGTATTTGCGTTCGGGAGTATTTTTTAAGTTCTTAACTTTCCACAAATTAATTTTTCAAGATAATGACAAAATTTGCGATTAATTTTTACACATATAGATAGGTTTGAATAAATTATAATTAATTGATAATCAGTAATTAAATTTAATATTAGTCATAATTTAACCGAATCGTTATCGTATAATTTAAGCTCATATCGTATCAGTATTTTCGAATATTTTTCGAATAAAAACGAATCATATCGTATCAATTTGAAAATAAATTGATATATTTGAAGCATGAAAAATACAGTACATACATTCTCTCTAAACATTGACTGGGAACTTATCCGACTGATAAGTCAAATTGACCGATTTGATGCTTCTTGGACTACTATAGAAAAAAAAGAAGGACAAAGCTTAAAGCAATTAAAAACGATTGCTACAGTAAAAAGTGTTGGGGCTTCAACACGTATTGAAGGTTCAAAAATGTCGGACGCAGAAGTTGAATTTTTGCTTAAAGAAATTGACATTACAAAAATTGTAGATAGAGATTCGCAAGAAGTCGTAGGTTATTTTGAAACACTTGATATAATTTCTGAATCGCATGAAGAAATATCAATCTCAGAAAGTAGCCTGAAAAACTTGCATAATATTTTAATGAAATACAGCAAGAAAGACGAATGGCATAAAGGTGATTACAAGCAACATAGCAATGTTGTAGAAGCCAAACTTCCAGATGGAACTCGACAAATAATATTTAAGACCACGGAAGCTGGATTTCCAACGCAAGATGCAATGAGATTTCTAATTGATTGGTATTTGAATGATAATGAAACTCATCCATTAGTAAAATGTGCATTGTTTGCTTACGAATTTTTGAGTATTCATCCATTCCAGGATGGAAATGGTCGCTTGAGCAGATTGCTTTCAACCTTGTTATTGCTTAAACATGGATATAAATGGATTCAATATGTAAGTTTTGAACATGAAATAGAAAGTAGAAAAACTGAATATTATAGGGTTTTAAGGAGTTGTCAAGCACAAAGACCAAATGAAGATGTAACGGATTGGATTCGATTTTTCTTTGATGCTCTTGGAAACATTCAGACTAAACTAATGATAAAACTTGAAAGTAAAGGAGTTGAAACAAGATTATCTCCAAGAGAAAAATCCATATTGACTTTCATTGAAAACAATTCTGGGTGCAAATCTGGTGATATTTCCCAAAAACTTGGAATTCCAAGTCCAACTGTTAAACGAATTTTGCCTGAATTGATTGAAAAAAACTTGATTGAAAAATTTGGAACAGGACCTGGTACTAATTATTCGATAAAATAATAACTAAATCAGAAATTAAAACATATATAAAACTGGTGAGTTAGAAGATTTTTAACTACCTAGAAATCTTCGGTAGTTTAGTAAGATGGTAAAAGGCAAATAAAACGACAGATAAAGTTATATAATTTTGATACTATTGTTTCTGTTGGGTATCGAGTAAAATTGCTTTGATTTTAATTATTGCAGTGAGTAAACCAGAAGAAAAAGAAACTAAGACAAATGTGATTGTAAACTTGATTAATAAGAATAATTAATGCATGGTAACTAATGTGC
Source organism: uncultured Bacteroidales bacterium (assembly GCA_964546655.1). Taxonomy (GTDB): domain Bacteria; phylum Bacteroidota; class Bacteroidia; order Bacteroidales; family CAZJKL01; genus CAZJKL01. The sequence continues at coordinate 112,484 of CAZJKL010000002.1, read as the reverse complement.
CGTTTCTTTAGAACAAGAAATTTTCACCTTTAAGGTTTTGTAATATTTAAAATTATAAAAAATGCAATAATAATTTTATAAACATACCAAATATTGGTATATTTGATGAAAATTTAAAATATGAATAGAAACACATCAATATCATTAGGTTCATACTTTGACAATTTTGTTAAAGGACGTATTACAGTTGGTAGATATAATAATGCAAGTGAGGTTATTCGAGCTGGCTTGAGGTTGTTAGAAGAAGAAGAAAATAAGATTGTTGCCCTAAGAGAAGCTATTCAAGAAGGGATTGATAGTGGAATAGCTAATAATTTTAATTCCGAGAAACATTTAAAATTATTAAAATCAAAAAAGAATGGTTAAATGTTTTTTGACAAAAAAAGCAGTTGAGGATTTGTCGGATATTTGGCTGTACACTTATGAGAATTGGTCTGAAAGGCAAGCTGATATTTATTATCAACTATTGGTTAATAGTTTTGAAGAAATATCAATAAAACCAAATATTGGTAAAAACTATTTTGATATTTTAAATAATTTGAAAGGATTAAAAGTTGGAAAACACATTGTTTTTTATAGACAAGTTGACAAAAAAGTTGAGGTTATTAGAATTCTTCACGAGAAAATGGATTTGAAAAATAGAATGACAGAGTAATAATCTTGCATAAATTTAAATTTACTTTGCAAACAAAACTTATAGTTTAATATTTTTCAAAGTTTACACTATTGTTTCGTTTATATTAAAAATTATTTTGAGAATGTTTTCGTTTATATGTAATAATAATTTATTTAATAAAAATTTAAAAGCACTGACTCAAAATTAGGGCTTTTTTTATATTTGTATATGAAATTTTATTTACTATATATTTTTATTTTCTTTAATTTGTTCTCTTTTTCACAAAAAGAAGCAAATATATGGTATTTTGGAATTAAGGCAGGTGTAAATTTTAACACAAATCCACCTTCTGTTCTTTTAGATAATTCAATGAATCACATGGAACCTGCAGCAACAATAAGTGATTCATTAGGTAATTTGTTATTTTATTCAAATGGCGTAATAATAAAAAATGCTACTCATAATACATTAATAAATGGTAGCGGAATTGATGGTAATACTTCATCAGCAAATGGAGCAATAATTATACCTAAACCTAATAGCAAAAACATATATTATTTATTTACAACAGGTTATGGTGGAGGCAAACCATTAAAATACAATACCATTGATATGAATGGAGATGGAGGATTGGGAGAAGTAATTGAAAAAAATGTTCAAATTCATCCCTATGTAACAGAGCCCATAGCGGCTACAAAGCATAAAAATGGTAGAGATATATGGGTAATAGCTATGGAGCAAGGCAATAACACTTATGTTGCCTATTTAGTAACCGAAAATGGTATAAATACCACACCTATTAAATCTTCGATTGGGACAGTTTCAGATTGGGGTAATTGTGCGGCCCCCGCCAAATTTTCACCAAATGGAAAATTGTTTGCAATAGTGCATGGAACAATAAATTATACAGCTGAAGTATTTAAATTTAATAATGAAACAGGTCAGTTATTTGAACAAATATTAAAAATTGACAAAATTGGTTCAGATATAGGTTATGGTATTGAGTTTTCTCCTAATAACTCAACAATATATTTAAGCACAAGGTATAATTTATATCAATATAATTTATTAGCTGGTAATGGAAGTCAAACCGATATTTTAAATTCAAGAATAACACTTTTTAATGACCCTGGTGGTTATATTTATGGATTACAATTAGCACCTGATAAAAAAATTTATGTTTCTATAACAATGAATTCATATATAAGTGTAATTAATAATCCTGATATAATAGGAACTAGTTGTGATTTTGTAAAAAATGCAATATATCTTGGAGGAGGAACAAAAGAGTGTAATATGGGACTTACAAACTTTATATCAAATTATTTTAAATATTCAGCACCTGAATTTACAATTACAAAAAAATGTTATGGAGATTCTACTATGTTTACTTTTGCAGATACAGTTGGCATAGATTCGGTATTATGGAACTTTAATGACCCAACAACAGGAGTAAAAGATACATCAACAAAAAAAAATACATATCATATTTATTCTTCAGTAAACACATTTAATCCAAGTGTTATAATATGGCATCATGGCACAGTAGATACTATATCAAAAACAATAATAATAAACGAAAAACCAATATTAGAGTTAGGAGCAAATAAAAGTTTTTGTTCGGGTAAAAACTACTTAATTGATGCAGGTTCGGGCTTTCAGAGTTATTTATGGAGTGATGCTTCAACAAATGAAACATTAACAGTAAATACAGCAGGAGATTATTCATTAACAGTAACAAATGAGTATGGTTGTTCAGCAACAGATTTTATAACAGTTGAAGAAAACCCTAATCCTACACCACAGGCAAGTAGCAATAGTGCAATATGTGATGGAGAAAATTTAAATTTAACAAGTGTAAATACTTATTCACAATATAGTTGGACGGGTCCAAATACTTTTAGTTCAAGTGAACAAAACCCAAACATTTTAAATGCAACAATAAACAATACAGGAACTTACTCGTTAACAGTAACCGATAATAATAATTGCACAGGAACAACAACAACTAATGTAACAATAAACTCTAAACCTAATCCAATAGTAGGAAGCAATTCTCCTTTATGCTTTGGAAACACTTTAAATTTAACTTGTAATATAAATAATGCTGAATATAATTGGTCGGGACCAAATACATTTAGTTCAAGCGACCAAAACCCAAGCATATTAAATACCACAATAAACAATGCAGGAACATATTCAGTTACAGTAACCGACAATAATAATTGCGTTGGAACAAGCAGTGCCACAGTAAGTATAAACTCATCATTAGGAGTAATAATAGGTTCAAATAGTCCTGTATGTGATGGCAAAACATTAACATTTACAAATAATGTATCAGGAGGCACCTATAACTGGTCAGGTCCAAACACATTTAGTTCTAGTGAACAAAATCCAAGCATAATAAATGCTACATTAAATAAAGCAGGAACTTATTCAGTTACAGTAACAAATAGCTTTAACTGTACAGGAATAGCAACAACAAATGTAATAGTAAATCAAAACCCAATACCACAAGCAAGTAGTAATAGTGCAATATGTGAGGGAGAAACATTAAATTTAACTAGTGTAAATACTTATTCACAATATAATTGGACAGGACCAAATACTTTTAATTCAAGTATTAAAAATCCAACTATTTCAAACACTACTATAAACAATGGAGGAACCTATACATTAACAGTAACCGATAATAATAATTGCACAGGAATAACCACAACCAATGTAAATATAAAAAGCAACCCAACATTAATAATAAATAGTAATGCCATAAATTGTGAAGGCAAAGACATAGATTTAACATGTAATATTAGTAATGCACAATATAATTGGGAAGGACCAAATACATTTAGTTCAAGTGAACAAAATCCAATAATATTAAGTTCAAGCGTATTAAATTCAGGAACATACAATTTAACAGTAACCAATACTAATGGTTGCAGTAGAATGGGTAATATAAATTTAACAATAAATCCACAACCAACAGCAAATTTTAACTATTCAATAAACTGTTTAAATAACTCGATATCATTTACAGATTTATCACTTGAGCAAATAAATTTATGGCATTGGGATTTTGGAGATGAAGACACATCAAATCTTCAAAATCCGACACATGAATATAATAATTTTGATAATTACACAATAAAACTATTAGTAGAAACAGATTCAGGTTGCAAGGATAGTAGTAGTATAACACTATCAGAAGAAGAATACAGTCCAATAAGTATAATAAGTGCAATGCCAGCAGAAATACTTAGAGGCGAAGAATCAGTATTAACTTCAACAAACAATGCAAATTACACATATACATGGGAGCCGAAAGAAAGTTTAAATCTTTCAACTATTTATAATCCAACTGCAAAACCCGAAGCAACAACAACATACACATTAACAATAACCGATAACAATAACTGTAAAACAACAAAAACAATAGAAATATTAGTTAAAGAAAAAACTTGTGCAGAGCCAAACATTGTAATACCAAATGTATTTACGCCCAATAGAGATTGTATTAATGATTTATTTGAAATAAAAAATGAAAATGTAGTAAACAAATTTAGCATAACAATTTATAATCGATGGGGTAAAAAAGTTTTTGAAACAACAGATATAAACGAAATGTGGGACGGCACAATAAAAGGGAATAAAGCAACAGATGGAGTTTATTTCTACTCAATAGAAATAGAATGTTTTAATGGAGAAACATTCCAAAAATCAGGAAATATTATTTTAATTAGATAAAAGCAAATGAAAAACTATTCAAAGTTTACACTATTGTTTAGTTTATATTAAAAATTATTTTGAGAATGTTTTCGTTTATATGTAATAATAATTTATTTGTTTAAATTTAAAATCTTATTATATTTATTAAATTTGTGGTTTATTAAAAAATAATATTCAAATTAACCATGGAAAAGAAGAAGGTCTTATTTTTAGTTAATCCTATTTCAGGAACCAAAAACAAAGATGCAATAATTGAAGATATTAACGAATATATTGATAAAAATAAATTTGAATACGAAATTGTTCTAACACAAAGAGCAGGTCACGCTACCGAACTTACAAAAGAAGCAGTTATTAATGATTATGATATAGTTGTTGCAGTTGGAGGCGATGGAACCGTTAATGAAGTTTCGAAGTCATTAATAGATAAAGATGTTGCTTTGGCAATTATACCTATTGGTTCAGGAAATGGATTAGCAAGAGAATTAAAAATACCACTCGATATAGAAGAAGCAGTTAAAACAATTAATGAAACTTTTATAACAACAATAGATACCGCTTCTGTAAATAATACACCATTTTTTAATGTTAGTGGTATCGGATTCGATTCGGAAATAGCTTGGTTATTTAATGAAAGCAAAAACAGAGGATTATTAGGCTACTTAAAAATTATAATTTCTTTTTATTTAAAATATAAAGACAAAGAGTATAAAATAATTGCAAATGGTAAAGAAATAAACACAAAAGCATTTTTAATTAGTATAGCCAATGGAACGCAATGGGGTAATAATGCTTTTATTTCACCCGAATCATTGCTAAATGATGGGTTTGTTGAAATATGTATTTTAAAAAGAATACCTATTTATATGACACCAATTTTTATATACAAACTATTTAATAAATCATTAAGCGAATCAAAATACTTAAAATATATCAAATGTAGCTCTGCTGTTATCGAATCAAAAGCTAGTAATATTCATATAGATGGTGAGCCATTTAAAAGTGATAATATCCTCAATGTTTGCGTAAAACCTCTTTCTTTAAATGTTATTATTCCTTAAAATTAAAATTATGAAAAACATTTCTGTATTACTAATTTTATTAACTGTAACCTTTACAGTTTTTGCACAACAAAACCAATCAAGTTTTGAAAAATATCTTGATACAAAGAATTATTCAGCTGATTCTGAAATTAAAAATGTTAATATAGAAGGCATTGTTTATAATATTAAGATTGTTCGAGATGTTTTTAATAAATATAATAAACCTTATTATGATAAAAACGACGAAATGCGTGAGGAATCAAAGTTAGAAGCCCCAATAACATTATTATTTCTTAATAGTCAAAATAAAATAGTTGATGCAATAAGATTTGAAAGCGAAATGATGCCAATAACTTATAAACTATTTAAAAACAATAAAAATTTATCAGACAAAGATAAATTATATCTAACTGTAAATCATAGTGGTACATCAAGTTCTATAGATAAAGTTTATTTAATTTCTTTAAATAAAAACAATATTGAAAAAACATTAATAGTAGAATATTGTCCAGAAAGAGCTTTAATTGTATTTAATAAAAATAAAGAAGAAATATTAGCATTAAAAGCATTTAAATCAGAAGATGATCAAGGACGTTTTAATGAACAAAGAGTAGCGGTGTCAAAAATTACATATAATAATGGGAAATATGTAGAAACTATTTTAAGTACATCAAAAAATAAATATATAATATCAAAAGGCACTATATCAAAATCAATTAATGAGATATTAGACAAAGAACCCAATTTATTTAAAAATATACTTATAAAAGAATACTTATAATTGTTTAAATAAATAAATTTGCAAAAAATAATAATATTATGTATCCAAATTTTAGTGATTTACTTAACGATTTATTCGGACTAAACATTGTTTTACCTATAAGAACCTATGGCTTTTTTGTAGCAATTGCTTTTATAGTTGCCGGATATATATTTGCTTTTCAATTAAAAAACAAAGAAAAACAAGGGAAATTAAAAGCAATAAAAACTAAAATATTAAAAGGCGAACCAGCGTCAAAAGTTGAATTAATTTGGTCGGGTATTTTAGGTTTTATATTGGGATTTAAAGGCTTTTACGCTTTTACAGATTATGATTTATTTGTTAATGACCCATTTAATTTTTTATTCTCATTTCAAGGAAACTTTTTTGGTGGAATTTTAATAGGTCTTGTTTCAGCAGGAATTAGATATTACAATAAAAATAAAGAAAAGTTAGCAGAACCTGTTTGGGAAGAAATATCTATAAGACCTTATGAATTAACAAGTAATGTTGTTATTTTAGCAATGGTATTTGCGATAATTGGAGCTAAGTTTTTCCATATATTAGAATATTTTGGTGACTTTTTAAATGACCCAATGGGAATGCTATTTTCTGGTAGTGGATTAACTTTTTATGGAGGTTTAATATTTGCATCAATAGCCGTTTTAATTTATGTTTATAAAAATAAAATGCATCCTATTCATGTTTTAGATGCAGCAGCTCCAGCTATGATTATTGGATACGGATTAGGTAGAATAGCTTGCCACATGTCGGGAGATGGTTGTTGGGGAATTCCAAACCCAAGCCCTAAACCAGAGTGGTTAAGTTGGCTTCCAGATTTTTTATGGGCTTATGATTATCCGCACAATGTTGCCGGAGAAGGAAGCATTATTCCAAACTGTGATGGCCATTTTTGCAGAGTATTAGATGTTCCGGTTTTTCCAACACCTATTTGGGAAACTATTATGTGTGTATTATTAGGAATAGGTTTAATTTTATTAGCGAAAAAAATAAATATACCTGGAATCATTTTCTCAATTTATCTTTTAATGAATGGAATTGAAAGATTTTTAATAGAACAAATTAGAGTTAATGTTAAATCTGGTGTAGGTTTAACTCAAGCAGAAATAATTTCTTCAATTATATTTTTAAGTGGTGTTGTTTGTCTTATAATCTTTTATAGAAGGCGAAATATCCCATTAAAAGAAATTAAATAACATTTCTTAATAAATGAATAAAATTTGTTTTTATTGTAGTTCCCAAAGTTGGGGTGGTTTAGAAATGAACTTTGTTAAACACGCTCTTTGGTTAAACGAAAACAATTGGGATATAACTATTTTTTGTGTCGAAAATTCACCTATTCATAATAAAGTAAAACAGCTAAATGTTAAAAGTGTTTTTGTTAATAAAAACAAAAAATATTATGATATAATTAATGCTTTTAAGGTTTATAAAAAAGTTAAAGAACTTAAAATTGATGCCATTTGGATTAGAGATGTTAAAGATATGAGCCTTGTTGGTTTAGTTAAAACATTCTCGTGCAATAAAATCAAAATTATTTACCAACAAGCGATGCAGTTGGGAATAAAAAAAAGAGATATTCTGCATACCATAAGATTTTCTAAAATTGATGCTTGGATTACTCCTTTAAATTTTTTGGCTAATCAAGTAAAAGAAATGACAAAATTTAATAGTTCAAAAATTCACGTAATACCTTTAGCTATTGATTTGTCTAAATTAAATTTGTCGGTTATTTCAAAAGAAGAATCAAGAAAAACTTTAGAGTTAGATTTAAATAAATTTTATATTGGAATATTAGGAAGATTAGACCCTCAAAAAGGTCAAGATTTTCTGATAAATGCAATTAATAATCTTAAAAACAGAGGTTTAGATATTAATTTATTAATTGTAGGGGAATCAACAAAAAACGAAGGAATTGATTATGAGGAAACATTAAAAAAATTAATTTCTGATTTAAAAATAAAAGAAAATGTTATCATAATGCCATATACCGATAAAATAAACTTATTTTACAATGCAATAGATTTATTTGCTATGGCTTCGAAAGGAGAAACATTTGGAATGGTAACAATAGAAGCATTAATTTATGGTATTCCTATTATTGGAACAAACACATCGGGTACTCCAGAAATATTGAAAAATGGAGAATACGGTACTTTGTACAATGAAGGAAATGTTAATGACTTTTGTGAAAAAATTATCGAGATTTATAACAATTATAATTTGTATAATAATAAATCTAAAACAGCTCAAAGTTTTGCAGTTGAAGAGTATTCGCACATTAATGAAATAAATAAAATTGAAAAAGTTTTAAATAGTTTAGAACTTTATAAAAATTAGTTAATAAATATATTATGGGTTTTGATAATTTAAAATTAAACAAGCAGATATTAAATGCAATAGAAGAAATAGGTTTTAAAGAACCAACACCTATACAAGAACAAGCATTTTCGGTTATTTTATCAGGTAAAGATACTATTGGTATAGCACAAACCGGAACAGGAAAAACTTTTGCTTATTTATTGCCGATATTATCAAATTTAAAATATTCAGAACAAAGAAATCCTAGAGTTTTAATTCTTGTTCCAACAAGAGAATTAGTGATACAGGTAGTTACCGAAATCGAAAAACTCACAAAATTCTTAAATATAAGATGTGCAGGAGTTTATGGTGGTGTTAATATTAAAAATCAGAAAGAAATAGTTAACAATGGATTAGATATTTTGGTTGCAACACCCGGCAGATTTATTGACTTGGTTTTAACAAGTATTTTAAGACTAATGTCGGTGCAAAAAGTTGTTTTTGATGAAGTTGATGAAATGTTTAATTTAGGATTTAGAGTTCAACTCGACCAAATAATGGAACTATTGCCAGAAAAAAGACAAAATATTATGTTCTCGGCAACATTAAGAGAAGAAGTAGAATTATTTATATCAAACTTCTTTTATGAGCCTAAAAAAGTTATTGTTTCAAAACATGGCAAAGCACTTGAGCAAATTAGACAAAAAATTTACTTATCGTATAACTTTAACACAAAGCTAAATTTATTAAAACATCTAATAACAAAAATCGATTTTTCGAAACTAATTGTTTTCGTATCAACAAAACGATTTGCTAAAACAATATTCGAAAATTTATCGGTTAATTTTAGCGAACAAATCGAAATGATTCATTCGAACAAAGCACAAAATACAAGAATGAATATTATTAAAAGATTCCATGAAGGAGAAATAAAAATTTTAATTGCAACCGACATTGTAGCAAGAGGAGTTGATATGAAAAATGTATCACATGTAATTAACTTCGATATACCTGTAGTTCCAGGCGATTATTTACACCGAATAGGTCGTACAGGAAGAGCTCAACAATCGGGTATAGCTATTTCGTTTGTAAGTGAATTTGAAACCGAAAATATTGCAAACATTGAGAAACTTATTAATGAAAAAATTTATATAGAAGAGTTTCCTCAAGATGTTGAAATATCAGAAATTTTAATAAAAGAAGAAAAGCCAGAAATATTAATTAAACTACCATTAAAAGAAGACAGCGTTAAAAGTGTTAAAGGTGCTTTTCACGAGAAGAAAGAAAAAAACAAGAAAGTAAATCTTGGTGGCCCAAGCAAAACAAAGCGTAAAATAGGCAGTGTTGCTAAAAAAAGACTCAAAAAACAGAAAAAAACGAAAAAATAATATTTCAAATTCCAACTTAATGTTTGATGTGTATTAATTGTTATTAACAAAAAACTATTAATAACTCATATTATTTTAATTAAAATCCGATAGTATTAATTGTTAATTTTACAGATTAATTTTAATTAATAATATTTAAAATTAACTAAAAATAAGATTATATCTAAAAATAATTAATATGAATAAACAAATTATAAATTTAAAGAATAAACTCTTAATTTTAATTATCTCTCTTTCCCTTACACCTTACTTTTCTTACTCTCAAAAAAACAATATTTTAAACGACAATCTTCAAGATTATCGTCAGGCTATTGAGTTATTTCAGAAAGAAAAATATAGTTTAGCTCAAGAGTTTTTTACAAAAGTTTTAGAGGATAAAAACAACTTAAATAGTGAAGTTGCTGTTAATTCAGAGTATTACAAAGCAATTTGTTCGGCTAATTTATTTAATAAAGATGCCGAAAATTTATTATTAGAATTTATAAAAAACAATTCTAGTTCTTGTCATATAAACAATGCTCGATTTAATTTGGGAACATATTATTTCAGGAAGAAAGATTATGAGCAAACAATAAAACAATACGAATTAACCGATAAATTAGATTTGAATAATAATCAATTAGTTCAATACTACTTTAATTTTGGATACAGTTATTTTTCTGTGAATGATTATTCTAAAGCAAAACCATTTTTTTATGAAATAAAAGATGCATCAAACGAGTATTCATCACCATGCAAATATTATTATGCACATATTTGCTACGAAGAAAAAAACTATGAAACAGCATTAACTAATTTTCTATTACTTCAAGACGATAAGTATTTTTCAACTATAGTTCCATATTACATAACACAACTATACTATCTTCAAAAAAAATATGATAAAGTTTTAGAATATGCCCCAGCATTATTAGATTCGGCATCACTTAAAAGAGCACCTGAGATTGCTCGAATAATAGGAGAAGCTTATTATATGAAAGATAACTATAAAGAAGCTATCCCATTTTTCGAAATTTATATAAATAAAGCAGTGAATGTTACCCGTGAAGAAATTTATAAATTGGGAATGGCATATTATAAAAATACCGATTATCCGAATGCAATAAGAATATTGCAAAATATTTTAAACACAAATGACTCATTAACACAAAATGCTTATTACCATATAGCATATTCATATATTAAAACCGACGAAAAGAAATTTGCTTTAAGCACATTCTATAAAGCATATAATTTAAATTTAGATAAACAAATTACCGAAGATGCACTTTTTAACTATGCTAAAATTTCATTCGAACTCTCGTTTAACCCATTTAACGAAGCTATAATTGCACTGCAAAACTATATTGAAAAATATCCCGAATCCGACAGAGTAAACGAATTTTATGAATATTTAGTTAAAATTTATCTTCAAACAAATAATTATACAGACGCACTTGCTTCTTTAGAAAAAATTAAAGATAAAAGCGATGAACTTAAAGAAGCATATCAAAAAATTGCTTTTTATAAAGGTATTGATTTGTTAAATAATAAAGAATATGATAATGCAATTGCACATTTTGAAAAATCATCAACCTATCCGATAAATAAAGAAATTGTAGCAAATTGTGTTTATTGGACTGCCGATGCTAACTACAGAAAAGGACCTGAATTTGTTGATTTAGCTATTGAAAAATACAGCAAATTTTTATCTATGCCAAGTGCTTTTAGCACAAAAGAGTTTAATTTGTGTCGCTATAATTTAGGATACTGTTTCTTCCAAAAAGCTAATGAAGACAATAAAGACTTGTATGAAAAATCAATTGTTGAATTCAAAATTTTTGAAAAAAACTATAAAAAACAAGACAATATTTTAGCTGATGCTCTTTTAAGAATAGCCGATTGTTATTTTATTGATAAAGATTTAAGAAGCTCTTCAAACTATTACGAAAAATCGGTAACACTCAATTTTAATAATGTTGATTATGCTTTGTATCAATTAGGAGTTATTTACGATTTAAATGGAAATAAAGATAAAGATAAGGCTATTGCAAAATTAAATGAACTTATTAAAAAATATGGAAAATCTGCGTATAATGATGATGCAAAGTTCTTATTAGCAAATATTTACTTTAATAATAAGAAAAATAACGATGCTAAAAATTTGTATAATGACTTGGTTAGCAATTATCCAAATAGTCGTTACACTGCTGAATCAATGCTTAAATTAGGACTACTTTATACTTCTGATAAAGATTATGATAAAGCAAAAAATGTATTTAGAACTGTTTTAGAAAAATATCCATCGTCAAAATCATTCTACGAAGCTCTACAAGGACTAGAAAACCTTTATATTGCCGAAGGTAAAACCGAAGAATATCTAAGCTTAACCAAGTCGCTTAATATTGATATTTCTTCAAATAAAGAAGATTCAATTACTTTTATTGCATTTGATAATACTTTTAGAAATGGAGATTGTGAAAACTTAATTTTAAAAGTTGATAACTATCTTAATAAATTTAGTAATGGATATTTTGTAAACGATGCTTATTATTATCGAGGCTTATGTTACCAAAAATCTAATAACTTAGAAAAAGCAGTTAGTGATTTTGATATACTATCATCAAAACCAAAAAATATTTATACCGAAGATGCAGTTGTTAGAGCAGCAGCAATTTATTATAACCTTCAAAAATATAAAGAAGCTGCGGTTAAATATTATATTTTAGAAGAATTAGCCGAATATCCTGATTATGTAATTAAAGGAAGAATAGGTCAAATGAGATCATATTATTTTGCTAATGATTATGAAAATGCCTTAGCATTATCAGATAAAGTTATTAAAACACCTAATATTGATAAAGAAATTATTGTTGAAGCTTATACAATAAAAGCAAGAACAGCCCTAAAAATAGATAGCATTATTATAGCACTCGATGCTTATACAAAAGTTTATGAATTAGCTAAAGACATTAAAAAAGTTGAAGCTAAATATAATATGGCTTACATAAACCACTTGCTTGGCGAATATAAATTAACCGAAGACATTGCCTTCGAATTAATTAATGAGTTTCAAGATAATGACTATTGGGTTGCAAAAACCTTTATTTTATTAGCTGATAATTTTGTTAAACAAGATAATAATTTTCAAGCAAAACACACATTGTTAAGTGTTATCGAAAATCATAAAGGAGAAGAACTTAAAAAGTTAGCTCAAGAAAAATATGATGCTATTGTTCAGGCTGAAGAAAAATTGAAACAAGAAGAATTAAAAGAAAAAGAACAAAAAGAAACCGAAGTATCTCCTTTTAATTCAACAAACTTCCAACAAATTTTCAACGATAATATTAAAGAAGCCGAAAAAAATATTGACGATATGGCTCCAATTGAGTTTGACCAAAAAGCTAATAATAAAGAAAATAATTCACAACAGGAAAAACCAGTTATTATCGAAGAAAAAAAGATAGAAGAACAACCTGTAGATACTAAAAAAGCAGATGAAGTTAAACCTGAGGATGTAAATAAAGTTAATGAGGTTAAACCTGAAGATACTAAAAAAGCAGATGAAGTTAAACCTGAAGATGTAAATAAAGTTGATGAGGTTAAACCTGAGGATGTAAATAAAACAGAGGAAGCTAAACCAATAGACATTGAAAAAATTGATGAGGTTAAACCAGAAGAAATTAAAAAAGTAGATGAGGTTAAACCAGAAGACACAAATAAAAATAATGATAAAAATATTTTAAATAAATTATAATAGTTATTTAATAAAAACTTAAAGAATATGAGCAAATTCATTCAAAATATAAAGAGTTTATTAATTGTTACAGTTATAATGTTTTTTGTAAACAATAATATTAATTCGCAAGAAACAGTTGTGTTAACCGATACTGTTAAAGCATCATGGAGGCCGATTATTGGAGAATCGAGCCGAATAAACATTAACCCTGATATAGTTAAAGAAACCGATTTAGTTAAAACCGATGTTTCGTACAGCATATTAAAAAAGGAACAATATGTCCCTTATAATATTATACCCATTAATCCGGCTAAAATAAAAGGCGAACCTCTAACCAAGTTATATAAAAGCTATGCTAAAATTGGTGTTGGAACAAGAAAATCATTTATGGGCGAATATTATATAAATTCAATTTATTCTCGAGATTATACTTGGGGTGGTTATGTTAAATATAGGTCTTCTAATGGCGAAATAAAAAATTATGATAATACAAAATATACTGATTTAAACGGCTCTTTTTATTATAAAAGAATATTTAGTAAAAACACCCTTTACGGAAGAGTTTATTGTAATTCAAACTTTTTTAATTATTATGGATACGATGCTAATGTTTTTACTAATATGGAAAAAGATGATATTAAGCAATATTATATAAAACCAGGATTATCTTTAAGTTACTATAACAATGAAATAGATTCAAATGCAATTAATAAAAAAATAGGGCTTAGTTATAAGTATATTTCAGATTATTATAAATCACAAGAACACATAATTAGCTTAAAATCAACATTTGATAAATACATGAACAAAGAAAAAGTTTCATTAGACTTTAATACCGATATTTATCAACACAGTATGTTATTAGCCGATAGTTTATCTGCTTTAATCGAAGCAACTCCTTATATTAAATCAGAATATCAAAACTTAAAATTTAAAGTTGGGTTGAGACTTAATAGCGAAATTCAGGGCAAAGCAAATATTATTGCATATCCAAATATTGATATTAAATATTCTGTTTTTAATAATTATTTAACATTTTATATTGGCATAGACGGTCAAACCGAAAGAAATTCATTAGATGCTTTGTCTAACTATAATCCATATTTTAATTTGTTAAATTATTATGCTTTTAAACATGTTAAGAAAAACGCTTATGGCGGAATAAAAGCTGTTATAGCTAAAGGTTTATATGTTAATTTATCGGGCGAATATAAAAATATCGAAAACTTAGCCTTATTCACTTTAGACAGTAATGTTACTTCTCGAAATTTATTTAATATAATTTATGATGAAGCCGATTTGGTTAAAGTAAATGGCGAAATAATGTACAATAAAGGCGATAATTTGAAAATAATATTAAGTGGTAATTTTTATAATTATACAACAGCTATTGAAGAAAAACCTTGGGGATATCACGATTTAGATATTACACTTACTTCTAATTATGTATTTAAAGATAAAATTGTACTTAAAGGAGATGTATTCTATATTGGTAATCAGTATATTAAATATCCAAATTTAACAAATGAGCCAAGTATGGTAGTTGGTGGAAATAAGCTTAAAAACACAGTTGATTTTAACTTAGGATTAGAATATAAATATACAAAATTATTATCAGCTTGGGTTGATTTCTACAATATTGCATCACAAAAATATTATAGATTTAATAATTATCCTGTTTATGGATTCACTGTAATGGGTGGTCTTACTTATTGTTTTTAATTGATTAATTTAAAATTAAACTAATGAGATACTTAACTATAGAACCAAAACTATTTATTGAAAATAGAAAAAGATTTGTAAAACAATTAAAACCTAATTCTGTTGCAATATTTAATTCAAATGATGAAATGCCTCGAAAAGGCGATACATTTTTCCCTTTTTGCCAAAACCCAGATTTGTTTTATTTAAGCGGAATAGACCAAGAAGAAACAATTTTAGTTTTATATCCCGACAGTAAGATTGATGCTTATAAAGAAATTTTATTCGTTAAAAAAACTAATGAACACATTGCTATTTGGGAAGGTCATAAATATACTCAACAAGAAGCAACCATTTCATCAGGTATTTCATCTGTTTATTGGTTAGAAAACTTCGAAAGCATAATGAAAGAGATTATGTCTAACGTTGAAAATGTTTATTTAAACACAAACGAAAATGTTAGATATAGCAGTAATGTTATTTACAATGATTTAAGATTTGCCAAGAGTTTCAAGAAAAAATATCCGGCGCACACTTATTACAGAAGTGCTCCAATTATGGCATCTTTAAGAAAAATTAAAAGCAAACTAGAAATAGAACTAATTACTAAAGCATGCGATATTACCGATAAAGCTTTTAGGAAAATACTGCCTTTTATTAAGCCAGGAGTAATGGAATACGAAATAGAAGCTGAAATAACAGCCGAGTTTATTCGTAACAGAGCAACAGGTCATGCATACACACCAATTATTGCATCAGGTAAAAATGCATGTGTTTTACATTATGTGAAAAATAATGAGAAATGCAATAAAGGCGATTTATTATTATTAGATTTTGGTGCAGAATATGCTAATTATGCTGCCGATTTGTCTAGAACAATACCAGTTAACGGTAAATTTTCTAAACGCCAAAAAGAAGTTTATAATGCTTGTTTAAGTGTTATGAAACAAGCTATAAAAATGTTAGTTGTAGGTGCTAATATCGACGATTATCACGCAGCTGTTTGTCAAATAATGGAAAAAGAACTTGTTGATTTAAAACTATTCTCGATAAACGACCTTAAAAAACAAGATCCAAATAATAAATTATTTAGAAAGTATTTTATGCACGGAACATCTCATTATTTAGGGTTAGATGTTCATGATTTAGGCACAAAACAAGAAAAATTACAAGAAGGTATGTTGTTTTCTTGCGAACCAGGTATCTATATTTTAGAAGAACAAATAGGTATAAGAATAGAAAATGATATATTAATTTCAAATAAAGGACCTATTGATTTATTGAAAAATGTTCCGATTGAAATTGAAGAAATAGAATATTTAATGAATAAGTAATATAAATATTAAACGTGATATTATAGAAATAATATTACATTTGTGGAGAAATATAACTAGGGGTTGATACAAAAAATTATATACATATTATTTATTATTGCAATATCCATTAAGGCTTACAGCCAAAAACCGGTTATAGTTTGGGATAAAACACTAGGTTGCACAAAAGACGACATCTCAAAATCTGCTGTAAAATATTTTGATCAAGGTTATGTTATAACAGGATATTCTCAATGCGACGATTTTAAAGGCAAAGATATGATGGTTGCTTTTGTTGATAATGAAGGCAATGAGATTTGGAAGAAAAATTATGGCGGAAAATATGATGACTGGGGGAACGATATAATTATTACCGAAGATAAAGGTTTTATTGTTGTTGGGTATTCACTTTCAAATACAGATATTGATACAAAAGGAACGTCGTGGATTGTTAAATTAAATAAAGATGGAAATGTTGAATGGGAAAAACAATTTGGAGGCAGGTTTAATGACGAATTAGTTTCAATTATTAAAACAAGCGAAAACAATGAATATGTTATTGTAGGTTCGGCTATAAACATAAACAAAAATAATAAAGAAATAAAAACTACAAGAATAACTAAAATATCAGAATCAGGTGATTTTATTTTCACAAGTTACATTAATAGTAATAATGAAATTACACCAACAAAAATTATAGAAACAGACGAAGGCTATTCTATTTTAGGAATTATTAAAGAAACAGAACAGCTTTTAGGAACACAATTTTATTTTGCCACAATAAATAAATTAGGCGAAGTTACTTCAGAGAATTTATATGGTTATGATAAAGATGAATATGCTAAATCCTTTATATATTTACCAGATGAAGGGTATTTTTTAGTCGGTAGTACTAGTTCTAATACCAAAGGGAAAGAAGATGCGTTGTTTATTAAAACTGACCTAAAAGGCAAAATTATATGGGAAAAAACCTATGGTGGTTTCTTATATGATGATATAAATTCAATAAATTATACCATTGATGGTAATTATATTTTAGTTGGAACAACCGAATCAAAAGGAGCGGGAGAAAAAGATATTTTAGTGTTGAAAATTGATAATAATGGTGAAGTATTATGGACAAAAACGCTAGGCTTAAAAAACAACGAAGAAGCATTTAGTGTTTTAACCGAAGAAAATGGAAGTTATATTATTACAGGATATACAAATTCAAAGGGTAATGGTGCAAACGACACATGGATTTTAAAACTAACCGAACCAGATATTAAAGCTGTAGAAAAGGTAATTAATCCCAAAAAAAGCTATGATGAAATTACTTTATATCAAAATGCAATTCTATCTTTAAATGGTATTCCCGACGAATATCCTAAAGTTAAAGAAAAGGCTAAAGAATATATTGATTCATTAAAGTTTGATAAAGATTTTTTATTTTCAGAAAGTAATTTTATTGAAATGATAAATACTGCATACCAAGTGGGAATAGATAAGGCTGCCGGAGATTACATTAACATTAAAGAAGCAGAAGTTGGTAAGTATAATGTATTTAGAGAAGAATTAGAAATTATTTTAAATAATGAACAAACTCTTATTATTTCAGTTAGAACACCTTCTGAAGCTTACCGTTTCCAAATAGGTATTACAGAAGCAAAAATTAAATACCAGAAATTTATATTTAAAGAAGGTAAAATATATTTGTCTTATATTGAATTTAAACTTAATGGTATAGATTATAAATATAAATTAAATTAACATTGTAAATTTTATCTATTTTCTAAAGAAGTAGTATCTTTTTTTTATTTTTTTATTGTTATTAGAAATAAAATAAATTTTGTAAGTTAATTGTGAATTATTATCTTTGTCGGACTTTTTAAATTTTAAATATTAATTATACAATATGGAAAACAAAAGCAATGTAATTGGCGGACAGTTTTTAACCACCCAAACTGATAAAAATAATGTTTTTATCCCAGAACAATTTGACGAAGAACAAAAAATGATTGCTGGTAGTTGTAAAGATTTTTTAGAAGCAGAAGTACTTCCTATTTTAGATGAAATAGATAAAAATGAACCTGGTTTAATGAGAAGCTTAGTTCAAAAAGCTGGTGAATTAGGGTTATTAGGTATATCTGTTCCTGCTGAATACGAAGGTTTTGGACAATCATTTGTAACCTCAATGTTAGCAAGTGAAGTTCTTGGAGCTGGTTATTCTTTTGCTGTTGCTTATTCTGCACACACAGGAATTGGTTCATTGCCTACATTATATTATGGAACCGAAGAACAAAAACAAAAATATATACCAAAAATTGCTACAGGTGAATGGGCAGCAGCTTATTGCTTAACCGAACCTAATGCTGGTTCTGATGCTAACTCAGGAACAACTAGAGCAGTTCTTTCTGAATGCGGTAAATATTATATTTTGAATGGACAAAAAATGTGGATAACAAACGGCGGATTTGCTGATTTGTTAACAGTTTTTGCTAAAATAGATAATGATAGAATTTTAAGTGCTTTTTTAGTTGAAAGAAATTATGAAGGTGTTTCTTTTAATGTTGAAGAAAAGAAAATGGGTATTAAAGGATCTTCTACTGTTCAAATATTTTTTGATAACTGCAAAGTTCCTGTAGAAAATCTTTTAGGAAAAAGAGGTGAAGGTTTTAGAATTGCTTTAAGTATTCTTCATGTTGGTAGAATGAAATTAGGTGGCAATGTAACAGGTGCTTCAAAATTATCTATCACTAATTCAGTTAAATATGCTAATGAAAGAAAACAATTTGGTTCTTTAATAGCAAACTACGGTGCAATTAAACATAAACTTGGAGAACAAGCTATTAGAGTTTTTGTTACAGAATCAGCTGTTTATAGATGTAGTAATGATGTTGATACTTTAGCTAAAATTAATTTAAGCTCTGGTATGGATAAATCTAAAGCTACAATTGAAGCTATTGCTGAACTAGCAATTGAAGCTGCTATTTTAAAAGTTTTTGCTTCTGAATCATTAGATTTTATCGTTGATGAAACGGTTCAAATAATGGGAGGTATGGGTTATTCAGCAGAAGCTCCTGGAGACAGAGCTTATCGCGATTCTCGTATTAACAGAATATTTGAAGGAACAAATGAAATAAACAGATTAGTTGTTCTTGATACTACAGTTAAAAAATATAAAAAGGGTGACTTTGATTTACTTGGATTAGCTAACAAAACTGAAGAAGAAATTAAAAATAATCAATATATTTCTATACCTTCAGAATATTATGCTGAGAAAAAAGCATATTTAGAAAATTATAGAAAAGCTATTGCAATTGTTCTTACTAAAGCTCAAGAATGTTTAAAAAGAGAATTTGGAAGCGAACAAGAAGTTATGATGAATATTTCTGATATGATTATTCAACTTTATGCTGCAGAATCAGTAGTTTTAAGAGCTGAAAAGCTAGAAGAAATGAATAATCCTAAAGCTAGCCTTTATAAAGAAATTGCATCTGCTTTTGTGTATGACGCTGCTGACAAAATTAGAAAATCTGCAAAAGATGCTATAAACGCTTATGCTATTGATAATACTGAATTACAATCACTTCTTTTAAAAGGTGTTAATAAATTAACCGAAGTTAATCCAGTTAATACTAAAGAAATTAGAAGAAATGTTGCTAATTTAATTATTGAAGAAAATAAATATTGTATTTAATAAGATTTAGGTAATTTATTTACTTTATAGGAAACGGTTGTTAATAAAAGCAACCGTTTTTTTATTTATGTTTTTACTTTTAATATAATTTTTGCCTTGTAGTGCTTGTTAAATTATTTCTGACCAATTTTTTAATTCAAATATAAATGAAATAAATTTTAAGTTTATATTTGTAATATAGTAATAGATAAAATAAAAATATGAGAAAAAATATTTTGTTGTTAGTGTCTACATTAATCATTTTTTGGATATTGTACACTGTTTTTCAGAAAGATGCAATTTATCATAATAGTCTTGAAAAAGTTATTGCTCCATACGAACAAAATAATAATTGGCCACAAAATATACCAATAACAAAATATAAAAGTTTTTCAAATAATGATTTTGTACAATGGGATTCAAAGCATTATTTTAATATTAGCCAAAATGGATATAATATAGATGCAGCTGGAGGAGATTATATTTTTGCTTTTTTTCCGCTTTTTCCTGCTCTTATAAATATTTTACATTTATCACCTTTAGCCACATTGTTCTTTAATTATATTCTGTTTTCTATTTCAATATTATTGTTGTTGAAATTATTGGTTCCAACAAAAATGCAATTCAAGTATCTATTAATATATTTAACTTTCCCTTTTATTATTATCTTTTTTGTCCCATATACCGAAGCTCTTTATTTCTTCTTGCTAACAATAACATTATATGGTTTTATTAAAGATAAATACTGGATATTTTTCATAGGAATGCTTTTGGCCGCAACAACAAGACCTTCTATTTCAATATTGTTATTATCTTTAATAGCTACCGAAGTTTTCTTCTTTATAAAAGATAAAAAGCTACTTGAAACATTGCAAAAAGTGTTTTTTATAACTTTACCTTTAATTATAGGAACTGTTATTGTTTCGGTTATACAATTATATTATGGAAGTAAAAATATTTTTAAATTTATCGAAGTTCAAAAATATTGGGATAATAAATTAGATGTACCTCATTATTTAAGAGATTGGTCTTATGAAGGCTTTTCAATTAATATTGGTGTTATTTTTCTTATATTTATACCTCTATTAATGGTAATATTTCAGCTTTTAATAAAACAATTTTCAAGAAAATCAGATGGCGAAATATTTAAAAGCAACATTAAAACAGACTATTTATTAATCCTTTCAATAATTTATATTATTGGTAACACTTTATTTATTTTATTATTTAGAGGAGGCGGTTTACAGTGTTTATTCCGTTTTAGTTTAGCTTCGCCATTTTTTGCAATTTTGATGTTTTTAGGTGTTAATTATATAAAAGAATTTGCGTTAAATTATAGAGTATTTGTGTTTGGAATCTTGTCATTATTCGCCATATTTACTTTAGCTTTAACTCCATTTTCGACCTATTGGCATTTTTCAGATATGGGATTATTTATTATAATTACATCTATGGGGTTATACTTTTTTAATGATTTATCGGAGAATAACATATATAAAATAATACTGTATTCTAATTTTTTTGTAAATATAATTTGGACAACCTTTTTATTTAATACATTTTTAACAGGAAGAACATTGTTTTTATAGGTATTTAGAATTGTGGTTTAGAATAGTTAATTAACATAAAAACAGATAAAAAGCAACCGTTTTTTATTTATGTTTTTTCGAAAAATTAAAGATTCTCATTCTAATTACGCCCAAAAAAGCTTCTCTAAATATTTTTATATTCATTTTAGATACGCCTTCTCTTCTGTCTGTAAAAATTATAGGAACTTCGATAAGCTTAAAACCTAGTCTCCATGAAACATATTTCATTTCAATCTGAAAAGCATAACCTTTAAATTTAATATTGTCTAACTTAAGAGAAGATAATAATTTTTTATTGTAACATATAAAACCAGCAGTTGCATCATTTATTGGCATTCCGGTTATAAATTTAACATATTTAGAAGCAAAATATGACATTAAAACTCGTTTCATTGGCCAATTTACAACATTAACACCTCCTATATATCTTGAGCCAATAGCTAAATCATTATTGTTGTTTTCACAAGCTTCACTTAATTTTATTAAATCCTCAGGATTGTGTGAAAAATCAGCATCCATCTCGAAAAAATAATCATAATCTCTTTGTAATCCCCATTTAAAACCATGTATATAAGCTGTGCCTAAACCCATTTTACCAGCTCGTTCTTCTATAAATAAATTGTTAAATTCATTTTGTAATGACTTAACAATATTTCCGGTTCCATCAGGAGAGTTATCGTCAACAATTAAAATGTCAAAACCATAGTTTAATGAAAAAACTTTTCTAATTATTTTTTCAATATTTTCTTTTTCATTAAAAGTTGGTATTATTACTAGTTTTTTTGACATTATATTATTATGTTATTTTTTTATAAATTTCTTGAGTTAATAATGTTAATAATTTAATTTGGATGGTTAATTTGCTCAATAATTATTGCATTTTCATACACTATAGTTTTTTTCAATTTGCCATTGCTATAATATATATAAGCTATACCATTTATTAATTTACCTTTTTGAAAATAACCTTCTTTGATAACATTTCCTTCTTTATTTTTTAAAATAAAATCTCCAGTGCCATTAAAAAACTCAGGATTATCATTTGATTTATCGGTGTTTGAAATTGTAGGAGGTTTAATTATAGGTTGTGTTTCTAATTTAACTTCTTCTTTATTTGTATCTTGTTTTATAGCATTTTTATCAACAGGTTTAATTATTGGTTTTACTGCAGGCACTTCATCCATTTTATAAATTTTGGTATTTGATGGAGAGTAATATCCGTCAGAATAAGTTCTTTCGCTTTTTAAAGAACCATTTTCATAATATTCTTTTAAAAGTCCAGATTCTTTACCACTATCCCAATTACCAGAAACCATTATATTGCCATTTTCGTGATAATACAATTGTTTGCCTTGTCGTTCGCCATTGTTATCATAAAAGAAATCGTATGCAATTTGACCGTTCTCATAATAATAAAGATATTTTCCAACCCATTTATTTAATTCTCTATATCCTTCTTCATTAATTGACCCTGATTTATAATAAAATTTTGCATAACCATTAGGGAAATCATCTTTAAAAGTTATTTCATATTTAACAACGCCATTATTATGGTAGCCTATCCAAATGCCTTGTCTTTCACCATTAACATATTTACCTTCTTCAATAATTTGATCATCGGTATAACCCATTTTTTTTCTTTTTCTCATACGATTATATATAACCCAATGGCCTTGTTGTTTGCCATTTGCATCGGTATAATTAATTGTATCTCCATTAGAAATTTCAAATGTTTGAGAATAACATGGAATAACTGATGTTAATGAAAGTATAAATAATAAACAAAGTAAACATGTAAATTTCATTAGCTTATTTTTTCGATTTATTATAAATAATAGCAGCTTCAACAAAACTTACAAATAATGGGTGTGGTTCTGCTACGGTGCTTTTATATTCAGGATGAAATTGAACGCCAATAAACCAAGGATGATTTTTTAATTCAATTATTTCAACTAGTTTATTTTTTGGATTAATTCCAGAAAAAACAATTCCATTTTTCTCAAATTGTTTATAATATTCATTGTTAAACTCATATCTATGTCGGTGTCTTTCATTTATTAGTTCTTTAGTATAAATTTTAAAAACTTTAGAAGTTTTGGCTAATTTACATTGATATGAACCTAATCTCATTGTACCACCTTTGTCTGTTATCTTTTTTTGTTCTTCCATTATATCAATAACAGGATACTTTGTTTTAAGGTTTATTTCAGTAGTATTTGCATTTTTAAGGTTCAATACATTTCTTGCAAACTCAATAACAGCACATTGCATTCCTAAGCAAATTCCTAAAAATGGAATATTGTTTTCACGAGCATATTTAACAGCTTCTATTTTCCCATCAACGCCTCTTTCTCCAAAACCAGGAGCTACAAGAATACCATCTAAATTAGATAAAATAGAGGCAATATTTTTACTGTTTATATTTTCTGACTGAATAAGTTTAATGTTTGCCTTACAATCATTGGCAGGACCAGCGTGATTAAATGATTCAAGAATCGATTTGTATGCATCTGGTAGTTCAACATACTTACCAATTAATCCTATTGTAACTTGTTTTTTAGGATTTTTATATTTCTTTAAAAAATCTTTCCAAACTTTTAATTCAGGATCTTTTGTTTTGCTATAATCAACACCTAATTTATTTAAAACTTCAATATCTAATTTTTCTTTCTGAAGTAATAACGGAACTTCATAAATAGTTTCAGCGTCAATAGTTTCTATTACAGCTTCTTTATTAACATTACAGAATAATGCTATTTTACTTTTTATTGTTGAATCAAGTTTCTTTTCAGTTCTGCAAGCTAAAATATCAGGTTGAACACCTATTTCTAACATAGTTTTAACCGAATGTTGTGTAGGTTTTGTTTTTAATTCTTTTGCCGCAGCTAAATAAGGAATGTATGTTAAATGAATAACAATGCAGTTATTTTTGCCAAGTTCCCATTTTAACTGACGAACAGCTTCGATATAAGGTAATGATTCAATATCGCCAACTGTTCCGCCTATTTCTGTTATAACAAAATCAAATTTATTTGTTCTACCGATAATTTTAATTCTATCTTTTATTTCATCGGTAATATGAGGTATAACTTGAACCGTTTTACCAAGAAAAACACCTTTTCTTTCTTTTTCAATAACAGCCTGATATATTCTGCCGGTTGTTACATTATTAACTTGTGATGTAGGTGTGTTTAAAAACCTTTCATAATGACCTAAGTCTAAGTCAGTTTCTGCGCCGTCATCAGTTACATAACATTCACCATGTTCATAAGGGTTTAATGTTCCTGGATCAATATTAATATATGGGTCAAGTTTTTGAATAGTTACATCGTATCCTCTTGCTTGTAGTAATTTTGCTAAAGATGCTGCTAAAATTCCTTTTCCTAATGAAGAAGTAACCCCTCCTGTAACAAAAATATATTTTGTGTTTTTTGACATATAGCTTAATTATTTTTTATTTTTAGCTAAATATTCTTCATTCATTCCTTTTATAATATCATTTGTAATGTCATATTTAGAATCTGGCAATAAAATGCCACTTCCTTCTGTATAACCTAAAATAAATTTATATTTTTTTGTTTTATTATATCTTTTCAAATAAGATACTATACTGTCGTATAATTGAATAGTTAATTTTTGTTGCTCTTCCATAAAAGCTCTCGACTCATTATCTGATAATTGATACAATTTTTGCTCTTCTTCATAAATTGAATTTGCTTTTAATTGTTGTTCAGTTGGAGTTAAGTTATTCATGTTACTTTTAAAGTTATCTATTCTGTCTTGAAGTTTTTTAGACTTAATCTCAATAAATTTTTCTTTTTCTTTCCTTTTTGTCTCTAGTTTTTTATTTAAATTTTTCGAATATAAATAATTAGAAATTAAACTATCTGTATGAATATAAACTATATCGCTTTTATTGTTGCTGTTAGATGCAACTAAGGTGTCTGATAAACTTAAAACATCAGAATTATTATTAGCAACAATGCTTTTTTTCAAAGAAAAGTATAAAAAGAATAAAACAATAACTGCAATTAATAAACATACATTTAAAATAACTGAAATATACTTCATGGGTTCTTGTATTTATATAAATATAATTAAAGCCCTAAAATTAAATAAAAATCTTTTAAGGACTAGAATAATTTAAGCAAAAATAAAATTATTTTTCAGGATAATGTCTATCTCTTCCAGAAAAGAAAAAATTTGACTCCCAAATTGCATTTTCATCTGAATCAGACCCATGTACTGCATTGGCTGTTTTAGACTGTGCGTATTGATGCCTGATTGTCCCTAGTTCTGCTTCTTTTGGGTCGGTAGCACCTATAAGTTTTCTGAAATCTTCTACCGCATTTTCTTTATATAACATTGCTGCCAATATTGGTCCCGAACTCATAAACGAAATTAATTCTTCGAAAAAAGGCTTGTCTTTATGAATTTCGTAAAATTCTGCCGCATCAGTTTTTTTTATTTGTGTGTATTTTAATGCAACTATTTTAAATCCTGCATTGTTAATTTTTGAAAGTATATCTCCAATAAAACCTAATTCAACCGCTCTTGGTTTAATCATAGTAAAAGTTATATTACCTGCCATATTTTTTTGTTTTTTAAATTATTTTTCTTTAAAATTAAAAAAAAAACAACAAATTGTATTTATTTTACATTAAATTTTATTCTTTTATAAACAATGATTTTATCTAAACAAATTCAAGAATTCGAAAATTTAATTTCTAACAGAAATAAAATTGTAATTTTTTGTCATAAAAATCCTGATGGTGATTCGGTGGGTAGCGTACTTGCTTTATATAATTTTATTAATAACTATAATCCCAAAAATTCTATTTCTTTAGTTTCTCCAAATAGTTTTCCTGATTTTTTAAAATGGATGAAATCAAGTGATAAAATTATTTTTTATGAAAATAATGCTTCTGAGGTTGAGAAAATAATTAATGATGCCGATATATTGATAATGCCCGATTTTAACGAATATAGTAGAGTAGGGGATTTAGAGCAAATTTTGTCTAAAGCAAATGCTAAGAAAATTATTTTCGACCATCATCCTTATCGAAATAATGATAAAATTGATTTATTATTCCATAATACAAAAGCTGGTGCTACGTGTGAAATTCTTTTTAATGTTTTTAGTAAAATTAGTAAAGGTAAATTTATAAATTTTGATGTTGCCGAATGTATTTATGCAGGAATATTAACCGATACAGGTTCTTTTAATTATACTTCTACTAATTCAAATATTCTTAAATACTCTTCTTTATTAATTAAAAAAGGTGTTAATCATAATAAGGTTTTTGATAATATTTATAATAATTTTTCTTTTGATAGAATGCGTTTTTTAGGTTATTGCTTGAATAGCAAAATGATAATTTTACCTGAACTTAAAACTGCTTATGTTTTTGTTTCAAGCCAAGATAAGATTGACTATAACTATATTGATGGTGATTTAGAAGGTGTTGTTAATTATCCATTATCAATAAAAAATGTTGTTTTGTCGGCTATTTTTGTCGAAAATAAAGATCATATCAAGATTTCTTTTCGTTCCAAAGGCAAATGTGATGTTAATAAATTAGCTAATTTATATTTTAATGGCGGAGGTCATGTTAATGCTGCTGGCGGTAAATATTTTAAAAGTTTAAATGAAACTATTATTGATTTTGAGAAAATTATTAAAGAAAATAAAAATTGGTTTATATGCGAATAGTTCTATTCTTTTTAATTTCTGTCTTATTTTATTCTTGTAATAATTCCGATAGCGATGGCTATATTGTTACTGAAGATACAGTTGGAATTAAATCAAAAGAATTTAATCAATCGATGGAGAATGTTAATATTATTTTAACTGATGTTGAAGATGAAGAAATTGACTTATATACTCAAAGGCATAATTTAAATATGAATAAAACAGGCACTGGATTAAGATATTTAATTTATAAAAATGGTACTGGTGAATGTGGCAAAGAAGGAGAAATTATTTCTTTAAAATTTACATTAAATTTAATTAATGGAATTGATGTTTATGATTCTGAAACCGAAGGATTGAAAAAGTTTTTAATTGGGAAGGGTGGTGTTGAATCAGGGTTAGAAGAAATTGCACTTATTGTTAAAAAAGGTGATAAAGCTAAAGTTATTATACCTTCTTATCTTGGTTATGGGTTATTGGGCGATGAAAAAAAAATACCTAAAAGAGCTACTTTAATTTATGACGTTGAAGTGCTTGATATAAGTGAAAAACAGTAATTTATTCTTTTATTAATTGCAAACTAGGATTTAGTTTATATGCTATTGATTTGTTGTAATTAGCTTTTTCTAAATCTCCAGCCATTTCATATAGATATCCAATTATATAATAAGCATAATATAATGATGGATCAGAATTTATGGCATTACTTAAATAATCTAATGATTTATTATAAGACTTTAACTTAAAATATAATAACCCTAAATTATAATATGCTAAAGCATAAGAATTATCATTTTTAATGATTTGATTATAATATGACATTGCCGAAGTGGTATCATTAATACTTTCGAATGCTACTGCTAAATTAAAAGCTATATCATTGTCTTTGTTTAATGTATAAGCATATTGCAAATAACCAATTGCTTTATTATATTGTTCTTTTTCTAAATAAATATAACCCAAATTTGATTTAATATAATAGTCATCGGGTTTAATTTTCTCGGCTTTTTCAAAATATTTTATACTATTATTTAAATCTTTCTTCATTTTATAAATAATACCTATATTATTCAAAGCTGTTATGTTTTTATTGTCACGAATTAATGCTTTATTAAAATTTTCTAGTGCTTTAGCTAAATTGTTTTTATTGATATAAGAAGAGCCTATCGTATTGTAGCATTCAATACATGAATCGTTAATCTGAATGGCTTTATTCATATTATAAATTGTTGCATTATAGTCTTTTACATCAAAGTACAAACGTCCCATATTATAAAATGATTTGAAGTCATTAGGATTGGTTTCCATTGCTTTAAAAAAATTTAAAACAGCAATTTCATAGTTTCCTAATATTGCATTTGAACTGCCTGCATTATTATACGCTTGTGAATAATCTGGGTTGGTTTCTAATGCTTTTTTTATGTAAACCAAGGCTTCGTTAAAGTCTCCTTTTAAAGCATAAATTGTAGATATATTTAAATTAATTTTTGCAATATCTTTATTTTCTGATAATGACTTTTTATATAATTCTATTGCTTCATCATAATTCCCATTATCTAGGGCAATATTAGCTTTATCTAAAACTGAATTTGTATCGTTAATGCTTTGACCAAAACAAAAAGTAATTGTAAATATAAACGAAAGAAAAAACAGGTATTTTATCATATTTATAATTGAATAAATTAATCAATCATTGCTTTATCTTTAACCTTTTTATCTTTATACCCAAAAACTAAGTTAAGACCAAAATTTAAATGAACATTTTTTTGACTTTGTGGTAAAATTGGACTAAGAATATTGTCGGTAACTATATAAATTTGAAGCCCTAATAAATTAGCAACAATACCTGCCCCAAAATTTAAATAACTATTGTTAAATATCGAATAAGTTGTAGCTAATTCAAAAATATTTCCAAATCTTTTGTTGAATGAGAGTGTAAGAGATGGGTAGATTCTTTTATCAAATATTTTATTTTGTAATATAAAACCCGCTTTAGTTTTGTAAGTAAAATTATAAGTTGAGCCTATAATAAAAATTGGAGTTAATGTTGTTTTATAAGTGTTTTGTTCTTCAATAATATTAAATGCATCTTGCAATGAATCGGTTAATTCTTCGATAGGAGAAGTTGTTTTATTGTCTGCGAAAAAATCATTAGCATCAAAACCTTCAAAAGTAAAAGTTGTGTTTTCTTCAGTTCTATAAGATTTTAAGTTCGACTTCCAACTTATGCTACCTAAATTTAAAGCAGCTATATTAACGTTCCATTTATAGTTTAATTTATATTCTGCACCAAAATCAAAAGCAAAACCTTTGTTTTGTTTATTAAAAACAAATTCCATTGGGTCGAAATCGGTTGTGTCCGAAAAATTAAAGCCAGATGTATTTACTAAAATATCGGCGTTTGCAGTAATAGCATAACTTTCAGGGTCGGTTGCTATCGAAATATTGCTTCTTTCGGTATTTATATTCGCCTTTCCATACAAAAGTTTAAATCTACCACCAACTCTAAGTTTTTCATTAATTTTTAATGAAGTAGCAGCAAAATATTCTCTGTAATACGACATATCTAATCCAATATTATCGAAAACAGCAGGTTTTTCAAGAAACTGAGCATTACCTTTCCATGCAAGAGAAATTAAATCTCTAGGATAATTAAATCTGAATGATACCTTTTCGGTAAAGCCAAAACTAAAATAAGCTTGTTTAACTTTAAATCCTAAAGATAACCCATCAATAAATATTTCTGATGAAATAAAATTATTAAAATCACGCATTTTACTAATAGCATTATCTACATCAAGGACAAGAGAATCGTCGGTTTCACGAGTTGTGATAATATCATTGTAATTAAAAGCACTATGACTAAGATTAAAATTAAAATTAGAAATAGCAGGCAATCCTATATAAAATTTTGCTTTTGGAGTAAAAGCAGGATTATAGTAGTTTGCCTGAGGCACATTCTTCATGTAATAAATAGTTGAATTATTTTGAGCAAATGATGTAATAAAACAACTTATTAAAATAATTATATATAAACTTATTCTATTCATCATATTATTTTGACATATTTATATTAAAATTCCCATTTACACCAAGTTTTACATCAACATAATAGTTCGAGTAAAATTTAACATTCTTTGAACCATTGTCTGTTGTAGAAAAATTAACTTTAACAATAATAAATTTCGAATTTGTTAAAGAACTCAACTTAGCATCTGAAAGAGTTATTAGAGATTTTTTACTTGTAGGAGCTGTAACTATTCCGCTTGAGTTAACACTTCCCGAACTTACAACTCTGTAAAAAGAACTTGAATTTTCGTTAAACAATGAATCTAAAACCACATAGTTTTCATTAGTAAAATATAATTGAACATCTATATCAATAGGGAAAAAGTTGTCAATATTTAAATTTAATTTAGCTGATTCTATTTCTTCTAGAGATTCTAGGTTTATATCAATAGTATCAATTAAACCAAAGTTTTTCGCAGCTCCATCTAATGGTAATTCAACCTCTAAATCAGCTTTAAATTTTCCGCTACTTGTAACAAAATTAGTAGCTGGTTTTCCGAAAGGATTTGATTTTGCAGTTACCTTATAAGTTACTTTTTTAGGTTTAGAACTTATTATATTAACAATATTTGATGTGTTTTTATTTAAATTATGTATTGTTTGAGCAGAATCATTAATTTGTGTAGGAGCATTTACAGAAAAAGTTGGAGCTGTATTTCCCTGATATTGAAAATCAATACTTGAAGCATCATTTTCGGCTTTTAATTTATCAAATTTTACGTGAAAAGGTAATCCAATATAATTGTTAAGATAAATATTAACTTTAGGGTCTGCTAAAGAAATTTCGCCATTAATTGTAGAATTATTAAAAACAGATAATTCAATATTATCTTCGGCTAAATCAAAATCCCATTGACCTAAATAACCAGTTATATAATCAAAGTCAATATTATCAACATCTAAATTAATTCTAATAGAATCGGTTTTTAAAATAGGATAACCATTATCGGTAATTTTAATTGTATAATTAACTAATAATCCATTTTTTAATGAGCCTGTAGATAAATCAAAAATATAATTATCGAGATTAATACTTTGGTATTTAACTAATGGTAGAGGAGCAACGCCATTCCAATTAAAAATAATATCATCATGAAATGGTTGATTTTGAGCGTTTTTTATTGATGGGATAGATAATGAAATTTCTATAGGATTTCTATAATCAGAAGAAATAGAATAAACAATATTTCCACCTTTAAACGCAATGTTATCTATTTCAAGTTCATCGCCATAATCATCATTTGGAACTGTAAATTTAAAAGTATCAGCTAAAGCAACAGCTAATTCTCCATTTGAACCTAGTTGAATAGAGTCTTGAGTACTTAGTCCAAATATTATAGAAGTATCCTGATTAGGTATAGTAAATAAATCAGGAGCTTCAACCGAAATAATGTTTGTTTTATAATATAAATACAATAAACCATCATTATCAGTATGAATATAAGATGATGAATCGGTTTTAATAAAATCACTTAAAGTTAATCTTGAATATACCATAGGAGCAACAACTTCTGGGTTCCATTCTTGCTTTGCCATTTTATCAAAATCGAATTTATCTTTAATACACGAGTTTATAGTGAAAACCATTAAAAATACAATAATGAATTTAAGAATAAGTTTGCCTTTTAGCATAAAATGCTTTTTTATAAATTATATAATTCAAAAATAATAAAATTATCTAATAAAATTATCTGATTGTTTTATTATTTTAAAATTTAATAAGTAAAAATTGCATCATTTACATTTTTCAATCAAATAATATTATTTTAAATTGCCTCCTCTTTTGTTATATAAGAATGATAAGTAATATAGTTTTTTTATTTTTTATGGTTGATGAATGAAGCATATATTAAAAAGCATATTTGGTTCTTAGATACAAA
Source organism: uncultured Bacteroidales bacterium (assembly GCA_964546655.1). Taxonomy (GTDB): domain Bacteria; phylum Bacteroidota; class Bacteroidia; order Bacteroidales; family CAZJKL01; genus CAZJKL01. Next base: position 80,009 of record CAZJKL010000002.1, on the reverse strand, counting down.
CACGAAAACATCCATATCACAAAATAATTTATGAAGTTTTGAGTAAATTTTTTATATTTGTAATTTAAGATAAAAAAATAATATTTATAAAATAAAAATATTGTTAAGCGGGAATATATACTGCAAAAATGTTGCAATATAACAATAAATCCTGCTGAACTATTTGAAAATTAATAATATGAAAATAATATTAGCCGTTGGAACCGGTAGTTTTATTGGAGGAATTTTACGTTATCTTCTTTCACAATTTACTCAAGCTAAGTTTGTTTCAAATTTTCCTATAGGAACATTAACTGTAAATATAATTGGCTGCTTTGCAATAGGAGTACTTTTCGAAATTTGTAATAAGTTAAATTTCGCACCCGAATGGCGATTGTTTTTAATAACAGGAATATTAGGTGGCTTCACAACTTTCTCGGCATTTTCTTACGAAACATTTAATCTATTTAAAGAAGGATATATTTTTAATGCTTTTGCTTATGTCTTATCTAGTGTTATATTAGGTGTAACGGCTACATTTATAGGATATTTAATAATGAAATTAGTTTAAATCAAATAAAAACAATTTAAATTCAGAATTATGGAAAATTATAAATATTGTCAAAGTTGCGGAATGCCAATGAAAAAAGATCCAAAACAAGGCGGAACAAATTCAGATGGCTCAAAAAATTTAATGTATTGCAGTTATTGTTATGAAAATGGTGAATTTACACAACCAAACATAACATTAGACGAAATGAAAGCATTAGTTAAAAGCGAACTTAAAAAGATTGGTTTTCCTGGTTTTATTGCAGGTTTATTTACCAAAGGAATTCCTAATTTAAAAAGGTGGAAAAAGTAAAACTTATTATTTGAAATTTATTTATAATACTAAAATAGTTATTAATTTTGTCGACTAAAAAGAGTATAATAAAACCTATCAAGAAAATTAGAAATGGAAGATAAAGGCAGTAAAGAGAAAAATAATGTAGCCCTTACATCCCTAATTGCTGCTGTTTTTCTAACAGGCTTTAAGCTTGTGGTAGGTTTGCTTACTGGTAGTTTGGGTATATTGTCAGAAGCATTGCATTCGGCTTTAGATTTTGTTGCAGCAGGTATAACTTGGATTGCAGTTCGTATGTCAGATAAACCAGCAGATAATAATCACCATTATGGTCATGGCAAAATCGAAAATCTTTCGGCTTTAATCGAAACTTTATTATTACTTATAACTTGCGTTTGGATAATTTATGAAGCCACCAGCAGATTGATGTCGGGCGAAACACATATTAAAGTTACGGTTTGGAGTTATATAGTTGTTATTACTTCAATAATAATTGATTATTCTAGATCACGTGCTTTAATGCGTGTAGCTAAAAAACATAATAGTCAGGCCTTAGAAGCAGATGCATTGCATTTTTCAACTGATATTTGGAGTTCGGCGGTTGTTCTTTTAGGTTTAATTTGTTATAATTTTGGTTTTTATATGGCCGATAGCATTGCTGCACTTATGGTTGCGATTATAGTTATTTTTGTTTGCTATAAACTTGGTAAAAAGTCAATAAATTTTCTTTTAGACAAGGTTCCAGACGAAACATATCAAAAAATAAAATCTTTATTAGATAATTTTAATGAAATTGAATGTTATCATGATTTAAAAGTGAGAGCATCAGGAGCAGAAATTTTTGCAGAACTTGATATTCATGTTAAACCAGATATGGATATATCACAATCTCATGATATAGCAACAAAGCTTGAAAATTTGATTAAATCAGAAATTCCTCGAAGCTACATTCATGTTCATATAGAACCAAATACACATCAATAAAAAGTAAAATTAATATGAAAATAATTGGTATTATACCTGCAAGATATGCTTCAACTCGATTACCAGGTAAACCATTAATTGATATCAATGGAATAACTATGATAAATAGAGTTTATAATCAAGTTAGTAAATGCAATAAACTAACCGATATTATAATAGCTACTGATGATGAACGAATATATAATCACGCTAAATCATTTAATGCAAATGTAGCAATGACATCAGAAAGTCATCAAACAGGAACCGATAGATGTTATGAAGTTGCTAGTAAAATTAATTTAAATGATGATGATATTGTTGTAAATATTCAGGGAGATGAGCCATTTATTGAGCCAGAGCAAATAGATTTATTAATTAAATGTTTCGAAAATAAAGACGTTGAAATAGCAACTTTGGTAAAATATGTAAGTAATAAAGAAGATGTTTTTAGCAATAGTGTAATGAAAGTTATTGTTGATAAAAACAATAAGGCTTTATATTTTAGCCGAACACCTATTCCTTATATCCGAGATATAGAAAAAGAAAAATGGTGCGAAAATTTTAATTATATAAAGCATATTGGAATTTATGGTTATAAGTATAAAACCTTAAAAGAAATAACACTTTTACCTAAATCTTCTTTAGAAAAAGCCGAATCATTGGAGCAATTGAGGTGGTTAGAGAATGGTTATTCTATTTCTATTAACTATACAACACATGATAGTTTTTCTATTGACACTCAGGAAGATGTGTTAAAAGCAGAAAAATATTATTAATATTATTATCTTTTTTATACTTTTGCAATAATAAAAAATTAAAATATGAATATAGGTAAATATATTAGCGAACTTTTATATAATCACAATTGTGTTATAATTCCAGGGTTAGGAGGGTTAGTTGCTAATTATTCATCATCATATATTCATCCAACTCAAAATGTTTTTTATCCGCCTTCTAAAAAAATTGCTTTTAATAAAAATTTAAGCGAAAACGATGGCTTGTTGGTAAATTATATTGCTAATAATGAGAATATTTCTTACGATATAGTTAATGAAATAATTAATAATTATGTAAAAAACATTAAAGAAACTATTAATGAAAATAATACTTATACAATTGAAAACATAGGTTCATTTTCATTAAATATCGAAAAAAGCATTCAATTTATTCCAGATAATAAAATTAATTATTTAATAGATTCTTATGGATTACAAAGTTTTCAAGTTAATCCAATTTTAAGAAATAATAAACAAGAACAAGAAGAATTAAAAATTAATTATCCTTCAATATATAATTCAACTAAAAGTAGTTATGGTGTTGAAAATAAGCAAATTAGTAGTTCTAAATTTATTGTTTATGCTTTAGCGGCATGCTTAGCTTTACTTGTGATTTTTAACAGAGAAACAGTTGGTGATGTGTATTTAAATCAAACTACTTTGAGTCCAACTTCTTGTGTTTTATTGTCGCAATATAAACAAAGAAATAATAATAATATAACTGAAGAAGTAGTAGCTGAATATGATAGTTTAGAAAACTACATAAACAATATTAAAGTATATGATAATTCAAAAAAAATAGAAGCAGATACTTTAATAAATAAAGAAGAAATAAAAGCAGAAAAAGTTGAAGTTAAACCTGAAAATAAAATTGAAATAACTGAAGTTATTCCAAAATACAATATAATTCAATCTGGCTTTAGAAGTATAGAAAAAGCTGATAAACAATTAGATGTATTAAAAAATAAAGGTTATAATGCTTATATTGTAAAACAAAACAAATCAAAATTTACACTAATTTCAATAGGTGGTTATGATGATATTAATCTGGCCTTTGAGCAATTAAAAATTATAAAAAGCAAAGATTACAATAACGCTTGGCTTTTTGTTAATTAGCTTTTATTATGAAAAATAGATTAGCTTTTTTATTTTATTTTATTTTTCATTTAATATTCCTTTTTTCATACAATGCTTATTCTCAATCAAATAACTCAATTAGTATTGTTTCTGGAAACAATCAAAACACTATTATTGAAGAGAATTCAGAACAACCTTTAGTTGTTAAAGTTCTTGACAGATTTAACAAGCCGGTATTTAATGAAGAAGTTAAATTTGAATTATCAAATTCACCCGAAGACAGTAAGGGTTTTGTTTTAAAAAACAATATAGTAAAAACAGATAGTAATGGAATTGCTAAAACCTATTTCACACTTGGCAATAAAGAAGGAAAATACAAAGTTACTGCTAAAATAAATTTATCAAATTATAATAATAATGTAGAATTTAGTATAAAATCCAGAAAATCAAATTGGGTTATTTTGTTGATAATCGGGTTAATAGGAGGTGTTGCTATATATCTATATGGCATGATGATAATGAGCGATGGTATGAAAAAAATTGCCGGTAGCAAGCTCCGAACAATATTAAATAAATTAACAAAAAATAGATTTTTAGGCGTTTTATCAGGGATTATTTCAACCGTTATGGTTCAAAGCAGTAGTGCTGTTTCGGTTTTAACTGTTAGTATGGTTCAAATTAGAGCCATGACCTTTTCTAATTCAATAGGAATTTTATTAGGAGCAGGAATTGGAACAACAATAACAGCACAGCTAATAGCTTTTAATTTAGCCGATTATGCATTGTTGATTGTTGGAATAGGGTTCACAATTTATTTGTTAAGCAATGATGCAAAACAAAAAAATATAGGATTATCTGTTTTTGGATTTGGTTTGTTATTTTTTGGCTTAAAAGTAATGGCTTCTAGTATGGAGCCTTTAAAAACTTATGAACCATTTATAAGTCTTTTATATCAATTAAACAACCCCGTAGTTGGAATAATATTAGGTTTTGTATTTACAGCATTAATTCACAGTAGTGCTGCTTTTATAGGTGTTGTAATAGCCTTGTCAACACAAGGAATAGTATCATTAGAAGCAGGGATACCTTTATTGTTAGGTTCAAATATAGGAACAACAACAACAGCTATTTTAGCTTCAATAGGAACGTCTAGAGAAGCAAAAAGAGTTGCTATAGCATTTATTTTTATAAAAATAGTAGGAGTATTAGCTGTTGTTACCTGGATTCCTACTTATGCTGAATTTATTAGAGAAATTTCTCCAACATCAACAAATGATTCTTATTATATTACTAATATTGTCCCTCACCAAATAGCAAATGCACACACTGTCTTTAATGTCTTTGTAACACTAGGTTTATTGCCTTTTACAAATCTTATTTCGATGGTGGTTATTAAAATATTTCCAGAAAAGGAAGAAATTGAAAAAGATCCATTTGAAATGAAATACTTAGATGATAAATTAATTTCAACTCCTGCTATTGCTGTTAGTTTAGCTAAAGCAGAAACACTTAGAATGAGTGATGTGGTCCGGGTAATGCTTAATGATATTATAAAACCATTTGAAAATAAGGATTCTAATAGTATTGATAATATTGAAAAGTTAGAACTTGAAGTAGATTTTTTACGTCAAAAAATACATAAATATTTAACTCAAATTACTCAGCAAGATATTCACGAAGAAATAATTGATGAACTATTTCAAATAATGTACACAATTACCGAATTAGAAGAAATAGGAGATATGATTTCGGGAGTTCTTTTACCTAAAGCAAAAAAATGGAACGAATGTGAATTTAATTTTTCGGAACAAGGTAAAAAGGAACTTTTAGAATATCATAATAATACTATTGAGCAATTTATACTTGCCATAGATGTTTTTAGAAGTGTTAATCTTGAACAAGCAAAGGTTTTAAAAGAAAGCCACAAAAAATATATGGCAATGACAAATGAGTTAAAAAAGAATCATTTTATGAGAATTTGTGAAAATATTCAGGAAACAACAGACACAAGTAAATTCCACATGGAAATAATGGGGGTTTTAAGAATAATTAACAGCCATTCTACTAATATTGGAAGAATAATGCTTGATAATGATAAAAAATTAAAAAGTGGTAAGAATAAGTAAAATTGATAAATTTAATCAGATTAATGATTTTAAAAATGTGTTTCAGTTTAAATATGCCGAAATACAAGATGAATTTGAATTAAAAGGTAATTGGAATAAAGAATATTTTAAAAATGATAATCCAATTGTTTTAGAATTAGGTTGTGGAAAAGGTGAATATACAATTGGTCTTGCCGAATATTATAAAGATAAAAACTTTATTGGATTAGATATTAAGGGCAATAGAATGTGGAAAGGAGCTAATTATGCTATTAATAATAAATTAAATAATGTAGCTTTTGTAAGGGGGCCTATTTTTTATATTAACAGATTATTTGAAAAAAATGAAGTTGATGAAATTTGGATAACATTTCCTGATCCAAAAGAAAAAAAATGTAAAAACAAACAACGATTAACTTCAAGACAATTTATCGAGAAATATTCGATGTTTCTCAAGCCAAACGGCATAATTCATTTAAAAACAGACCATCTTGATTTATTCAATTACACTTTAGATGTAGTAAATGAAAATAATTATAAATTAATTTTTAAAACATTCGATTTATATAATAACCCTGAAAATATAAATGACCCTATTTTAGGAATAAGAACATTTTATGAAGATATGTTTTTACAAGAAAACAAATTAATAAACTATTTGAAATTTATAGTTTAAAGTCTTTTTATTAACAAAAAATATATAAAAATTGTTTGTTTTGTATAGTATTTATTAATAAAACTTTTTTAATTTTGTGTTGAAATAAATTATAAATAAAAAATTAATGTTTAATATTAGTGAAATAACATTAATGATTATGGGCTTCCTAACGGCTTTGTTTATAACAAATTATGGGATACCTATAATATTAAGGGTTTGTAGATTAAAAAACTTATATGACGTACATAATGGGAGAGCTGCTCATAAAGGAAGCATTCCTACTCTAGGAGGTGTTGGTATATTTTTAGGTTTAATAATGTCAATTTTAATATTTAGTAATTTTAAAACAGAGTATTCTGTTTTAGCAAACAATAGTGAATTACAATACATTGTAGTTGCAATTATAATAGTTTTTTTCATTGGATTGAAAGATGATATTTTGGTTATTTCGCCAATTAAAAAAATTATAGCACAGTTCGTTTCTGCTTTTCTTTTATCATTTCCAGAATTTGGTAATATTAGATTAACAAATCTTCATGGTTTTTTGGGATTTTACGAAATCAATGTTTGGTTTAGTGTTTTGCTTACAATTTTTGTTATTATTGTTGTAATTAATGGATTTAATTTAATTGATGGAATAGATGGATTGTCTTCTGGTATTGGCATTGTAACGCTTTCAACTATTGGAATTTGGATGTATTTAGTTGAAGATTATTTTTGGGCTTTACTTGCTTTTTCTACTGTGGGTGCTTTATTTGCTTTCTTTAGATTTAATGTTTTTAGCAAAGACAATAAAATTTTCATGGGTGATACAGGCTCTTTAATACTTGGGATAGTTGCCTCAATTCTTATAATTGTATTTAATGAGAAAAATATAATAGGTTCGGGAATTCCTAATAAATATTTGATAGAAAATGCTCCTGTTGTATCTTTTTCAATTTTTATAGTTCCATTATTTGATACATTAAGAGTATTTTCTATTAGGCTTATAAAGCACAAATCACCTTTTAAACCAGATAAAAATCACGTTCATCATCGTTTGTTAACTTTAAGAAAAAGTCACATTCAAGCTTCATTAATAATTATAGCAGTAAATGTATTGTTTATCTTTTTAGGTTTTCATATTAGTAGTAAATTAGAAAATATGTTTGTTTTCGGTGTAGTTATTATTCTTATAGCTTCAATATTTTCGGTTATTCCTGCTATTTTAATTAATAAAAAAATTCATGAAGTTAATAATGAAAGACACAATTTAGTTGATTAGTTTTTATTAATAAATGTCAATTTTAAAATCCTTAATGAAAATATTTCAATTAAAATAAATGTGAGGATTGTGATTCTAAATTTAAGATAAAAGATATAATGAAAAATAACATTTTATTGCTCTTTTTTAGTTTAATTATAATTGTCGCAAAAACTCAAACTTATTCTAATCTTTCATTTTACATTGTGGCACACCAAGATGATTGGCAATTATTTATGGGTGCAAATGCTTATAATGACATCTTAAATAAAGATGAGAAGATAGTTTTTATTTATACAACATCTGGTAATTCAGGTATTATTGGTAATATTGGAAATGGAGAAGGTTATGGTAAATGTGTTAATTGTAAAAAACCTTATTTTAAAACTAGAGAAGATGGTGCTATTAGTTCAATTCAACTAGTAAATCCTCCGAGCAATAATATTGAGTGGTGTAATGAATGTTGGCCTTACCCAAAAATGAGCGAAGAAAAAATTAAATTTAATGGCAAAAATTGGTATGTAAAAAAATATACTTATTATAATACAGTAAGTTATTTTTTACGATTAGAAGATGGCAAATTAGCAAATCTTAAAGATGGACCACAAGATGGTTCTATAACAGTTGTTACTTCTAAAGAAAATTCAAAAGACCACCAAAATACATTTCACACATGGTCCGAATTCACAACTCTATTAAATAAAATAATTGTGTATGAAAAAGGAACATTTTCTTCTTTTTGGATAAATACGCATGAACCTAATACTACATTAAATCCTAAAGATCATCCTGATCATATAGCAACAGGCTTAGCTTGTGAAGCTTTGTCAGCAGAACTTAATGCTAATTATATTTATTATGTAGGTTATGATATTGAGAACCGTAATGTAAATATTTCACCTGATTTCATGGTTAATAAAGCTGGTTTATTAGCTGCATATAACAAACCTAAAATTGACGCTGGTTGGTGGGACGATTGGCAACCTTGCAAACACTGGTGTTCTAAAGAATATTTCAGAATTGTTCAAAATTCAATAAATACCATTAATGATACTATCAATGATGATAATGTTTGTGAGTTATTAAATCAAGATAGATATTCTATAAGTTACAGTATTAACAACGATAAATTAAACTTAAAATACAATATACTCGAAGATAATAAGATTAAAATTGAAATAATAAATTCATCGGGTGTAATTTTAAATCAAATAAACAATGAAAATGTTTTAAGTAAAGGTCAATATGAAAATGTATTTGATATAACAAATTTAAATTCAGGTCTTTATTTTATTCGAATTTTTAGTGGTGGGATTATAATGACTACAGCTAAATTTATAATTAATAAATAAAAAAAGTCGTTAAAGTATTAGTCTTTTTATATCACTTTTTATTGCAATTTACACTGTTATTTAGCTGACAATTTTCAATAAAATATTTACATAATTTTTTAGTAAATATATCCGAAGATTTTTTGTGAGTAATTAAAATAGAAAAGAAGTTATTTCTGTCATTACACATATCTAAAGTATCAAAAACCCAATATTCAATTTTGTTTTCAGTTGCAAGTTTATGTGTTAAATCTAACATCTCTTTCCTGTTTTTCATATAAGGCTTATATTCGTTTAAAACAGGTGATTCAAACAAAATTAGTTTGGTGTTATTGCGTTTAGCTAATTCAATTATTTTTAATAAATATTTAATTTCGGCTTTATTAAACCTATAATAATATCCATTTGGGTAGCTTGTTAATATTTTTTCTAATCTAGTGTCCCATAGTTTAGGGAATTCAGGGTATTTATAACCATATTTATGATATTCGGGATAATCAATATTAAATAAAAAATGTTTTATACCTTGAGCAACATTATAAATTACAAAATAATTATAGTAAGAATATTTCATAAAAGGTATCCACGAATATTTGTAATAGGTTGGATCTTTATCTTTAACTGTATTTGCAACAACTGTGTCATTTAATAGGTGAGGGAAACGGAAAGTATTAAATAAATTAAAATCACCATCTAATGATTCGTTTGTAACATATAAGAATAAATATTTTGGGGGTTTGTTGTTTTTTAGATATAAATAAAAATGCAAATAATTTTCGGCGAAACAAGAATGATTTGTTGCCAAATTATATGTTTTCATTTTTGTATATTCTTCAATAATTTTTGGGTCATTTATGATTAATGGTTCGCAGGGTCCTAAAAAAACAATATCTGCATCTATTTTGTTTTTTAAAACATAAGTGCTTTTTACTTCTAAATTGTTGTTATATGCAAAATCATAAATTTTTTCTAATAAAAACATTATAAGCAATAAAGCCAAGAGAAATAATAATATTTTTTTTGTAAAATTCATTTTAAAAAATTAAAACTGAAGATAAATAAATCTTTCGGCACGGTCGAAAACACCAAACATAAAAGTTAAAATTAATATTATTAAAATTAATACAATACTAAACTTATTTGATTTTATAAATTTATTTAATTTGCTTTCAGTAAATAAAAATAAAAATAAAAAAGATAATGTAATTTGCAAGTTTAAATAATCTTCTTTTTTGTCGCCATCGGCAAAAGGAGCAGAAAATTCGTGTGAATAGTAAGGAATAAAACCTTTGCCTTTATAAATTGCTTCTATAATATTAAAAGCAGTGTCAATATCTTGAGCTCTAAAAAAAATATTGCTAAAGCAAATTAGATTAAATGTTATAATTATACTAATTGGATTATAAATAAATTTAGGAATTATCTGACTTATACTATATCTTATGTTTTTTGTAAATAATTCGAAGGTTAAATAAGTAAAATGTAAAATGCTCCAAGCAAGAAAAGTTAAGCCTATTCCATGCCAAATGCCTGATAAAAAGAAAGTTAAAAAAATACCTAAAACAGCACTAAGCTTTCCTAAATTTCTAAAGTTAAAAACTGTGGGATAATATAAATAATTTGTAAACCAAGAAATAAGAGAAATATGCCATTTTCTCCAAAATTCTGAAACATTTTTCGACAATAAAGGCATATTAAAGTTTTCGGTAAGTTTTATTCCAAATAACCTTGAGATACCAATTGCAATATCGGTATAACCCGAAAAATTTAAATATAATTCAATTGTAAATAAATAAACACCCAATAAAGTTGTTAAACCAGGATACATATAATTACTATCAAAAATATTTTCAATAGCAGGAGTAATTCTGTCGGCTAAAACAATTTTTTTAAATAGTCCAATAGAAACTCTTTGCAATCCTATTAAAATATCTTCTTTTGTAAATTGGTTGCGTTCGTTTATTTGAGGTAAAAAATCTTGAGCTTTTTCAATTGGTCCAGATATAATTTTGGGGAAGTAGCTGATAAAAAGCAAGTATTTAAAAAAGTTTTTATTAGGTTTAATTTCACCATATTTTATGTCAATTAAATAAGCAATATTTTGTAAAGTATAAAACGAAAAACCAATAGCTAATAAAACATTGTTAATTCTAAAGTTAATGGTGTGAATATTAATATCATATCCAAAATCTTTAAATTCAATATACTTGATTAAAATTAGAGGTAAAAAATTAATTAAGACACCAAAAACAAACAAAATAGAAGTTGTTTTTTTGTTTTCATTAATTTTTAGACCTAAATAAAAGTTAATTAATGAAAATGTAATTACAATAGCTAATGAAGTAGGGTTGTAGCTTGAAATAAAAACCAAGCTAATAAATAGAAGAAGTATCCAAGATAAATTTCTTGGTATTACATAAAAAACAAATAAACTTAATAATATTAATAAAATGTAAAAAGGTATCATTTGTTCGAAATATGATTTTTAATGCAAATGATTAAATCTCCAATATTTTGAAAGTTCATAATTTCTCTGAAATTAAATTTTATATCAAATTCTTTTTCTAAAGAAGCAATTATTTCAATATGCGACAATGAATCCCATTTAGGAATTTCAGAAGCTTTAGTGTTTGTATCAATAACTAAATTAGGTTCCGATAAAATTTGTTTAATAATTTTATTCGTTCTATTTAATATTTCAATATCCATTTTTTTTATTTAAGAGAAGCAAAGATAGTCAAATAATTACGAATAAGTAATTCATAAATTATAAATAAAAAAAGGGGTAACCCCCTTTTTTTATTTTACTAGTAATTTGATTCTTTAATTTCGAAATGAGCTTTTGGGTGTTTGCAAGCTGGGCAATTTTCCAATGCTTTTTTGCCTTCATGAATATAACCACAATTTCTGCATTTCCAAAGAGTTTTTTCGTCTTTTTCGAAAACCTTCTCGTTAATAATATTGTTATAAAGTTTTGTGTATCTTTCTTCGTGAGCTTTTTCAACTTTAGCAATCATTTTAAAAGTTGTTGCTACATCTTTAAAACCTTCTTCTTCTGCAATAGCAGCAAATTTAGGGTATATTTCTGTCCATTCTTCGTTTTCGCCTTCAGCAGAAGCTTTTAAGTTTTCTAAAGTAGTTCCAATTTTTCCAGCAGGGTAGGTTGCAGTTATTTCAACCATTCCGCCTTCTAAATATTTAAAAAATTCTTTAGCATGAGCTTTTTCATTAATCGAAGTTTCTTCAAATATTGCACTAATTTGTTCGTAGCCTTCTTTTTTTGCAACTTTAGCAAAGTAATCATATCTCATTCTTGCTTGTGATTCACCAGCGAATGATTTTAATAAATTTTGTTCTGTTTTTGTTCCTTTTAAACTTGCCATAAATTTTTATTTTAGTTATTAATTATATTTTTTAAATTCGCTTTTAGAAGCACCACATACAGGACAAGTCCAGTCTTCTGGTAAATTTTCAAAAGCAATTCCTTTAGCTATACCATTAGCATCATCTCCGGTGTTTGGGTCATATATATAACCACAAACAGAACATTCATATTTTTCCATAGTTATTTCAGTATTTTTAATGTTAGATTTATTAATATATGAAGGTGCATTTTTAGGTATAATACCTTTTTTTACATCTCGGTAATAATTATAAGTTAATGGTTCCGAATCATTTATAATATCACAATCAATAACATCGCCTATGTATAAAACATGAGAACCAAGGTCAATAGAATTAATTATTTTACATTCGTACCACGCAACAGATCCGCTTAATAGGATAGGAGCACCTGTTTTGTTTTTTTTGTATTCAACAGAAGCAAACTTATCGGTATCTTTTCCGCTCTTATATCCAAATAATCCTAATAATTGAGGTTCAATATTTATATCTAAAGCCGAAACACTAAAAACACCAGCTTTAGCTATTATATTATTAGTATAGTTCTCTTTACTGCAACAAACAGTAAATCTTGTAGGTTCAGCAGTAACCTGAAAAACAGTATTAGAAATGTATCCGTTTTTCTCATTGTTATATTCAGAGCAAACAGCGTATAATCCGTATGTTATTTTATAAAGAGCGTTTATATTCATATTTTTTTTATATTATTTAATTAAACCTTTTTTCCTTTTCAAAGGTTCGGTACTAGGTTGTTTACCTCTAAAATTTAAATATAACTTCATTGGTTCATCAGAGCCACCTTTTGAAAGAATATTATTTTTAAAAGAATCAGCAGTATTTTTATCAAATAATCCTTTTTCTTTAAAAGCTTGGAAAGCATCAGAATCTAAAACAGCAGCCCAAATATAACTGTAATAACCTGAAGCATAGCCACCAGCAAAAATATGAGCAAAATAAGTACTTCTATATCTTGGAACTATTTCAGAAATAAGTTTCATATTAGCTAAACTTTTATTTTCAAATTCTAATACATTAATTTCTTTATCATCAGTAATTGTATGCCAATCCATATCTAGAATAGAAGCAGCTAAATATTCAACATTTTCAAAACCTTGATTAAACATTCCGCCAGCTTTAATTTTATCTAATAATTCTTGAGGAATAACTTTACCAGTTTTATAATGTTTTGCAAAAGATTTGATTACTTCCGGCTCTCTAGCCCAATTCTCCATTACTTGAGAAGGTAATTCAACAAAATCTCTAGCAACTGATGTACCTGAAATAGATTGATAAGTTATATCAGAAAATAAATTATGCAAAGCATGACCAAATTCGTGGAATAAAGTTATAACCTCATCAGCATTTAACAAAGCAGGTTTGTCGCCTGTTGGTCTTGAAAAGTTAGTAACAATAGAAACAATAGGTCTAATGTTTTTGCCATTATATTTATATTGATATCTGAACGTAGTACACCAAGCACCGCCTCTTTTTTCAGGACGAGGATAATAATCCATATATAAAAGACCTAAATGAGATTTATCTGCGTTAAAAACTTCATAAACTTCAACATCTTTTTGGTAAATAGGCATATTTTCTTTCTTTACAAAAGTAATTCCATATAGTTTAGTTGCAACATTAAACATACCTTCTTTAACATTATCTAATTTAAAATAAGGTTTAATAATTTCTTCATCTAAATCATATTTTGCTTTTCTAACTTTTTCTGAGTAATAGAACCAATCCCAAGGTTTTAATTCAAAACTACCACCTTCTTTTTTAATCATATCTTGCAATAATTTAGCTTCATTTTTAGCTAAGTTTAAAGAAGCAGTCATAAGTTCATTTAAAAATTTATATACAGCAGTTGGATTTTTTGCCATATTATCATCTAAAAATAATTCAGAATAATTTTTATAACCTAATAATTTTGCTTTTTGGTAACGCAATGAAACAATTCTAGAAACAATTTTTTTATTATCAAATCCATCATTATTATTGCATTTATTAATATAAGCATTATAAATTTTTTCTCTTAAATCTCTTTTATTAGAATAAGTTAAAAATGGGAAAATACTAGGTCTGTCTAATGTAAAAATCCATTTACCTTCATTGTCGGTTCCTTTTCCTAATTCATAAGCTCCATCAATAATAGATTGAGGTAAACCAGCTAAATCTTCTTTTTTATCAATAATTAATTTAAATTTATTGTTTTCTGCTAATAAATTTTCAGAGAACTTTATTGTAAGTTCGGTTATTTCTTGATTAATTTTTTTAAGTTTTTCTTGATCTTCTTTTTTTAATAAAGCACCACCTTGAACAAAACCTTTATAATATTTTTCAACTAATTTAATTTGTTCAGTATTAAGTTTTAACGAATCTTTTTTATTGTAAATAAATTTAATTCTTTCGAAAAGTTTTGCATTTAAATATATTTCATTGTAATGAGCTGCAATTTTAGGAGTCATTTCAGTAGAAACAGCTTGCAAAGAACTATCTCTGTTAGCTTCTAATAAATTACTAAAAACAATATCAACATTAAATAATAGTTGACCAGCGTTATTAACTGCTTCAACTGTGTTTTCAAATGTTGGTTTAGCCGGATTATTAGCAATAGAATCTATTTCTCTTTTGTTAATTTCCATGCCTTTTTCAATAGCAGGTTTATAATGCTCTACCTTAATTTTATCGAAAGGTGGAACTTCGAAAGGTGTATTATAAGCTGTTAAGAATGGATTAGTTTCGGTTGCTTTTTCTTCTTTTTCATTTTTCATATTATTACAAGAAACAAAAAATGTTGTAGTTAATAAAAATAATACAAGTTTACGCATAATTATAATTTTTTAAATTGTTTTTTAATTTCTATTCGATATTAATAAGAGGTTGTCCTTTTTTTATTTTAGCTCCATGTTTTTCAAATATTTTTTTAATTATACCTGCTTTTTGAGCTTTTATTTCATCAAAATTAGAAAAACTATCAGAAAGGTAACCTAATCTTTGTCCTTTTTCAACTTTGTCACCTTCTTTAATATATTCGATACTATCAGATAAATTACCATAACTAGCTATATAATATAATATATTGCCACTATATTTAGCCGTAATATTATTTTCGCTTTTTAAATTTAAGTTTTCAGTTTCAACTTCTTTTTTAGGCTCAGCACTTTTTTTAGGTTCTGCTTCTTTTTTAGGTTCATTAACAACAATTGCATTAGCATCTATTCTTGCTTTTTCAACTTCTTTAATAAATCTATCTTTAGCTACACCCGATTTGTAATCACGATATTGACGGTCGTGCATAGCTAATTCGAATAA
This sequence comes from uncultured Bacteroidales bacterium, assembly GCA_964546655.1. GTDB lineage: Bacteria > Bacteroidota > Bacteroidia > Bacteroidales > CAZJKL01 > CAZJKL01. The sequence goes on along the minus strand of CAZJKL010000002.1, from coordinate 64,319 downwards.
TTCTTCATTGTCTTTTCCGAAATCCCATTTGTTTTCGGTCATTTCTTTTTTAAACTTATCTAATTCATTAGGATAGTTATCTTGTGGATTTCCGGTGAAAAATTCTCTTTTTTGTTCTTTAGCTATCTTTAATATTTCATCATCTAATTTACCTGGAAGCATTCCGGCTTTACCTAAAATCATATCCCAAGTATTATTATCAATCATTTGCCATCTGTCTTTTCCTTGTTCTAGGTTTATAACATTAATTAAGGCAACATTTTTAACATACTGGCTAAAAGGAGTAACTAAAGGAGGGAATCCTAATTTAGGCCATATATAAGTTACTTCATTAAATAACTTAACTAAAAGATCATCAACAGAAAGCTCTGGTTTATTTGCAGATTTTAAATATTGATTAACTCCTTTATGAACATCAGCTAAATCGGCCATCAAACTTCCCATCATTCCTCCAGGTAAACCCGATTCAATTAATAATGATGACATATATCTGTTTCTTGGATTAATAAATAAACCTAAGAAATCGTCAATAAACTCTTGAGTTAATTTTCTTGCTTCCATATAAGCATTCATATTTATATCAGGAACAAGGAAACCATCATCTTTTAACATTTGCACTAATGTAATAATATCAGGGTGAACCATACCCCAAGATAAAGGTTCTATAGCTGCGTCAATATAATCAGCACCTGCTCTTGCAACTTCTAAAGCCGTAGCAATAGAAAAACCAGGACCTGAATGACCATGATACTGAACAATTAAATGTGGATATTTTGTTTTAATATTTTTAACTAATTTACCTAATGTAGCAGGTCTTCCTATTCCTGCCATGTCTTTTAAGCAAATTTCATCTGTTCCGTATTCAACTAATTTGTCAACTACCGACATATAATATTCAACGGTATGTATGTCAGAATGTGTTATACTCAAAGCTCCTTGCGAAATCATTCCGGCTTCTTTAGCATATTTAACCGAAAGCTCTAAATTGCGATGGTCATTTAAACCACAAAAAGAACGAGCTATATCAACACCTTGTGCTTTTTTTACTTTATACATTAATTGGCGAACATCTGCAGGAACAGGAAACATTCTAATCCCATTCAACGCTCTTTCAAGCATATGTGTCTGAATACCAGCTTTATTAAATGGTTTCACCCATTCTCTAACTGCTTTATTTGGGTTTTCACCAAATAATAAATTTATTTGCTCAAATGCACCTCCGTTTGTTTCTACTCTCGAAAAACAATTCATATCAATAATTACAGGTGCTATTTTTACTAATTGGTCAACTTTAGGTACATATTTCCCCGACGATTGCCACATATCTCTATAAACTAAACTAAACTTTATCTCTTTCTTCATTGTTATAATAATTGAAAAATACCTAATTTGAATGTATGCAAATATAAAATATATATTCTGAAAAAATATAGAAACATTCAAGAAAATAAAAAAAAATATTCGAAAAATGTTGCGTTAAAAATAAAATATTAAATTTACTTTTTTAAATAATAAATTTATGTTTCATTTTTATAAATATCCTCGTGCTGCTTTAACTGTTGATATTATATTATTTAAAGAAATAACCGATAGTTTAGATGTTTTATTGATTAAAAGAGCCAATAATCCTTTTAAAAATTACTGGGCTTTGCCAGGTGGCTTTTTAGATATGAACGAAACATTAGAACAAGCTGCATTAAGAGAACTTGAAGAAGAAACAGGCGTTAAAAATGTATTGTTAAAACAATTTTATACTTTTAGTGATATTAACCGAGATCCTCGCCACAGAACTGTTAGCACTGTTTTTTATGGTTTTGTTAAAAACGAAATTTTTATTAAAAATAATTCAGATGCTTGTGATGCTAAGTGGTTTAATATTAATGAATTACCAGATTTAGCTTTTGACCATAGTTTAATAATTGAAAAAGCAAAAAACGAAATATTATTAAAATAGTTTTTTATGATAAAAGTATTATTTATTTCTTATGATGGTATGACTGATGCTTTAGGGCAATCGCAAGTTATTCCTTATTTACAAGGTCTTTCAGAAAAAGGATGTGATGTAACAATTTTAAGTGCCGAGAAAAAAGAAAATTATAATTTAAATAAAGAGATTATTGATATTATTTTAAAAAAGAGTAATATTAAATGGGAGCCAGTTATTTACCATAAAAATCCTCCAGTTTTTTCTACTTTACTTGATATTTATTTTCTTAAACAAAAAGCTAAAAAACTTTATTTAACAAATTCTTATGATATAATTCATTGCCGAAGTTACATTTCAGCTTTAATAGGATTGTATTTAAAAAAGAAATTTAAAGCTAAGTTTATTTTTGATATGCGTGGTTTTTTCCCAGACGAAAGGGTAGATGGCGAATTATGGGATCAAAATAAAATTATTTTCGCTAAAATTTATAAATATTTTAAGAAGAAAGAAAAAGATTTTTTGCAAAATGCCGATTATACAATTAGTCTTACTCGTAATGGTAGAGACGAAATTAATAAGTGGAATATTAAAAACTTGTCGCCAATTCATGTTATACCTTGTTGTGCCGATATCGATTTTTTCTCTCAAAACAATGTTTCTCTAAAAGAAAAATTAGATTGGGCTAATTTGCTTGGAATAAAAAAAGATGATTTTGTTTTATCTTATATTGGTTCTCTTGGCACTTGGTATCTTATGGAAGAAATGCTCGATTTTTTTAAACAGTTATTAATTAAAAAATCTAATGCAAAATTTCTTTTTATAACAAAAGAGCCAAAAGAAATGATTTTTAAATATGCAAAAGATAAAAACATTCCATTAGATAAAATTATAGTTAAAAATACCGAAAGAAAAGATATGCCTTCTTTAATTAGTTTAAGTGATGTTTCAATTTTTTTCATTAAACCTGCTTTTTCTAAAAAGGCTTCATCGCCAACAAAAATGGGCGAAATAATGAGTATGGGTATTCCTATTATTTGCAATTCTGGTGTTGGTGATGTTGAGTGTATTGTAAACGACACTAATGCAGGGTATTTAATTAATGAATTTACCGATGAAAATTATAATAAAGCAATAGATAATTTAGATAATATTTTAAATATCGAAAAGTCAAAAATAATTGAAGGTGCCCAAAAATATTATTCATTAAATAATGGGGTAGAAGAGTATTTTAAAGTTTATAATAAGTTGATTTAATTAGGCATTTTTATATGATTATTTTATAAAAAATGTATCTTTGTTTCAACTTTTAAAAATAAAAATAACGCGTAATTATGTCAAAATCACTCGTAACTGGCGGAGCTGGTTTTATTGGAGCTCATGTAACAGATGAATTAATTAAATTAGGTCATGAAGTTATTGTATTAGATGATTTAAGCGGTGGATATAAAGAAAATGTTAATCCAAAAGCTACTTTTATCGAAGGGTCTATACTTGATGTTGAATTATTAGAAAAATTATTTAATACTTATAAATTTGATTATGTTTATCATTTAGCCGCTTATGCAGCCGAAGGTTTAAGTCATTTTATTAAAAGATTTAACTATAATAATAATCTTATCGGAAGTGTTAATTTAATTAATGAATCTATTAAACATAAAATAAAATGTTTCGTATTTACTTCATCTATAGCTGTTTATGGTAAAGGACAGTTGCCAATGCGTGAAGATATGATACCTATGCCAGAAGATCCTTATGGAATAGCAAAATTTGCAGTGGAACAAGAACTTAAAGTTACTCACGAAATGTTTGGGTTAGATTATGTTATTTTCCGTCCTCATAATGTTTATGGTGAATATCAAAACATTGCCGACAGATACAGAAATGTTTTAGGTATTTTTATGAATCAGCTTTTGCAAGATAAACCTTTAACTCTTTTTGGTGACGGAGAACAATCAAGAGCTTTTAGTTATATCGGAGATATTGCTCCTTATATTGCTAATTCGGTTAATGTAAAAGAAGCTTATAATGAGATATTTAATATTGGTGCAGATAAAGATTACTCGGTTAATGAATTAGCTAAAACTATAATGAAAATTATGGGTATAACTAGCGAAATAAGTTATTTACCTGCTCGTAACGAAGTTATGCATGCTTATTCTGACCATTCAAAAGTTAAAAACATATTTAAAACCGATAAAAATACTTCGTTAGAAGAAGGTATTTCTAAAATGGTTGAATGGGTTAAAACTCACGGTGCAAGAAAAACACCTAAATTTAAAAATATCGAAATATTTGAAAAATTGCCATCTATTTGGTTAGAAGAATAAACTGTGGAAAATAAGAAGATAAAAAAAATTTTATTCATAGCCCCTTTAAGAAAAGATAGGGCTCCAAGTCAGCGATTTAGATTTGAACAGTATTTAGATTATATTAAACAAAATGGTTTCGAATACACTTTTTCGAACCTAATTACCGTTGAAAACGATAAAATTTTTTATGCAAAAGGAAAGGTTATTCAGAAAATTTATTTGTTAATTAAATTTTATTTCCAGCGTTTATACGATGTTTGGCGTTCAAAAAACTATGATTTAGTTTTTATTCAACGTGAAGCTTATTATTTTGGAACAAGTTTCTTTGAAAAAATGTTTGCTAAAAGGTCGAATTTAATTTTCGATTTCGACGACTCTATTTGGCTTCCTAATGTTTCTGATGCAAATAAAAATTTTAACTGGCTTAAAAACCCTAATAAAACAGCCGAAATTATCGGATATTCTAAAATGATATTTGCTGGTAATAAATATTTGCACGATTATGCTAAGCAATTTAATAATAATGTTAGAATTATCCCGACAACTATTGATACTGATGAATATAAACGAATTAATATCGAAGATAAAGATTCAAGAATTTGTATAGGGTGGAGTGGAAGTATTACTACTATTCAGCATTTTAACTTTGCTGTTCCGTTTTTAAAAGTAATTAAAGAAAGATATAATGACAAAGTTTACTTTAAAGTAATTGGTGATGGTAATTATATTAATAAAGAACTTGATATTACTGGATTACCTTGGATAAAAGAAGATGAAATTAAAGAATTTTCTTCGATGGATATTGGTATAATGCCTTTGCCTGATGATGAATGGGCTAAGGGTAAGTGTGGCTTAAAAGGAATTCAATACATGGCAATGGAAATACCAACAATAATGTCGCCTGTTGGAGTTAATAATGATATTATTGAGCAAGGAGTAAATGGCTTTTTAGCCACAACCGTTGATGAATGGGCTGATTGTTTGAGTAAACTTATAGAATCGAAAGAGTTAAGAGAAACCATTGCAACAAATGGCCGAAATACCGTTGTTGATAAATATTCGGTTTCTTCCCAAAAAGATATTTATGTGAAATTATTTAATGAGGTTTGTATAGCCTAAGAAAACAATAGGCAGTACGACTATGAACCGACCAAAATAATAACTTTAAACTAATATAAAAGAATTTATAATGTTCGAGCAAACCTTCAAAAATATAGACGATATACTGCATAAAGACGCAGGTTGTGGCAGCGAGTTAGATTACGTAGAGCAAACCTCATGGGTATTGTTCCTAAAATATCTCGACGATTTAGAAAAAGACAAAAAAACAGCAGCTGAACTTACGGGAAAAACATACATTAATATTATTGAACCCGAATACCAATGGACTATATGGGCGGCACCCAAAGACAATAATGGTAAAATAGACCACAATAATGCTTTAACAGGAGATGATTTGGCCGACTTTGTAAACATCAAACTCTTCCCTTATCTCAAGAAATTTAAAACAGATGCTTTAAGTGCTGATACCATTGAATATAAAATTGGAGAGATTTTTAGCGAACTAAAAAACCGCATACAAAGTGGTTACAATTTGCGAGAAGTAATTAACCGCATTGACGAACTTCGTTTTCGCACCCATGCAGAAAAGCATGAGATGAGCCATCTTTACGAAGATAAAATTAAAAACATGGGCAATGCAGGACGCAATGGCGGTGAATATTATACACCTCGCCCATTGATTAAAACCATTGTTAAGGTGGTGGCTCCTGAAATTGGCAATAAAATTTATGATGGTGCTGTTGGCTCAGCAGGTTTCTTATGCGAAGCATACGACTATTTAAAAAACAGCAAAACACTTACTACTAACGATGTAGTTACATTACAAAAGAAAACATTTTACGGTAAAGAGAAAAAATCATTGGCTTATATTATAGGTATTATGAATATGATTTTGCACGGGGTTGAAGCACCAAACATAATACATACAAATACTCTTGCCGAAAATCTTGCCGACATACAAGAAAAAGACCGTTACGATATTGTACTGGCTAACCCACCATTTGGCGGAAAAGAACGAGCCGAAGTACAACAAAACTTCCCGATAAAAACAGGCGAAACCGCTTTTTTATTTTTGCAACACTTTATTAAAATATTGAAAGCAGGCGGCAAAGCTGGTGTGGTCATTAAAAATACTTTTTTAAGCAATACCGATAATGCCTCGGTAAGTTTACGTAAACTACTATTAGAAAATTGCAACCTACATACAGTTTTAGATTTGCCTGGCGGAACCTTTACAGGGGCAGGCGTTAAAACAGTGGTCTTGTTTTTCGAAAAAGGTTCTTCTACCCAAAGCGTATGGTATTATCAATTAAATTTAGACAGAAACTTAGGCAAAACCAATGCACTTAACGAAAAAGATTTGGCGGAATTTGTTGAACTCCAAAAACTTGCCCTGAGCGGAGTCGAAGGGACTGCCGACAGCGAGAACTCTTGGACAATTAACATCAAAGACATTGATCAAAGCACTTTTGACCTAAGTGCCAAAAACCCCAATAAAAAAGAAGTGGTTCGACTACGCTCACCACACGAGATTTTGGAAGAAATGAAAGTCTTGGATAAAGAAAGTGCGGAAATCCTAAACTCTATCGCTGATTTGTTATGAGAGGATGGATGTATATATTAGAATGTGCCGATGGTAGCTATTACACAGGTAGTACCAACAACTTGGAACTTCGATTAGCCCAACATCAAGCCGGAGAAGGTGCAAATCATACAAAAAAGAGATTACCGGTGAAGTTGATTTATTTTGAAGAATTTCAAAGAATTGACGAAGCTTTTTATAGAGAAAAGCAAGTACAGGGATGGGGAAGGAAGAAAAAGGAAGCATTGATAAATAGCACCTTGGATGAACTTCATAATTTGGCTGAATGTACGAATAGTACTCATTACAAAAATTTTAAAAATGAAAATATATAAAGTCGCGACCTCGTATATCATTGCAGTTGTGCCTTCGGCTACGCTCAGGCACCGGAGCAACACCCGGTGGTTGAGCGTAGCCGAAACCACCATTTGCAAAGAAAGTGCAGAAATATTAAACTCAATTTTGGAACTGATATGAAACAGGGTTGGGAGGTAAAAAGGCTTGATGATTTATGCCAAATTGAATTAGGCAAAACGCCTTATCGGGCAGATAAATCATTTTGGGATACTGAAAAGAAAACTGAAAATGTTTGGCTTTCAATTGCAGATTTATTGAATACTGATGTTGATGTTGTTTCGGATAGTAAGGAATATATTACTGATAAAGCTGTAAAAATTTCTAAGGTTGTAAAAAAAGGAACACTTCTATTAAGTTTCAAATTAACATTAGGAAGATTGGCTTTTGCAGGTAAAGATTTATACACTAATGAGGCAATTGCAGCACTTTCCATAAAAGATGAAAAAGTAATTGACAAATATTTTTTGTATCAATTTTTGTCTTTGTTTGATTGGAATGCCGCAACCGAAGGAGATGTAAAGGTTAAGGGTAAAACGTTGAATAAAGCTAAGCTGAAAGAAATTGAAATTCATTATCCCAAATCTCTCCCCGAGCAACAACGCATTGTTTCCATTTTAGACGAGTGCTTCGCGGCCATTGAGCGTAGCCGAAATGCCGCCGAACAAAACCTCAAAAACGCCAAAGAACTTTTTGAAAGCTATTTGCAGGGGGTGTTTGAGAAAAAGGGAGATGGATGGGAAGAACAAGTATTAGAAGATTGCTTCAAAATGAAAAGCGGTGATAATTTAACCGCAAAAAATATGACCGAAGGAGATTATCCTGTATTCGGTGGTAATGGAATTGCAGGCTATAACAACGAATACAATTTATCAGGAAGTAATGTAATTATCGGCAGAGTTGGTGCATTATGCGGAAATGTAAGACATATTGCTGAAAACATTTGGTTGACTGATAATGCTTTTAAAGTGGTTGATTTCAAATTTGATTTTGACCATTCTTTTTTGACATACTTACTCAATCTTAAAGATCTGAGAAGTTATGCAAGACAAGCAGCACAGCCAGTTATTTCAAATTCATCTTTGAAGGATGTTGTGTTACATTTTCCAAAATCAAAAACCGAGCAACAAACTATCGTCCGCCAATTAGATACTCTTCGAGCCGAAACGCAAAAGTTGGAAACCGTGTATCAAAAGAAAATTGATGATTTGGAAGAACTGAAAAAATCAATATTACAAAAAGCGTTTAATGGGGAGTTGAAATAATTATGGCACACAAAGACCATCACATAAAACCATATGACGAAGGAACTCTAAATAAATTAGAGATTTTTGAACGTTATGTTCAAACTTGGTTACCTACGTTCATTATGCAACCCAATATTGCAGAAATTAGTATTGTTGATTTTTTTTCTGGTTTGGGATATGACTGTGAAGGAACAAAAGGTTCACCTATTAGAACTTTAGACAAAATAGATAGTTTTTTCCCTATCCTTATAAAAAATAATACGATTATCAATTTGTATTTAAATGAGTATAAAATTTTCAAGTTTGAAGCACTTAAAAAGAATTGTAACGATTACTTAGAAAATCATAAAAGATTAAGAAAATTTGTTAGAATCCATTACTCAAATAAAGATTTTAACGAAATTTATGATGAAATTATCGTTAAGACTAAAAAAACTCCAAGCCTTTATATCATTGACCAAAGCGGTATTAAGTTTACAAATCAAGAAAACTTTAATTCACTTTTAACTTTAACACAAACTGATTTTTTGTTTTTTATTTCTTCATCATTTTTCAAGCGATTTAATAAGGAGGAAGAATTTGCAAAGCACTTAGATATAAAGGAAGAGGACTTAAAAGAAAATCCTTATAATTTTATTCATAGAATTGTTTTAGAAAAATATCGTTCATTAATTCCGGCTAATTCTGATTTGAAAATATTTCCATTCTCAATTAAAAAAAAGGCAAATATATACGGAATTATTTTTGGCTCTAAACATATTTTAGGAGTAGAAAAGTTTTTACAAATAGCATGGAAGAAAAACAGCATAAATGGTGAAGCTGATTATGATATTGATGAGGATAATACCAAACAACAATTAGTTTTAAACTTTGAAAACCCAACCGTTACTAAAAAACTTACAAAAATCGAAAGTTTTAATAAAAAACTAGAAGAGTTTATCAAATCGAAAGGATTTACTACTAATATAGAATTGCATAATTTTACATACGCAAATGGTCATATTACGGAGCATACAAACAACTTATTACGAGAATTAAAACGTTTGAAGAAAATTACTTATTCAGGACAAACAAAAGTTTCTTGGGTAAGAGTTAAAAAGAATGATATTGTAGATTTTAAATGGATAGATAATGGCAAGTAAACATAAAATTGAATGGACAGAGCAAACATGGAATCCATCTGCAGGCTGTACAAAAATTAGTGCCGGATGCCAAAACTGCTATGCCGAAACCATGGCTATCCGATTGCAGGCTATGGGAGTAGAAGGGTATGAAAACGGGTTTAAGTTCAATATTGTACCAAGTCGATTAAACGAGCCTTTAAAAAAGAAAAAGCCAACGGTTTTTTTCTTGAATTCTATGAGCGATATATTTCATAAGGATATGCCATTAGACTATCTCAATATGATATTTGATGTTATTGAACAAACTCCGCAACATACCTATCAGGTGCTGACCAAACGAGCAGACAGAATGCAAGAATATTTTTCGCTTCGTGAAGTGCCTAAAAATATTTGGCTCGGCGTAACTGTAGATAATAAAAAAGAAGGATTGCCAAGAATTGATTTCATAAGAAATATCCGAGCTACTGTACTATTTCTCTCCGTTGAACCTCTTTTAGAGGATTTAGGCGAAATGAATCTAACGAATATTGATTGGGTAATTGTTGGAGGTGAAAGTGGCAATAAAGCCAGACCAATGGAAAAAGAATGGGTTATAAATATCAAGCAACAATGCGAACAAAAAGATGTTGCTTTTTTCTTTAAACAATGGGGTACGTGGGGTGCCGACAAAGTAAAACGGAATAAAAAACTTAACGGGAAAGAACTTGATGGTAAGATTTGGCATCAATTCCCTGAAGTTATAGAACAACAATTTGCTATGGTATGAAATATCTATAAACTAAGCAGAAACAATTTATAGAAATGGTCAAAAAACGAAAACTAAAAATAATGATTTCTTCAACGGTATATGGCAGTCAGGATATACTGGACCAAATTGCAGCAGTTTTACGTCAGCAGTTTGATTATGATGTTATTATGTCAAAAGAAGGTAGTCTTTACGTTCCTATTCAGTTTATTGATAATCCAGAAGGAGCTTGTCTGCAAGCCGTAAATGATTGTGATTTATTTTTAGGGATTATCTTTCCTCGATATGGTTCAGGAATTACGCATAAAGAGTTTAAAGAAGCGGAAAGAATTGGAAAGCCAAGATGGTTTGTAGCACATGAGAAAATTGAATATTTAAGAAAGTTATTTGAACCATATCTGTTTGATGAAGAAAAACAAAGAACCGATTTTGAATTAAAAAAGAATTCCGTTTTAGATAGTATTAAGGTGGTGGATATGTATAATGATGTTCGGCACAATTGGGTTCAATCATTTACAAATCCAGGCGAATTGTTGTTTTTTATTGAACAACAGTTTAAAGACCACAAAAAACGATTAATAGAATTAGAACAATGAAAAACGAACAACTTATAAAGAACCTGATTAAGCAGGGCGAAAGCGGACAGCTTGAATTTAAAGAAGTTGTTCGTAAACAAGAAATTGCTAAAACATTATGTGCTTTTCTTAATGCCGAAGGCGGCACATTACTGATTGGCGTACAAGATGATGGAAAAATTATCGGAATTGATAATGCCGAAAAATATGAATCGGAGTTAAAACAATATTTATTTAGTGTAATTGTTCCTGAAGCCCCTGTTACCGTCTCTATTGAAAAAATCGGCTCAAAAGAAATTTTATCGATAAAGGTTTGGAATGGCTCCAAGCCTCCTTATATTTTCAATAGGGAAATATATTTTAGACGTGGAAGCCGCACAGTTAAGGCAACTGCATCGGAAATATCAGGTTTAATTACCGAGCGACAAAAAACAGAATTACATTGGGAACGTCAACCTGCCTTGGGTATTGAAATTGACGACTTAGACGAATTGGAAATTCGTAAAACCATACAAGACCTTACCAAATTTGGACGGGGGAAACTGTTCTCTGAAAAAGAAATTGAGGAGTTCTTAACCTATTACGGTCTTTACAGGGATGGTCATTTAACCAATGCTGCGGTGGTTTTATTTGCCAAAGAACCCACGAGATATTTACCTCAATGTCGTGTGCGATTAACTGTTTTTAAAGAAGGAAAAACCTCTGACAGTTACAGTTACGACAAAGTTTTTGAGGGTAATCTTTTTAGAAATATTGAAGATATATTACAGTTTTTTGAAGTGAACATTGCTACACAAAGCAAATTTTCAGAGAAAAAATGGTTGCGTGAAGATATTAGTTATCCAAAATTTGCATTACGAGAAGGTTTGATGAACGCATTAATTCATCGAGAATTTTCCTCTGTATCAGGAACCGTCCACATTGCTTTTTATCCAACGCATTTAGAAATTATAAATTCGGGTTCATTATTCGGTGGATATTCACCTAACGATTTATCCAAAAGCCACTTATCTGTTCCCCGGAACCCTGACATTGCGCATATTTGTTTCTTACGCCAAATGATTGAAAAGATTGGTAGAGGAACTGTACTCATGATTGAAGATTGTGAGGACAAAGGATTTGCAAGACCAAAATGGAATAGTAATCCTACATATACCACTGTTGAATTTCCTGGTGTTACTGTTACTGCAAAAACTGATGACGCTGTAAATGACGCTGTAAATGACGCTGTAAATGACGCTGTAAATGCAGAAATAACATCAACTGTCAAAACAAGGTTGGTTGAAATCGTTAATTATATCGCATTTAATCAAAAAACAAAGGTTAATGACCTTGTGAATCATTTTAATGTTTCAGAGCGAACAGTAAAAGAAAACTTAAAAGTATTAATTGAATCAAATTTGATTGTTTATTCAGGGAGTAAAAAAGCTGGTTTTTATATGCTTTCTAAAGACCTGCATGATAAACTGCACGAATAAGCAAACTATAAACCGCATGATATTTTGCATGATAAACTGCATGATAAACTGCACGATAAAAAATGAAGAAATATGAATGAATCAGAAACAAGAGCCGAACTAATAGACCCTAAGCTTAAAGCTTGTGGTTGGGGTGTTATAAAAGATTCTAAAATACTTCGTGAATATAATATTACCGCAGGTAGAATACAAACAGGAGGTATTAGATCCAAAAAACTAACTGCCGATTATGTATTGGTTTATAAAGGCATTAAGTTGGCGGTGGTGGAAGCCAAAAGCAATGAGATGGGAGTAGGAGAAGGCGTAGCACAAGCTAAATTATATGCAGAGAAATTAAATTTAGAAACTACTTACAGTACCAATGGTAAAGAGATTTACAGCATCTGTATGAAAACAGGTACAGAAGCTATCGTTTCCAATTACCTTAGCCCCGAAGAACTTTGGAATAAAACCTTTGCCGTTCAAAACCAATGGAGAGAAAAGTTTAGTTCCATTCCCTTTGAAGATGTTGGCGGCACCAAAGGAGCCAGATATTATCAAGAAATAGCCGTTAACAATACTTTAGAAGCTATTGCCAATAATTCAGAACGTATTTTATTAACCCTTGCCACAGGCACAGGAAAAACATTTATTGCATTTCAGATTGCATGGAAATTGTTTCAAGCACGCTGGAACCTTAAACGAGACGGAAGTCGCCGACCACGCATTTTATTTTTAGCCGACCGAAACATATTGGCCAATCAGGCTTTCAATGCCTTTTCGGCTTTCCCTGAAGATGCTTTAGTTAGAATAAGTCCAAGAGAAATAAGCAAAAAAGGAAGTGTGCCTACAAATGGCAGTATCTTCTTTACAATTTTTCAAACCTTTATGACTAATTCTAAAGGTATAAAGAAAACAGAAGCATCAGAACCAAATTATATAGCAGCAGCACCTATTGAAGAATATGGAACAGAGCAATATAATTTCGGGCAATATCCAAAAGATTATTTTGATTTTATTATAATAGACGAATGTCACCGTGGCGGAGCAAATGACGAAGGAAACTGGAGAGGCATTCTAGAATATTTTTCGCCCGCTGTTCAATTGGGTTTAACTGCTACACCAAAACGAAAAGATAATATTGATACATATAAATATTTTGGAGAACCAGTTTATATATATTCTCTTAAAGAAGGTATCAATGATGGGTTTTTAACACCTTTTAAAGTAAAACGAATACAAACCACCTTAGATGATTATATCTACACCAGCGACGACCAAATTATTGAAGGAGAAATTGAAGAAGGCAGATTATATACCGAACCCGATTTTAATAGAATTATTGAAATAAAAGCAAGAGAAGCCAAACGGGTAAAGATTTATATGGACGAAGCCAATCAAAACGAAAAAGCAATTATTTTTTGTGCTACTCAAGACCATGCGGCAGCCGTTCGTGATTTGGTAAATCAAAATAAAAAAAGCAAAGACCCAAATTATTGTGTTAGGGTTACTGCTAATGATGGAGAGCTGGGAGAACAGTATTTACGTGAATTTCAAGACAATGAAAAAACAATACCTACTATATTAACTACTTCGCAAAAACTTTCTACAGGTGTTGATGCAAGGAATATACGTAATATTGTTCTAATGCGTCCTGTAAATTCGATGATTGAATTTAAACAGATTGTAGGTCGTGGCACTCGCTTGTTTGATGGAAAAGAATTTTTTACCATTTATGATTTTGTAAATGCCTATCATCATTTTGCCGATATTGAATGGGATGGAGAACCATTAGAGCCTGAGCCATCAGAGCCAAAATCACTACCACAACCTTGTCCTGTTTGTCTGCAATTGCCTTGTGTATGCGCGAAAAAAACTAAAGAGCCATGCGAAATTTGTGGTGAATTATTTTGCAATTGCAATAAAAAACAAAAAATAAAAATAAAACTGAAAGACGGAAAAGAAAGAGAAATACAATCAATGATATCAACCTCGTTTTGGAGTGTTGACGGAAAACCTATTTCAGCAGAAGATTTTCTTAATAATTTGTTTGGCGAATTACCAAACCTTTTTAAAAACGAAGATGAATTACGTACACTTTGGAGTAATCCACTTACAAGAAGAACATTGTTAGAAAAACTAGAAGAAGCAGGTTTTGGAAAAGAAGAACTTACTACTTTGCAAAAGCTTATAGATGCTGAAAAAAGCGACTTATTTGATGTGTTAGAATATGTATTTAACAGCGATATAAAACCAATTACACGAGAAGCAAGAGTTGCAGCAGCACAGGCAACAATATTTGCATTGCTTGACAAAAATCAAAAAGAGTTTATTGAATTTGTTTTGAGTAAATATGTTGAAACAGGAGTAGAAGAGCTTGATCAAGATAAATTACCTTTATTGCTCACAAACAAATATCAATCATTAGAAGATGCAAAAGATGTTTTAGGTGATGTATCAAATATAAGCCGATTATTTATAGAATTTCAACAGTATTTATATAAACAAAAAGTAGCTTAATAAAATTGGTTAATATTCATTATTCTGAATTTAAAATTGTATTGATAGAACAGTACCTTAACCAATTTTGGGTTTTTTAGTTGATTAAATTTTATATTCGGTTTCTTCTCAAAAAGATATTTATGTGAAATTATTTAATGAGGTTTGTTCTACTTAATATTACTATATAGGGGACACAAACTACAATGCTTTTAAGTAAACGCTGAGCAATTCTGTTTTATTTACTGTATTTACTTTATTTAATTATTTCGGTTAATTCATAAATGTTATTAGCGGTATAAAAAGTATTGTTTAAGCTAAATTTCCATTTAAAACTATTATTGTTATTTATTATATTAACAACAAAATTGCTATTATTATCTTCGCTGTAACCAACTCTATTTAAGGCTTTTAATGTCCATAATTTTGCAATGCCGTCACCATTAACACAAACAGTTTTATTTGTGTTTTTAATAAATTTAAAATTACCAGTTTCTTTATTAAAATTAACATTTGTATTTTTAAATATTTCTTCAATATTATTATTTAAAACATGATCTTCGGGAGCCGAATCGTAAATTTTATTGTTGTTAATAATTAGCAATTTATCTGCAATATCTAAAGCTGTTAATAGGTCGTGAGTTGAAAGTAAAATAGCTTTATTTAAATCATGTGATATGTTTCGTAACATATTAATAATTTCAATTCTATTGTATAAGTCTAAATGTGCAGTAGGTTCATCTAATAAAATAATTTTGGTATCTTGAGCAATAGCACGAGCAATCATAACTTTTTGCTTAAATCCATCGCTTAATTTATAAATTTGAGTGTTCGAATAATTTTGCAATCCTGTTAATTCTATTGCTTTATCAATAATTTCTTTATCGTTTTTTGTTAAAAATCCCAGCCAATTAGTGTGCGGAAATCGTCCTAAACTAATAATGTCAAATACAGTATAATTTGAAGGCACCGACTGATTTGTTAAAACTAAACTTAATAATTTAGACAAATCATATTGTTCAATGTTTTCGATTTCAACTTCATTAATTAAAATTTTACCTTCAATTTTTTCTAATAATTTGCTTAAAGTATAAATTAATGTTGATTTACCAGTTCCGTTTAAACCAACTAAACAAGCTAATTCGCCAAGTTTTAATGAAATATTTAGGTCATTTAAAACAACATTATTATTGTAACCGATAGATAAATTATATGTATTTAAAATTTTAGACATTAAGCAAAAAATCCTCCTATTTTTTTATTTTTTATTATTATCCATAAAATAATTGGAATACCTAATAATGAAGTTATTGAGTTAATTGGAAGAGTATTAGAACAACCAGGTAGTTGCGAAACAATATCAGAGAAAAGCATAAAAATAATACCAACTAAAATACTTGCAGGAATTAAAATTTCATGTTTCGAAGTATTAAAAATGAACCTTGCAATGTGAGGCGTTACTATTCCGATAAAAGCAATAGGACCACAGTATGCAGTTAGTGCACCGGCTAAAATAGTAGTGCTGAAAAAAGCAATAAATCTAACTTTGTTGATATTAACTCCCATTGATTTTGCATAAGATTCGCCAATTAGCAATGCATTTAAAGGTTTAATTATTAAAACACTTAAAAAAGTTCCTAAAATTGTAATTGGAATTAAAAAATAAATTTGACTTTTAGAAACACCACCTAAACTGCCCATAGACCAAATAATATATGATTTAAGGCTCACTTCGTCGCTAAAATATTGAATTATATTAATTAAAGCTCCAGCAATAGAACTAAACATAATTCCTATTATTAAAATAGTTGTTATATCGTTTATTTTTTTTGAAGCAAATGATATAATTGACAAAATAAAAGCGGCTCCAATAAAAGAAGAAACAAGTAAAAGACTGTCGTTGATAATGCTATTTCCTACTATTCCAAGAATTGGTAATCCCATTAGCATTAAAGCAACTCCTAAGCCTGCTCCAGAGCTAATTCCTAAAACATAAGGCCCCGCTAAAGGGTTACGAAAAACAGATTGCATTAATAAGCCAGATAACGATAAACCTATTCCGCATAAAACAGCAGTTATTGCTTTAGGTATTCTGAATTCAAAAATTATTAAATACCATTCGGAGTTGGTATTTGAAGGATTAAATAAAGTTGAAAAGGCTTCATTTATTGGAATAAGAATAGAACCTAAAATTATATCAGAAATTAGAAAAATAATCACTAATACAGTTAGCAGAATAAATTTGTACTTATTTAACATTGCTTGCTATTACTGTAATTTATGATAATAATATAGGTTAGTATCAATACTTACATTAGGGTGAAAAATATTAATAAGGTCGCTTAATATTTTTTCAGGAAAAACTGTTCCAGATTCCCAAAAATCACTTCCACCACCAACCGAAACAATTTTATTATTATTATAAACTGTTTTATTATTAAAAGCTTTCATCAAACTTAATCTATTGTCACTTTCTTTAATTTCGTTTAATGTTTTAAAACCACCAGCATTAATCCAAATATCGGCGTTTTTGCCTTTATAAACAACTTCTTCAATAGACATAGCAATGCTTAATTTTGCAGTGTCATTTTTAAATAAATAATCACCACCAGCATCATTAATATATTTGGCTATATATGAATTTCCTCCCGGACTATACCATGTTCCTTTCCAAGGAGTGTTAACCAAAATTTTAGGCTTGTTATTTATGTTTTTAACTTCATCTTTTAATTCAAGATATTTAATACTGCTTTTTAAAAACATTTCATTAGCCATAAGTTCTTTATTGAAAAATGCAGCAATAAATTTAATCCATTCGCATTTAGCTAAAGGAGTATTTTCTTTGTATTCGCCAACATAAACTACTTTTACCCCAGCTTTTTCTAATGTATGTATTAAACCAGTATAGCCTGTTCCGATATCATAAGTGAACAAAACTCTTGGTTGTAATTTTAAAATTTTCTCAACATTAAGTTGCTCGTCAATACCAATATTTTGAACATATTTTTTATTAATTCTTTCTCTAATTAGTTGTGAATTTATTTTTTTTACGTCTGCAACACCAATAATTTTATCAATTTCTTGAATAGCTTCCATAAAAGCAACATGAGTTGTAGATAAACAAACAACGTCTCTTACAGGAATAGGAATACAAATAGTGTCACCACTTGTTTTAGGTTCTTTATTTTCTTTTGGATACAATAAATATGTTGTTTTAGCTGAATTATTTAGTTGTATAATTTTATAATTTTTAAAATATTTTAAAGTAAAAAACTCGGCATATTCAACTTTGCTCGAATCGTAAAAAACTTCAACTTGTTTATTATCAGTGTTTTTATCGGTTTTTTGTTCTTCATTATTGCAACTGAAAAATGAAATAGACAAAAGTGTAAAAAGAATAAAGTAGAATATTTGCATCTGATTTTAATTAAAATTAAAGAATGTAAATTTATTAATATTTTTAAGAGTTTTTTATAATATTAGTTAAAAAACTTATTAAATCAATATTTTTTTGTTGTAATTCAATTGAAAAACTATTTGTAATAACTGATAATGAGTATAATATGAATTTTTCTTGTTCGTCAATTTCATTGTTTATAATAGGAACTATCATAATTCCTTTTTCGGCATATTTAACCAATAATTCATGAAATAAACTTTTGTTTTTCGATGAAAATTTAATGTTTGATGGTGTTTTAATTAACAATAAATTAAGTTCATTCTTATTAATATTAAAAATATTTATCGAATTATTTAGAGCCGAAAACAAATCATTATTGTAGTTAATCGTCTTAAAATCAATTGAATCATTGCTAATTTTAATAGTGTCATTTAAATCATTTGATAAACAAATAAAATTATATTTTTCAATAAAATTTAAAGAGTCGATTATATTTATATTAATTATTTCATTAGGTAAAATATTTTCAATTTCTTTATTAAAATTATCGTGTTTTAGTGTGATACTAAATGGTTCTTTTTGTTTTTTTAAAAGCATAACTTGCAAGAAGGCATTTCCTAAATAATTAGTTTTGGTTTTCCAAATAATATTGTTTTTATAATCAGTTAAAAAAACATCAACATTGCTTAATGGTTTATTGATATATGCAATATTGGTATTAATTATTTTGTCGGGATAAATATCCCATTTTGTTTGCAATTCAATATTATTATTTAAAAATTGTTTCCATTCATTTATGCTAATTGTATCTTTTAAAAAGTTTGTAATTTTTACTTCTTTTTCTTGAGAAAAAGAATAGGTTTGAAGAAAAAATAAAAATAAAACTATAAATAAACTTTTAAACATTACCATTTAAATTTATTATTTAAGACAAATTAATTAAAAAAAATGAAATAATTTTCTTTATGTTATATTGTAAATATATTATAATATTTCTTCATTAATATAAAAAGAATAATAAATTTTAATAAGAAAAATATTAAATTTTCCTAAAATAGGTTTACTTGAAAAAAATATAAAAATTAAAAAGAAAGTGTATTTATTTCAAGATTAGAATTTATGTGTAATTTTATATTAGAATTTATAGTTGAGTAAAATCAAATAAAATGAAATACGAAGATAATCCCAAAAGCATTAAATACTACGTTAAAAGATATTTGCTTTTAAATAAAGATTTTTATAAAGGCAAAAAAGTAATTGATTTTCCTGCTGGAAATGGTATTACAACAAGAATTTTAAAAGAAATTGGTGCTAATCCAATTCCAATGGACTTATTTCCTGAATACTTTGAAATAGATGGGGTTGAATGTTTAAGAGCTAATATTATTGATGGATTACCCGCAGAAAACAAAACTGTTGATGCTTTAATTTGCCAAGAAGGGATAGAACATTTTAGCGATCAATTTGGTGCATTTAAAGAATTTAATAGAGTTTTAAAAAGTGGTGGTATTTTATTAATAACAACTCCAAATTATTCGAGTCTTAGATCAAAGTTAAGTTATTTGTTGTCTGAAAGTGAGCGA
Source organism: uncultured Bacteroidales bacterium (assembly GCA_964546655.1). GTDB lineage: Bacteria > Bacteroidota > Bacteroidia > Bacteroidales > CAZJKL01 > CAZJKL01. The sequence goes on along the minus strand of CAZJKL010000002.1, from coordinate 44,455 downwards.
TTTAACTCAATAATGCCACCTAATGAACTCGATAGTATTTGGATGTTAAAACAAGACAGCAATAATGAAATATATTTTGGGCACATTTTTTTAATTGGAATACAAAAACTTAGAGCCTTAGCAAAATTATCGGGGTTTAAAATTAAAAAATATCACTTTACTCGCATCAAAACTACATCTTTGTTTTTATTTCCTATTTTTTACCCTTTTATTTTATTGTCAAATTTTATTAATTATAAAAAGAATATGGCAAAAAATAAAGACTATGATTATGAAACCAAGAAAATGGTATATGGTGAAATATTTAAATTGGCCATTAACCCTAAAATTTTAGTAGGAGGAAGTTTAATGGTTGAGTTTACAAAAGACCAAGATTATGAAGATGTTAGCAAAGGTTTGAGAAGTAAACATAAAGAGTTTGGTTTAACTTAAACTAAATTCTTGGCGACTTTCCGCAACATTTAATAAAGACGATTCTTGTATTATGTAAATATCAGTAAATAAAAAGTTAAAAAAATAAAACTAATATAAATTGCTAATTTTCATATTAAAATTTGCATTAATAAGTTTTTCATTTTGACTGTTATAGTCTGATATACTACCATATAAATTGCCTTTTACTCTGTAAAATCCATTTTCGTTAGTAACTTCTGAGATATAAAGTGTGTTTTGCATCACACCATAAAAATCAATGTTTGAGCATGAATCATACCTATAATCATATAATGTAACAGAAGCATTTTTATACCCAATTGTTGGTGGATATTCATTAAATTCAATTGTGATTCCATCATATGGTTCTGTTCCAGCATAGCCAGATAACTCTGTATTTGCTAATAATCTAACTATTGGATAAGAAGTATTACTATAGTAACTTAAATTTTCTGAATAGTATTTTCTCGTTTCACCTCTATCTAAGCTAAAGCTAATATAATCCGCACTTAAAGCCTTACCTTGTGTTTCATCAGTAATTTTAATTTTAAAAGTAGTATTATTTAATACAACACTATTTGAATTATCATCTATACAGCTTAGAGAATCGATAGAGCCTGTAATTACTTTTGTATAATAATTTATATTTTCAATGTTTGTAATTCTAATGTATCTATCTGTTTCATCAAAAACACTATAAAAGTTAAAAGCACTAACAAAATAGAACAAATTACGACAAGAATTATTTATAAGATAATTTCCTATAGTTATTGAGTCAAAAGATATTTTCGAGAATAAGTTAAAATGAATTATTTCACTATTTAATGAAGCCGTAACTTTAACTGCTTTATTAAATAAATTGTATTTTGATTCTGATATCTGAAAGTTTTTTTCAATACCATTAACTGTAGTTTTAAAAAAATAAGATTGTTCTGGGATAATATTGTTATTATTATTAGTAGGTGTAGCTTCGGTATTATCATCTTTTTTGCAAGAATTATGGCTAAATACAAATACTACAAGTATTAATAAGAAAATAATTTTGTTTTTCATGTTTTTGTTTATTATAATAAATAAAGTCACAATATTAATATTTTTATTTTGAATAAAAAAATATTACATTATAGTTATGTTTTATTCTTTATTATTAGTTAAGCATCTTTTTAAAATGCACATTGAATTATGTATTTGAACTAATACCCAACCGTTCTCACGTTTTTCAATAACACCAGTTATTCGCAATCCACTATAATAAATAGGTTTTTTATTTGGAATAACAACATCAACAATTATCGAGAACCAAGCAACATCTTTGCTCTTCGACATATTGATATTCATATCTTTAATTGATATTTTAAAAGGTTTATAAACACCAGCTTGCTTTTTAAAAATTGAATCTAAATTTTTCCAACCTTTAACATATTCATTAGAATCGGTTCCTATAAAAACAATATCATCATCATGGGCAATAATTTTCGAGTAAGATTCGTAGTCGCGTTCGGCCCAAATTTTTATATAATAATGTATAACTGCTTCGGGGCTAATAAACGAAAAAACCGAATTAGAAGATGTTTTATTCTCTTGAGAAAATGAAGTAAAAGATGCAAAAACTAAAACAATTAATAAAATAAATTTATTCATAATATATAAAATTTAAGAAGCTGTAAAGTTAATATATTTTTCTTATTATTGATAATCCGTCACGAACGGGTAAAATTACATTTTCAACTCTAATATCATTTTTTATTAAAGTATTAAATTCTAAAATAGCTTTGGTGTCTTTGTCGTTTGGACTAACTTCTTCGATTACTTTTCCGCTCCAAAGTATATTATCGGCTATAATATATCCACCAGCTTTAACTTTCGGAAAAACTAAATTATAAAATTCGACATAATCTTGTTTATCGCCATCAATAAAAACAATATCAAAAGTTTCGTTTAAAGCATTAATTTCGCTTTTAGCATCACCAATAATTAATTTAATTTTATTAGAATAATCAGATAAATTAAAATATTTCATAATAATATTTTCTAATTCTGGTTCTTTTTCTAAAGTAATTAACAAACCATCATTAGTTAAACCTTCAGCCAAACATAGCGAAGAGTATCCGGTATAAGTTCCAATTTCTAATATTCTCGAAGGTTTTATCATTTTACTAAGCATTGATAAAATGCGACCTTGTAAATGTCCCGAAATCATGCGAGCCCTTAAAACACTAATATTTGTTTCGCGGTTAAGTTGTGTTAAAATATCAGATTCTTCTTGAATATTTTTCTCGATATATTCTTCTAATTTTTTACTAATCATAATCATTAATCTTATTATCAGTTTTATAAATAAGAGTGCTTAAAGTAGATTTATCAAAAATTTCGTTTGCAATATCCATTAAACTTTCGGGAGTAATTTTATATATATTTTCTTTAACTTCTTCAAGAGTATCAACCTTATTAAATAACATATAACTTTTACCCATCGAAAGCATTTCATTCATGTTAGAAGCCTGAGAAATAGCTATTTGACCAATGATTTGATTTTGAGCTTTTTTAAATTGTATAGGACCTAATTTTTTCGATTTAAGTTTTTCAAATTCCTTATAAACTAATTCGATAATATTCTCTAAATAATCTTTGTCGGTTCCAAAATAAAGAGACCAAGCTCCTGTGTCGGTATATGCAGTATAGTTTGATTCAATATTGTATGTAAATCCGTGTTTTTCTCTTATATTAAGGTTTAAACGAGAGTTCATACCTGGTCCACCAAATAAATTATTTAACAAAATAAGTTCAGCTCTTTTATCATTAAACATATTGTATCCAATATTGCCAATAATACAGTGAGATTGATGAAAAGGACCTAATACTTTTTTATAAGTTGGTTTGTAATTATTAAAAGCTTCGCGTTTCCAATTTCTTTTGTTTTCACTAACTCTGTCGAAATATTTTATAAACAAGTTTTTTATTTCATTAAATGAAATATTTCCAACCGAACTTATAACAATTTCATCGGTATTAAGAGTTCTTTTTAAAAAGTTATTTAAGTTATTCTGATTAAATAATTTAATAGATTTTTTTGTTCCTAAAATATTTTTACCAATAGGATGATTATTAAATAAAAGCTCTTCAAAATCATCAAAAATTTGTTCCGAAGGATTATCTTTATAAGAGTTTAACTCATCAATAATAACTTCTTTTTCTTTAATAAGTTCTTTTTCAGGGAAAGTAGAATTAAAAACAATATCATAAATAAGTTCGAAAGAGCGTTCATAATACTCATTTAAAAACGAAGCCATAATAACTATTTCTTCTTTGGAAGTATAAGCATCTATTTCGCCACCAACTTCATCAATTCTACTTAAAATATGATAAGCTTTGCGTTTTTTTGTGCCTTTAAAAATCATGTGTTCAATTAAATGAGCCAAACCTTGTTCATTTTCTCTTTCGTCCCGACTGCCGGTATTTATAAAAATAGCACAATTAGCAACAGGCGAATTTGTTTTTTTATGAATTAATCTAATACCATTTTTAAGGCAATAACTTTTATATTCCATATAAATTTTAGTAAAATATTTTTTTAAAACAGTAGTTAAAACCTAACTTTTCAATAAAATGCGAATTTATACAAATTATTTGAATTATTAATTACCTGCTTGAGCTAAAAAAGAGTTTATAATTTAACTTCGTTTTTTTTATTTCGATTTTATATTAGTTTATTATATTTTTTTCATATCAATTTTAATAAATATTATCAATAATTGTTATTTTTACTTTTACTTGAAAAATCAATAAAAAATGAAATCGTACGATAAAATTAAAGATAAAATTTTTGATAATGCAAACAGTATAATTCCAACCATAAAACAATGGAAACAAGAAAAAAAGAAGATAGTTTTTACTAATGGTTGTTTCGATTTATTGCATTTAGGACATATAGAATACTTGTCGAAAGCATCAGATTTAGGAGATAAATTAATAATTGGGTTAAATACCGATTCATCAATAAAAAGAATTAAAGGAGAAGAACGCCCTATAAACGATGAGAAAACACGAAAAAATATACTATCAGCTTTGTTTTTTGTTGATGCAGTGGTTTTGTTTAATGAAGATACCCCCGAAAATTTAATAAAACAGTTAATTCCCGATATTCTTGTTAAAGGGAAAGATTATGATGTTAAAAATATAGTAGGAGCCGATTTTGTAATATCAAACGGCGGTAAAGTTGAAACAATTGATTTAGTTGAAGGATATTCATCAACTAATACTATAAAAAAAATTAAAAAATAACAATAAAGATAAATGAATATCGTTTAAAGAAATTCTTTGTAAAAAAGTATTTATTAATTAATAGAAAAAATGTAAATTTACGCCTTTTTATAGGTAAAAAAGTTAGGAATGAAAGAAATTAATTTATCATTAGATAATTTAGATAAAGTTTTTCCCGATAATTACAGCGAAGAACAATTAGCAAAAGCTAAAACAATTTTTTTAAAAAAGCTATCAGAAAAAGCACATAAATTTTATGGAGGCAAAATACAAACAGTACCTAAAGCTCCGGTAGTAGGATTTAACTGGTTTAATGTGTGGTACACGCCGGGAGTTTCAAAAATATCAACATCAATTCGCGACAATAACGATACTTCTTATGACCTAAGTAATAGAGGAAATTTAGTAGCAGTTGTTAGTGATTCAACAAGAGTTTTAGGTGATGGTGATTGTACTCCAGCTGGTGGGTTAGGAGTAATGGAAGGTAAAGCTTTTTTAATGAAATATTTAGGCGGAGTTGATGCCATTGCTTTATGTATCGACAGCAAAAATGAAAAAGGAGAAAATGACCCACAAAAAATTATAGATTTTGTTAAAATGTGTCAGCATAGCTTTGGAGCCGTTAATCTTGAAGATATTTCGCAACCCAATTGCTATAAAGTTTTAGATGTATTAAAAGAAGAATGTGATATACCAGTTTGGCACGACGATGCTCAAGGAACAGCTTGTGTAACTTTGGCAGGATTAATAAATTCTTTAAAATTAGTAAATAAAAAAATTGAAGACGTTAAAATAGTATTGCATGGAGCGGGAGCTTCAAACTCTACTATCGCAAGGTTATTAATAGCAGATGGAGCAAATCCGCAAAACATTATTTTATTTGATGTAGATGGAGCATTAGATAAAGATAGATTAGATTATAAAAATGATACACGTTTTTATAATCAATGGAAATTATGCGAGATAACAAATCCAAATAAGATAAAAACAAAAGAAGAAGCATTTAAGGGAGCCGATGTATTAATTTCATTATCGGCACCAGGACCAGATACAATTAAACCCGAATGGATAAGTTTAATGGCCGAAAAAGCAATTGTTTTCGTGTGTGCAAATCCAATTCCAGAAATATATCCTTATGCAGCGAAAAAAGCAGGAGCATATATAGTAGCTACTGGCAGAGGTGATTTTCCAAACCAAGTAAATAACTCAATAGGTTTTCCAGGCATTTTAAAAGGTGCTTTAATGGTAAGAGCTAAAAAAATTACCGATAATATGGCAATAAGAGCAGCTCATTCATTAGCCGATTATGCCGAAGCAAGAGGAATAGATGTTAATAATATTGTTCCAACAATGGAAGAAGCCGATGTTTTTTCGAAAGAATCTGCCGATGTTGCTATTCAGGCGATTAAAGACGGTGTTGCACGAATAAACTTAACTTGGGACGAAGCTTATAAAATAGCATCAGAAGATATTAAACAAGCAAGAGCCTTAACTCATTCATTAGTTGATAATAACTTTATTGCAAATCCACCTCAACAAATGTTAAACGAAGCATTAGAGGAAACTATAAAAGAAATATAAATTATGATAGAATATATTAAAGGTAAATTAATTGATAAAAATCCGTCTTTTGCTGTTGTTGAATGCAATGGAATAGCATACTTAATTCAAATATCATTAAATACATTCTCGAAAATAAACGAAAATGCCGAATGTAAATTATTAACTCATCAGGTAATTAGAGAAGATGCTCATTTATTATTTGGCTTTTATGACGAAAACGAAAGAGTAATTTTTAGACATTTAATTTCTGTTTCGGGAGTTGGTGCAAATACAGCACGAATGATATTATCATACATTTCACCTGACGATGTTATAAATTCAATATTATCTAATAATGTTGCTGCAATACAGGCAGTTAAAGGTATTGGATTAAAAACAGCACAAAGAATAATAGTTGATTTAAAAGATAAAATAGGTAAAAGCACTGGAACATCAAATGTAGCAAGTGTTTTACAAGAATATAAGATTAAAGATGAAGCTGTTTCAGCATTAACAATGTTAGGATTTAACAAAACAAATGTTGAGAAAGTTATTATTGGTATTTTAAAAGAAAATAGCGATATAAATATTGAAGATTTAATTAAACAAGCATTAAAAAAATTGTAGAATTGAGAGTAATTAGGTTTTTATTTTTTATTTGTCTAACAATATCATTACTTGCTATATTTATAGGTAGCGAAGCAAATATTATATTTCTAAATAAACACAATTCAAATCAAAATGTATTAGTAATAGACTCGCCAGCAGCAAAATCTAAATTAAAATTTCCGTTTGATGATCCTATTCAAAAGCCAAATAGTGAGACAAGTCCATTAATGCTTAATAATCCGCCTAATGTTACCGAAGAAGTTGTTTATGATCCAATAACAAAAGGTTATTACACTCAAAAGAAAGTAGGGGATAATAAAATAGGTTCACCTACCTATTTAACATTTGATGAGTATAATCAGAAAGAAATGGATAATTCATTAGAAAATTATTGGAGAAAAAAAACGAGCGACAATTCAGGATTATCATCAAGTAGAATTATACCATTAATAAAAGCTAATAATGGATTATTATCTAAAATAATTCCAACAATAGATATAAAACCACAAGGTTCGGCCGAGTTAATATTTGGAGTAAAATCATCTAGAACCGAGAATCCAGCATTTCCTGTTAAAATGAGAAGAAATACAACATTTGATTTTCAGGAAAAAATTTCGATGAATGTTACTGGTAAAATTGGCGATAAAATAGAATTAGGAATTAGTTATGATACCGAAGCTTTATTCGAATTTGAAAATAAAATGAAATTAAAATACGAAGGAGAAGAAGATGACATTATTCAATTAGTAGAAGCAGGAGATGTTACTTTGCCTTTAACAGGAACATTAATTCAAGGAAGTCAGAGTTTATTTGGGTTTAAAACAGGATTGCAATTCGGAAACCTTACAGTTACAAGTATTTTTTCACAACAAAAAGGCGAATCATCGGTAATAGAATTAGAAGATGGAGCTCAAATAAACGAGTTTAAAATTACGGCAGATGATTATGAAGCAAATAAACATTACTTTTTAAATCAATATTTTAAAGAAAATTATGATAAAGCATTAAGTAATTTACCTGTAATTCAATCAGGAATAAGCATAACAAAAATTGAAGTTTGGATAACAAATACAAGTGGAACAACTGAAAATGTTCGAGATGTAGTAGCTTTTACCGATTTAGGTGAAGATATTGGTTATGATAAAGACAATTCTTTCGGGAATTTTATTAGAGATATAAGTACAAACACTTATCCCGATAACAAACAAAACAGTTTGTACGAAACAATGACAAAAACATATAATGTGCGAAATATAAATAATGTATATAGCACATTTTCTTCATTACAAAGTAGTTCCAATTTTTACCAATCCGAAGATTACGAAAAAATTAGTATAGCACGAAAATTAAATCCATCAGAATATTTAGTTAATGAAAAGTTAGGATACATTTCATTAAACTCATCATTAAGACCAGATGAAGCTTTAGCTGTTTCATATCAATACACAGTATCAGGTCAAACATATCAAGTGGGTGAGTTTTCTCAAGAATCAAGCACTCCTTCAGATGCATTAATTGTGAAATTAATTAAGCCAGTATCAATAAATACCGAAACAGATTTGTGGCAATTGATGATGAAAAACGTGTATTCTATAGGTGCTTACCAAGTAAATCCAGAAGATTTTGAATTACATGTTTTATATTATGATGTGAATTCTGGTAACTATAATAACTTTATTACAGAAGGAGATATATCAGGTCGAATCTTATTGCAAGTTTTAAATTTAGATAATATTAATTATCAACAAGACCCTATTTCGGATGGTCATTTTGATTTTATTAATGGAGTAACTGTTAATTCGAAAAATGGCAGAATTTATTTTCCTGTAAATGAACCATTTGGGCAATATTTGAGAGATAAAATAACAGGCGGAGATATTAATAAAAATGTTATAGCAAACAAATATTGTTTTGACGCATTATACGATTCAACAAAAACTTCGGCACAGCAATTACCCGAATTAAATAAATTTTTATTAAAAGGAAAATATAAATCATCATCAAGTTCCGAAATATCATTAAATGCAATGAATATACCTCAGGGAGCAGTTAAAGTAACCGCAGGAGGTATTCAGTTAACCGAAAATGTTGATTATACAGTTGATTACAATTTAGGTAGAGTTAAAATTATAAACGAAGGAGTTTTAAATTCAGGAAGTCCAATTAAAATTTCATTAGAAAGCAATGCTTTATTTGCAATTCAAACAAAAACATTATTAGGAACACATTTAGATTATAAGTTTAATGATGATTTTGTTCTTGGAGGTACAATATTAAACTTAACCGAAAAACCATTAAACACAAAAACTTCATTTGGAGATGAAGCAATTTCAAACACAATTTGGGGTATAGATGGAACATACAGAACACAATCGGGATTATTGACAAAGTTGGTTGATAAAATACCATTTATAGATACAAAAGAAACATCAGAGTTAGTTATAGGAGGTGAGTTTGCTCATTTTATACCAGGTCACTATAAAAATAAAAACAATAAATCAGGAATAGCTTATATTGATGATTTTGAAGGAAGTTTAACTTCGTATGATATTAAATCACCATTTTCATGGTTCTTATCTAGTGTTCCTCAAAATCAAACAAACTTTTTCCCAGAAGCAGTTTTAAATAACAATTTACAAAGTGGCTTTTTTAGAGCTAAACTAGCTTGGTATGATATAGATGCTTTGTTTACACGAAATGGAAATTTAACGCCAAGTCATATAGCCGATGACTCAGAGCAACAGTCGAGTAATTATATTAGAGAAATTCTAGAAAATGAGATATTCCCAAATAAAAGTACAGCAAGTGGAACACCTTTAGAAATGCAGGTGTTGAATTTAGCGTATTATCCATCAGAAAGAGGCCCTTATAACTATAATTTCAATAATATGAATTTAGACGGAACGCTTAAAAATCCTAAGAATAACTGGGCAGGCATGATGAGAAAAATTGATAATAGTGATTTTGAAGCAGCAAATATTGAATTAGTTGAATTTTGGATGATGGATCCTTTCATGGAAGATTATGAAAATAATAGTGGTGGAGATTTATATATAAATTTAGGTAATATATCGGAAGATATCTTGAAAGACGGAAGAAGAAGTTATGAACACGGTCTTCCAACTAGTGCCGATGTAAAATTAGTAGATTCAACTTTATGGGGTAGAGTTCCTTCGGTTCCACCTTTGGTTCAATCGTTTGATAATAATATTGAATCAAGACCATTCCAAGATGTTGGGCTAGACGGATTAAGTGATAATGATGAAAACTTATGGTTTAAATCATTTTTAGATGGAATAGCTAGTCTTCACGGAACAGCATCAGAAGCTTATCAAAATGCTGTTAATGACCCTTCTGCCGATAATTTTCATTACTTTAGAGGAACAGATTATGATAATAATAAAGTTGATATATTATCTAGATATAAACAATTTAATGGCCCAGATGGAAACTCACCAACACCAGAAGGTTCAACCGAAAGCTATCAAACTCAATCTACGAATCAACCAGATGGAGAAGATATTAACCGAGACAATAATTTAAGTGAACAAGAAAGCTATTTTCAATATCAAATTAGTTTAAGAAAATCGGATATGATTGTTGGAACTAATTATATAACCGACAAATTAACTGTTCCTGTTAATGTTAATGGAAAAAGTAAAACAGTTACTTGGTATCAATTTAAAGTTCCGATTAATTCACCTGATAAAGTTGTTGGAAATATTAGTGATTTTAAATCAATAAGATTTATGAGGGTGTTTTTACGTAATTTCGAAGACCCTGTTATTTGCCGTTTTGCAAAAATGGATTTAGTTCGTGGTGAATGGAGAAAATATAAATTTGATTTAACCGAACCAGGTGAATATATTACAAACGATGATGCCGAAACATCTTTTGATGTATCTTCGGTTAATATCGAAGAAAACGGAAACAGAAGTCCAATTCCTTATGTATTACCTCCTGATATTGAAAGAGAACAAATAGTTAGCAGTTCAACTTCAATGCAACAACTTAATGAACAATCATTATCATTAAAAGTTTGTAGTTTAAAAGATGGAGACGCAAGAGGTTGTTATAAAACTGTTAATTTAGATTTACGCCAATATCAAAAAATGAAAATGTATGTTCATGCTGAACCAGGTTCTGACGATAATGGGGATCCTCAAAACTATAATCCTGGCGATATTTCGGTGTTTATTAGATTAGGTTCCGACTTTGTTGATAACTACTATGAATATGAAATACCATTATCTCAAACAGATTGGTACACCTCAAAAGAAAATGTTGAAGGAATTTGGCCTACAGCAAATCAGTTAGATATAGATTTAGATGTTTTGAAAAATGTAAAAAATAGAAGAAATTCTGCTATGTCTAATTCAGATGCAAATGCTTCTTTGATAAAAGTTTATACTATTGCTGATGGCGACAATAAAATTTCGGTTATTGGTACTCCAAACTTAAGTGATGTGAGAGTAATTATGCTTGGTGTTAAAAACCCGAAAAAAGAAAGCAATAACGATGGCGATGATGGCTTAGATAAATGTGCTATTGTTTGGCTTAACGAATTAAGATTAACCGATTTTAAAGAAAACGGAGGTTGGGCTGCTAATGCTAATGTATCTACTAAATTAGCCGATTTTGGTCAAATTAAATTAGCTGGTTTAATTAGTACTCCGGGTTTTGGTAGTATCGAAAAGAAACTTAATGAGCGTAACCAAGAGAGAATATTACAGTATGATGTTCAAACTAATTTTGAGCTAGGTAAGTTTTTCCCTGAAAAGACAGGTATTTCTATTCCTTTTTATATGAGTTATTCTGAAAATATTGCGACTCCACAATATTATCCTTTAGATCCAGATATAACACTTAAAGAAAAGATTGAAGCTGTTGCTCAAGATGCTGAAAAAAATGGTCAAGATGTTGCTGCGGCAAAAGATTCTATTAGAGCAATATCACAAGATTATACAAAACGAAGAGGATATAACTTTACCAATGTAAGAAAAAATAAAACTAATTTAGATAAAAAACCAACCCCATTAGATATTTCAAATCTTTCATTAACATACAGCTATGTTGAGTTATTTAAAAGAGATATAAATACAGAATTTAATACCGAAAATAAATATTCTGGTATATTAGCATATAATTATTCAACAAATCCTAATAATGTTAAACCATTTCAAAACATTAAATTCTTATCAAAAAATAAATCTTTAAAACTTATTAATGATTTTAATTTTTATTATATGCCTTCTAATTTTTCTTTCAGAAGCGAAATGAATAAAATGTTTGCTACAAGAAAAGAAAGAAATAATACAACCGACAATATTTTATTGCCTCAATTCTTCGACAAACGATTTGATTGGAATAGATATTATGATTTAAAATTTGATATCACAAAATCGCTGAAGTTTGATTATAGTGCAACTAATAATGCTCGTATTCTTGAGCCTCTTGGCGAAGTTAATAAAAGTGTTTCTGACTATGAGGCAAAAAGAGATACTATTTTAAGAAGTATTTATGGCTTTGGTCAAAATCAAAGATATAATCAAACAGCAAATATTAATTATACCATTCCTATTAATAAATTACCTTATTTAGATTGGACTTCTTTAAATACTAAATATTCTGCTAATTATTCATGGGAGAGAGGTTTTGTTACAAAACCATCTGATTCACTTAATTTAGGAAATTCAATACAAAACTCGAATACTATTCAACTAAATGGCAATTTTAATTTTACAAGTTTATATAATAATATCCCTTATTTAAAGAATTTAAATAGAAGTGGGCAAGGCAAAAAGTCGTCGAAACAACAAGATAATAAAAAACCTGTTAAATATAAAATTGATAATGTTCGTTTTAAGAAAGGTCAGGAAAGAAATATTTACCATAACTTAGGAACAAAAGAAAAAATTACGGTAAAAGTTTTAGATGCTAAAGGAAATGAAATAAAAGGTAGTTTTAAAATAATTGATGAAAATAAAGTAGTTTTTATATCTGATGAAACAATTGCTGGAACAACTGTGCATGTAGAAGGATTGAAAGCTAAAGGAAATAGCCCTTTGAAAATTATTGTTGATAATGTTCTTAAAGTTGCTATGAGTACTAAAAATGCTAGTTTTACTTATTCATCTACAAATGGCTCTTATTTACCAGGCTATTTATTAGAAACTCGAAATATTGGATTAATGCAAGATAATAACAATGTTTTTGCACCAGGATTAGATTATGTGTTTGGAAAACAAGATAATAAATTCCCTTTTTATGCTGCTGAAAAAGGCTGGATTACTGCTGATACAAACTTAAATACATCGGTTACTTTTACTAGTACCGAGAATTTTAATGTTAGAGTTTCGTTTGAACCTATAAAAAGCTTAAGAATTGACCTTAATGCTACTCGTAATTTTTCTAAAAACTCTCAGGCGTTTTTTAGGTGGAAAGAAGCTTCTCAATCTTATGGCTATCTTAATAACCCTATCGAAAGTGGAAATTTAAGTATGTCGGTTAATACTTGGTCAACTATTTTTGATAAGGTTAATGATAAAAATAATTATGTTTCTGAAACATTTAATACATTTAAAACTAATAGATTTATTATTGCAAATCGTTTAGCTAAATTAAGAAACCCTAATTTTTCTCAACTTAATTCAGAAGAGTATCCAGAAGGCTACAACTCTACTTCTCAAGAGGTTTTAATGCCTGCGTTTTTAGCCGCTTATACAGGAGAAAAAGCATCTAATATTTCTTTAGATAAAAAGAATAATCCTTTTCCTTCAATTGCTAAAATAAGACCTAATTGGCGAATTTCTTATAATGGTTTAGATAAAATTAAAATTGTTAAAAAATATTTTAAATCAATTAATATCGAACATTCTTTCAGATCTTCATACAATATTGGTTCATACTCATCAAATTTATTGTGGGAGGATCCTGATGGTGACGGTTTTACAAGCATAAGAGATTTAAATAATTACTTCTTGCCTAGATTTGAAATAAATTCAATTTCTATTACCGAACAATTAGCTCCTTTAATTAGGTTTGATATGACAATGAATAATAATATTATTTTTAATATCGAATATAAAAAGACAAGAAATGTTTCGCTAAGCTTCTCTAATGCTCAATTAACCGAAATGGTTTCTTATGAATTTATTATTGGTGCAGGTTATATCCTTAAAAATGTAACATTACCTATTATTGGTGCTATTTCTGGAAAATCAAGTAAATTAAGTAGTGACCTTAATATAAAAGCCGATTTTTCGAGTAGAGATGGATTTACTATTATAAGACCTCTAACTGAAGGAGAAGATAGAGTTTCGGCAGGACAAAAGATTTATACAATAAAAACAACTGCTGATTATGTTATTAATGACAGATTCCAAATTCAATTCTTCTTTGATAAAATAATTAATAAGCCTAAAACATCTAATGCTTATCTTACTTCTAATACCAATGGTGGAATTAGTTTAAGATTTACTCTAACTCAATAAAATTGTTTTAAAAATTTTATTAAATAACTTGAAAATAATGGTAGAAATTGTAAAAGCAAATAATTCGGATATAGATATTTTAACCGAATTTCAGCTTAAAATGGCGTTAGAAACCGAAAATTTAAAGTTAAACAAGGATATATTAAACAATGGAATTTCATCTGTTTTAACCGATAAAAATAAAGGATGTTATTATTTGGCTTTATTCGAAAATAAGCCTGTTGGTTGTTTGCTAACAACTTATGAATGGAGCGATTGGCGAAATAGTCAGGTTTTATGGATTCAGTCGGTTTATGTTAGTCCAGAATATCGAAAATTTGGTGTATTTAAATCAATGTATAGTTTTATAAAGAATATAGTTGAAACAAGCACTGATTTTGCAGGAATAAGACTTTATGTTGATAAAAGAAATGTGATAGCTCAAAATGTTTATAAAAATATTGGTATGAATAATAATCATTATGAATTGTTTGAATGGATTAAAGAATAATATTGTATGGACTTTAAAACTAAACAAGATGTATTTAATTATTTATCGAGCTTTTTAACCGATGAACGAAGAGATATTATAAACAGAACAGCCGAAAACAGAACAAAGTATTTAACAATTGTATTAGAAGATATTTATCAACCTCAAAATGCTAGTGCTGTTTTGCGTTCGGCCGAGTGTTTTGGTCTTCAAAATATTCATATTATTGAAAATGTAAACGAATATAAATTAAATCCTAAGGTATTACGTGGTTCATCAAATTGGCTTGATATTAAAAAATATAATAATAAAAAAGAAAATACATTAAACTGTATAAACGATTTAAAAAGAGATGGTTATAAAATTATTGCAACTTCTCCACATAAATATGATTGTTTATTAGAAGACCTACCAATTATTGATAAAACAGCTATTTTATTTGGTTCCGAAATTAATGGCTTATCAGAAATTGCAATGCAAAATTGTGATGGTTTTGTTAAAATACCAATGTTTGGATTTACCGAAAGTTTAAATATCTCGGTTTCGGCTGCTATTGTTTTGCAAAATTTATCAAGTAAATTAAGAAATTCTGATATTAATTGGAAATTATCAGAAGAAGAGATATTTGAATTAAAATATAATTGGGTAGTTAAATCTTCAAAACGACCTGAACTCCTTATAAAACATTTTTTAGTAAGCAGAATATAAATGTAAATTACGAAAAGGTTATATAATCATTAATTTGAGTTAAAATATCTAATGACTGTTTTATTTCAGAAATATCTTGTATTGAGAGCAATAGCTTTTCGTTCCTTTCTTTTATTGTGCAATTATAAGCATTAATATGTATGAAAGACATTATTTTAATGAAGTTGGGCGATTTAAAATAATCTGAGTTTTTATCGGTTATAAAATAACAGATAAGCTGATCTTTCTTTAAAACCATTTTTTCAAAGCCAATTTTCATGGCAATCCAACGTAATCTTAATGTGTCAAATAATTTATAAACCTGAATAGGAATTTCGCCAAAGCGGTCTTTTAGTTTTTTCTCGAATAATACTAACTCTTCTTCATTATTTATATTGTCTAATTCTTTATAAATAAATAACCTTTCTGTCGTGTTTTCAATATATTCTTTAGGTATATAAATATTTAAATCGGTTTCAATAACACAGTCTTTAACGTAATTAATTTCTTTCTCATTTTCATTAGAAAATAAGTCTTTATAATCACTTTCTTTAAGTTCAACTATTGCTTCATCTAAAATTTTGTGAAATGTTTCAAATCCCATTTCATTAATAAAACCGCTTTGTTCACCACCAAGCATATCTCCAGCACCTCTTATGTCTAAATCACGCATAGCAATATTAATACCGCTACCAATTTCGGTAAACTCTTCAATTGCTTTAAGTCTTTTTTTAGCAATATCGGTAAGAGAGCTTATAGGTGTGGTTAAAAGATAGCAAAATGCTTTTTTATTAGAACGTCCAACTCTTCCTCTTAACTGATGCAATTCACTTAATCCAAAATGATGAGCATTATTTATAATTATTGTATTAACATTCGGAATATCTAGTCCAGATTCAATAATTTTAGTTGCTATTAAAACATCATATTTTTCGTCAATAAAATCAACCATTATGCTTTCAAGTTGTTCGCCATTCATTTGTCCATGACCAACAGCAATTTTAACATCAGGGCAAAGACGTTTAATTAAATTAGCTATTTCTTCAATATTTTGAACTCTATTATTAACAAAATAAACCTGACCACCTCTGGAAATTTCATGATCAATAGCTTCTTTTATAATTTGTTCGTTAAAAACATGAAGTTCTGTTTGAATAGGGTAGCGGTTAGGAGGAGGAGTTCTTAGTATCGAAATATCTTTTGCTCCCATTAATGATAATTGTAATGTACGAGGAATTGGAGTTGCAGTTAATGTTAATGTATCAACATTTACTTTAAATTCACGCAATTTTTCTTTTGTAGCAACACCAAATTTTTGCTCTTCGTCAACTATTAATAATCCTAAATCTTTAAATTTCACATCTTTACTAACTAATCTATGTGTTCCAATTATAATATCAATATTGCCTTTTTCTAATTTATCTAAAGAGTCTTTAATATCTTTGTTTTTTCTAAATCTATTAACATAATCAACATTGCAAGGAAATTGTTCTAATCTTTCTTTAAAAGTTCTATAATGTTGCAATGCTAAAATGGTTGTTGGCACAAGTATAGCAACTTGTTTCGAGTCTGCTACAGCTTTAAAAGCGGCTCTAATTGCAACTTCTGTTTTTCCGAAACCTACATCTCCACAAACTAACCTATCCATAGGCGAATCGGTTTCCATATCATTTTTAATATCATTAGTAGCTTTGGTTTGGTCAGGAGTATCTTCAAAAAAGAACGATGCTTCTAATTCATTTTGCATATAAGTATCTAAAGAAAACTTGAAACCGCTTTGCAATTTTCGTTTAGCATAAAGGTTAATTAGGTTTTTGGCAATATCTTTTACTCTCGATTTTGTTTTCTTTTTTAAATTAGACCAAGTGCTAGAACCTAATTTATTAACTTTTGGAACAACACCATCTTTGCTACTATACTTTGAGATTCGATGAAGCGAATGAATATTAACAAATAAAACATCATTGTCTTTATAAACAATTTTTATAACCTCTTGTAAGTTTCCATTTTTTTCTACTATTCCTAATCCTGCAAATCTACCAATACCGTGGTCTATATGAACAACGTAATCGCCCGATTGCAAATTTTGAATTTCTTTAAAAGTAAAAGTATCATCTTTTTTAAAGCCTTGTTTTAATTTAAAATGATGATAACGGTTGAAAATCTGATGGTCGGTTATGCACGCAATATTATTTGTATTATCAATAAAACCTTCATGAATGCTTATATCAACAAATGAAAAAATATCTTCTTCTATTTTTAAATGGCTTTTAACTACTTCGTTTAATCGGTTAAACTGTTTCTCGTTATCGGCAAAAAGATAAATTTTGAATTGTTTCTTTATTAAATCATATAAAAAATCCGAGAGAAGGTCAAAACTTTTATTAAACAAAGGTTGTGGAGTAAAATTAAAATCAATTTTAGCCGAACTTTTATAATAATTATATTGACCAAATTCAACTATGCAATTGTCATAAAATGAGTCAATTAACTCTTTTGTGTCAGAATATTCTAAAAAACTATTTTCGTCTTTATTCTTAAGTAAAAATTCATTATGTTTTTCTATATATTCATTGCTTTTCTCGAAAACATTTTCGATGCAATTAGAAATAATAACTTTGTTTTTAAAAACATTAATTATACTATCTTTTTCTTTGTTTTGAATACTATTAACATCTGGAAGAATAGTAATTTCATCTAAAGTTTTTATCGAATATTGGTCGGTTGGATTAAAAGTTCTTAAAGAGCTAACTTCATCGCCAAAAAACTCGATACGATAAGGGTAATCATTAGAAAATGAAAAAACATCAACAATACCACCTCTTATCGAAAACTGCCCAGGCTCATAAACAAAATCAACTTTTTCAAAATCATATTCTACTAAAAATTCGGTTATAAACGAAGTTGAAACCTTTTCTCCTTGTTTTAACTGAAAAATATTATTATTTAAAGTCTCGGTTGAAATAATTTTTTCGATAATAGCATCGGGGTAGCTTATTAACAAAATATTGTTTTTATTTATACCAACTTTTTCGATAACCTCAGACCTTTGTTGAATCGAAACCTGATTAGTTTCATTAAAACCAAAGTCACGCTTAAGAGATGATGGAAAAAATAATATTTCGGGTTTGTCTTTTAAATCAAACTTTTCGAAAATATTTTCTAAATCGTTAAAAAAGAAAGCTGCATCTTCTTTATTATTTAAAATAACTAAAGATGAAAAATTATTTTTAAGATATAACGAAGATAATAATATAGGTAAAGAAGAACCCGATAGTTTATTAAGAACAAATTTTTTATCAGAATTTTTTAAATTAATAATGTTTAAACTATTAATGAATTCGGTGTTCTTATAAAAATTTATTACTTTATTTATCGACATTATAGGTTATTTAACAATTGATATAATAATAGAAGAAGCATTTCCGCCAAACCCTGTAGCATTTATTAAAACCTTACTGATTTTTTTATTTTCAAAATTTTTAAGTCTTGTCTCAAAAGGCATTTTAGTAATTTCGGGATTTTGCATTGCTAAAATAGCTTGTTCTATACTAAATCCGCCAGAAGAAGCAAAAGTATGTCCAATTTTCCATTTATTTGAAGTAACAATTGGAATATTATTTCCAAAAATATTTTTAATTGCAATTTCTTCGGCCATATCACCCTTAGAAGTTCCAGGTGCATGACAAATAATTAAATCAATATCATCTTTTGTTATCATATTATCTAAAGCCATTCGCATCGATTTCTCGATTAACCCACCATCAATAGAAATTCCAGTAGGAGATGGAGGTTTTTCATAAGAATATCCAATAGATTCAATAACAATCATACCTTTTTTAAGTAAATCAGGTTCAATTCCTTCAATAGCAAACACAATAGCACCTTCACCTAAAACAAATCTATTTTTATTGCTATCAATTGTATCAAAAGGGCGGCAAGGAAAATCGTTTTCGAAATCTTTCGAATAAATTCCAAGAGCCTCCATTTGAGCAATAGTGAAGTTTGTAAGAGGAGCTTCGCTGCCACCAGCAAGAAAGCGATTAGCCATTCCTGCTTTAATCCAAGCAATTGCATTAGCTATAGTGTTAAACGAAGTACTGCAAGTTACAGAGTGTTCAGAAAAGTATCCATTAATATTTAAGTTTGATGCTATAACCGATGAAATACTTCCCAAGGTAGTTAAAGGAGAAGAAGGTACAGGTACATTGCCTTTTTCAATAAATATTTTATGGTAATTTTCTAATAAATTAGTTGCACCTCTTGAAGAGCCAATGCTTACTCCAATAGGATTTTCATTATTCCATTTAGCATTATTAATAGCATTTTCAGAGGCAATTAAAGCTAAATGAGCTGTTCGGTCATATTTTTTAAATTCACTTTTTTTACTTAAAAATGAATTAATAGCATTTTCTGAATTAAGGTTTAATTTACCAATAAAATATTTATTATCATTAATATTTTCGAGGCTTAAAAAGTGCTTATTATTTAAATAGTTATTATAAATTTCATCATAACTACATCCCAAAGCCGATATACTACCAACACCAGATATTACAATAAATTTATTTATCATAAATAAAAATTTTACACAAAATTATATTTTTTTTATGATAAAAATTAACTTAACTATTAATAAAACAATATCAGTAAATTTTTAATTGATTAATGTTATAAAAGATTTTTTTTAGTAGGTATTATAGTAAAGCATCAATAAAATTATATTGTAGTATTTTATCCAAATATTTTTAAAAAAAACATTAACTTGAATTTTTATTAGCTGAAAATTTCAGCACAATTAATTCCATCAATTGCCGAAGAAGTTATACCACCAGCATAACCAGACCCTTCTCCAATAGGATATAAGCCTTTAATTTTAACGTGTTCAAAAGTTTCTTTATTCCTTAGTATTTGAATTGGTGAAGAAGTTCTTGATTCAACAGCTACCATTACTGCTTCACTTGATGTAAATCCTTTAATTTTATTATTAAATTCAATCAAAGCATTTTTTAAATAAAATGATAAATCTGCTTTAAAAATATCATTTAAATTAAATGAAGATAAACCAGGGTTATATGAAGATTTTGGTAGGGTAGTAGAAGGCTTATTTCTAATAAAATCTGCTATTCGTTGAGCCGGAGCAACATAATTGCCACCACCAAATTTATAACACTCTTCTTCTATATTTTTCTGAAAGTATAAACCAGCTAATTCATTGTATTGTGAAAAATCTTTTATGTTATCAAGGCCAATTTCTACAACAATACCCGAATTTGCATATTTCGAATTACGTCTAGAATTAGACATTCCGTTAACAACCAACTCGTTTTTATTAGTGCTAGACGGAACAATTATTCCTCCAGGACACATACAAAAAGAAAAAACGCCTTTGTTTTTAACTTGAGTAACTAATTTATATGTAGCAGGTGGCAGATATTCATTGTTTTTATCTTTACCATACTGAGATTCATTAATTAATTCTTGCGGATGCTCAACTCTAACTCCTAAAGCAAATGGCTTAAAGCTCATTTCAATATTTTTAGAATTTAACAACTCATAAATATCTCTTGCCGAATTACCTGTAGCCAAAACTAATTTTGAAGTAGAAATAGTTTCATTCTCATTTAAAACAATTGATTTTATCGAGTCATTTTCAATGATAATGTTGGTTAATTTTTTTTCAAAACAAAATTCACCACCACAATCAGTAATGGTTTTTCTTATATTTGAAATTATATTAGGTAATTTATCGGTTCCAATATGAGGGTGAGATTCATACAATATTTCATTATTTGCCCCATGATAAACCAAATAATTTAAAACTTTATTTATATCACCTCTTTTATTCGAGCGAGTATATAATTTTCCGTCGGTATAAGTTCCAGCACCGCCTTCACCAAAACACCAATTAGATGTTGTATTTAATTCGCCGCTTTTATTTAAAATTGAAATATCTTTTTTTCTATCTTCAACCGACTTACCTTGTTCTATAATTATTGGTTTATAACCTTTTTCAATTATAGTTAAAGCAAAAAATAATCCTGCCGGACCTGAACCTATAATAAAAACAGGCTCATTATTTTTAACGTCTTTTAAATTAGGAGTAAATGGTTCTTCATCAATTTCATCATTACCAACTAAAATAACATCAATCCAAAGATTAAATTTAACTTTAGAGTTACGTGCATCAATTGATTTTTTCGAGATTTTATAACTTTTTATATCAGAGTTAGATATATCAAGTTTTTTAGAAATTTCATTTCTAAGGCTTATATCATCTTGTGACTCGAATGGAGAAACAACAATATGAATAGATTTAGAATTACTCAACTGGAGCCTGACTATCTTCTGCTGGTTGTTCTGTTTGTTGAACTGTTTCTTCTTCGTATTTTTCAGGACGAGTAATGAATAAAGTAGCTAATAAACATAATGAAACTAATGATATAGCTAATCCCCATGTTGCTTTTTCAACAAACTCATTTGTTCTTTTTACACCCATTATTTGTGTTGATGAACTAAAATTTGATGCTAAACCACCACCTTTTGAGTTTTGAACTAAAACAACTAATATTAATAAAATGCTGTTTATTATAATAAGAAAAGTTAAGAAATTGTAAATCATTTTATTGTTTTTTAAATATTATTATTTTTAATAAAATCTATTTTTTTTGCAAATAAACTACTTTTTTCTGGAAATATCAACATTAATTTCTTATAAGTTTCAATTGCTTTTGAAAAATTATTTTGTTTGAAATATATTTCAGCTAATGTTTCGCTAACAATATCCGAACTTTCGATTATACTTTTTTGTGCCATATTTGAAGCAGAATAAAACTCGGTTTTTGGTTTCGAAACTTGTGGTCTATTCTTGATAAAAGTATCAATTATTACTTTTTTCTTGTCAATAACAGTTTCGCTATTTTCGGTTTTATCGTTGTTTTCTGGTTTTGGATTGTACTGTTTTATCCATTCAGAAAACTTTTTAACTTTGTTATCGTCGCTTTTATCTTCTTCAACTAAAGGTTCTTCTTCTTTTTTATCTTGCTCTGTTAAGTTTTTTTCAATATCATAAATTTTAAACTGCATAGTTTTTAAATGATTTTTATATAAATCACTTAGTTCATCAACTTCTTCAGTTTCTTTAACTTCTTCTTCTTCAATTTTTTTACTAATAATTATAGTGTCTTTAATAATATTTTCATCAGCTAAAGGTTCATTAGTTAATTCAATATTTTCGATAATAGTTTCATCTTCTGTAATTAATTTTGTATCAGTTTTTTCGGCAACAAAAGTTTCACTATTATTTGTGTAATTTAGTTTAACAATGCTTTTATTTAAAATATCGTACAATAAATTACGATTAGAAACAAAACATGCAGTTTTTTTAAACTCATTGTTAAATCGTATGTTTTGAGTGTTTTGTAAACCTTTGGTAAGCAACAAATGAGCAGTTTGGAAATAAGGATATGAATTTACCAAACCATCTATTTCCTGAATATCAAAATTGTTAATTCTGTTCGGATATTTAAGTAATTCGATAAAATGTTGATAATTCATAACTAGTCTAAAAACTTATTAGAAGAAAATAATAATTGTCACAAAATTATTTAATATTGATAATAAATAGATAAAAACTAATAAAAAAAAAATAAAATATTAATTTTGTTTTAATTAATATTCCTTTATATTTGAAAAAAGAATACATACATTAAAAATATTATGGATAGTTTAATAATTGAAGCATCAGGTTATAAGCCAAAAATAGTGTTGGATCCTATTAATAATATATATGAGATTTCAGGTCAATCAATACCCGAAAATCCCATTGAAACGTATGAACCATTATTTAAATGGATTAAAGAAAATTTAAATAATGTAAATAATAATATTGATTTTAAAATATCTTTAGAATATTTTAATACGGCATCAGCTAAACTTATTTTTGATATTATCTTAAAATTAGAAGAATATTCAACAGATAATAGAAAAATAAAAATAGTATGGTGTTATGATAAAGAAGATATTGATATGCAAATGGCAGGTGAAGATTATGCCGAAGCATCTGATTTAACATTTGAATTTGTTGAACTTGACTCAGAATAAATATTAAGATTTGAATAATTCAGTTAAAAATATAATTCATTACGAAGGAATAATTGGTTTTAAAGAAATTGAAAATATTCTTTATAATGCCCGTCAAGAAATCGAAAGTTTTGATGTTAATGGTAATATTAAAAAAAAATTATTTAGAATTTTAGTCGAAGTACTTGATAATATAAATAAACACAATGATTCAGATAATAATGTATCTATTGAAGCAACTTATTATTCTGTTTTTAAATTCTCAGAACATAACAATTTTTTTGTAATATCTACAAAAAACATAATTAACAATAATAAAATTGATGATTTAAGTTATAGATTAAATCAAGTTAATAAATTACCTCGTAAAGAACTAAGAAGTTTATACGAAAAAATAATTTTAAATAACAGTATTTCAGAAAAAGGAGGAGCCGGTTTAGGACTTGTTGATATAGCAATAAAATCAAGTAATGCAATCGAATTTTCTTTTGAACAAATTAATGAAAATTATTCAAATATTAACTTATATATTAAAGTTGATAAAACTAATTGATAATGATTAAAACCAAATGCAAATGAATAAATTATTTATTGAGGCTACAGATATATCACCAAAAGTTGATTTTAATACAGAAACAAATGTTTTTGTATTAGAAGGTGAGTCTAGACCAGAAAATGTTCGTAAATTTTACGATCCTTTAATTGAATGGCTTGAAAATTATAATAATACTGCATTAGGTGGACATAATCTTACTTTTGAATTTAGGTTTGATTACTTCAATTCGTCTTCAGCTAAATTTATTATGGATATTTTAAAAATATTAGAAAAAATTAAATCAAAAAATATCAATATTAATATTAAATGGTATTATGATGAAGATGATGAAGATATGCTTGAAACAGGTGAAGAATTTTCTCGAATTATTGATTTAACATTTGAATATATTAAAAACTAAAAAGCAACATATTTTTCACCCATAAATACTAATGAAATTTAAAAATATATATTTCGTTCTTTTCTTTTTCCTAAGTTTTTTTATTAGTATATTTTCTTATTCTCAACATTTTAATTTTCGAAATTATTCCATTAAAGATGGTTTGGCTCAATCTGTAGTTTTTGATATTTTTCAAGACAGCAGAGGGTATATTTGGTTTGCTACCGATGGTGGTGGTATTAGTGTTTATGATGGTAAAAAATTTATTAATTATAACGACAGTGATGGTCTTCCTGTTAATAGAATAACTTCGGTTGTTGAAGATAAAAATGGCAATATGTGGTTAGCTACAGATGGCGAAGGTATTGTTAGGTTTGATGGTAAAAATTTTAAATGTTTTAATGAAAAAAATGGGCTAATTTCTAATAAAGTTAGAACTTTAGCTTTAGATTATTATAAAAATTTATGGGTTGGAACCGAAAAAGGACCGGTTAAAATTATATTAGATGATGAGTCTAATCCTAAAAGTTTTAAAAATTATAAAAATATTACAAAATACCGTGTTTATAAGATATTTAATTATAAAAATGAACTTTGGTTTTGCACCGAAAAAGACGGCTTGGTTAAGTTAAATATTATTGATAAAGTTAAGAAAATTGATTTTACTAAAGTTTCTGGAAATAATCTTGTAAGAACCGCTTCAATTGATATTAATGATGATATTTGGGTTGGTACGCCAACAGGGCTTTATAAGTGTTCAAAATCTAATAAAAACAGTTATGACTATGATTTAATATCAAAGTTTATTGATAAAGACAATGTTTATTCTAATCAAATGATATTGTCAAGTAAAATTGATTCTAAAAATGCACTTTGGATTGGAACTTATGGTGGTGGCGTTTATAGATTGAAAAACAATAAATTCGAAAAATTTTCACAAAAAGAGGGGCTTTCAAAAGATTATATTTTATGTATTTATGAAGATAATTCGAAAAATTTATGGCTTGGAACTTATGCTGGCGGTGCAATTAAATTTACTGGTGAAGTTTTTACTTATTTTTCTGAACAAAACGGATTGCCAAATAATATTGTTTTTTCAATAACTCAAGATAATTCAAAAAATATTTGGTTAGCTTCTTATGGTGGCGGTGTTTCAATGTATGATGGCGAAAACATTAAAAATTATACAACTAAAGATGGGTTATATGACAATCAGTGTTTTTCTATTTTAAAAGATTCCGAAAATAGGATATTAGTAGGTACTTTACTCGGCCTCAATGTTATTTCAACTAAAAATAATAGTGTTATTATAAAAAAAATTAAAAAAAATATAAACCCCGACATTATTTCGGCATTATTCCAAGATAATTTTAATAATATTTGGATTGGTACTTATAAAAATGGTTTATATAAAATTAATATTAAAGATTTAGAAAATCCAGATGTTGATTTTGCTAATTATTCAAATGAATATGGTTTAGATGGAACAGTAATTTATTCAATAATTCAAGATAAAAACAATGATATTTGGATTGCAACTTATGGAAAAGGAGTTTATTGTATTAAAGGTAATTCGTTGAATAATAGCAAATTAAATTACTTTGTTTTGAATAATAGCAATGGTTTAAGTCATAATAGAGTTATTAGTATTGCCGAAGATAGATATGGGAATATGTGGTTCGGAACAGCAGGTGGTGGTATTTGTAAATATGACCATAAATCAATTAAACAATACGGTACAAAAAACAACTTATTGTCTAATAATGTTTATTTGATGTATTTTGATAAAAATAATAACTTATGGGCAGGATATGAAAAAGGTCTTGATAAAATAGTTCTAAATACTCAATATAAAAATAATGAACAAATAAATGATATTAAAGAAATTAAGCATTACGGTATTAACGAGGGTTTTAGAGGTTATGAATGTAATAGTAATTCGGTTTTTGAAGATGTAAATGGCAAAATTTGGTTCGGAACGGTTGATGGAATTAATATTTATAATCCAAAAGAAGATTTTGTTGATAATATAGACCCTAAAATCCATATTACCGATATAAAATTGTTTTACAGAGATGTTGATTGGACTGTATATTCAAATAAATTTACAAAATGGTTTAATTTGCCCGAAAATTTAAAATTACCATACGATAAAAATAATATTACTTTCGAATTTATAGGAATTAATATGAAAGTTCCTGAAAATGTTAAATACAAATACATTTTACGAGGATTAGACGATTCTTATTCACCCGAAACTAAAGCTAATCAGGCAAATTATACCAATATTCCTCCGGGAGAATATGTGTTTGAAGTTATTGCAAGTAATAGTGATGGCTTTTGGAACGAAGACCCAATTAAATATGAATTTACTATTGATTCGCCTTTTTGGCTAAAATGGTGGTTTGTAACTTTTGAAATAGGTTTAGTTATTGCCATAATAATGCTTTTAATTAATAGAAGAGAGCGAAAACTAATAAATGAACGAAACTTATTGCAAGAAAAAGTTGAAATAAGAACCATTGAATTGCAAAAGAAAAATGAGAATATTGCAACTCAAAACATAAAAATTCAAGAGCAAAATTATTTGTTAGAAAAAAGAAATGAGCTAATCACCGATAGTATCGATTATGCAAAACGTATTCAATCGGCAATATTATCTTATAAAGATGATTTAATTAGTTATTTTCCAAATTCATTTATTATTAATAAACCTAAAGATATAGTTAGCGGTGACTTTTTTTGGTATTATAAACATAACTCAAATATTTATTTTGCTGTAAATGATTGCACTGGTCATGGTGTTCCAGGTGCTTTAATGTCTATTGTTGCTAATAGTTTGTTTGAACAAACAGCTAAAGAAAAAGGAATTATCGAAACATCAAAAATATTAGATAATGTTAATGCTTTATTAAAAGCTAAATTAAAGAATAAGAAAAATGAAGAAGTATCGATAAAAGACGGAATAGCAGTTTCTTTATGCAGATACGATGAAATAAATAATATATTATATTTTTCTGGTTCAAATCACGATTTGTATTTATTAAGAAATAAAGAATTAATTGTTTATAAAGGAGATAAAATTCCTATTGATGCAAATAATGATACTTCTTATGAACTGTTTAGCTTTCAGGAGATTAAATTAGAGAAAAACGATCAAATAATTTTATTTACCGACGGATATATTGATCAAAAAGGAGGAGAAGAAAACAAAAAATATTATTCAAAATATTTTAAACAGTTACTAGTAGAAAATTGCGAGTTTGATTTGAAAACTCAAAAAAATAAAATTGTTCAAAGTTTTTTCGATTGGAAGGGAGATAATGAGCAAATTGATGATATTTTAATTGTTAGCATTAAGTTTTAAAAAAATGATTTATACTTATAAAACAATAGATAAAATTTCACAAGGAATATTTAAAGATAAAGGAAGTAAATTTATAGCAATAGCCATCCCTGTTAATTGCGAAAACGATATAAAACAAAAAGTTAAAGAAATAAAATCAGAATATTATGATGCACGTCATCACTGTTATGCATACATATTAAATCCTGAAGCTGACGTTTATAGAGCTAATGATGATGGTGAACCAACAAATACAGCAGGAAAACCAATTCTATCAAAAATAAATCATTATAAATTAACCAATATTCTAATTATTGTAACAAGATATTTTGGTGGAGTTTTGCTAGGTAAAGGTGGACTTATTAATGCTTATGGTAATGCTGCCGAAATTGCTATTAATAATTCAAATATTATCGAGAATAAAATTTATAATAACTATAAAATTAGCTTTAATTACGAAATAGCTAATGATGTATTTAATTTTTTGAAACTGAATAACATAGATCAAGATAGCATTAAATATAATAATGAAAATGTCGAAATAACTTTTAAAATTTGGAATAAGTATTCGGAAAATATTATTGAAAAATTATTGAAAATTAGTAATATTGAAATAAATTAAAAATATGCTTAAAGAATTAATATTAAAAAACAGAAGTTATAGGCGTTACGATTCATCGGTTTCAATATCAAATGAATTATTGATAGAATGGGTTGATAATGCTATGAAAACTCCTTCGGCTCGAAACTCACAACCATTAAGATTTATTATAGTAAATGAAAAACACAATAATGAATTTGTTTTTAAAAACCTTAAATGGGCAGGTTATTTAAAAGATTGGGGCGGACCAAATGAAAGCGAAAAACCAAGTTCTTATATATTGATTTTAGTTGATAAAAAAATCACCGAAAATGCTGATATAGATATAGGAATTGTAGCTCAAACTATTTGTTTGCAAACAGTCGAAGAAGGCTATGGGGCATGTATGTTTAAGTCTTTTAATAAAAAAGAAATCACCGAATATTATAAAATTAATGATGAATTTTCTTTATCTTTAGTCGTTGCTATTGGGAAACCAAATGAGAAAATTGTAATTGACGAAATAAATTTAAATGAAAGTATCAAATATTATCGAGATAATAACGATGTTCATCATGTTCCAAAAATTAGAATTAATGATCTTATATTAAATATTTATTAACTTTTAAATCTTTTTATTAATTATTAAAAATTATGTTTTCAGTAAATAATCAAGAAGCAATTGTTAAAAAAGGATTAACAATTGACGACGTAAAAAAACAGGTAGAAACCTTCAGAAAAGGAAATGTTTATGTTGAACTTATTGGCCCTGCCGTTATAAATAATGGTATTAAAGCTTTTAACGAAGCCGAAGTAAGCAAATACGTAAATAAATACAATAACTCAATTTATGATAAAGAGATTGTAAAATTTGTTCCTGCCTCTGGAGCGGCTTCTCGTATGTTTAAAGATTTGTTCGTTGCGTTAGAACAAATGAAAAATGATGACTTTAATTTGTCAAAAGAAGCCAATCAGTTTCTTAGTTTTATTAAAGACTTTGCTTTTTTTCAAGAATTAAAGGTCATGTTAAGCGATGAAGGAGTTGATATAGAAAAAAATGTTACTAAAAAAACATATCGTTTAATATTGGATTGTTTATTAACTGAAATAGGAATGAACTATGGTAATTTACCAAAGGCTCTTATTAAGTTCCATAAATACGAAGAAGATGCACGAACTCCAATTGAAGAACATTTAGTTGAAGGTGCTAATTATTCAAAAGATGAAAAAAGAAATGTGAAAATTCATTTTACTGTTTCATCTGAATTTAAAGAAGAAATAATCTCTTTTATTGAATCTGTTTTAGAATATTATGAAGATTTATTAGATGTTAGATATTCTATAGATTATTCTGAACAAATGCCAAAAACAGACACCATTGCTGTTAATGATAAAAATGAACCGTTTTTAATCGAAAACGATGAACTATTATTTAGACCATCTGGGCATGGAGCTTTAATTTATAATTTAAATGACATAGAAGCCGATATAGTTTTTATTAAAAATATTGATAATGTTGTTCCTGATTATTTAAAGGCAAAAACATATATTTATAAACAAGCTTTAGCTGGTTATTTAATTGAATTGCAAGAAAAAATTTACACCTATTTTAATGCTCTTCAAGATGAAAATATTAAAGATGAAACTTTAGATAAAATCGAGAATTTCATTCAAAACACACTTTGTGTTGTTTTGCCAAATGATTATAAATCAAGAGATAAAGACTCTAAAGTTAAGGTTTTACTTAGTAAGTTAGACAGACCTATTAGAGTTTGTGGAATGGTTAAAAATGAAGGTGAACCAGGTGGTGGACCTTTTTGGGTTAAGAATAAAGATAACTCTATTTCGCTTCAAATAATTGAAAAAATTCAGGTTAATAATAATGATAAAAAACAACTTGAAATTTTAAACGGTTCAACTCATTTTAATCCTGTTGATTTAGTTTGCTCTTATGTTGATAGCGAAGGCTCTTTATACGATTTATTAGATTATATTGACGAAGATTCAGTTATGATTTCAGATAAAACTCATAATGGTAAAAAAATAAAAATATTAGAAAGACCTGGTTTATGGAATGGTGCAATGGCCGACTGGAATACAATATTTGTTGAAGTTCCAATCGAGACATTTAACCCAGTTAAAACAGTTAATGACTTATTAAGAAAAGAACATCAACCTAAATAACGATATAATATAATGATAAAGTTTGAACAATATCAACTAAACAATGGTTTAAAGGTAATATTGCATAAAGATAAAACTACTCCAATCTGTGCAATTAATGTATTATATAATGTTGGAGCAAGAGACGAAAATCCAGAGAAAACAGGATTTGCTCATTTATTTGAGCATCTTATGTTTGGTGGCTCAAAAAATATCCCATGTTATGATAAACCATTACAGCTAGTTGGTGGCGAAAATAATGCTTTTACTAATAATGATTATACTAATTATTATATTACTCTTCCAAAAAATAATATCGAAACTGGCCTTTGGCTCGAATCTGATAGAATGTTGCAATTAGCTTTTTCTAAAAAAAGTTTAAATGTTCAAAAAAATGTTGTTTGTGAAGAGTTTAAACAAAGATATCTTAACCAACCTTATGGTGATGTTTGGTTGTTATTACGACCTTTAGCTTACAATGTGCATCCTTATAAATGGGCTACAATAGGTAAGGAATTGAGTCATATCGAAAATGCAACATTAAATGATGTAAAAGAGTTTTTCTATAAATTTTATCGTCCTAATAACGCTATTTTAACTATTGCAGGTGATATCGATTTTGATAAAACAAAAAAACTTGTTGATAAGTGGTTTGGAAATATTCCTGCTGGTGAAAAGTATGTAAGAAATTTAGAAAAAGAGCCAGTTCAAAGCGACTCAAGAATGATGGTTGTTGCTAAAGATGTGCCTTATGATTCTATTTACAAAGTTTATCACATGTGCGATAGATTAGATAAAAACTATTATGCTACTGATTTTCTTTCTGATGTTTTATCAAATGGCGATTCATCTCGATTATATCAAAATTTAGTGAAAAAAGGTAAGATATTTAGCGATATTAATGCTTATATCTCTGGAAGTATTGAAGCAGGATTGTTTATATTTAGCGGTCATTTAATCGAAGGTGTTTCGATGGATGAAGCAGAAAAAGCAATTAAGAACGAAATTGAAAAAATAAATAACGGTGAAATTAAAGATGAAGAACTTCAAAAAGTTAAAAATAAAATTGAAACAAGTTATGTTTTTTCAGAAATAAGTGTGTTAGATAAAGCTATGAATTTAGCTTATTATGAGCTTCTTGGTGATGCAAATATGCACAATGAAGAAATTAAAAAATATTTGTCGCTAAATGTTGATGATATCAAAAAGGTTTCTAAAAAAATACTAACCGAAGCTAATAGTTCAACTTTATATTATCATTCTAAAAAATAAAAATATGCCTGTTTTAAATAGAAAAATTGCTCCCAAAATCGAATTTATTAAAAATATTTCATTCGAAAATTTTACTGAAAATGTATTAAAAAACAATTTACCGGTATATTATATAAATTCGACAGAAGAAGATATTATAAAAATTGATTTTGTTTTTAATGCCGGAAAATGGTATAGCGATTCGGAATTAATAGCATCATTAACAAATAAAATGCTTATCGAAGGTTCAAAAAAATATTCATCATCTAAAATTGCCGATATTTTCGATTTTTATGGCGCTTATACTGAACAAAATACAGGCAATGATTTTTCAGCAATAACTCTTTATTGCTTAAACAAGCATTTAGATAAGGTTTTGCCAGTTATGTCTGATATTATCGAAAATCCTATTTTTCCCGAAAACGAATTCGAAACATTAGTCCAAAATACTAAGCAAAATTATGTTGTTAATAATGAAAAAGTTAATTTTTTAGCTCGAAAACATTTCCCCGAACTAATATTTGGAAGCAACCATCCTTATGGTAAATCGTCTGATTTAAAAGAGTTTGATACTATTGACATTAGTAAAATTTCTAGTTTTTATAATAAAAATTACTTAACCGATAAAATGAAAATTTTTGTCTCTGGTAAAGTTGATAAAAAAACGATAAAAGTTGTAGAAAAATATTTTGGTGATTTAGCGATTAAAAGCATTAAAGAACCTATATGTAAATCGAAAATTAATGATGATTTTGTTAATAAAACAAATTATATCGAGAAAAAAAACGTGGTTCAGTCGGCAATTAGAATTGGTAGAAAAATTCCAAACCGAGGTAGTGCTGATTATATGAAAATTAAAATTTATAATGTTATTTTAGGCGGTTATTTTGGTTCTAGATTAATGGAAAATATTAGAGAAGATAAAGGCTACACTTATGGAATAGGGAGCGGGGTTGTTTCTTATAAAAATGATGCTATGTTTTTTATCTCTACTGAATTAAAGGCAGAAGTAACAAAAGATGCTATTAATGAAATATATAAAGAAATAGATCGTTTGAAACAAGAATTTGTATCAGAAGAAGAATTAAATCTTGTGAAAAACTATATGCTTGGAAGTATTTTAAGAAATGCCGATGGCCCTTTTGCTATGGCTGATTTAAAAAAAGAACTTATTTTGAATAATTTGCCTAATGATTATTATGAAAATTATATTGAAAGTATAAAAAACATAAATAGTAAAGATATTCAGCTAATTGCAAATAAATATTTTAATACAAATAATTTGGCCGAATTGGTCGTAGGAAAGAAGTAAACAATGAAATTAAATAAATTCATTTTATCAATATATTTTTTATTAGGTTTAAATGTATTTATTAAAGCTATTGACTCACCTGTAATTTATTGCTTAAATGTCGATTTAAACGGCAATACAACAATTACATGGAAACCCCCAACCGATACAGGTGCTTATTTTACTAATTATGAAATATATTTTGGTGGAAGTTTAAATGGAACATATACCAAGCTAACTACAATCACCGACTATAATACCTTGTCGTTTATTCATAATGGTGCGAATGCCGATACAAAATCAGTTTATTATTATATTGTTAATAATTCAGATGGAAATTCATCGTCTTCCGGTAAAATAATGACACTGTTTTTAAATGCAACTTCAAACGGCAATATGCGAGCAGATTTAGATTGGAATAATATTATACCCGATGAAATAGGTTCAAGTAGATTGTATCATATTTATAGCAAATATCAATTTGGAAATCAAAATTTGATACATACAACTACATCTCAAAGCATTTCAAACAATGTCCTAAAATGTAGTACTTTAATACAATATCATATAGAAACCGACAGCTTAGGCTGTACTTCTAATTCAAATTTTAAAGAAATATTAGTTCAAGACCTGCAAGTTCCAGATGTTCCAATTCTTGATAGCGTTAGCGTTAATATTCCTTCAAATAATGTTTATTTAGGATGGGAAGAATCTAACTCGGTTGATGTTGTTGGATATGTAGTTTATAAAAACATAAGCAATACATGGCAAATATTTGATACCATTGATGGCATAAGCACAACATCATATTTAACAACATTATCAGATTCAGATAAAAATGTTGAAAAATATCGTTTAGCTGCACTTGATAGTTGTGGAAATATTAGTCCGATGTGCGAAATGCACACAACTATGTTATTACAAGTAGATTTTGACGTTTGTGATGGCTCTTCATCATTAAGTTGGTCGCAATATCAAGGTTGGAGTAATATAGATAATTATGAAATTTATTGCAAAAAAGGTTTAACTCCAAACAATCCTTCCGACCCATATGTTTTATTATCAAATTCATCACGATCATCAACAACATATTTACATCAAGGATTAGAAGACAATTATTATTACACATATTTAATAAAGGCAAAAAACGTAAACTTTAAATCATCATCAAATATTGTTACAATAAAATCTAAATTACCGGCTCCGGCCGATTATATTTATTTGTCAAATGTTACAGTTAAAGAAAAAAACTTAATAGGAGTTGATTTTCTTGTTGATGAAAATGCAAATATTAATAAATTTGAAGTATTAAAAAGTGAAACAATAGATGGCGAATACGAAGTTTTAGAAACAGTTTATCCATATTCATATCCAAATCCACCAATTGTAAATATCGAAGATAATGCACCCGATACGGAGAATAAAATTTATTATTACAAAATTTTAGTTTACGACAGTTGTGGCAATGAATCAATAAATTCGAATATATCTCGAAACATTAATTTGTATGCTTACGCAGACACTGGTTATGCAAATGTTTTGCAATGGAATTCATATATAAATTGGGATAAAGAAGTTGGCGAATATTTAATCTATCGAAAAAAAAATGATGATATTAATTTTGAATTAATAAATTCGATTGTTGCCACAGGACAAGAAACATTAGAATATTATGATGAAGTTATAAATTTTTCTAGCACACTTGGGCAGTATCAATATTATATAGAAGCAGTTGAGAAAGAAACAAATACATATGGTTTAAAAAATAGTTCAAAATCAAATATTAAAGATGTATATCAAAATACAAGATTTTTTATGCCAAGTGCATTTATTCCTGAAAGCAAAATAGGACTAAATCAAACTGTAAAACCGCAATTTGTGCATTCAGATTTATCTAGTTATAAATTAGTTATTTATGATAGAATGGGTCTGCCTGTATTTTCTACTAGTTCGGTTGATGAAGGTTGGAATGGAACCATAGATGGAATGCCTGCACCGATTGGAGTTTATTTGTACTTGTGTGAATTCTACAATAACCGAGGAATTAGAGTAGCAAAGAAAGGCACTATAACATTAATACGATAAAAAAATAATCTAAAAACAAAATAAATAAAAAAAAATATTACTTTTGCACACCTTATAAATGTTCTTTGTAAAAATGAAAATAAATATATATGTTAAGTAGAAGGTTGTTGAGAATAAAAGCTATGCAAGCATTGTTTGCCTATTTTAAATCATTCAATAATGACGTAAAATCGGGAGAACAATTATTAATAAGAAGTATTGATAATGTTTATGAATTATATATATATTTACTATCATTTATGGTAGAAATTAAAGATGTAGCAGTTAATAGAATTGCTGACAATAAATTAAAAGTATTACCATCACAATCAGATTTAATCCCAAATACAAAATTTATCGAAAATAAGTTGTTAAAGCAACTAGAAGATAACAATCAATTAAATACCGAGAGAAACAGATTAAAATTGTCGTTTTCAGATAATATGGAGATGATTCGAAAAATATATTTAAATATTAAAGAAACATCATCATATCAAAATTATATGGAAAGTGAGAACACTGGATACAGAAAAGATAAAGATTATGTAATAGGATGTTTTATTAACAATATCGTAAACGAAGAATTATTGATTGAACATTTAGAAGATAAAAAAATATTTTTTATAGACGATTACGACTTAGTAGCTTCAATGGTAGTTAAAACATTAAGATATTTTAAAGAAGATTCAGATAAAAACACACAATTATTGCCATTATATAAAAATTTTGACGAAGAAAATAAATTTGTTCGAGAACTTTTCAAAAAAACAATTTTGTATTCAAAATCGAATATTGAGTTAATTCAGAAGCGAACACATAAATGGGAGTCAGATAGAATAGCATTTATGGATATTTTATTGATGCAAATGGCAATATGCGAATTTATGTATTTCCCATCAATACCAATAAAAGCAACATTAGATGAATATATCGATATTTCGAAAGAATATAGTACCGATAAAAGTAGCTCCTTTATTAATGGAATATTAGATGGTATAATAGATGATTTAAAGGCAAGTGACCGAATAAACAAAGCAGGAAGAGGATTAATAGAATAAATATGAGTAATAGTCAAATAAATATTAAAAATAAAAAAGCATCATTTGAATATTATTTAGAAGAAAAAATAATAGCAGGAATAGTATTAACTGGAACCGAAATAAAATCGATTAGAGCAGGTAAAGTTAGTTTCGTTGATTCATATTGTAGTTTCTTAAATGATAGAGAATTATTTGTAAAAAACTTACATATTTCTGAATATGAATACGGAACATACTACAATCACGAACCCAAGAGAGACCGAAAATTACTTTTAACAAAAAAAGAATTAAAAAAAATAAATAAAAAAGTTAAAGAAGCAGGATTAACAGTAGTTCCAACAAAAATTTTTATAAACGAACGAGGATTAGCAAAAATAGAAATAGCTTTAGCAAAAGGAAAAAAACTTTATGATAAACGCGAAACATTGAAAGAAAAAGATGTGAAACGAGATTTAGAAAGATATAAATAAAATTGTATGAAAATTAAAAATATAAAGTTATGGAAGATAAAATAACAATAATAGGAGGTGGCAATATAGGGCTATCAATAGCCGAAGGATTGGTAAAATCTAACACAATTAAGCCATCAAACATTACAGTAACTAACTTAAAAGAAAAAATACATTTACTCGATAAAATAAAACAAAAAGAAGTTAATGTGTCGAGTGATAATAAATTAGCGGTTAAAAATTCGAATATAATTTTTTTAACAATTCAACCAAATCACATCGACGATATTTTAAATGATATAAAAGATGAATTAACTAAAGAAAAAATAATTATTTCAATAGTTGCCGGAGTAGATACTAAATATATTTTATCAAAAATTGAAAAAGATATTATAATATTTAGGGCAATGCCAAATACTGCAATATCAATACAACAATCAATGACATGTCTTTCGAGCAGTAATGCAAGTGAAGAACAAAAAGAAAAAGTGTTGTCGTTTTTTAATCATTTAGGAAAAACAGTATTAATTGAAGAAGAATTAATGGGAGCAGCAACAGTTTTAGCTGCATGTGGAATAGCTTATGCTTTAAGATATATAAGAGCAGCATCACAAGGAGGAACCGAAATAGGATTTGATGCAGAATTATCACAATTAATAACTTCTCAAACAGTTAAAGGAGCAACTTCATTATTATTAGAAAAAGGATATCACCCAGAAAGAGAAATTGATAAAGTAACAACACCAAGAGGATACACTATTGCTGGGTTAAACGAGATGGAATTCCAAGGATTTAGCTCTGCTTTAATAAAAGGAATAACAACGTCTTATAAAAAAATGAATAATAAAGAGTAAAAAAGTTGCAAAATAGTTAATTATAAAATAATAAATTTATAATTTTGCACCCTCAAAAACATTGAAAAATGAATACAAACGATAAAATGATTTTCCCAGGTAAAATATTTTCAGGTTCAGCATCTTTAAATATTGCAGAAAAAATCGCAAAAGTTTATGGTACTAATCTTGGTAAATCATCTGTGTCAAGATTTAAAGATGGTGAAATTCTTCCATCATTCGACGAAACAGTTAGAGGCTGTAATGTATATATAGTTCAATCAACCTATCAACCAATTGATAATTTATTTGAATTATTATTAATGATTGATGCAGCAAAAAGAGCATCAGCAAGAAGAATTATTGCGGTTATACCTTATTTTGGATATGCAAGACAAGACAGAAAAGATAGTCCAAGAGTTCCAATAGGAGCAAAATTAATGGCTAATTTATTACAAGCTGCTGGTATAACAAGAATAATGACATTAGATCTTCATGCCGACCAAATTCAAGGTTTCTTTGATGTTCCGGTTGATCATTTATTCGCTTCAGCAATATTTTTTCCATATATTAAACAATTAAATCTTCCAAACTTAACTATTGCATCACCTGATACAGGTGGAACAAAAAGAGCAAAAGCATATTCAGAATGTTTAAGAACAGATATGGTTATTTGTTATAAACATCGTGCAATGGCTAATAAAGTTGAAAGTATGCTTGTTATTGGAGATGTTAAAGGAAGAGATATTGTTATTGTAGATGATATGATTGATACAGCAGGAACAATAGCAAAAGCAGCTGATTTATTTAAAGAAAAGGGTGCAAATTCTGTAAGAGCAATTATTACTCACCCTGTAATGTCTGGTGAAGCTTATGATAGAATCAATAATTCGGCTTTAACAGAGTTGGTTGTTACCGATTCTATACCTTTAAAACAACAAAGTGATAAAATAAAAGTGCTATCAATCGCCGATATTTTCGGTAATGTTATAAAACAAGTAAATAATTATGAGTCAATTAGTTCAAATTTTATTTTTTAATTTGTACATTTGTCAAAATTTTTTAATAAATCAAAAAAAATGAAGTCAATAGAAATTTTAGGAGAAATCAGAGAAAACGTTGGAAAAACTTACTCTAAAAAATTACGTAAAAACGAACAAGTACCTTGCGTTTTATACGGTGATGGTTCAAATGTTCATTTTGCTGTTGCTGAAAAAGAAATAGGTAGAGCTATATATACTCCAGATGTATATATGATAAACTTGAAATTAGATAATAAAAATTATCAAGCTTTATTGAAAGATGTTCAATATCATCCTGTTTCAGATAAGCCTGTTCATGTAGATTTACAGATTATTAGCGATACAAAAAAATCAACATCTCGTTTACCTATCATAATTACAGGTAGTTCTGTTGGCGTTTTAGAAGGTGGTAGATTAGCTCAATTAATTAGAAAAGTAAAAGTTAATGGATATCCTAAAGATTTCCCAGAATCTATCGAGATAGATATTACTGATTTAAAAATTGGACAATCTGTTAAAGTTAGAGATTTAAAATCTGATAAAATTGCTTTTATCGATTCTCCTTCTGAAGTAATAGTAGCTGTTAAAACATCAAGAAATGCTGTTGTTGATGCTACTGCTCAAGCAGATGATGCTAAAAAAGCGTAATAAAATTTTTTAAATATTGAAATATTTAATTGCTGGTTTAGGTAATATTGGTTTAGAGTATTCTAATACCAGACATAATATTGGTTTTAAAACATTGGAAGTATTTGCAAATGCTTCCAATGTTTGTTTTGAAACCGACCGTTATGCGTCAAGATGCAATATTAAATTTAAAGGGAAAACCCTTATTCTTATTAAACCTTCTACTTATATGAATTTAAGTGGAAAAGCAGTTAATTATTGGCTTCAAAAAGAAAATATTCCTTTACAAAACTTATTGGTTATTACCGATGATCTTGCTTTGCCTCTTGGTACTTTAAGGCTTAAACCTAAAGGTGGGAGTGGAGGGCATAATGGATTAACTAATATCGAAGAAATACTAAATACTCAAAACTATTCAAGGCTCAGATTTGGAATTGGTAACGATTTCGGATACGGTTATCAATCTAACTATGTATTAGGAAATTGGAATGATGATGAAATTAAGGCTGTAAATGAAAAAATACCAACTGTTATTGATATTGTAAAAAGCTTCGTTTCTATTGGGGTTGAAAGGACAATGAATATGTATAATAAAAAATAATTATTTTATTTCTTCATATTCAATATATTCACTATCATTAGTGTAATTAGTTTTCTTATTATTGTCTTTCGTCTCTATATGTATTTCGCCTTCTTTCCCTTTATGAGCGTCTTCCCCATACATATTCATGTTTTGGAATTTTCCAGCTTGTCTTTTTATAAAACGTTTTATAATTATAGGGAAAAATATTCTAAATGCTAAC
Organism: uncultured Bacteroidales bacterium; assembly: GCA_964546655.1. Taxonomy (GTDB): domain Bacteria; phylum Bacteroidota; class Bacteroidia; order Bacteroidales; family CAZJKL01; genus CAZJKL01. Next base: position 4,477 of record CAZJKL010000002.1, on the reverse strand, counting down.
CTAATAATAAGTATAGTTAGAATAAAATAAAAAATAAAATTTAAAAAACCAGACATGAAAAAAATAAAAATTCCCTGAATTCCGATAGAAATTCAGGGCTATTTATAAACATTAAAATTATTGTTATTTCTTTTCTTTATATTCAGAAGAAACTGTTAAACGTTTTCTTCCTTTAGCTCTTCTTCTTGCTAATACTTTTCTTCCGTTTGCAGATTCCATTCTTTTTCTAAAACCGTGTTTGTTTCTTCTTTTTCTATTCGAAGGTTGAAATGTTCTTTTCATTTTCTTATATTTTAAAAATTTTAAATTATAAAGTAAATTTTATATTTACATAAAATTATTCCTTTATCTCAATATTTTAATAATCTGCAAAATTATATTTTATAAATTTAATATCAAAAAAAAATTAAATTAATTTTAAAGTTTTTATTAATATTTGGGTATTAAAACACTTAAAACTTCTAATAATTAAACAAATATAATATTGTTTTAAATTATTTTTTGTTTTTATTAAAAAATCAATTGAATTTATGTTAGTTTTTTTGTTAAGAATTTTAAATTTGCAAGACTTATTATTTGCAAAACCATGATATATTATTTAAAATGCAATAATTGCGGATATTACAACAAAATCACATCTGAATATAAAATTCTGTGTAATAGTTGTAATAAAAAATTAGATAATAGTTTTAAAGAATGGATTAAATCTAATAAAAATAAATCTTTTCAAGATTATCAAAACGAAATTTGTTTAACTTCTGAACAAATTGATGATATTAGTAATATTAAGCCTGAAAAAAACAACAAAAAGCTTAAAAAAATTATTCTTCTTATTATTGCTATTATTTGTTTAATCGGACTTATTTTATTAGGTAATTATTTCTATAAAACTTATTACTCTAATGATAATAGTTTATACTCTTCATTAAAAGAAACTATTGATAGTAAAGATTTATACGAATCTGAATGGCAAACCGATATTTATGATAATATTATTTCAATTAATAGTCCCGTTAAACTTACTATTAACGAAGAATTAGCAGAAAAAATAATAACTGTTCAAATGAGATCATTTATTAATAAATATTCTTTATATGCTTATAGTAAAAAAAATATTCAAATTGCCTTAATTCTAATTGATTATAGTAATTTAATGCCTCTTAATATTGATATGGTTAAAGAAGGGATGCTTTATGAAATGCAAAATCAAATTGGGGTTAAAAATTTTAAATATAATGAAAATTTAGTTAGTTTTTCCGATGAAAACGGCTACTTAATAAAAGGCGAATATTCTATTCAAGATAATAATTTAAACTTTACTACCTTACTTTTTTTTCATAATAATAAATCTTATACTCTTTTAATTAATTTCGATAAAGACGATTATTATTGTTCATTAATTGCCGAGAAAATTCTTAATTCTTTCAATTTTTCTTCTCTTAAAGCTTAATTTTTCCTTTTCTTAAAATATTTTTTGTTTTTAATTATTAATTTTAGAAAATAATTAAAACGATATGCATAATTCTTCCGAATCAAATAAAATACATGATATTATAAATTCAAATTATTCAGATAGAGTTTTATATTCTACCGATTCTTCGGTATACAAACAAATTCCTTCGTCTGTAGCTTGTCCCCAAAATATTAATGAGTTAAAAAGCCTTATTAATTATGCTAAAAAAAATAACTTAGCAATTATACCAAGATCTGCCGGAACTTCATTGGCTGGTCAATGTGTTGGAAGCGGTATTGTAACCGATTTATCTACTAGTTTTAATAATATTATTGAATTAAATATTATTGAAAAATGGGTTAGAATTGAACCTTCGATTATTCTTAATAATTTAAATAAATATTTAGAAGATTTTAGCTTGTTTTTTGGCCCCGAAACTTCTACTTCTAATAGATGTATGATTGGTGGGATGATTGGCAATAATTCGTGCGGATTACATTCATTAAAGTATGGAAGTGTTCGTGAACATATTATTGAAGTTAAAGTTTTATTGTGTGATGGGAGTGAAGTTGTTTTTAAACAAATAAATAAAGATGAATTTTCTGAAAAGTTAAATTTAAATTGCTTAGAAGGTGATATTTATAGGTTTTTTTATAAAATTTTTAATGATGAATATTTTTGTAATGAAATAAATAATAATTATCCTGCAAAGTCTATTCCTCGCCGAAATACTGGTTATTGTTTCGATATTTTATTAGATGATTTTAAAAACAATAAACTTAATTTAGCAAAATTATTTGCCGGAGCCGAAGGCACATTAGGTATTGTTACCGAAGTTAAACTTAACCTTGTTGAATTACCTCCAAAAAATAAAATTTTGGTTTGTGTTCACCTTAATTCTATTGATGAAGCTTGTTTGGCTAATTTAATTGCCTTAAAACTTGAGCCTTATTCGGTTGAATTAATGGATAATAAAATTTTAAATCTTGCTTTGTCTAATAAAGAACAAGAACAAAATAGTTTTTTTATTAAAAATAATCCTGGAGCTATTGTTATTGTTGAATTTGCTTCAAATAATATTGATGAATTAAGCGAAAAAGCAAATCAATTAGAATTTAACTTAAAACAAAATAATCTTGGATATCATTTTCCTATAATTAAAGGTAAAGATATTAATAAAGTTTGGAATTTAAGAACAGCAGGGCTTGGAGTGCTTTCTTTATTAAAAGGAGATGCTAAACCTGTTGCTGTTATTGAAGATACCGCCATTCCGGTTGAAAATCTTGGCTCATATCTTAATGATATCAAAAGTTTATTAAAGAAAAACGAATTAGAATGCGTATTTTTTGCTCATATTGGTACTGGTGAACTCCATTTAAGGCCAATTATTAATTTAAAAACAAAAGAAGGTCAAGTTAAATTTAAAAATATAGCTAATGATGTTTGTGAATTAGTTAAAACTTATAAAGGTTCACTAAGTGGTGAACACGGTGATGGAAGGTTAAGGGGCGAATTTATTGAGAAATTTTACGGTAAAACTATCTACAATGCTTTTGTTGAATTAAAATCGGTTTTTGACAAAAATAATATTTTTAATATTCATAAAATTATTAATACTCCTCCAATGGACGAAAGTTTTAGGGTTGAGCTTATTAATAAAAATATTGAAACTATTTTTGATTTTTCTGATTCAGATGGAATAATTAGAGCGGTTGAAAGATGCAATGGTTCTGCCGATTGCCGAAAAACTATTTTAGCAGGAGGTACAATGTGCCCATCTTATATGGCTACTTTAAATGAGAAATACTCAACTCGTGCCAGAGCAAACTTATTAAGGGAGTTTTTTTATGATAATAATATCTCAGACAAAGATGTTTTCGAAATTATAAATTCATGCCTGTCGTGCAAAGGTTGTAAGTCCGAATGCCCTTCAAACGTTGATATGGCATTGTTAAAGGCCGAATTTCTTCATCAATACTATAAAAACAATAGTGCATCTATAAGAACCAAAGCTTTTGCTAATATTAACAGATTATACAAAGCAATTTATCCCTTTAGGTCTATATATAATTATTTAATTTCAAACAAATTTATAGCTAAACAAATTAAAATTTTAATGGGAATTGCTCCAGAAAGGCTTATGCCTAAAATATCGAAAAAAGCTTTGTTTAAATACAAATCTTATAATAAGCTAAATTATAATAAAGAAATATGTTTGTTTATTGATGAATTCACCAATTATTTAGATTCTGAAATTGGTGTAAAAGTAATAGATATTTTGAATTTGCTCGGTTATAAGGTTAATATCGTTAATAACTGTGAAAGCGGAAGGGCTTATATTTCTAAAGGTTTAATTAAAAAAGCCAAAAAAATAGCTAATAAAAATATCGAGATATATTCTAAAATTATTAATAAAAATATGCCTTTAATTGGAATAGAACCTTCGGCTATACTTACTTTTAGAGATGAATATTTAAAATTAGTCGATGACGATAAAAAAGCCATTGCTAAAAATATATCCGAAAACACTTATACTTTTGAAGAATTTTTATTTAAAGAACTCGAAAATGGTAATATAGATGCAAGTAAAATTAAATTTAATTGCGATAATATACTTATTCATTCACATTGTCATCAAAAATCTTTGGGGAAAGGTAATTATTTAGAAGACATAATAAATAAAATAAGTAAAGGCGAGAATATAAAAATTTTACCAACAGGATGTTGCGGAATGGCAGGTTCTTTTGGGTATGAAAAAGAAAACTATAAACTTTCTATTGAAATAGGTGAATTAGTTTTATTTCCGTCTATAAGAAAAATGAGTAAAAATTCGATTGTTGTAGCATCGGGAACTAGTTGTCGTCAACAAATTTATGATGGAACAAAAGTTAAGGCTTTACATTTAGCCGAAGTTTTAGAGGTTGTAAGTTAATAATATACAAAATAAAGTAAGTCCCCTCGTTGTGCGACCCCGAAAGCTCCTAAAATCCGCAAGTGTATTTTTTTAAATTTAAAATAGCTTTT
>CAZJKL010000001.1:0-149699 GCA_964546655.1 uncultured Bacteroidales bacterium | reverse complement strand
TTAAAACACGAATTTCAAACCGTCTTTGAAACGCAAAATTAGTCTATAAAGAACAGAAATTTCTCAAGCCGTTTAATTTCCTTCGTGTCAGAAAGCACAATTCCGCCAAGTTAAAGTTTCTTTTCTCAAACCGAGATAAACCAAATGTCAATAAATGATTTTTTGTTTATATTTCAGTCCAGTTTTGATGAACTAATTTCGACGTTTTTTTTTTACCAAGCTGTAAATCAAAATGTGAGACACAATTATGTTATGTGTTTTATATACTATTAGTTTTATAAAGATAAATCTTATTTAAAAAAAATTAAGATTGCTTAAATTTTTTTAAGTAAAAAAAAATATATATTTTTAAAATGTAATTAATTATTAAAATAATTCTTATGAAGAAAATTTACATTTTAAGTGCTTTTATTTTATTTTTCATTTTTGCTTTTGGCGGAGAAATAACAAAAGATAAAGCTAGAGAGGTTGCTAAAAACCTAATGTTCGAAAGAACAGAATTAAAACTATCCGAAATTAAATTTTCAGATGAATTTATTAAAGAAGAAAACGGTAAAGCTATTTACTATGTTTTTAATGTAGAAAACAATAAAGGTTTTGTTATTGTTTCGGCCGAAGATAATGGCTCTCCTATTCTTGGTTACTCTATAAAAGGCAACTTTAATCAAAATAATTTGCCTATTCAATTACAAGGTTTGTTAGATAATTACTCTCAACAAATTGATGTAATCAGAACCAAGAACTTACAAAAAGATATAAAAATTACAAATCAGTGGCAGAAATATTCAACTGCTGATTTAAACCTAAAAGATAGGTATATGCAGAAAAAAGCGGTGTCTCCTTTATTAAAAACATCATGGAATCAAGATGCTGGTTACAATGCTGATTGCCCTGTTGATGCAAGTGGTCCAGGCGGTCATGCTTATGCAGGTTGCGTTGCTACTGCTACTGCTCAGGTTATGAAATATCATCATCACCCATATCAAGGAACAGGAAATTATTCTTACGCTGAACCTGCTGATGGAACTTGCTCTTCTTACGGTACTTTATCTGCCGATTTTGCAGCTACAACATACAATTTTGCAAGTATGCCAGATAATTCTTATAATGCAGAAATTGCAACTTTAATTTATCATGTTGGTGTAGCTGTTGGGATGGATTACTGCTATGATGGTTCTGGTTCTAATACCGCTATTGTTGATGATATTCTTGAAACATATTTTGGCTATAATTCTGCTTCAACTTATACATCTAAGGGTGTTACTTCCGATGCAGTATGGGTTGCTGCTGTTAAAGCGGAATTGGATGCTGCAAGGCCTCTTGTTTATAGAGGAGATGGTACTGGTGGCCATGCTTTTGTTTGCGATGGCTATGATGCAAGCGACAATTTGCATTTTAATTTTGGATGGAGTGGTAGTTATGATGGATATTATACTGTAAGTGCTATTAATCCAGGTGTTTATGATTTCACTAATAATCAAGGTGCTGTTTTTGGAATTACTCCTTTAACCACATCTGTTCCAGTAAGTGATTTTAACACTCAAGATATGGCTCGTTCTGTTGCGGCAGGCGGCTCAATACAATTTTACGATCAATCTTCTGGTGGACCAACTTCTTGGTCTTGGGAATTCCCTGGTGGAACTCCTTCTACTTCTACTAGCGAAAACCCTAGTGTTACTTATAGTAATCCTGGTGTTTACAAAGTTAGCTTAACTGCAACTAATGCTTCTGGTGCTGGAAATAAAGAAACAAAAACTTCGTATATTACAGTAAGTGGAGCTCCAACAGCTGCAAGCTGCTCTCCTACCACTAATGATTTAGGTAATTATGGAACTGGAGTTTTCAGATTTGTTTTATCTGATATTGACAACTCAAGCGGAAGTGCAAAAAGTGACGATGCTACTTATGGTGGTTCAGGTTACTTAGATTTATCTTCAAATGTTACAACTACATTAGAAACAAGTACTTTATATAATGTTACAGTTACTGTTGGTGCTACAAATGCCGAATATGCAAGAATTTATATTGATTATAATAATGATGGTGATTTTGTTGATGCTGGAGAACAAGTTTATGATTGGGCAGCATTAACAACCGGACAAAAAACTGGTAGTTTTACAACTCCTGCTAATCCAACATTAAATACTATGTTGAGATGTAGAGTAATTTCTGATGGTTGGGTTATTCAAGGTTCATGCGGGAGAACTGTAAGTCCGGCAGGACAATATAAATATGGTCAAGCAGAAGATTATGGTGTTTACATTAAAGGTGCTGCTACTACAACTTGGGACGGAAGTACTGATGCTGATTGGAATACAGGAAGCAACTGGGATAATGGTGTTCCTGGTCTTTATACAAATGCTATTATTACAACTAGCGGTACTGCTCCTATTATTAATAACTCGGCAACTTGTAATAACCTTACTATTAATGCAGGTGCTAGTTTAACTATTAATGCTACAAAATCTTTAGCTGTTAATGGTGATTTAACTTTAAAAAGCCCAGCAAGCAATGGTGCCATAGGTTCAATTATAGATAATGGCTCTTTAGCTGTTAACGGCACTACTACTGTTGAAAGACATTTATCTGGTGCTAATGATGCTTCTGTGCCTAATGGTGCTTTTTCTTATATTAGCTCTCCTGTAAGCAATGCTACTGCTCTTGTTTTTACTCCGCTTACTGCTGGTAGCTATAATAAATTATGGAAACATACCGAAGGTAATACTCAATATGAACAAATATCTAATACTGCCGATGCTCTTAATATTATGCAAGGTTATGTTGTTAGACCTTGGGATAATACTACTTTTGAATTTACTGGAGATTTAAATACTGGAAATCAAGGTTCTAATGATAATTTAACTAGATCGGTTGGCAAAACTAAAGAAGGTTACAATTTAGTTGGAAACCCTTATCCTTCAGCTATTGACTATGGCACAGAAAATACCACAGTTAGCGGTTGGGATAGAGCAAATATCGAAAATACTATTTGGTATCGTAGTGCTGGTAATTTTGCTACTTATAATAGTACTGGTGATGGCGATGGTACTAATGGTGGTCAAAAAATAATTCCTGCTATGCAAGCTTTTTGGGTTAAAGTTATTGATGGTCAAACTTTAGGAACTTTAAAAACAACTAATGAGGTTAGAGTTCATAATAGTCAGGCTTTTTATGCCGAACAAAATGTTATTCCTAACAGATTATTATTAAGTATTACTAATGGTACTATTACCGATGAAGCTATTGTTAAATTAAACAACGATGCTAGTGATATTCTTGATAATTATGACTCTGAAAAAATGTTTGGTGACGAGCCTCAAATTTATTCAAAAACTCAAGATAATGATATTTTGGCTATTAATGCTTTAGGTGATTTAGATGTTTCTAAAACTGTTAATTTAGGCTACAAAACTGATGTTCAAGGCAGTTATACTATTAATTTATCTGGTTATAATACTTTTGATAATGTTGATATTATTCTAGAAGATAAGCAAGAAAACAACTTTGTTAATTTATCTGAAGATAACTCTTATGTTTTTAATGCTTCTAATGAAGATAATTCAGACAGACTTGTTCTTCACTTAACTCCTAAATCTTTATCAATTGATGAAAATCAAATTGTAGCATATTCAAATAAAAAAGATATTTATATTAATAATTTAGAAGATAAAAATTCTCAAATTTATGTATATGATATTTTAGGAAACCTTGTATATAGCAAACAAACAGGTGATAAGTTTTTAAAAATATCGCTAAACAATAGTGATAGTGGATATTATTTAATTAAGGTAGTTAATAAAAATAATGTTCAAACTAAAAAATTGTTTATTGAATAATGATGAATAATGAGGTTTATATAAAAGATAAAAATCTTATCGAAAGTTCGATAGAAGGCGAAACTATTATTGTTCCTTTAGTTAATAGTGTAGCTGATATGAATAGTATGTTTTCTTTAAATGAAACAGCTGCTTTTATTTGGAAACAAATTGATGGTAAAAAATCTATTAATTATATTTCGGAATTATTGCAAAACGAATTTACTATTGATAAAGAAACTGCTGATAATGATACTATTGATTTTGTAAACAAAGCTTTAAAAGAAAAAATAATATTAAAAAAATAAATTTGTTATGAAAACTAATAAAGAATTAAAACAAGAAAAAAATTATATAAAACCAGAAATTAAAAAGATAGAAATAGACAAACAAATTTCACTGGTTATGACTTCTGATGGTGCTACTCCTCCTGAAGACCCTGAGGCTTACTTTTCTGATGGTTTTGGTGGTATTATGAATCCGTTTAAATAATCATAAATTATATATCAAGTTAAAAACTAGGGTACTTATTGTAGTTTACATAAAAATGTTTTTGATGTTTTTTTGGAATAAACCAAATGATTATGAAACGATTTTTTAATATAACCTGTTTTTGGACCCATGAAATTTGCAAAAAACAGATAATAGCATAAAATGTATAAATAATCGATTTATCATAGAATATGTATTCAAAATATGCTATATTTGCACATGGATATTATTTTCATAAATAAGTTAAAAGCATTTGGCATTATACCTATTGAGTATAATGCTTTAGTTCTACTATTAAAGGGATATAAATCCCCAGAGGATAAAATTGCCAATCTTTGTAAGAAGGGTTATTTAATTCGGCTAAAAAAAGGTCTTTATCTCGTTTCATCAAAAATCACAGAAAAATCCTATTCAAAGGAATTGATTGCGAACCATATTTACGGACCGTCCTACTTATCTTTTGAATACACTCTTTCTTATTATGGATTAATTCCCGAAAGAGTTACATTGGTTAGTTCAATTGCTACTAAAAGAGCAAAAAAAATCGCCACTCCATTGGGAGATTTTGAATACACAAAAGCAACTCATAGCTATTTTGCAATAGGATTAAAACAATTAGTTTTAGACAACAAATTAACATATTTAATCGCAAGTCCCGAGAAAGCTATTTGTGATATGATTGTATTTAAAAACAACTTTAGAATCCAATCTTATAAGGCTATTAAAGAATTATTATTGGAAAATTATCGCATAGATTTCACCACAATTGAAAATTGGGACTTATCAATAATAGATGAGTTGATTTCATTAGGAATTAAGAGTATAGAACTTAAATTTATAAAAAAACTAATACAAGATGAGTGTAATCTTTAATCAAATGTTCTCACGTTATACTATCTTAACTAAGGATGATGAAATAAATGCGACACATGAGATCATGCAACAAATAACATTGGCGGCATTATATAGATCAGGTTTTTATGATAAAGCAACTTTTTATGGAGGTACTTGCTTGAGGATATTCTATAATCTGCCTAGGTTTTCTGAAGATCTTGATTTTTCATTATTACAAAAAGATGAATCATTCAATATTGAAAACTATTTCGATTCTATTTATAGTGAATTTAAAGCTTTAGGTCGTGATATAATTATTACAAAAAAGAACAAGAAAAACTCTGATATTGAATCAGCATTTTTAAAGGATAATACTGATATCTATAATATAAGTTTTCAAACTCAAAAAGCAATAAAAATTAAGATAGAAGTTGATAAAACACCCCCACTAAAATTCAATACTCAATATAATTTATTACTACAACCTTTTTCTTTTAATACTAGGTGTTTCGATATTGAGAGTTTATTTGCAGGCAAAATACATGCGTTCTTGTTTCGAAATTGGAAAACTAGAATTAAGGGTCGCGATTGGTTTGATTTTGAATGGTATGTCAAAAATTCTTATGGTCTAAATTTTATTCATTTCAAAGAAAGAGCATTACAAAGTGGCCATGTAAATAATTCTTTTAGCAAAGATGATTTTAAACAATTAATGGTTGAAAGAATTAAAAGTGTTGATTTAAATTTAGTAAAAAAAGACGTAAGACCTTTTATTAAAAATGAAAAAGATTTGAATTTTTGGACAACAGATTATTTTATTCAGCTTACAAATTTAATTAAATATTCATCTGAAAGTAATATTATACTTGAATAAATTGATAATTTCACAATAGTGTCCTAAATAAATTTTTATGAAAATTTATTTAGGACACTATTGATTTTAAATTTAGAAATGACAACTATGGAAAATGCAAATTTAAACCAAGAACATAAATTACAATAGGAAACTCAGTCAGTAAAAAATCTTGAATCTTACATTACTGAAGCTGGAAATATTTTACACACAACTGAAGCAATGCATGTTGGTTATAGTTATATTGCTTCTCTGCCTTCTTAAAAATAACACATAAAATTAAAAATACTTGAAATATTGTTTTGATTTTGTTGTCTAAATTTTAAATTTTCTGAATTTCCTTAATAATTCATAAAAAAAGCGAAGTAAATATACTTCGCTTTTTTTATTGAAAAACTTTTTATTTTTTTCTTCCGAAAATTCTTAATAAGAACAAGAACAAATTAATAAAATCAAGATATAAAGTTAAAGCTCCTAATATTGCTTCTTTTTTATCTTCTTCGGTTCCTTCATTACCTATAATATTTAGGTTTTTAATTTTTTGTGTGTCATAAGCAATTAACCCAACAAAAATTAAAACTCCAATATAAGATGTTATCCAATAAAGCATTTCGCTTTGCATAAACATATTAACAATAGAAGCTATTATAATTCCTATTAAAGCCATTAACAAAATATTTCCAAGTTTTGTTAAATCGGTTTTTGTTGTGTAACCATAAAAGCTCATAATCGCAAAAGTAATTGCAGTAATAAAAAATGTTTGAGCTAATGATTCTGACGTAAAAACTAAAAACACAACCGATAATGTTAAGCCAGTTAATATCGAATATAAAATAAAAATTAATGTAGCCATTTGAGCCGAAATTTTATTTATAAATCCAACCAATCCGCCAACTATTAGCAATTGAGCAATTATTAGAATAAAAAATACGATTTGACTTCCAAAAATTAAATTTATTAAAGTTGGATTTGAAGCTGTCCAAAAAGCAACTAAACCTGTTATGCCTAAAGCTAATGACATCCAGCCATAAACTTTAGTCATAAACCTTTGTTGTTCGGCTGCAAATTCAATTTCATTAGAATAAGCAGAACCTGTTCTTTGATTTGAAATATTGAAATCCATATACTTTAATTTATTTTATAACTTCTAACTCTTTACCTATTTTAACAAAAGCATTAATACATTTATCTAAATGCTCTCTTTCATGACCAGCAGATAACTGCACTCTTATTCGAGCTTCTCCTTTAGGAACAACTGGATAATAAAATCCAATAACATAAATACCTTCACCTAAAAGTTTAGCTGCAAATGTTTGAGAAAGTTTTGCATCATATAGCATAACAGCACAAATTGCAGATTTTGTTGGTTTAATATCAAAACCAGCTGATTTCATTTTTTCAACAAAATAGTCGGTATTTGTATGCAATTTATCTTGCAGTTCGGTTGTTTCATCCATCATTTCGAACATTCTAATACCTGCACTAGCAACTGAAGGTGGTATCGAATTAGAAAATAAATATGGTCTTGAACGTTGACGAAGCATTTCAATAATTTCTTTTTTGCCTGTAGTAAAACCACCTATAGCACCGCCAAAAGCTTTTCCTAAAGTGCCAGTAATGATTTCGGCTTTCCCTCTAACATTAAAAAGTTCGGTAACTCCCCTACCCGTTTTACCAACAACACCAGCCGAATGGCTTTCGTCTATCATAACTAAAGCATTATATTTTTCAGCTAATTCAACTATTTTATCCATTGGAGCAACATTTCCGTCCATTGAAAAAACACCATCAGTAACAATTATTCTGTGTCTTTGAGCCTGAGCAAGTTTTAATTGTTCTTCGAGGTCTTGCATATCGGCATTTTTATATTTATATCTTTGAGCCTTACACAATCTAACACCATCTATAATTGAAGCATGGTTTAAAGAATCTGATATAATAGCATCATTTTCATCAAATAATGGTTCAAAAACACCACCATTAGCATCAAAACAAGCTGCATATAATATTGTATCTTCTGTTCCAAAAAAATCAGCGATTTTCTTCTCTAACTTTTTGTGTAAGTCTTGCGTTCCGCAAATAAATCTTACCGATGACATTCCGTATCCGTGAGTGTCAAAAGCAGATTTTGCTGCTTTAATCAATTCGGGATGGTTTGATAGCCCTAAATAATTATTAGCACAAAAGTTCAAAACTTCTTGTCCTGAACTAACTTTAATATTAGCCTTTTGTTGAGAAATTATAACTCTTTCTTCTTTATATAAGCCAGCTTCTCTAATATTAGAGATTTCTGTTTGTAAATATTGTTGCAAATCTTTATACATAGTTTTTACCTTTTAAAATAATTTTTCAAATATAATAATGTTTAGTTAATAGCTAATTATCAAAGAATAATTTATTTGTTAAAAAAACTTATACCTTTTTAAAGCTGCAAAAAATAAAGTTTTGAATTGTATCAAATGGCGTTTTGTGATCAATTGTATTACAATTTATTTTTTCAAAATAAGGCTTCATTCTTTCTGTAATTGAATTTTCAGAATATTGTTTAATTTCTATTCCACTACATTTCTTTGGACCTTGGTCAGAAAAAGTACCAATAACCAAAATACCGTCATTAGTTATATTTTCTTTTGCTATTTCTATATAACAATTAATCTCTTTTTCTTCTGTTAAAAAATGAAATGCTGCTCGGTCGTGCCAAAAATCATATTTTTCGATTGGCTTAAAGTTTACGATATCAGACACAACCCATTTAACTAAATTAGATTTACTCCCTAATCTGTTTTTTGCTTTTTCAATAGCTAATTCCGAAATATCAAGAACTGTTATATCATTATAACCTAAATCAAGTAAATTATCTACTAAGAAGCTATCACCACCGCCAATATCAATTATTTTTGCAGTTTTAGAAACATTAAATTGTTTCAAAAAATCTAAAGATGTTTTTGGATTTGGTTGAAACCAACTTAATTCACATAATTGTTTTGCTTGGTAAATTTTATCCCAATGTTTTTTACGGTCTGTATTTTCCATTTTTTAATGTATTTTATTTTACAAATAAAATCTATAATTAAATTAATCTTCAATATTATAAACAACTTTATATAATTTATCTGAGCGTCTTAAAGTTTCGTTTATTTTTATCGAAAATGGCTCCCCCTTGGTTGTTTTTTTAACCTTTTTGTCATCAACCCTCATTTCGGTTATTTTATATTCAACAACACCAGTGGTTGGACCAATTATTAAAACCTCGTCACCAATATTAATTCCACCTGCTTCTGGCAAAAATTCGGCAACATTTAAATTAGAAAAATAATTAGTACACTTTGCCACATAAACTTTGGTCTTTGTTGCCTTATTTCCATAACTTCTGGTAGCCCATTCATCAATATTTTCGCCTAAATAATATCCCGTCCAAAAATTTCGATTAAAAACACTCTTTAGTTTTTCCTCCCATTTTTCAACATTTTCTTTATTATAAGTTTTATTATAAATAGCATTAATAGCTTCTTTATATGTTTCAACAACAGCTTTAACGTATTCTGGCGAACGACCTCTTCCTTCAATTTTTAAAACACTTACTCCCGATTTTAAAATTTTATCTAAATAAGAAATAGTACATAAATCTTTAGGCGAAAGCAAATAACCATCATCCATTTCAAGTTCAACTTTTTCTTCTTTATCATAAATTAAGTAAGAACGACGACAAGGCTGAAGACATGCACCACGATTTGCCGAAAAATTTTGAGTATGCAAACTTAAATAACATTTACCTGAAATAGCCATACATAAAGCACCATGAGCAAACAGTTCTATTTTAACTAATTTACCTGATGGACCTTTTAAATTTTCTTCCTTAATTTTATTAGAGATATACGAAATTTGCTTTAACGACAATTCTCTTGCTAAAACAACTACATCGGCATATTGTGAATAAAACTTAACTGTTTCATAATTAGTAACATTGCATTGTGTCGAAATATGAACTTCAACCTTTTTACTTTTAGCATATTCCATAACCGAAATATCGGAAGCTATAATAGCACTAATATTATTTTTTTTAGCAGAATCAACTATTTTTTTCATCAACTCAATATCGTCGTCAAAAATAATTGTATTTAATGTTATATAAGAGTTGACATTATTTTCATTACATATTTTAGAAATTTGTTTTAAATCTTCGGTTGTAAAGTTACTAGAAGAACGTGACCGCATATTTAATTTTTCAATTCCAAAATAAACCGAGCCTGCACCTGATTTAATAGCTGTCGTGAGAGATTCATAAGAACCAACTGGGGCCATTATTTCAATATTATTTTCCATTTATTTATATTTTACACAAAAGTCATTATTTTTTTTGAAACAACAATCCATTTAAATAAAAAAAGGAGCTTTCGCTCCTTTTGAATTTAATTTCTCAATTCAAACCTTATTGGAATTGTAAACTTTACTTTAACTTTCCTTCCCATTTGTTCACCTGGTTTATAACCATTAATTAATTTTATCACTCTCATTGCTTCAGCATCTAAATAAGGATCGACACCTTTTTCAATGCTAACATCAGTTGTATTTCCCATTTCATCAATTACATAATTAACATAAACCACCCCTTGAATTCCTTCTGTTTTAGGTGTATCTGGGTATTTTATTTGTGAGTAAATGAAACCAAACAAAGCAACATCATCTCCTGGATAAGTAGGCATTTTTTGAACAATACGAAATATAGGAACTTCTACGGTTTCATTTTCAACAAATGTTTCAACTTTTAAAATATTATAAGAAACATCCGCTTCACTTGTAAAGTTTGTAAAAGCACTCTCAACATTACTTTCATTCGCAACAACATTAAAATCTACAACCTGAACTTGAGAAACAGGCATTAACTTTATTTCATCCTCTCTTCTTGTTATTGGTATCATATCTTCTTCTTCAATTTTTAATCCTAAAGAAGGAAGATTAAAATTACTTTTTGAATCATACGATTTCCATTCAAACGCTAGAAATGTGATTCCGAGAGCCGTTATTAAACCAATGCGGAAAAACAACCCTCTTTTGCTTTCCAAATCAAATTGGATTTTCTTTTTAGTTTCCATAAAATTAAGTTTTAAGTGTTAGTAAAAAGTGTTTTATTTTATAATATTTACAACATATAAAACCATACCATTTTAAGGTAAAACTTAATAAATCATCATTTTCAAATAATATATTTATTTTATACTTATTATTTACTATAATTATTTTAATGTTTTTAAGTATTTAAACCTTTCCCCTTAACAATTGTTAAAAAGTATGTTTAAAATTATAAATCAAAAAAAATATTATTTAAAAAAAATATATTATTTTTATGGCTCAATATTTAAAAACAAGTAATATGGTTCGTTCTATAATAATAATTTCATTCTTTAGTTTAATCCTATTTTGGGGATGCAATTCAAATAACAACAAAAACACTGAAGAAAAAACTGATTCAACAAAAATTTCAACTGAAGCAGAATCAATACTAAACGATTCTACTGCTATTGATTCAACTTACAATGAGACTTCAACAGAAAGTTTAAACAATGAAACTATAAATGAAGCTGATGAAACTGAAGTTGTTGTTGATAATGGTTCAAATGGTTCTACTCAAACTTCTTCTTCTTATAAAAAAGGTGAATATAATGGAAGTTCAAGTGATGCTATAAATAGTCCTCATAAAACAGTTAAATATAATCCTACTGAATTTTCACTTAGAGATAATTCTGAAAATGTTGATGCATCTTATTATTGGTGGTGGCCAATGAGAAGTTAATATTATATATTTAATATATACCATCAACTAATACATAATAATAATGAGTATTAACAAAGAGCAAGTACTTGAAATACTTAGGCAAGTTATTTATCCAGCAAAAATGGATAATATTGTTGATTTAGGTATTTTTAAAAGTATTCATATCATTGAACAGAATGTTATAATCAATTTGATTTTCCCTAAATCAAAAAATGATTATAGCGAACAAGTTATAAAAGTTTGTAAAGAAAAATTAGAAGCTAAATTTTCAAATAAATACATTTTTACTATTAATTCGAAAACACAAGACCCTAAGGATGAAGTTTTACCGAATGTAAAACACATTATAGCAATTGCATCGGGTAAAGGTGGCGTTGGAAAATCAACAGTTTCAGCAAATTTAGCTATTTCATTATCAAAACTAGGTTTTAAAGTTGGTTTATTGGACGCCGATATTTATGGCCCTTCTATTCCTATTATGTTCGATTTAATAGATGCAAAACCTGATGTTATTGAAGAAGCTGGTAAACACAAGATTATACCAATAAATAAATACAATATAAAAGTTTTATCAATTGGTTTTTTTGTTGACAAAGAAAAAGCTTTAATTTGGAGAGGCCCATTAGCTTCTGGTGCTATTAAGCAATTATTAACAGATGCAAATTGGGGTGAATTAGATTTTTTATTAATAGATATGCCTCCGGGAACAGGAGATATTCATTTAACAATAACAAATACTATTAATTTAGATGGAGTTATTATCGTAAGTACTCCTCAAAAAGTTGCATTAACTGATGCAGAAAAAGGCATAGATATGTTTAGAGCAGAAGGTGTTAATGTTAACGTGCTAGGTTTAATAGAGAATATGGCATACTTTGTAACCGAAGAAAATATTAATAAAAAATATTATATTTTTGGAAAAGAAGGCACAAAAGTATTAGCTAACAAATATAATATCCCTTTATTAGGTCAAATACCAATAACCGAAACTGTTTGTGAATCTGGTGACTCAGGCAAACCTATTGCTTGCGAAAACAACAATATAATTTCAGATTCGTTTTTAGAAATAGCAAGAAAAATTTCAAATAAAAATTAACAATTTAAAATAAAAAAAATGGCATATTCAAAAGATTCAGAACTTTATAAAAAAGTTGAAGATGTAATAAATCAAGTTAGACCTTATCTAATAGCTGATGGAGGAAATATTGATTTAGTAGAAATTACAGACGAAAAGGTAGTTTTAGTAAAACTTAAAGGAGCTTGTGGCAGTTGTCCAATGAGTCAAGTTACTCTTAAAAATGGAGTAGAACAAGCAGTTAAAAAAGCTGTTCCTGAAATAGTTTCTGTTGAAGGAATTTAAATAAAATTTATTGTCTAATAAAAAAACCGACTGATTAGGTCGGTTTTTTTATTATTTTCTTTTGTTTTTTCTATCTCTAAAATGCTTGTATTTGTAATTTGACAATTTACTCACAACATCATTAATATTAACTTTCTTTTCTCTTCTATTAAGTTTTATAGTAAAAATAATTACGAAAATTGTGATTATTAAAATACCCACAGAATATATAAAAGCCAAATAATTAGTTTTAAAGAAGTTTAAAAATTTATTATCCCAATTAATTTTAACATCTGAATTTGATGTAATAATTCCAGGGTTACCTAAATTTACATATTCCCAATTTCTTGAGTTAGCATGATTAATTTTTAAATTATTAATTGAAACTGTACCGGTATTTTTACCTTCAATATGAGTGTATAAAAACCTAATATTTACCGAATCAACAAGTTGTTCTTTATTATCATATAAGCAAATAAAATCATTTATATTTTCAATTTTCAAGTTATCGATAAAACAAATTTTTTCTTTTGAAATTTTCGGGTATTGATTACTAAAAGCGTCAAGATTATTAGTAATAATGAAATAATCTTTAGATTTTAAAATATTTTTCGAAGTTATTTTAAAATTTCCAATTTTATCTTCAATAAACCAACTTGAAATATCAATATTTTTCTCAGATAAATTATAAATTTCGATCCATTCACATGATGAATTTACCGAATTCTCATAACAAATTTCGGTAATAACAATATTTTGATACTTATCACTAATAGGGTTCTTAATAAAATTAGCTGTTAAAGAAACACTGTCAATTAAAGGAACATAAATATTTTTCAAAGTATCGTTTATGCTACCAGTCCAATTTTCGAAATAATGCCCAAATCTTTCTTTAATTTTTAGATTAACAGGAATATTTGCATAATAAATTCCTTCCCATTTTTTATCACTAATATTTATTGAATTTAGAACAACATATCCCCCATTATTATTTGGAATATTAATTTTAACAACAATTGTATCTCTAATTTTAAATTTATCAACAAGAAATTCTCTCATAAATTTCGGTCTATAAGTAGCAAAATTTTTAAGATTTTCGATATTGTTATTCCATTTTTCGACATTACCTCCCCATTTACCATAATGACGATATATTTCGAACCTTAAAGAGTTGTAGAAATAATCTATTTTAGGTAATATCTTTTCTGATTTAAAATCAGAATTCATTGCATCAGCAAAGGAATTAATAAATTTAAATTTAAAGTTTTTATTTTCTAGTAATTTTCTAAGCAATAAAGTACTCCAAGTTGGGCTATTCCATACATTTCCATTATCTTGAGTTACTATTTTAAGAGTATTATTTTCATAAGCTTTTTCACTATATAATCCAAAACCCCAGTCGTTATCATAAAAAAGCCATCTCCACTTTCCACTCTTATAGTTATTTTTCCAAACAAAGCCATTTTCTTTTATATCATTTTTATCAAAATATATTTGAACAATCATATAATTGATAAAATTGTCAATATCAATAAGTTTATTAATTGAATCATAATTTTGTTTAGAATTAAAATCATTAAATTGAATAAATTTAATTAACTGATTAAAATCTTCGTTATAATTCTCATTATTTAAGAATCGGTCGTATTTTAAAAGACTAACATTATTAGAATTAGATTTAATAAAATCTTTATCAATATTTTCTCTTAAATTATAAATTCCCCAATATTTACCATTTAAATATACAATACAATGCTTAGTTGATTGATTTTCAATATTAAAATCACTAATAATACTATTTAACAAAGCTCCTCTGAACAAAGTAGAATACCAATCATATCCACTATTTTTCAATACAATAGACTTAATTTTAGAAGGGTTTTTTTCATCAAAAAAATTATATTTAAAATATTGACCATCATTATTATTAGCAATTAATTGAAACGATTTTTGAGGTAAAGTTTTATAAATATCATCATAAATTTTAAAACTAACTTCTTGAGATAATTTCAAGTCACCATTAGCTTCAAAATAGCTAATATGAGCATTTTTGGTCCAATTCTTCCAGAAATTAGCTCCCCAAAAAGGGGTTTTAGAATTATTTTCACTTAAATAAATTCCAGAATCACTACTCCATAAATTTTTTGGATCAGTAATAACCGAGACAAAAGGAAGCGTATATGTATTATTAATAAAATATGTTTTTGAATAAATCTTAGATTTTTTACCATTACAAAAAGCAGTAGCCCTAATAATAGACAAAGAATCAATATAAATGGAATTAGCATATTTATATGATTTATTATAAATTGGTATAGAGCCATCTGTGGTATAAAAAACAGAGGCATTAGGATCAGAGCAATTAATTTTTAAGTTTATGTTTTTATTGTAAATTCCACTTTCACTAGAAAAATTTAACAATAAATTTTCGCTTTGAGAATAAACAACATTAATATATAATGATATTATTAATGTAATACAAAATCTGTAAAAATACGGCATATTTAAACTATTAGATTAATTATGAAACTAAGATACAAAATTAAATATATTTATTGACATATTAATGTTAATAAATTCATTATCTTAAATTAATTTAATATATATAGTATAGCGAATAATACTTATATTTGTAATCGTTTTAAAATAAAAATTGAACTAATGACAAAAGAAGAATTAGAAAGCGTAAAAGAACAATATTCAGCAGATAGTATTCAGGTATTAGAGGGTTTAGAAGCTGTAAGAAAAAGACCTTCAATGTATATTGGAGACACAGGATCAAGAGGGTTACATCATTTAGTATATGAAGTTGTTGACAATTCTATTGATGAAGCATTAGGTGGTTATTGTAATACAATTGATGTTTTTATTAATGAAGATGATTCTGTTACAGTTATTGATAACGGAAGGGGTATTCCTGTTGATTTTCATGAAAAAGAACAAAAGTCGGCCTTAGAGGTTGTTATGACTGTTTTGCATGCCGGAGGTAAATTTAATAAAGATTCGTATAAAGTATCTGGTGGTTTGCACGGTGTTGGTGTATCTTGCGTTAATGCATTATCGGATCCATTACTAGTTACAGTTAGAAGACAAGGCAAAGTTTATCAACAAGAGTATTCTCAAGGTAAACCATTATATGATGTTAAAGAAGTTGGAACTACAGATGTTTCAGGAACAGAAGTTACCTTTAAACCAGATGCTACAATTTTTACTACTACCGAATATCATTATGATATTTTGTGCAATAGACTAAGAGAATTATCATATTTAAATAGAGGTATAAAAATTACAATTACAGATAAAAGAAAAAAATTAGATGATGGTTCATGTTTAACCGAAACTTTCTTATCTGAAAATGGATTAATTGATTTCATCAATTTTTTAGATGCAAACAGAGAAAAATTAATCGAGAAAACTATTTATTTGGAAACTGAGAAAAATGAAATTCCAATCGAAATAGCGTTACAATATAACAATACATTTACAGAAAACACATACAGTTACGTTAACAATATTAACACTCACGAAGGAGGAACCCATCTAGCTGGTTTTAGAAGAGGTTTAACGAGAACTTTAAAAGCATATTCTGAAAAATCTGGAATGCTTAAGAATTTAAAATTTGACATTAACGGAGATGATTTTAGAGAAGGTTTAACTGCTGTTATTTCGGTTAAAGTTCAAGAACCACAATTTGAAGGGCAAACTAAAACTAAACTTGGCAATAATGAAGTTATGGGTGCAGTTGATCAGGCTGTTAGCACCATGCTTCAAAATTATCTTGAAGAAAATCCGAAAGATGCAAGAACTATTATTAATAAAGTTATTTTAGCCGCACAAGCTCGTCATGCAGCCCGTAAAGCAAGAGAATTAATTCAAAGAAAAAGTGTATTTTCAGGATCTGGATTACCTGGAAAATTATCAGATTGCTCAGAAAAAGACCCAAATAAATGTGAATTATATCTTGTTGAAGGTGATTCAGCGGGTGGTACTGCTAAACAAGGAAGAGATAGAAAATTTCAAGCTATCTTGCCTCTTAGAGGTAAAATTCTTAATGTTGAAAAAGCAATGCAACATAAAGTATTTGAAAGTGATGAAATAAAAAATATATACACCGCTCTTGGTGTTTCGATAGGAACTGAAGAAGATAGCAAAGCTTTAAATATTGATAAATTAAGATATGCTAAAGTAATAATTATGACTGATGCTGACGTTGACGGTAGTCACATAGCAACTTTAATTATGACTTTCTTCTTTAGATTTATGAAAGAATTGATACTTGGTGGCAACTTATATATAGCAACTCCTCCTTTATATTTAATTAAGAAAGGCAAACAACAACAATATTGCTGGACAGAAGAAGAAAGAGATGCTATTACAAAAGAATGGTCGACTGATGGAACAGACAAAGGTCTTCACATTCAAAGATATAAAGGTCTTGGTGAAATGAACGCGGAACAACTTTGGGATACAACAATGAATCCTGATAATAGAACTTTGAGACAAATTACAATAGAAAACAGCATGCAAGCTGACCAAATTTTCTCGATGTTAATGGGCGATGAGGTTCTTCCTAGAAGAGAATTTATTGAAGCAAATGCTAAGTATGCAAAAATTGATGTTTAAAAATTATTTATTTATAAAATAATTTGTTATTTTTGCACACTTAATTTGAAATTATGCGGATATGGCGTAATTGGTAGCCGCGCTAGACTTAGGATCTAGTGTCGAGAGACGTGGGGGTTCGAGTCCCTTTATCCGCACCACAATTCCCCCCTACATTTCCTAATTTTAAACGTTATTGCTTTTATTCAAAGGCAATAGCGTTTTTATTTAAATACTCATATTAATATTTTTATAAATTCAAATACAGTGGCAACTGAAAAGCAGTGAAATTTATCAAGCAATAAAACAATTGTATTTAAGTCGCTTACCTTACAATTTGGAATCTTTTTATATATAAATTATTTTCTGATTGTATCATAGCGGTGTATATTCCAATATTTAAATCAGAAATATTTAAACTAATAAGATTGCTATTTTTTACTATTTCATTTTTAACTAAACTACCTTTAAAATCATAAATAACAATATTTAAATTTTCGTCGGTTGCATTTATTGTGCTAATATTAATATGGTTATTTGCTGGAATAGGATATATATTAATATAATTTGGATTTGAATTAAACTCATTAGAAATATTATTATATCCAGCATTACTTAAAGCTGTTTTAACATCTAAAACATGGGTTGAAGTCAATTGACCTGCAGCAAACTCATAAACAATAGAGCTTTGTGATGGGTTTGATGAATTAGGAATAATAACAACCAATTCGGCCATTGAACCACCTAAATCTCCATAAAAATTTGTTCCCCAATACTGATTTGCACCAGAACCTCCAATTTTAGGATAATTAGCAGGGCCATAACTTGTTTTAAATGCCTCTATGGCAATATCCGTTGCATTATTTATCTCAATACTCAAAACTATTACATTATCGGTATTTTGACCATAATAATTATATAGTTCTTCCATTTCAACAACCGAGTTTTGACAATAATAACAAGTTGTCATAAAAAACTCTAAAACAACAGCTTTGTTAGCAGATAAATAAGTGTATAAATCATGGTTTGTTGCGTCGGTGTCGGTTAAATTAAAGTTAGCTACTTGTGTAAAGCTACTCAAGCTTAAAAATGTAGATATAATTGTTATTAGTATAATTTTTTTCATGGCGTTGTTTTAAGGTTTATTATAAATTTACAATATTTTGGCAATATCTTTTGCGAAGTAAGTAATAATAATATCAGCACCAGCCCTTTTTATAGAAGTAATAACTTCCATCATTATTCGTTCTTCATCAATCCAACCATTTGCTCCTGCTGCTTTTATCATCGAAAATTCGCCACTAACATTATATGCGGCTACTGGAATATTAAATGTTGTTTTTGCTCTGTATATCACATCCAAATAGCTTAGTGCAGGTTTTACCATAACTATATCAGCTCCTTCTTCAATATCTAAAGCTATTTCTCTAATTGCTTCATCTGAATTAGCTGGATTCATTTGATATGTTTTTCTGTCGCCAAATTTTGGAGCCGACTCAGCTGCTTCTCTAAAAGGACCATAAAAACCTGATGCATATTTTGCCGAATACGACATTATTGGTGTATTGTAAAAATTATTATCATCTAGTATTTTTCTAATTTTTTGTATTCTTCCGTCCATCATATCGCTTGGTGCTATAATGTCAGCACCAGCTATTGTTAGTGATAATGATTGTTTTGCAAGTGTTTCTAATGTTAAATCATTATGAACATCTCCATCTACTATAGTTCCACAATGCCCATGGGTTGTATATTCACAATTACAAACATCTGCAACTATCATTATATCTTTCGAATAATTCTCTTTTAAAGCTCTAATTGCTTTTTGAACTATTCCGTTTTCATGGCATGCAACATGACCATGCTCATCTTTTGATTCTGGTATTCCGAATAAAAGAACTTTATTTATACCATTTTTAAGCAAATCTTCACACTCTTTAACTAATAAGTCAACTGATAGTTGCGAATTTCCTGGCATTGATTTT
Organism: uncultured Bacteroidales bacterium; assembly: GCA_964546655.1. Classification (GTDB taxonomy): domain Bacteria; phylum Bacteroidota; class Bacteroidia; order Bacteroidales; family CAZJKL01; genus CAZJKL01. Next base: position 130,006 of record CAZJKL010000001.1, on the reverse strand, counting down.
ATCGGGTTATTTATTTTTTCGCCTGGGCAAACAAATAATGGCATTATTAAATCTTCTTTCCTAATTATTGTTTCGGAAATCATATTTCTAATAATTGGATTTGTTCTAAGTCTTCTGAGTCTTGTTTGTGGAAATGACATAATTTATCTTTTTTATTTATGATGCAAAGCTAATAAAAAATGGGGCTGTCTAAAAAGAACGAATTTTTGTCATTTTGAACGAAGTGAAAAATCTTAGCACATTGATTATTAGATTCTTCGCTTTGCTCAGAAAGACATCTTTTCGCTTTTAGGTCAGCCTCATTATAGTTTTTATTGTTTATTTCTAAACTATTAAGTAAAAACTTCGATTTTCTACATTAACGATTTAATTTTTTCTTCTAAAGTGTTTTTTGGTAATGCACCAACTTGTTTTTCAACAACTTCACCATTTTTAATAAATAAAATAGTTGGAATACTTCTTATTCCGTATTTTGAAGAAACTTCGATACATTCGTCAACATTAACTTTTCCTATAACAACTCTGCCTTCATATTCTTTAGATAATTCTTCGATTATTGGAGTTATCATTCTGCATGGGCCACACCATTCTGCCCAAAAATCAACAACAACTAATTTGTCTGAGTTAATAACTTTGTCTTCAAAGTTTGTGTCGGTAAATTCTACAGCCATATTAAAAAAATTTAAAAATTAGTAATTTAATTTAGTTTATATTTAAGATTAATTTGTTTTAATTCATTAAAGAATTCGTTTGAAATATCAAATTTAATATTTCTTGATGGCATTTCAATATTTATTTTATCTAAATTATCTTCAATAACAATATTTAGTTCACATTTCCCAATGTATTTAGAAGCTAATTCGTTTATTTTTGAAATAAGTACTGGCTTAACTTCTGCCAAAGAAATTATTAATGTTATTTTTTTAGACAATTTTTCTCTAATATCATTAAGAAACTGAATGTTAGAAACGATAAACTCGAACCTTTCACTTGTTTTAAATCTTTTATCAATTACTCCATTAATATAAAGAAAAGCTCCTTCAATTAAATATCCACCATATTTTGCGTAATCGTCTGAAAATAAAGCTAATTTATAAGAGCCGGTATAATCCTCTATATTAAAACTTGCAAATGGTTTACCATTTTTAGTAGTTCCTTTTTTAACTTCTGAAACCATACCTGCAATAGCAATTTTTTTATTTTTAAAACTTTCTATTTCAGCAAAATCTTCAATTTTAAAATTTGTAAAATGTTCAAATTCTAATTTAAATCTGTCGAGCGGATGACCTGAAATATAAAAGCCTGTGATTTCTTTTTCTTTTTCTAATATTTCTAGCATAGACCATTCTGTACACTTTGGAATTTCTGGTTTAGGGACTTCAACATCTTGAACTTCTCCAAACAACGAAATTTGATTTGAATCTGCGTTAGAACTTAGTTTATTCGAGTATTTAATTAAATATTCAATAAAACTAATATTGTTTTTATCGTAAGAAACAGGACAAAAATATTGTGCTCTGTGAATGTCGGCAAAAACATCAAAAGCCCCAGCCAAAACTAATCCTTCTATTGTTTTTTTACTTACAATATGCAAATTTACTCTTTTAATAAAATCAAAAATATCTTTATAATGACCATTTTTTTTACGTTCATCTACAATTTCGTTTACAGCATTTTCGCCAACACCTTTAATTGCACCAATTCCAAATCTAATTTGTTCCTTGCTGTTTACTACAAAATAATAATTACTTTCATTAATACAAGGTCCGAGAACAGGAATATTCATTCGCAAACATTCATCGGTAAAAAAAGCAACTTTCTTAATATCGTTAATATTACGAGATAAAACAGCAGCCATATAGTCGGCAAGATAATTAGCTTTAAGGTAAGCGGTTTTAAAAGCAACTAATGAATACGCTGCGGCATGAGAACGGTTAAATCCATACTCACCAAACTTAGCCATTGTATCGTATATCGAAGATGCTAATTTTTCATCAACACCATTATTTTTAGATCCTTCAACAAATTTGCTTTTTAATTTATCAATTAGCTCTTTAACCTTTTTCCCCATAGCTTTTCTAAGTCCGTCGGCTTCACCTTTTGTAAAACCAGCCATTACCTGAGAAATTTGCATAATCTGCTCCTGATAAATCATAATACCATAGGTATCTTTCAAAATATCGGTAAGCATTTCATGAGGATATTCAACCTTGTCTATTCCATGTTTTCTTTTAATAAAGCTTGGTATATTATCCATTGGACCAGGACGATACAAAGCATTCATAGCTATTAAATCTTCGATATTAGAAGGTTTCAAGTCTTGCAAATACTTCCTCATACCTTCAGATTCGAACTGGAATGTACCTACTGTATCTCCTTTCTGATATAATTCATACGTTTTAGTATCTTCTAATGAAACATTTTCTATATCTATGGTTATATTTAAACGTTCTTTAACATTTTTAATAGTATCTTTAATTAAAGATAATGTTTTAAGCCCTAAAAAATCCATTTTTAACATTCCGGCACTCTCAACATATTTACCCTCATATTGAGTAACCATAAGACTAGATTCTTTTGATGTACTAAGAGGTATATAATTAATCAAAGAATCTGGGCCAATAATAATTCCGCAGGCATGAACACCTGTTTGTCTAACCGAACCTTCTAATTGTGTTGCTATACGCAATGTTTTGGCAATTAATTTATTGCTACTATTAAGAGCTTCTTTTAACTCAGGAACTTCTTTAAAAGCTTCTTTAAGTTTTGTGCATTGTTTTGGAACTAATTTAGCCAAATAATCGGCATCTGGTAAAGGCAAAGAAAGAACACGAGCTACATCTCGAATCGACATTTTTGCAGCCATTGTTCCAAATGTTATTATTTGAGCAACTTTATCTTCGCCATATTTATCTACAACCCAATCAATAACTTTTTGTCTTCCATCTTCATCAAAATCTATATCAATATCAGGCATCGAAATTCTATCTGGATTTAAAAACCTTTCAAAAAGTAGCTTATATCTAATAGGGTCAACATTTGTTATTCCGATGCAATAAGCCACAACCGAACCAGCAGCAGATCCTCTTCCAGGTCCAACAGCAACATCCATATCACGGGCAGCTTGAATTAAATCTTGAACAATTAAAAAATAACCCGCAAAACCCATTCTTTTAACCGTAGCTAATTCAAAGTCTATTCTTTCTCTAATTTCAGGTGTTATTTCGGCATACAGTTTTTCGGCTCCAATATATGTAAGGTGTTCTAAATATTTATCAGGGTCATCAAAATTTTCAGGAAGTTTAAAAACAGGTAATATAACGTCTTTTTCTATAGAAAAATCTTCAATTTTTTCAACAATTTCTAAAGTATTGCTAATAGCTTCTGGAGTATTAAAAAAGAGTTCTTGCATTTCTTCAATAGACCTTAAATACTCAAAGCCTGTATATTTCAATCTATTTGTATCATTATAATCTTTCCCTGTATTTAAACAAACTAAAATATCGTGAGCCTCTGCATCATCTTTATTAACATAATGAACATCATTAGTCGCAATAATTTTTTGATCATATTCTTTTGACCATTTAATGTAAACATTATTGCAAATTTTTTGTTCAGGTATTCCATGATTTTGTAATTCTAAATAAAAGTCATCACCATAAATTTCTTTATACTCTTTATAAACTTTTAACGCACTTTCTTCACCTTTTTCAATAATACTTCTTGCTATTTCTCCGCCTATACAAGCAGAACAAGCAATTAATCCTTCTTTATATTTTCTTAATAAGTTTTTATCAACTCTTGGTGTATAATAAAAACCTTCTTTATATCCTATACTACATAATTTCAATAAATTTTGATATCCTATAAAATTTTTTGCTAATAAAATTAAATGGTAGCCACTTCTGTCTTCTTTTTCTGATTTACTTTCAATATTATTTACTGAAACATAAACTTCACACCCAACAATAGGCTTAATATTATTTTTACGAGCAGTATCAAAAAATTCATAAACACCAAACATATTTCCATGATCGGTTATAGCAATAGCAGGCATTTTATACTCTATGGCTTTTTTTATAAGAGTTTCAATGTCGGCAGCACCGTCTAAAATCGAATATTGAGTATGTACGTGTAAATGAGTAAACATATATTTTTGTAATTATAAAATGAGGTTAATTTTTGAATCAATAAAAATATAACAAAAAAAAGTGATAAAAAACTAATGTTAATAAGTATTGAAAAAAATATTTTAGAGAGATTTATTTAACATTTTTTCAACAAAACATAATTAATACATATACAAACAATTATGAATTAATAATGACAATTTACATTCTAAAAAAGGGTGTTTTTTATTTTTTATAAAACCTTCAATATATTTTTATTTACATTAAGTTAATATATTTTAAGAGCTTTTAAGAAAATTAATATTTGATGTTATAAAAAAATATTATTATATTCGAAAAATTTTAATTCTCTTATTAATCAATTATGAATAGTTATATATTAAGAATTGCCTTTATTTCATTGTTTTTTGTTTTTTTCCTTAACAATAAACTATATTCAAAATCGCCTCGTGATACTATTTCTTTAAAAGATTCTACATATCTTTTATATGTTACCGATGACCCTATTTTACAAATGTTAGATAGCTTATGGGCAAGTGACAGAATAAAAAGATTAATTAAACCTAATTATATTTTACCTAAAAAAGAAATATATAAAATACCTACATTTTCAGATTCAATTTTATCGGCAAGAATGAAAGAATTGAAACAAAAAAGCCCTTTACCTCTTGCATACAACCAATACGTTAAAAGTTATATTAATGTTTACACTGTCCAAAAAAGAGAAAAGGCCCAGCAAATAATGGGATTAGCTGATTTGTACTTTCCTTTATTTGAAGAAATTCTAGATAAACACGGGCTTCCTTTAGAATTAAAATATTTAGCTATAATAGAATCGGCATTAAACCCGAATGCTCGTTCACGAGTTGGAGCAACTGGACTTTGGCAATTTATGTATGGAACAGGTAAATGGCTAAAGATAAATATTACTTCTTATGTTGACGACAGAAGAGATCCTATAAAATCAACAGAAGCAGCTTGCAAATATTTACAATACTTACATGGTATGTTTCATGATTGGAACTTGGTTTTGGCTGCTTATAATGCTGGTCCTGGAAATGTGAATAAAGCTATTAGAAGAAGTGGTGGGAAAAAGAGTTTTTGGGCTATTTATCAATTTTTACCGGCCGAAACCCGTAGTTATGTTCCTGCTTTTAATGCTGCTGTATATTTTATGAACTATTCAAAAGAGCATAATATGCATCCAATAAAAGCACCTTATAATGCTTTTGAAGTTGATACAGTTTGTGTTAAACATGATGTTAATTTCGAACAAATATCTAATGTTTTAGGAATTACCGTTGAAGCATTACAGTATTTGAACCCTGCTTATACTAAAAATATTATTATTGCTGATTCAAAAAATAATATTTTAACACTTCCTACAAAGTATATTGGAGAATTTATTAATAATGAGATCGCTATATATCAACTTAAAGAAGAACAAACAGGAGAACTAGTTCAAGCTAATGAAGAAATACCTGAACCTGTTGTTGTTAATGAACCTATAACTCATATTGTTAAAAGAGGAGATTATCTTGGTCAAATTGCAAATAAATATAATGTAAGTGTAACTGATATAAAAAACTGGAATAATTTACGATCTTCAAGTTTAGCCGTAGGACAAAGACTGAAAATTAAAAAAAATAATAGTAATTACACCGAAAGCAGCTGTAATAACAACAAAGACAATAATAGTAATCATGAAAAACCTAATAAAACAGAAGAGTTTACATATTATACAGTAAAACATGGAGATACACTTTGGAGTATTTCTAAAAAGTTTAACAATATTTCTGTTAATGATATAAAATCATTAAACAATTTAAATACTAATGTTGTTAAGCCAGGTATGAAATTAAAAATTTATAAATCAGCATAATTTTTTCAACTCAATTAATGAAAAATATAATAATAATCTTTGTCATTGTGATATTTTGTTATTCTTGTAATAATTCAAAAGATAAAACAAAATATTTACCAGAATCACTAAGCAAACCAAGCGAAGTTTTGTTTATTGTTGAAAAATCTCAGTGGGACTCTGAAATAGGTAAAATAATTAAAGATAATTTCACACAGTCTTTTAAAGGCATTCCTCAAGATGAGCCAATATTTGATATTATTCATGTAAAAAAATCATCTTTTAAAAACTTATTTACTAAATATAAAAATATTGTTATTATAAATATTGATAATAATATAGTTGAGGGAATTACTATTCATGAAAATGTTTGGGCCAGACCACAAGTAGTAGTTGATGTGAAATGTAAAAATGAAGCAAACTGCATAACTGTATTAAAAAGTAAAATAAACTATATAATTGATGTTTTATATAAAAAAAGCATGCAGAACCTAAGCTATTCTTACAAAAAGAAAAATGATGATTTAATAAAAGAAAAAATTAAAAAATGCCATAATATTGAACTTAGTATTCCTAAAGGATTTGTTGTTCATGACAATTTAAAAGAAGAAAAATTTTCATGGTTAAGCTTTGAGCCACAGGAAATTAGTCAAGGAATTATTATTTATGAATTTAAACTAACTAATCAAAATATAACAAAAGAACTTTTAATAAATAAAAGAGATTCTGTTCTAAAAAAATATATAGCGTCACAACGTCCTAATAGTTATATGAAAACAACCTTACCAGAAATTATAAATTTAGATTCAATCAAAATAGAGAATAATGACACTTATATTATGAGAGGGTTGTGGTCGGTTGAAAATGATTTTATGGGTGGCCCTTTTATTAATTATACTTTTTTAGATAAAAAAAATAATAGAGTTCTTGTTATAGATGGCTATGTTTATGCTCCAAGTAAAAATAAAAGAGATTATGTAAAACAATTGGAAGCTATTATAAATACTATAAAGTTTTAATTGTCAATGTCTTCTAATCTTACAAAAGAAATTATTGAAAGAATTTTTAAAATTACCGATAATAATAATTTTGAAGAATTGACTTTTGAAGTTTTAAAATTCCAATATAAAAATAATATTGTTTATAAAAATTTTGTTGATTTTCTTGGAATTAACATTAACAATATTAATAAAATCGAAAATATTCCTTTCTTACCTATTGAATTTTTTAAAACTCATAATGTTGTTTGTAATAACAAAGTTGAGATAACTTTTTATAGTAGTGGCACAACAGATATTATTAAATCAAAGCATCATATTACTGATTTAAAAATATATGAAAAAAGTTTTATAAAAGGATTCGAAAGTTTTTATGGAAAAATAAAAGATTATGTTTTCTTAATGCTTCTGCCCTCCTATTTTGAACAAAAAAGCTCTTCATTGCTTTATATGTGTAATTATTTAATTGAAAATAGCAGTAAAGATAGTGGGTATTATTTAAATAATTTTGCAGAATTATTTAATAAGCTATTAGATTTAAAGAAGAGGAATAAAAAAGTAATTTTACTCGGTGTTTCTTATGCTTTAATAGATTTTTCGGAAAATTATAAATTAGATTTTCCAGAACTTATTGTTATGGAAACTGGTGGAATGAAGGGAAGAAGAAAAGAAATTATAAAAGAAGAATTTTATAACGCATTAAAAAAATGTTTTGGAGTAACAAATATTCATTCTGAATATGGTATGACCGAACTTTTATCACAAGCATACTCTACTAATAATGGCGAATACAGAACTCCACCATGGATGAATGTACTAATAAGAGACATAAATGACCCTTTAAATATAATAAACAATAGCGGAGGCATAAATGTTATTGATTTAGCAAATATAAACTCATGTTCTTTCATTGCAACTAAAGATTTAGGCAAAATAAACAGCAATAATTCGTTTAGCGTTTTAGGTCGTTTTGACAATAGCGACATAAGAGGTTGCAATCTTTTAATAAGCTAATTTATTTATCAACATTTGGCTGTTTGTATTTTGTTAACTTTCGAAAAAACAGTATGTTAAATATTTTTTAACATAATTGTGTTAGTAAAAGGAGATTGAAAATAATAAGAAAAATTGTTTGTATTAACTATAATTGTAAAGCAAAAATATTTATTTATATTTTTTTAAATAATATTTTAGTTTTATTAGTTTTTATCGAGACAATTTAATAAAAAACAATATATACAATCATTCTCATTGAGAAAGAATGATTAATAATGTTAATAAGAAACAAACCAAGCAAAACAAAACAATTATGATGAACAAAACAGTAAGCCTTAATTCAATAAAAAAACGAGATGGTAGAATAGTAAATTTTGAAGAAGAAAAAATAGTACATGCAATTTTTAAGGCTATGAGAGCGGTTAGCAAACCCGACAGACAAAAAGCTATAGAAATAACAAAAGAAGTTATTAATAAAATTTCATTAAACAATAATTCAATGCCAGAAGTTGAAACCATTCAGGATATGGTTGAAAAACAATTGTTTGAATTTGGAGATTTTGATATTGCTAAGGCTTACATGATATACAGGAATCAACGTCATTCATTAAGAACAACTAAAGATATTTTTAGCAATTTAGATTTAATTGATGATTATATTAATCTTGAGGACTGGAGAATAAAAGAAAGTGCTAATTCATCTTATTCATTACAAGGATTGAATCAGCATGTTTCAACTATAATTAGCTCACAATATTGGTTAGAAAAAATTTACCCTAAAGAAATAGGTGAACTTCACAAACAAGGTAAATTTCATGTTCATGATTTAGGCTTTTTAAGTGTTTATTGTGTTGGTTGGGATTTACAAGATTTATTAATCTCTGGATTTAAAGGTGTTTCTGGGAAAACCGAAAGCAAACCGGCTAAACATTTAAGAACAGCTTTAGGACAAATAGTTAATTTCTTTTATACAATGCAAGGAGAAGCAGCTGGAGCTCAGGCTTTTTCTAATTTCGACACATATTTAGCTCCATTTATTAGATATGATGATTTAGACTTTAAACATGTAAAGCAATGCTTGCAAGAGTTTATGTTTAATATAAATGTTCCAACAAGGGTTGGTTTTCAAACACCTTTTACTAATATAACATTAGATTTAAAAGTTCCTGAATTTTTAAAAGACCAACCAGTAATAATTGGAGGCGTTCCTCAATCAGCAACCTATGGCGAATTTCAAAATGAGGTTACTATTTTTAACAAAGCTTTTGCAGACGTAATGGCTGAAGGTGATGCTAATGGTAGTGTTTTCTCATTTCCTATTCCAACATATAACATAACAAAAGATTTTGAATGGGATAATTCTGATTATGATAAAATATTTGAAATAGCTGGTAAATACGGTATTCCTTACTTCTCAAATTTTGTTAATTCTGATTTAAAACCAGACGATGTTAGAAGTATGTGCTGCAGATTAAGATTAGATAAACGAGAATTAGCTAATAAAGGTGGCGGTTTGTTTGGTGCAAATCCTTTAACAGGCTCGGTGGGTGTTGTTACTATAAACTTACCAAAACTTGGTTATGAAGCAAAATCAGAAGAAGACTTCTTTCAAAAACTCTCTAAATTAATGGATAGTGCAAAAGACAGTTTAGAAATTAAACGTAAAGTAATTGAAAGATTTACTGACAAAGGTTTATTCCCTTATTCTCGCTTTTACTTACGCCATCTTAAAAACAAAAACGGTGCTTACTGGAAAAATCACTTTTCAACAATAGGAATTGTTGGAATGAATGAATGTTGCTTAAATTTCTTAGGAAAAAGACTTGTTGATAAAGAAGGTTATAATTTTTCAATAAAAGTTTTAGATTTTATGAGAGAAAGAATGAGCGAATTTCAAGAAGAAACCGGAAACAACTTCAACTTAGAAGCTACTCCTGCTGAAGGTACATCTTACAGATTGGCAAGAATTGATAAAATGCAATACCCTGATATTATAACAGCTAATGAAGAATATGTAAAAAAAGGAGCTGACCCTTATTATACTAATTCAACTCAGTTACCAGTAAATTACACCGATGACTTATTCGAAGCATTAGATATTCAAGATGGTTTGCAAACTAAATATACCGGAGGAACTGTATTTCATACATTTGTAGGCGAAAAACAAATTTCGGCAGAATCGGTTAAAATGTTAATCAAAAAAATTACAGATAATTATCACTTGCCTTATATAACAATTTCTCCGACATTTAGCATTTGCCCAAGCCATGGATATATTTATGGAGAACATCTTGAATGCCCTAAATGTAAAGCTAATGGTATTGAACAAAAATGTGAGGTTTTTGCAAGAATAGTTGGTTATCTTAGACCTATTGACACTTGGAACAATGGAAAAAGAGCTGAATATGACTTAAGAAAACTTTTCGACAGAAGAATTTTTGATAATAGCATAAAATCTTTAGCAGATAAAAGAAGTGAAATATTAAGTAATGTTAAAGAAGACAGAGAGATTTATATTAATAATTAATGAAAATTGGCGGTTTTTTAAAGCAAAGTTTTATTGATTATCCAGGTCATTTAGCATCTGTTGTTTTCACCAAAGGTTGCAATTTCAAGTGCGGGTTTTGCCATAATCCAGAATTGGTATTACCTAATTTAATGGAGCAAAATATTAATATTGAAATAGATAGCATTAACCATTTTCTAAATAAAAACAAGAAGATGATTGATGCTATTGTTATTACTGGCGGTGAACCAACAATACATGATGATTTAGAAGATTTTATAGTGAATTTTAAAAACATAGGGTTTAAAATAAAACTTGATACAAATGGAACAAATCCCAAACAAATTAAAAACTTATTAGATAAAAATCTTTTATCATACGTCGCTATGGATATTAAAACATCTAATAATATTAATAAATATAGCGATATTTGCGGTGTTAAATTATCAGAAGCTACAATGAATAATATTGAATTATCAGTTGATTTAATTAAAAATAGCAATATTGATTATGAATTTAGGACTACTCTAGTTAAAGAGTTTCATACCTTAAATGATTTTAAAGAAATTGCCAAATGGATTAAAGGAACAAAAAAATTTACTTTACAAAAAACATTAAAAAACAACAATCTTATTGATAATAATATAAACTCATTTGATGATGATTTTTTTATAGATGAAATAAAAAAAATATTGAATAAAGAGAATATTTTATATTATTGTTAATTTTGCAAAAAAACAGCAATTTTGAAAATTACAGAAAACATATTTAATAACAGCCTTCTTTTTATTGAAAATCAAATAGATATAATCGATATTTATTTAGGATTAGGAATATTCTTTTCTTTATTTTTATTTGTTTTATCTACTTTAATCTCAAGTTCAGAATTTGCTTATTTTTCATTAACAAAAAATGATATAGAAAAAATAAAATCTTCAAAAGTCAAAAACAAAAACACAATAATTAAATTATTAGAATCACCAAAATATTTAATTTCTACAATTCTTATAACTAATATTTTTATTAATATCGGAATAATAATTTTATCAACATATATTACATCAATAATATTAAATGGAAAATTTTATTTATATGTTTATATTATTCAAATATTAGTAATTACTTTATTGATGCTATTTATGGGAAAGATTATTCCCAAAGGATATGCTTCTAAACATAAATTGAAATTAGCTTCTTTATCTGCAAAACCTGTGTATATTTTAAATAAAATATTTTATCCTTTAAATAAAATTATAGTTTCAACTACTTCTATAATTGATAATATTATTGAAAAAACAAATATAATTAATAACAATTTAACAGTTGATGAGATATCTAAAGCACTTGAAATAACTGCAACTAATAAAAACAATGATCAGGAAAATATTTTAAAAAGCATAATTAATTTTGGCCAGATAGAAGTTACAGAAATAATGAAATCGCGACTTGATATTATTGCTTTTGATGAGAATACTCCATTTAAAGAACTTTTACAAAATGCATTAAATTCTGGCTACTCTCGTTTTCCTATTTACAAGAAAAATTTTGATACTGTTATTGGCATTCTTCATATAAAAGATCTTATTGATCATACCGATAAAGACGATGACTTTAAATGGAATAGTTTGATGCGAAAGCCTTATTTTATTCCCGAAAACAAAAAATTAGATGATTTATTAAAAGAATTCCAACAAAAGAAAACACATATAGCGATAATTGTTGATGAATACGGAGGCACATCAGGTATTGTTACTTTAGAAGATATTTTAGAAGAAATTGTTGGTGAAATTGATGAAGATGATGACACAAACACATTATTCAAAAAAATTGATGAAAACAATTATACATTCGAAGCAAAAATATCATTAAATGACTTTTCAAAAATTCTTGGAATTAACAGCAATGTTTTCGATAATTATACCGAACATTGCGATTCTATTGGAGGTTTTATACTTGAATTAAAAGGTGAGATACCTAATATTGGCGACACATTTTATTTTCATAATTTTATTTTTAAAATTGAAGATTCGAACAACAGAAAAATCAATAAAATACTTGTAACCATTAAATAAATGAAACTAAACACAACAATTTTACTCCTGCTTTTATTTGCATTTTTTTCATGTAAAGAAAATTACACTCCAAAACCTAAAGGTTATATGAGAATAGATTTTCCGAAAAAATCTTATATTGAATACAAATCAGATTGTTCTTTTTCATTTAAAATTCCAAATTACTCATTTATAGATAAAAGAAAAGATTCTGTTAATCCATGCTGGATTAATATTTTATTCCCCAAATATAAAGCAACATTATATATTAGCTACGAAAGAATTAATAATAAAAGTGATTTAAATAATTTTTTGGAAGACAATAGAAAATTTTTAAATAGACATATAAGTAAAGCAAATGGAATAGAAGAAGAATTAATAAATGATACCATTAACAGAAAATTTGGTATTATTTATAATATTGAAGGAAATGTTGCTTCTTCTTGCCAGTTTTTTGTTACAGATAGTAATTTGCATTTTATTAGAGGGTCTCTTTATTTTTATGCAAAACCTAATATAGACAGTTTATTACCAGTAGTAAATTTTATTAAAGAAGATATTAGTTATCTTGTTAAAACGATAAAGTGGAAATAAAAAATCAGGTTCCATTTTACAAACAAAACCTGATTTATCATTCATCATTTAAGTAGGGTAAGCAATTGGCTTACTTAAGCAATATTTTATAAAAATTATTTTCAACTTTATGCTTCTAATTACGACGTTAAAACATATAAGTTTCATTTCTTGTATTTTTTCTTTAAAAATTTTCAACTTATTATTTGTTATTTTCTTTTGAGAGTTAAAAAAATCAATAAAAAGTAATATTTTTTAGGTAAGTTCGTTTTGGGTTTATATTTTTGAATTTATAAATATCTTTATTTGTAATTATATTAAAATTTAGTATGCAACAATTTATTTTTATTCTCTTATTTTTATTTTGTACTATTAATATATTTTCTCAAGACGTAGGTATTCAGCAATGGAAAGATTATGTTCCATACAATAATGCCAATAATGTTGTAAATGCAGGTGAATTAGTTTATTGTGCTTCTGATTTGGCTCTTTTTTCATACAATAAATCAAGTGGTGAAATAACTAAATATTCAAAAATTAATGGTTTATCTGATATTGGCATAAAAAAAATAGATTATAGTGATTTATTAAAAACATTAATTATTGCATATTCAAATTCAAATATAGATTTAATTAAAGACAATAGAATTGTAAATTTATCTGATATAAAAAGAAAAATTATTCAAGGAAATAAAAGCATAAATAATATATACATAAAAGACAATTTGGCTTATATTTCTTGTGGTTTTGGAATAATTGTACTTGACATAAATAAAGAGGAAATTAAAGATACATATTACGTTGATTATAATTTATCAGTTAATGATATTGTTGAATTTAATAATTATTTTTATGTAGCAACAGATAAAGGTATTTATAAAGCCCCTGTTTCTGGAGTAAATCTTTCAAACCCATCATCTTGGAGTCTAATCAATTTTTATCCTGACAATAAAATTTCTCAAATTGAAGTTTTTAATGATAAGATTATTGTTAATATAGTTTTAACAAATACTGACGCAATTTATTATTATGACGGAAGTACATTTAATATTATTGATTCATCATTAATGTTTCAGGCAGCTAATTTGAAGGCACATAAAGATAAACTATTTTTATGCACTCATTATAACGCTATTTCTTATAATACAAATTTTGAAAGAAATTTAGATTTTTGGAACTATACCAATTTAACCGGACCTTCATGCAATATTCTTGAAATAACTGTTGATGACGAAAATGTATTTTGGTTGGCAGATAAAAAACTTGGTTTACTAAAAACTACTGATACTTGGAATTATGAACTATTAACTCCAAATTCTCCATTAATCTCAAGTGCTTTTGATTTAGATATATTAGACGATAATATATGTATAGCTAGTGGAAGCTATAATGAATCAATGGGAAACACATGGAGTACTGATGGTGTTTGTTCTTTTAACGGATCTTCATGGAAACAAATAAATAAAGAAAATACAAGTAAAATGGATACAATATTTGATATTGTATGTGTAGCATATAACCCAGAAGATAAAAATCATTTTTTTGCTGGTTCTTGGAAACAAGGTTTATTAGAATTTAAAAACAATGAGCTAATAAACATTTACAATGAACTTAATACCAATAATGCAATATCTAGAGTAGCCATTTCATATTATTGGGCTGGAATAGGTGGATTAAAATATGACAAAAATGGCAACCTATGGATGTCTAATGCAAATGTAGAAAAACAACTTGTTGTTAAAACAAAAACTAATTCTTGGCATTCATATTCATTAGGTCCTATTTTTAAAAATGCAGAAGTATCTAAAATTTTAATAGATAACAATAATTACAAATGGGTTATTTGTCCTAAAGGCAAAGGCATAGCTGTTTTTAACGACAATAATACACTAGACAATACAACTGACGATAACTTAATAACATTAAGCAATAGTGTTGGCAAAGGGAATTTACCATCAAATGACGTTCATAGTATAGCGATGGATTTAGATGGGAGTATTTGGATTGGAACAACCAAAGGATTAGCTGTATTTTATAATCCTGAAAATATTTTTTCTGACGAAAACTTTGATGCCCAACAAATTAAAATTGAACAAGATAGTTATGTTCAATATCTACTAGGAACAGAAACTGTTACTGATATTGCAGTTGATGGTGCTAATAGAAAATGGTGTGGAACAAAAACATCAGGAGTTTATTTGTTCTCAAAAGATGGTCAAGAAGAAATTTACCATTTCACATCAGAAAATAGCCCATTATTCTCTGATAATATTATATCAATTACTATTAATGAAAAAAATGGCGAAGTTTTTTTTGGAACAGACAAAGGTTTAATTTCGTTTAAAGGAACTGCAACAAAAGGTGAAGATGAATATAACAATGTATTTGCTTACCCTAATCCTGTTGAATCTGATTATACCGGGTTAATAGCTATTAAAGGATTGGTTAAAGATGCTAATGTTAAAATTACCGATATATCAGGCAATTTAGTTTATGAAGTATTTGCAGAAGGCGGACAGGCTGTTTGGGACGGGAAAAACTTTAGTGGAGAAAGAGTGAAAACTGGTGTTTATGTTGTCTTTTGTACAAATACAGATGGTTCTAAAACATATACCACAAAAATATTAGTTATTAATTAAAATGTATTATAATACTAAAGGCATTGTCCTTAAAAATTTTAATTACTCTGATTCGAGCATAATTTCAAAAATTTACACACAAAGCTTTGGAATACAGTCATATATAATAAAAGGGATTAAAAATAAAAACTCAAAAATAAGAGTTAATCAATTGCAACCTTTATCTATAATTGAAATGGTTGTAACCAAAAATGAAAAAAACAACTTAAATACTATTAAAGAATTAAGTAAAAATATTTACAATTCTTATATTAATTTTAATCCTATCAAAACAGCTATTTCTATATTTATTTCCGAAATTATTTATAAAACAATAATAGAAGAAGAAGAAAATATAGCATTATTCAACTTTTTATCAAATACAATTGAATATATTAATAGCGAAAAAGAATTATCTGCAAATTTTCATCTTTATTTTTTATTAAACTATTCTAGGTTTTTAGGCATAAACCCTCTTAATAATTATTCTATTAAAAATACAAGTTTTAATATAAAAGAAGGTGAGTTTTCTGCAAATATACTTGACAGTTCACCGACATTTGAAACAAAACATTCTAATATTTTAAACAATTTAATTCAAACAAAAATAAATGATTTAAATAATTTAAAAATAGAAAACGCAGATAAAATTATTATACTTAAAACATTAATTAATCATATTAGTTTTCATCTAGATAAAAATATTGATATTTTATCTATTGATGTGCTTTCTGAATATTTTCAATAATTTTTTTTATTTGTGTTTTTTTTAAATATTTTTGACAAAACATTTTTTATGAAGATTTTTAAAGCAGTCATAATATCCTTACTTATTTTATTTTTAGTTATAATATCAGCTATTTCGTTAATATTATTTTTAAAAGGCGATAAAATTAAAAATATTGCTAAAGCGGAACTAAATAATTATTTCGAATCAAAAATTTCAATAAAAGAGATTGATATTACTTTTTTAAAAACTTTCCCTAATACAACAATCCTATTTAATGAAGTTCTAATAATTGAAAATTATAAAAACAAAAAAGATAATTTCAACAATGATACTCTTTTATTTACCGAAAAACTTTATGTTTATTTTAATATTTGGGATATTATCTCTGAAAACTTTTCAATTAAAAAAATTGCTCTAGACAATTCTAAAATAAAAATAAAAGCAAATAAAAACGGATACTACAACTATTACTGCCTAAAAGAGACCAAAAATTCAAATTCAAAAGCTAATATTAAACTTAATAAAATTGAACTTACAAATTCTAATTTTATATATGTTAATGAAGAAACAATTATTAAAACACATCTTTTTTTCGACAACCTTTCATTGAAAGGAGATTTTAATTCTTCAAATATTGAAACTAATTTAAATAATAATTTCTTAGTAAAATATCTTTACCTGAGCAATAAAAGATATTACGAAAATATAAATGGGAAAATAAATTCAAACCTTAAATATTTTAACGATAAACTTGAATTAAAAGATTGTGAACTAAATTTTAATAATATTGATTTTTTTATAAATGGTTCTTTTAATATGAAAAATGATTTGTTGGTAAATATTGATTTTAAAGCCGATAATTCTGATATTAATGAAGTTAAAGGCATTATTCCTATTTGCTTTAAGCATAATTTTGATAGTTTAGAAGTTAATGGTAATATTAATTTTAATGGAAAAATTAATGGGATTTTAAGTAGCAGTAGATGCCCTAAAATATTAATTAACTTTGATATAGAAAAAGGTATTTATAAATACAAGAAATATAAATTTGAAGATATTAATCTAATTGGTGTTTATGAGCAAGATAAAAACTATGATTTAGAAAATAGTTCTATCACGATTAGCAAATACGAATTTAGCATTAACAATAATATTTTAACTGGAAATATTGATTTAAATAACTTAAATACAATAAATTACAAAGGAACAATTAACGGAGAAATAGATTTATCGGATATAAATGAACAAATAAACAATGATGATATTGAAAAAATTAATGGCGTTTGCAGTTTAAAATTTGAACTCAATGGTATAATTAACAATATTAATGAATTCACGTATAAAAACTTTTTTAATGGAGAAAATACCGGTTCAATTAAATTAACTGAAACTAACATAAAATTAAAACAATACCCATATTCATTTCAAGATATTAATGGTGTTTTTGAATTAAAAAAAGATGAAATTTTAATTCAAAAGTTAGTTGGAATATATTCTGATTCGGATTTTAATATCAATGGAAATGTAAAAGAATTTACTAATGATAATTCAGATTTATTAATAGATATTGATGTTAATTCTAAACTAATAAACCTTGATGAAATATTGTTTTTTGATGAAACGGAATCTAATACTAGTACTTATTCTGATAAAAAAATTGAATTGTTATGTGATATTAATTCAAAAAAGGTTGTTTACGAAAAACTAAAAGCAACAAATTTCAATTGTATTTTATATATAAAAGATAATATTATCTCGGTTCAGAATATTAATTCATTAATTCTAAATGGCAGTTTTATTGGAGATATTAATTTAAAAAACAATAATAATAAATATTTGATAAACAGTAGCTTAAATTTAACCAACATTAATATTCAGCAATTATTCTCAAGCTTTAACAACTTTAATCAAACCAATATTACATCAAAAAATATAAATGGCGTTTTAAATGCAAACATAAATTTTAGTTCAATTTTAGGCGACATTAAACTATTTCAAGATAATTTAATTGTAAACTGCGATGTTATTGTAAAAAATGGTGAATTAATAAATTATAAATCGCTCGAAAGCCTATCTCGTTTTATTAGTTTAAGTGAATTAGAACATATAAAATTCTCGACCTTAAAAAATAATATTTCAATAAAAAACAAAGTTATTTCTATTCCATATATGGAAATAAAATCGAGTGCATTAGATATTGATTTAAGTGGAAATCACACATTTGACAATAAAATTGACTATAAAATTAAATTACTTTTATCTGAATTATTGTCAAACAAAGCAAAAAAGAACAAAAAAGAAAATTCAGAATTCTTAATAAACGAAGAAGAAACAAAAGGAAGAACATCTTTATATGTATCATTAACAGGAACTGTCGATAATCCAAAATTTTCGTATGATACTAAAAGTGTTGCAAAAAAGATTAAAGAAGATTTAAAAACAGAGAAAGATAATTTTAAAAATTTATTCTCAAAAAGGCCCAAGGACACCGATTCTAACAACAATAAAGACAACAGTACAACTAAGAAAAACAATGTAATATTTGAATGGGAAGACGAATAAAACAAAGTTTATTTTGAAAAAGTTGTAAATTAAAAATATTTTTTGTTATTTTGCGGTTCATTTTTTAAAAATCTTAAATAAATTAAATTAAATTAAAATGGTTAATCAATACGAAACAACGTTCATTATTACTCCGGTTTTATCCGAAGATCAAGTAAAGGATGTTATCAAAAAATTCAAAGAAATATTAGTTTCTTTGGGTTCTGAGATAATCTTTGAAGATCACTGGGGTTTAAAAAAGTTGACTTATCCTATTCAAAAGAAGTCGACTGGTTTTTATCATTTAATTGAATATAAGGCTGATGGCCCTATCATTCAAAAGTTTGAAACAGAATTAAAACATGATGAAAAAATCATGCGTTTTTTAACTGTTAAGTTAGATAAGCATTCTCTTGCTTATAATATTAAAAAAAGAAATAAAAACAAAATAGAAAAAGTGGAGGCTTAAGCTATGGCAGAAAGTGAAATTAGATATCTAACACCTCCGCAGGTAGAGGTTAAGAAGAAAAAATATTGCCGTTTTAAAAGAAGTGGTATTAAATACATTGACTATAAAGATGGTGAATTTTTAAAAAGATTTATTAATGAACAAGGTAAGCTTTTACCTAGAAGAATAACTGGCACTTCTTTAAAATACCAAAGAAAAGTTACACAAGCAGTTAAAAGAGCTAGACATTTAGCTATTTTACCTTATGTTGGAGATTTATTAAAATAAGGAGACATTATTATGGAAGTGATTTTAAAAACAGATATTAAAAACCTTGGATACAAAGATGATGTTGTAAGTGTTAAAAACGGTTACGGCAGAAATTTTCTTATTCCACAGGGTAAAGCTATTGAAGCTACTGGTTCTAATAAAAAAGTTTTAGCTGAAAACCTTAAACAAAGGGCTTTCAAAGAAGAAAAACTTAGAAAAGAAGCACAAGCTGAACTAGAAAAACTTCAAAAATTAAGCATTAAAGTAGGTGCAAAAGTTAGTTCAACAGGAAAAATATTTGGTTCTGTTAATGCTATTCAAATTGCAGATGCGATAAATGCTAACGGATTGAAAGTTGATAGAAAAAAGATTTCGGTTAAAGCTGATTCAATTAAAGAACTTGGAAAATATAAAGCAAATGTTGGTTTATATAAAGACATCAATCTTGATATTGAATTTGAAGTTATTGCTGAATAATATTTATTATATTAAATAAAAAAAGGGGAATTTTTCAAATTCCCCTTTTTTTATTTCTATTTTTTTATTTGATGTCGTCTTCATCGTCTAAATCGTCATCATCTAGCTCAATGCTATCATCGTCATCATCTTCGTCGTCATCGTCATCGTCACCACTATTTTTAATGCCATCACCGTAATCATCATCTTTATCATCATAATCATCATCTTTTTCATCTTTATCAATTTCTAATTCAACCTCTGGATTACCAATGTATTCAGACATATAATCAATATCAGAATATTTATCTTCATATTTTTCTTTAGTGCTTACTTTTAATATTCCATATTCATCATAATCCTCATCATCTTTAATTATTTGTTCAGCTTTACTAACCGACATTCTAATCATATAAATTTTGTCGTCTGTTTCAAATGGCAATGCACTAACTTTTTCTCCTTTTGCATTTCTAAATTCAATAAGATTGTCTGAAAAACCTTCAGGATAAACTAGTTTAATTTGCTCTTTAATGTCTTTACTAATTTTTTCATAATCTTGAATAACTCTAAGTTTATTTTGCTTCTTCATACATTTAATTTATTATTTTTTCTCTATTTTAACCGTATTCTCAATATTTGTATTATATCCTAAAATTTTAAACATTTCATCATAAGATTGTTCGTTTCTATAAACAAAATCAACAAAATTACCCTTTTCATCTCTATCGATAATTACATGCTTAGGAGAAGGGATTAAACAATGTTTTATTCCACCATAACCACTTATTGAATCTTGATATGCTCCTGTATGAAAAAAGCCAAGATAAAGCGGTTCTTCTTCTTCATTTGAAAATGTTGGCAAATAAACTTCTTGATTTAAGTCTTCAGAATTGTAATAATCTGAATGATCACAACTTATACCTCCAATATTAATTCTTTTATATGCATTTTCCCATTTGTTGATTGGCAGTAATATAAATTTTTCATGAATCGACCAAGCATCTGGAATTGTATTCATTAAGCTATTATCAACTATATACCATAATTCAGAATCATTTTGTTGTTTCTGCTCTAGTACTTTAAATATAATAGCACCACATTCTCCTACTGTATATTTACCAAATTCAGTATAAATATCTGGTTCATCAATATCATATTTAACACAAGCTTCTTTAATATTATTAATTATTTCACCAATAATATATTCATAGCTATACTCAAAACCTAAATGATTTCTAATTGGGAATCCTCCACCTAAGTTGAACGAATTTAAAGACTTACATTCTTTTTTTAATTCAATATACAAACTTAAAGCTCTATGGAATTCACCCCAATAATACACGCTGTCTTTAATTCCTGAATCAACAAAGAAATGAAGCATTGTAAATTCTAAATTTTTATTTGTTTTTATATGATTTCTATAAAAACTTAAAACATCGGTATTTCTAAGACCTAATCTTGATGTGTAATACGAAGACTGTGACTGTTCGTTTATAGCCATTCTAATACCTATCTTTATTTTCTTAGTTCCAATAAACTGTTGTATTCTTTCTAATTCATTAATACTGTCTATAATGATGATTGAGTTTTTAAATCCAAAATTATTTAAATCAATTATTTTCTTTAAATGTTCATCCGTTTTATATCCGTTATGAATTATTGTTCTGTCTTTATTAATTTTACCATCATGATATAGGTTTAGTATTAAATCTATATCGTAAGATGATGATGTTTCTAAGTTAACATTATGTTTTAACGCTTCGTTTATAACATGCGAAAAGTGATTACATTTGGTGCAATAGCAATAAAAATACTTACCTTTGTAGTTATGCTTTT
Source organism: uncultured Bacteroidales bacterium (assembly GCA_964546655.1). GTDB lineage: Bacteria > Bacteroidota > Bacteroidia > Bacteroidales > CAZJKL01 > CAZJKL01. Next base: position 107,992 of record CAZJKL010000001.1, on the reverse strand, counting down.
TTATCGACTTATTAAATAAATTTCTGGCTTTTTTAATTTGTTCACCTATCTTAGGTAAATAAAAAAATCTGAACGGTGTGCCGTACTTTTTTATCAAGTAAGTTAATGAAATTCCTTGGAAAGTTAAAGAGTTGTCTCTTAAATCAAAGCCTTCTTGAGGAAAATAATAACTTTGCTCTATTAAATCGAAATAAGTATTTTTCATCTACGTAATCATATATTAATATATTTTTTTTTGCAAATAAATGCATTTTTTTTAAAAATATATTAAATCACAATTTTTTTTTTCACCCCTTTTTTTTATTTTTTTTTTATTCAAACAAAAAGCACTGAAATTCAAACAATTACATTGCAATTAATAATTGTAAAAAATATCATTTACCTCCTATCCAAGATACAATTTTTGTTGAATTTGGCAATTCTTGAGTTAAAGCAAATCCGAATAAAATTCCATCTGCATTTATCATATATTTTTGAAAATTCCATTTTACTTCTGAATCTAGAATCCCATTCTCGCTTTTTTTAGTTAGCCATTTGTAAACAGGATGCATTTCTTCTCCTTTTACTACAATTTTTTCCATCATTAAAAATGAGACCCCATAATTTTTTTCGCAAAATTTAGCAATTTCTTTATTTGTACCAGGTTCTTGATTACTAAAATCATTAGAAGGAAATCCAATGATAACAAAATTACTGTCTTTATATGTTTGATATAATTCTTCTAATCCTTTATATTGATTTGTGTATCCGCAATTAGATGCGACATTTACAATCAATACTTTTTTGCCTCTTAAAGAATTAAAATCGAAATCTTTACCATTAATTGTTTTAGCTTTAAGATTATAAAAATTATTTTTATTATTTTCTTCGGCCGCAATAAAAATTATCGCAATTAAAATTATTAAGTATATTTTTCTCATATATAATTATTTTTAAAAATTTGTTTTACATCTATATTATAGCTAAAGAAATAACCTCATCCATTGTTTCAACATAACTAAATTTAAGTCCTTCAACATAAAGTTTATTTATATCATCAACATCTTTTTTATTAGACTTGCTTAAAATAATTTCTTTGATATTAGCTCTTTTAGCAGCTAATATTTTTTCTTTAATTCCGCCAACAGGCAATACTTTACCTCTCAATGTTATTTCACCTGTCATTGCAATAGCTTTTTTAACTTTTCGTTTTGTTATTGCCGAAACCAAAGCTGTTAAAAGCGTAATACCTGCAGAAGGTCCATCTTTAGGAGTTGCTCCTTCTGGAACATGTATATGAATATTTGTATTTTCAAATATTTTATAATCAATATTAAACTTTTTATAGTTTGATTTTAGATATTCTAAAGCAATGGTAGCTGATTCTTTCATTACAGAACCTAAATTACCTGTTATACTAAAATTACCTTTCCCTTTACTTAGACTTACCTCTATAAATAAAATATCTCCTCCTACTTGTGTCCAAGCTAAACCAGTAACAACACCAGGTATATCATTGCCTTCGTAGCGGTCTTTTGTAATTAATTGAGGCCCTAATATTGTGCTAATATCTTCTGCCTTTAATTTCTTATTATAATCTTGATTAAAAGCTTTATATTTTGCTATTTTTCTAATTATTTTCGCTATAACTTTTTCTAAAGCTCTAACTCCTGCTTCGTGAGTATATTCTGAAACAATTTTTTCTATTATTTCTTTATCAAATATTATATCTGTTTTAGTTAAACCGTGCTCTTTTAATTGCTTAGGAATAAGGTGTTTTTTTGCAATTAATATTTTTTCTTCAAGTAGATAGCTGTTTATTTCAATAATTTCCATTCTATCTCTTAAAGCAGGTTGAATTGTCTCTAAAGAATTAGCCGTTGCAATAAACATAACTTTAGACAAATCGAAATCAACTTCTAAAAAATTATCGTGAAAAGAATAATTTTGTTCTGGGTCAAGAACCTCTAAAAGAGCTGATGACGGGTCTCCCTGTATATTATAGGTTAACTTATCTATTTCATCTAAAACAAATACAGGATTAGATGAATTAACTTTTTTAATATTTTTAATTATTCGACCGGGCATTGCTCCTATATATGTTTTTCGATGCCCTCTTATCTCAGCTTCGTCTCTAATACCACCTAAAGAAATACGCACATGTTTTCTGTTAAGCGCCTCAGCGATAGATTTTCCAAGTGATGTTTTACCAACGCCAGGCGGGCCATAAAAACATAATATTGGCGATTTCATATCACCTTTTAATTTTAAAACAGCTAAATATTCAATTATTCTTTCTTTAACTTTATCTAAACCATAATGGTCTCTTTCTAATATTTTTTCGGCTTTTGATAAATCGAAATTATCTTTTGTGAACAGATTCCATGGCATTTCAACGAGTGTTTCAAGATAATTAACCTGAATCGAATATTCGGGACTAGCCGAATTCATTCTTTGTAATTTCTGAATTTCTTTTTCAAATTTATCGCTAACTTCTTTTGACCACTTTTTGTTTTTAGCTTTCTTTTTTAGTTCTTCTATTTCAAGCTCTGTTCCTCCATTTCCAAGTTCTTCTTGAATAGTTTTTATTTGTTGATGAAGAAAATATTCTTTTTGTTGATTGTCGATATCAGTTCTAACTTTTTTCTGAATTTTATTTTTTAATTCTAAAAGCTGTAATTCTTTATTTAAATTTTCTAAAGCTAATAATGCTCTGTTTTTTAAGTTACTTGTTTCTAATAGCTTTTGTTTGTCGCTAATCGGAATATTATTATTTGTGCAAATAAAATTTATAAGAAAGTTTGGCGTTTCGATGTTTGTTATTGCAAAAGAAGCTTCAGGGGGGATATTGGGTGAACTTTTAATTATTTGCAATGCTGTTTCTTTAAGAGAATCCGAAATAGCATTAAACTCTTTATCCTTATCTTCAGGTTTTTCTTCTTCTAATTTCTTAATTTTACCAATAAAATAAGGCTCTGTTTTAACCATTTCTTGAATTTCGAACCTAACTTTACCTTGAATAATAACCGTAGTATTATCATCGGGCATTTTCAAAGTTTTAATAATAACAGCAACGGTTCCAATATTATGTAGATCTTCTTTTGTTGGATTTTCTATAGATGTATCTTTTTGAGCTACAACGCCAATAATTTTATTCCCTTTATATGCGTCATTAACAAGTTTTATAGACATTTCTCTTCCTATTGTAATAGGAATCAATATTCCAGGAAAAAGTGCTGTATTTCTTAATGGTAAAATTGGTAATTCTTCTGGCAAAGTTTCTGAAAATGTTTTATCTTCAAATTCATCTGTAATTATAGAAATTGAATCTTCGTCATCATTAATAATTGCGGAATGAAAAAAAGGTTTATCATTCATAGTATTATTTTTTATTAAATTTTTCTGTATTTATGACTATAACTATAAATATGTTCAAAAATTTTATATTCTTTTTCATCAAATATTAAATTTCTTCTTTCCATTACTATTTTTGCGATTTCAACTGCTTTATCTAGCTTAAAGTCGGTAAAACCTAATGCACCTCCCCATGAAAATGAAGGTACAAAATTCCTTGGAAAACCACTTCCATAAATATTAGAGCTAAATCCTACAACAGTACCGGTATTAAACATAGTATTAATGCCACATTTTGAATGATCACCCATAATTAATCCACAAAACTGTAGATTTGTATTAATAAATTTTTCTTGTGAATAATCCCAAAGTTTTACTTCGGCATAATTGTTTTTTAAATTAGAATTATTTGAATCAGCTCCTATATTACACCATTCACCAATAACAGAATTCCCTATGAATCCATCATGAGCCTTGTTCGAATATCCTAAAAAAACGCTATTATTAACTTCGCCACCAACTTTACAGTAAGGACCTATTGTGGTTGCTCCATAAATTTTTGCACCCATTTTTAAAGTCGAATATTCACATAAGGCAAAAGGACCTCTTATTAAACTTCCTTCCATTACTTCGGCTTCTTTGCCAATATAAATAGGGCCACTAGTTGTATTAAAAACAGAGCATTCAACAATGGCTCCTTTTTCTATAAAAACAGGATAATTACCTATTTTTGTATTTGTTGAAGAAAGAGGTTCACTTGTTTTATTTGATGTTACGAGGTCGAAATCACTAATTAATTCATTATTATTTTTCGTGAAAATATCCCAAGTGTTTTTAATGAAATTGATACTGTTATTATATTTAATGATTTCAAATTTTTCTAAATCAAAAATATCTTCGTTTGAATTAGAGTTAACGGCAATTATTATATCATTATTTATTAAAGCTTGATTTTGCTTTAATTTTTGAATTTCATTAATTATTATTTTATCAGGTAAAATAGCCCCATTAATAAAACAATTATTTGATTGCATTATTAATTGAAATTTTTCACTTAAATAATCTTGTGTTAAAGAAGACGTTTTCGTGTTTAATAAAAACTCCCATTTTTCTCTTATAGTTAATATCCCTATTCGAATATCACAAATTGGACGTGTATAGGTTAAAGGCAGTAAACTTTCACGAAAATTTTTATCATCAAATAATATAAAATTCATATATTTTATTTTTTTGTCAATAAATATACATAAAAAAAGCCCTTAAAAGGGCTTTTTTTAAAGAAAAAATAAATTTTATTCTTCTTGAGTTTTTTTAGTGATATGATTTTTATATTTATTTTTAAATTTATCAATTCTACCAGCTGTATCAACTAATTTCATTTTACCAGTAAAATAAGGATGAGAAGTATTAGAAATTTCCAATTTAATTAGAGGATACTCTTTTCCGTCTTCCCATTGAATAGTTTCTTTAGTTTTAACGGTAGATTTTGTTAAGAATGAAGTTTCATTTGACATATCTTTGAAAACAACTAATCTATAATCCGATGGATGAATGTCTTTTTTCATTTTATTTAATTTTATTTTTTTCGATTTGCAAAATTAATCATAAAATTATTATTTGCAAATGTTTATTTGTTTTTTTTGTATTAAACACTAATTAATTTAAATAAAAAAGTGGAGTTGTTAAACTCCACTTTCACAATAAATAATAAAAAAACTTTCAATTATATTTATAATATATATAGTTTCTTTTCTTAAGCTATTTTTACATTTACTGCATTTAGACCTTTTTTACCTTCTTGAAGGTTAAAAACAACTTCGTCATTTTCTTTGATTTTGTCGATTAAACCAGACACATGTACAAAGTATTCTTTTTTTGTTTTTGAGTCAATAATAAATCCAAAACCTTTAGATTCATTGAAAAATTTTACTATTCCGTCATTCATTTTTGTAATTGATTAAATTTAATAATTATGCAAATGTAATATAAATATAAATAACAAAAAATTAAAATCGAAAATTATTTTACAAATCCACTAAAATCTTTTTTGAATTGAGTCCATGATGTGTTCTTATCCTTATAGATATTTCCGCCAAAAAAGTTTAATATTACCTCATAATTTATGGGATCAAAATATCCTGGAATAGGTGTTATTATATTTCCTTCTTCATCAAATAAAACACTTGATGGCATTTTCATTACTCCTTGAAGTAGAAAAACAGGGAATTGATGAAATGGGTGACCTTTATTTTCATTAATAAAAATCTTATCTTTATATTTTAATGTGTCTTGTGAAATTGAATTAAAATTTACGCAAATAAAATTCTTATTAATATAATCACTAATAAATTGATTAGAAAAAGTAGTGTTAAACATTATTTTAGAAGAATAATTCCATTCTCCATATAAATAAAGTAGAATTTTCTTTTTTTCAGATTTTTGTATTTCTAATGCTTTTTCAAAACTCACCCAATTAATTTTTTGAATTTCGGGGATTGTATCAAAAGTGTTTATATAATTTTTATTAAATGCATTAAAATCAATGTTTTTGTAAACATCTTCGGCAAAGAAAATTAATATTGACAAAAACTCATTTGGAGCAATAACTCCTTGCACTACAGTTAAAACATTTAAATTTTCATCAAGAAAAGTAGTTGAAGGGTATTTTATACTATTATTTAAATTTGAAAGAATATATGTTAAACTATGAGTCGAATTTCTTCCTGTTTTTTCTTTATCATAACCATTATTATAATATGTGCTGTCTTTAAACAAGACGGTGTCACTACCCTCTGCATTAAATTTAACTGGATAAAAATTATTGTTTATATAATTAATTATAACAGGATTTGAGTATGTGTTTTTAAACATCATTTTACAAGGGCCACACCATTCTGTATAAAAATCGATTAATATTTTTTTCGGATTTTCTTTCACTAATTTTTGGGCTTCTTCAAGAGAATACCACTTAATTGCTTGTGGAAGAATATTGTTTTGCTGGCCTTGAATAAATGATATTCTGGCTAAAAGAATAACAAAAATTATGACTATTTTATACATATCATTTTTTAGAAAATTATTGCTCCAAAATTATAAAATATAAAATTAAATATATATTAGTTTCATTTTTTTATTTATTTATATAAAAAACTTAAAAAAAAATAAAAAGTCATAATATTAGTAAATTATTGATTAAAATATTGCAAATCAATTACTTAAACACAATAGAATAACATTGTTGATTTCTTATTAATAAATAAATTCAAAAAAAATTAATAATATTATTTGAAAAGATTTAATATTTAGTATTTTTGGAAAAGTTTAAATTTATTATAAAAAAAATTAAAGAAATATCTTATGAAAAGATTAGTACTAATTTCAACAATAATCTTATTTTGCATTGGATTATATGCTCAACAAAAAAATGTTCCATTTACATTTTCTATACCAGTAACTGCAGCTAAAACAAAAGATCCTTATTCTAATGGCACAGTAACATGGAGCGTTAAAATATACGAAAAGAACAAAGGCAAACAATTAGTTTGGCAAGAAGGTTCTAGCACTGATACAGATGGAAATGGCGTTTTAAAAATTAACGTTGGTAAAAGCGGTGAGGCGATGGGAACTTATACTTCTTTTAATGAAATAAATTTTGGAATGTATAAATATTATATAGTTCTTGAATTTTTAACTCCTGAAATTAATGAAAAAGGTAAAAAATATAAAATGAATGCAAGTATGTATTCTATGTATGCAAGAAATACAGCTTATGCAGTTAATTGTGACACAGCAAAAATAGCACTCTCTTCAGCTAATGATACTGACGGAGACGGTATTTCTGACAATGTTGACAAAGAAAGATTTTCTCCTGTTGGAACTCAAGTTGATAAATATGGTAGAGCTATTGATTCTGATAATGATGGTGTTGCTGATATTATTGACGAAGAAAAAGATACAAAACCAGAAGATGCAAAATATGTTAACTTTAAAGGTATTTCATTAAAAAATGCTGGTGGAAGCGGAAGCGGAAATGCTGTTGGCGGAAAAGGTGGAGATTTTCTTCCTGTAATTTTCTTTGAAAGAGAGTTTGTTTTAGGACCACATAATTGTTCTTTATTAATGGTTGTTTATAATTATATGAAAGCTAATCCTAGTGCAAAAATTAGAGTTATTGGTCATACTGATTCTTTTGGAACTGATGAATATAACTTTAGATTAGGGATGAGAAGAGCTCAAGCTGTTGCTGATGCTATTATAGCTTTAGGAATTGAAGAAGAAAGACTTATTATCGAAAGCAAAGGTGAAACTGATCATTTAGTTGACTTAACTCAATTTAACGCATTAAACTTTAATAGAAGAGTTCATTTCGAAATAGCTGACTAATATTAAAAAATATTTTTTATAAAAAAGGAAGAATTTTTTCTTCCTTTTTTTATTTATATAGTTATTTGTTTTGATTAAATTTTAATTATGAAAATTGGAGATTTAATTAAGTGTTTCGAAGATTATGCTCCATTATTATACCAAGATTCGTATGATAATGCAGGTTTAATAATAGGAAACATTAACGATTCAACAAAGAAAGTTTTAATTGCACTTGATTGTACCGAAGAAGTTTTAGAAGAAGCTATTGAAAAGAAATGTGATTTAATAGTAACGCACCACCCTTTAATTTTTCAAGGCATAAAAAAAATTAACGGAAATAATTATATCGAACGAATTATAATAAAAGCTATTAAAAATAATATTGCTATTTATTCGGCTCATACAAACCTTGATAATATTATTAATGGTGTTAACTTCAAAATAGCATCTAAAATTGGATTAAATAATTGTAAAATTTTAAAACAAGAAAAAGGTGTTTTAAAGAAAATAGTTGTTTATGTCCCTGAAAATGATGCAGATAAAGTTAGAGAAGCTATTTTTGATGCAGGTGGAGGCAATATTGGAAATTATGATAATTGCAGCTACAATACCTTAGGCTTCGGCACATTTAAAGGGTCCGAAACTAGCAATCCTTATGTTGGACAAAAAGGTGAAATGCATAAAGAAAAAGAAATTAAAATTGAAACAATATTCCATAAAGATAAAGAAGATAAAATAATAAAAAATATAATAAAAGCTCATCCTTACGAAGAAGTAGCTTACGATATTTATTCTTTAGACAATAAATGTTCAACTATTGGTGCAGGTATTATTGGAGAATTAGATAAAAAAATTAAAGTTTTCGATTTCTTAAAAGAAGTAAAAGAAATATTTAATATTCCTGTAATTAAGCATACCGATTGCGAAAATAAAACTATTAAAACAGTTGCATTATGTGGCGGGTCAGGTAGTTTTTTAATTAATGATGCAATAAAACAAAAAGCCGATATATTTTTAACAAGTGATATTAAATATCATCAGTTTTTTGATGCTGAACAAAAAATTATTTTAGCAGATATTGGTCATTTTGAAAGTGAATTTTACACAAAAGATTTAATGTTTGAAATTATTAATAAAAAATTTCCTACATTTGCAATCTTATTATCAGAAATAAAAACTAATCCAATTAATTATTTTTAATATGGCGAAAAAAAAAGACACCGAAATACTTGAAAGCACAGTAGAAAGTAAATTAAAAGCATTATACGCTTTACAAAAAATTGATTCTGAAATAGATAAAATCAGAATTATTAGAGGTGAGCTACCTTTAGAAGTTCAAGACTTAGAAGACGAAATAGCAGGATTAGAAACTCGCGAGAAAAATTTTTTAGAAGAAATTAGTCAGTTGAAAAAATCTGTTTCTGAAAAAGAAACCAAAATAAAAGAATCAAAAGTTGCTATGGAAAAATACGAAAAGCAACAACGTAATGTTAGAAATAGCCGCGAATATGATTCTTTATTAAAAGAAGTTGAATTCCAAGGTTTAGAAATTCAACTTTGCGAGAAAAGAATTAAAGAATATGCAGCTACTGTTGAAGAGAAAAAAATATTATTAGATCAAACTTCACAAAAACTAAAAGAAAGAAAAGAAGATATAAAATCTAAGAAAAAAGAATTAAATGATATCGTTGCAGAAACCGAAAAAGATGAAAAAAGGTTAATGAAACAATCTGAAGAAAATGAAAAAATAATTGAAGATAGATTAATTACTGCTTATAAAAGAATTAGAGCTAAAGTTAGAAATGGACTTGCAGTAGTTGTTGTTGATAGAGATGCTTGCGGTGGTTGTTTTAATAAAATTCCACCTCAAAGACAATTAGATATAAGAAATCGTAAAAAAATAATAGTTTGCGAATATTGCGGAAGACTTTTGGTTGATTCCGAAATTACCGAAGAAGTTTAATAGTTTTTTGGGGGTTATTTTAGCCCCCTTTTTTATTTATATTAATCTATAAATATTTATTACCTTCCAGAAATAATTAAATGAATAAAAAAATAATTATCTGTTTTTATTTTTTATTGTTTAGCTTATACGCTAATGCTTCGTTTAATATGAATGCAAATTGCCAAAAAGCTTATCAAGAAATTCTTAAACTTAATTTCAATGAAGCTAGAGAAATTATTAAAACCGAAAAACTTAACAACAATAATCTAATTCCTTTTTATCTTGAAAATTGCCTTGATTTTTACAAGATTTTTATTTCAGAAGACAAAGAGTATTTTGAGAAAATTAAAGGGAATAAAGATATTAGAATAAATAAATTAAAAACCGGAAATATAAATTCACCTTATTATTTATATACCCAAGCTGAAGTTAATATACAGTGGGCTATTATGAGAGTTAAGTTTGGTGAATACTACACCGCCGGAATGGAAATATATAAAGCTTACAATCTTTTAATTGAGAATAAATCAAAGTTTCCTGACTTCATTTTAAATGATAAATCATTGGGTGTATTACATTCGATTATTGGTACTATACCCGAAAGTTATTCATGGATGTTAAAGTTGTCTGGTATGAATGGAAGCATTAAACAGGGTATAAATGAATTAATAAAAACCTATAATAATGTTCATGCTGACAACAATTATAAATTTATTGAAAATGAAGTTTTGTTTTATTTAGTTTTTTTGGAAATAAACTTTAATTATGAAAAAGAGAAAACAAAAAAATATCTTGAAATGTTAAACGCAAGACTTGCTTCTTCTCCTTTTATTATTTTCGCAGCATCTCAGGTTGCCCATAAATTAGGTGACAATGATAAAGTTATAACTATTTTAAGCACATACAAAACTAATAACCAATTTACTTTTTATTACTTATATTATTTATTAGCTAAAGCTAAAATGTATAGATTAGATGAAGATGCTATTAAATATTTATCAATTTTTAAAGATAATTTTAAAGGAAAAAACTATATAAAAGAATGTAATCAGAAAATTGCATGGTATTATTTATTAAAAAACAATGATGAAAAATACAATGAATACATGAAAAATGTGAGTATATATGGTAGTACTGATGTTGATGAAGATAAACAAGCTTTAGAAGAATTTAATTCGAAGAAAATTCCAAACAAAACATTACTAAAAGCAAGGCTTTTTTTTGATGGTGGATATTACAATAAAGCTTTAACTCTTCTGACTGATTATGAAAAAAATATTGGATTTAATATTAAAATTGAAAATATTGAATATAATTACAGATTAGCAAGAATTTATGACAAACAAAACAATATTAATAATGCAATAAAATATTATAAAATTGTTATTGAAAAAGAAAATCCAAACTACAGCTTTTTTTCTGCAAATTCGGCTCTAAACATTGGACTATTGTATAAGACGCTTGATGAAAAAAAACTAGCTAATCAATATTTTAACTTATGCTTATCTATTGATAATCATCCTTATTATAATAGCTTGTCTCAAAAAGCAAAAGCAAATATTTGCAAATAAATTTAAAAATTGCTTTTTCTTTAAATATTAGTTTTATAACTTAGGTTTTATTTTAAAATCATAAACATGAAACCATTAACATTAATTATTTTCGCATTTCTATTTTTACATAACACTGTAAATTCTCAGAGCATTAAATTTAATATAGACGAAACAACAAAAAAAGTTATATATTCAAAATCATTTGATATTCAGAATACTACAAAAGACAAACTATATAATCAGGCAATAGCATGGGTTAATCAGTTTTATAGTAATTCGCAAAGCGTTACTAAAAAACGAGATCTGACACAGGGTATTATTGAATGTGATTATTATATTGAATATTCGGAAGTTGGAGGTAGTAATGATAAAGTTGGATATATAATGACAATTCAGATAAAAGACAATAAATACAGATATATCATTACCGAATTTAAACAAAAAAAACAACCTTACGAAACAATTGAATTTTGGTCTGAGAACGAAGCAAAATACTCGAAAAAACTAATATTTATTGATAATTACATTAAGAAACTTACTGAAAGTTTTGTAAAAAAGATGGATGAATTAAAATCAAGTACAATAAAAGAAAATTGGTAAAAAACATTACTATATGATTAGATATTTAACAGTTTTTTGTGGTTCAAATAATGGAAATAATAAAATTTATACCGAAACCGCATATAATTTAGGAGCTTTCCTTGCTAAAAATAATATTTGTTTAGTTTATGGTGGAGCAAAAATTGGAATTATGGGAAGTGTTGCTCAAGGTGTTATGGATAACGGCGGCAAAGCGATAGGTATTATTCCGAATTTTTTAACAAAAAAAGAAGTTGTTCATAATAATTTAACCGAATTAATTGTAACTAAAACAATGCAAGAAAGAAAGCATTTGCTTTATGACAAAGCAGACGCTTATATTGTTTTACCTGGAGGTATTGGTACTTTAGATGAGTTAAGCGAAGTTTTAGGTTATATTCAATTAAGTTTAATTAATAAGCCGATAGGTCTTTTAAATATAAATAAATATTTTGATTCTTTATTAAAATACTTAAAGCATACAGTTGACGAAAAGCTTATGCCATTAAATGTTTACGAAGCATTAATAGTTGATAAAAACTATAAAGAACTTTTAACAAAACTAAATAATACAAACATTCAGCCTATGCCTAAATGGATAGATGTTTAATGGTTTGTTGTAAGACATTACTCCGTTAAGTGTGTAAGTTAAAAAGCAATTATTTTTGTCTATTATACCTTTATTTTCCAATATCCTGTTTTATCACTACCAATACGTTCTATTTTACTGTTGTTTTTGAGTTCTTTGATTTTTCGTCTCACAGTACTTAAACTCAATCTCAATCGTTCACTAATTTCGTTCGCCTTTATTTTGTTATCTTGCTTAATCAATGAAAATACAGTATCATTTACAGTTTCAATTTGTAGCTTTACAGTGTCATCTGCATTTTCTGCTAAAATATACATTTCACGATTTTTTAGCGAATAATTTTCTTTGAGTAATAAGTTTGAAAGAAAGCGAATCAAATATTTTTCTGTTCTGTAAATTCCTCTTGATAAGTCTTCGTAGTTGGCTCTTAAAAGTGCATTTCGGAAATACCAAGAGTTATCTGCAAACAAATCGTTGTTTACGTTTTTGAACCCTAATTTTCGCAAATATTTTATTAAGAAAATTGCTGTTGTTCGTGTGTTGCCTTCGCCAAAAATGTGGATTTGCCACAGGTAAGAAATAAAGCGTGTTAAGTGTTCTATTATTTCCTGTTCGCTTAATCCTTTGTAACTAAATTTTCTTTCTTGTTCAAAATCATATTCCAAAGTTTCTTTCAAACTGTCTGCACTTGCATAAAGAACGGTTTCGCCATTCAAAACCCATTCTTTTTTGGTGATATTGTAATCACGAATTTTTCCTGCAAATTTGTAAATACCTGAAAACAATCTTCGATGAATTGATAAGTATTCTGCGGGTGAAAACGTAAAGGTTTGCTCACTCAACATTTCAGCAATTCTTACCGAAACCTTGTCGGCTTCTTCAGTGCGGTCTTCGTTTGTTTTGGTTGGGTATTGCTGATAATAACTGTCAATGCGTTTTTTTACTTCGTCAATGGTTATGTCTCCTTCAATGTTTTGTTTAGCAGTATCAATGAGATATTCAGATGGTTTTAAGCCGTCAACTTGTTGCAAGCCGATAGCCGTTTTCCAAACTTTTGCTTTCTCAGTTTTGTTTGGTTCGCCTTGTCTTAAATATTCATCAAAGTTTTCCATTGTTTATTTTTTTACAAATTTAGCTATTTTCCTTAGTTATTTATTATTTATTATCCAAGAAACTAAAGTGTTAAATGAGATTTACTACTTCTTAACTGTCTGTTATTGTCTGCAATCTCGTCTATAGGGTTACCACCAACTGATGCTATTTTTTTCAACAAGATATTCCAACCATAATAATTTGTTATAAGTAGGGCAATAAAAATAATAGTTGATATATCTGAAATGAAGAAAAATTTGTTTCAAAGGTGTTGGGTACCAAAATGCAGCTCTTGCCTGAAAAAAAATAAATTTATTTTGGTCACTTTTTTTAAATTCGCTTAATGAGTTAATTTCTGAACTAAACGGTTTTGCTTTTAACCTAATTAAAGATGTATTTAGAATAATATTATCCATTGTATTCCCACTATTATATAATTTTCTTATATCATCAATCAATTGTTGCCTATATGGTTCTAATTCATTAATTTTAAATTTCCCAATCAACCTCGAAATATGATATAAAAGAATGGGCGATGTTACATAATATGGCGATAAATAAATAGGGTGTTTCATGTAATCCCTATTTGCAATAATTTGTTGAAGTAATTTAATTGTAGCACTATCCTGCTTAACCAAAGGTAATTTTCTGTCGAACATAAAATAAAGAATATTGCATTGAACTCCAAGATCAAAATCCACAGGCATTTTATATCCCAAATAAGTGCTATAAGCTTGTATGTTTTTATATCTTTTGAACGTAGAAAAAATTCTTTTACTGTTCAAATTACTTACTTCAATCAAACGTTTTTTTAAAACGCTACAAATACTATCATTACTTTTAGAAGCCATCAAAATCATCACTGCGTCATCAGCATCGTCACCTTGTCCGAAAATACATTTAAGATATTTTAAATAATATGTATGCGGCATAATAATACTATCGGTAGGCCAAAAACCATAAAAAGGCCCTTTTTTATTTTTATAATAAATAAAGCTTTTAATACCGTTTTCAATCACATTTTCGGCAATAATTTTATTTTCATTTTTCAGATAAGGCAGAAGATTTTGTAATGTAAAAATTGAAATAGCAGTAAAAAAAACTGTATTATCGGGTTGGTAATTATGTGGTATTCCGCTGCATTCACGAAAAGAAGGAAACATTCCCTCAAATAATTCTGTTTTAGTTTTTACCTGTTCTTTTGCTATTTCTTTTATAAGTTGATTGATTAAAATTGTATCAGGAGTTTGTGCTGTAATAGTATTATTTGTTAGAAAAAAAACAAATGAAAAACAAACACCAAACACCCAAAAGGCTCTAAAGTATTTTATAAATTTTAAAATTATATATTTCATAAAAAATAACTCAAATAATACAGAAACAAAATTATACTTTTTCATCCGAAGTATAACTATAAATATTTTATCGTTGGGTTAATATTTATTTCAAAAGCGGCAAACGAAAAATATAATAAACCCACCTTATAATATTAATAGGTTTTCCCATATCACAAATCATAGATTTTCTATCCAAATTATGCCAATTAATTTTTGTGCCTATTTTTTTCTGTAACCTGATAAACATATCTATTGCCACCAAACTTCTTGCATTAATTGCATTTATAACAATACAAAATTCTTTTTTATTTTTTTTATTATATGGCAAATCCATTATTTTAACATTCATTTCCTGTAATATGTTGAGAAATTTCTTTTTAAAAGCGACGAAATCAACACAGGTTGTGACTGGAGTATAAATATTATCTTTCACATCTTTATAACAATCAAAAGTATCATTTCCAAGCTGAAATAAACTGCCAATTAAAAATAAAACTTCTTTCATTTGTTTATCGGCAATATCATCAAGCACTTGATGATAAATAATTACCGACCATGCACCTTTGGTATAAGTAATTCGCTCAATTTCTTCTGGTGAAATTTCGGGATTAGTTTGTTTTATAGTTTCTATTTGTATTTCCAGTAAATTTTCGCAAGCTTCAAGGTATTCTTTTTTATAACGCACATTTTGCTTTTCAAAAACATGTATTTCTCTAGACACTTTTGAAGAAAATGATTCAGGTGAACTATTTTCGGGATTTAAAGCAATAGCTTTTATACTTTCTATATCAGATTTTTCAACATCAAACATATCATCTACTACCGGAGTTAAAATTCCAAACAATGTTGCTCTTTTTCTTTCTTCTGAGGTTAATTTTTTACCATACAATTGTTTATAGCTGCTGCAAAGAAAAGAAGTAATAAATAATCCATAATAATTTAGTATTTTTTGAACCTGCACAGGATCAAAATTACCGTTATACTTTACTTCTAGTTCGTTTAGATAAGGAATAAGGAAACTTTTGTTGAATTTTTTCTGAACCTTTATTTCCAAATATTTATTATATATCGCCGAAAAATAAATTGGTAAATTCATTGATAAAAACATTAAATTATTTGAAATAAATCAGTTTCAAAATTAGAAAAAATAATTGATGTTAACAAGAAAAGAATAATTTGTTTGCAATTCACAGTATGTTACCGACGCATAAACAAAATGAGGTTGGTTCTCTAAATGGTATAGCTAACGGAAAGCATATGAGCTTTGGCGGACTTCGGAGAACTTCTCTGTCGAGCAGAGTTACTTTTAATGCAAGTTACAAAACTTTCAACCACTCACAAACCCTGCCATTGCTTATATGCATTGTTTGCGGTTCGTGCTTTGTTATTATTCCATTTCACACTTAAATATAATCCCTAACTCAATAATCAATTGAAAATCATTAATCCATGATACATTCATCTTTTCACACACATTAGGAATTTTTATTTTTGTAGTATTTATGGCTGTTACTTTTTCTTCTTTTGTTACGACTGTTGCGTTCTCTCTTAATGCATGTGCAATCACCCATGGGTCTGCCAAAGATCTTGCCTTTGTATTATCAACTAAATATTTGTGGTTAGGGTCAGCAGAATAAATGTCTTTTAAGCATTTTGTTACTTGCTCGTCAATTTTTCTAATAGGAATTTTACTTGACTTCAACCATTTTGATAAATCATCATCCGTTCGAACAATTTCATCATAGACCATCACTGGCATGAAAATGACATTATTAGCACCTAATTCATTAAGCATATCCCAATAGCTTGGACATATTTTTGGAGAGTAGTATTTTTGCCATGCTTGAATAAGCACATTAGCATCTAAGCAGAATTTTTTATTAATCATACTCATCTGTATATTTGTGCTTCAAGTTTGGGAAACTTATTTACCTGAACATTTAATAAGTTACTTGCCATAGATGGTTCAATTACCCCACCACGAAAAGCATCTAATACAGTTTGTGTAAATAATCTACTATTTCTGTTTAGTTGCAGTAAAAAATAATTTGGCCCGCCTCGTTTTTCTTTCTCTTTCTGCTTTATTTTTTTTGCTTCTTCTCTTTTTAAGAATTCGTTATATTCAATGTCGGCTATATGCTTCAATTGTTTATATGCACTTAATGAAATAATGTTAAGGTTTAATGCTCTAACCAATAATGCAAAAGAGCTAACCCCAATTATTTTAGCATTTTCAAAAACTTCTTTAGCATTATTAAAAGCCTTACTATCAAGACTATCAATAAATTCCATAGGCATTAGTGCGTTTGCAGCAACTTCATTGCAGAATAATTCAATTGGATTATAATCACCAGCTTTTTTTATTGATGGCTCTACGTCATTTGATATCCCCGTCTCGGCAATCCAAAGGTGAGAAAGTTCGTGAACTAAAGTAAATAATTGAGGAGCATTCCAATCGTCAGAATTAATAAATACGAAAGGAGCAAAGTCGTCTGCAATTGCAAAACCTTGAATTTCATTTGAGTCTAACTTTAGCCTTGAATGGATAAAACTAGTCCTTGAAATAAAAATCCCATTAGATTCAGCTTTATCAATCCATTCAATGATTGGATTATTAGATTTATAATTTAATGGGTTGATATTTAACGTAGCGAGAATATCCTTAGCAACAAGTACTGGATTATCTTTAATAGTGAATTTGCCAATAAATGGAACTATATTTTCATTATTATCTTCGTTTACTTCGCTAATCCAAGCTTGTTTTTGTTGTATTTCTCGAATTATAAAAATTGAAGATGTACTTAATTCTTTTGAGCCTATTTTCCTGAAATCTTGAAGAGGTTGAAAATCTTTTGGTACATCAGGCAGAAAAAATAATGCAAATGGTCTTCTATACGCTTTCGCTAATGTCTGTGCCTGTCGAATAGTCGGATAATCTTCTCCTGTTTCCCAATCCTTAAACTTATCAATAGAAACAGCAACTTTAGATGCAGCAATTTCTTCAGTCATTTTAGCTGATTCTCTTGCCCATTTAAAAACTTTTGCCGTTATGTATGCTTTCTCTGCCATATATTGCAAAAATACAACTTTTTATCTAAAAAACAAAACCATAATTTATGAAACGCTGTGTCTTCTTAGCATGACCGCTAACTTACAGATTGATTAGATACAATGTTCTATAAAAAACTTAAGGGTTTTACTTAGAAAGCAAAACCCTTAATAAAATTTTTCAAAAAAAATAAATTTATACTATTCCTTTTTCTTGCTTGTTGCTTTCTTTGCTTTAGGAGCAGTTTCTTCTGTTGTTTCTTTTTTAGCTGCAGGAGCTTTTTTCTTAGCTACAGGAGCTTTAGTTTTTTTGTCAGCTGTTTCTTGAACTTCTGTTTCAATTAAAACTTCATTCTTTATTTCAGCAACTTCAATTTTTTTTACTTTTTCGGTTTTTTCTTTAACAACCGGGATATAAGAATTAGATTTTTTTCTTCTTCTTCGAACCCCATAAGAGCCATTTAAAATTTTACCTTTTTTTGATTTAATATCACCTTTTCCCATAAAATTAACTGTTAAAAATGTTATTACGAATTACAAATTTATAAAAATTATTTTAATATCCTATTTCAACAACCTAAATTTATATTTATAAAGTTACGATTAAACAAAATTATTTAATATACTTACTTTCAATATATTAAAATACAAAAATATAATATTAAAATTGACTATCTAATTTTTTATCAATTACATAAATTATTGTTTGCAAAGCTCCTTCTTTTGTATAATTAAATTTGTTTATCATATTATTTACAAGGAATTCTATGCTCTTTTTAATTTTGTTATCATAGTTTTTAAACTCATTGTTGTTATAATCTAATATTGCCCTTCTGAAATTATCATTATTACTATAAGGAGCTAAAGCATTATCTTTTAAGTTACGGATATATCTATCCATTAAAGCATTAAACAATTCTGTTTCAGTAATTTTTAATCTTTCTACATTAATTTCTTGAGACAAAGTTTTTTTAATATATTCATTTAAAACATTATTTCTAAATTGTCTTCGTTCATTATTACTTACCGTTGAACCTAAAACAATAAACTCGAAATTTTTATAAAAATCTTCGGTTACTTCGATATTATCATTTGTGTATTTAGAAACAAATTGTTCGCCTATTTCATAATTAACACTTTCGATATAGTTTTGAATATCTTTAGCTATTTGATTTTTATTGTAATAATAGATTGATTCTTTTACTTCTTCTAAAATATTAAATTCATATAATTGGTTTAATGAATCAATAAATCCTTCAGGAACATTAGCCTCTAAATTATCATATTCGATAAAGAAACTTTTAATGTTTTCCATTGTTATAAGTTTCTTTTTACAAGAATGTTTTTTAATTAAGTTATTGAAAATCACTAAAGATTGTCGTCCAGAGAAACCAGCTACACCTTCTTTTTCAGCTTCACCAATAACATTTCGTCTAATTTCAGGAGTAAATGTATCTAAATCATTTTCTTTTATCCAAGTTGGAATTTTTCCGGTATAAATATCCATTTTTAATAAAAGCATATTTTTATCAATATGTTTACTATAATTGTCAGGATTTATCCATTTACGAATAGCAGGTGAGTTTCTTTCTAACCTTGTTGAAATAATTATTTTAGCAAAATTTTTCAATACTCTTGGTAAAAACAAAGCTTCGATATTTTCGCCAAATTTATTTTTATAAATATTAACTTCGGTATTGTAATCAAGAATATAAGGCACATTTATCGTTGTAATTCTATCTTGAAACGATTTAATATTTTCATAATGTCGTTTATCTTCTGGGTTAATAACTCCGATAAACATTGTTCTAATATGTTCTTCTAAATGTTTTACCTTGTGAACTCCATCACTAATGATACCATGTAATGATAATAATCGGTCGATATTATATTCTTTAATATCCATTAATGAATAAACACCGTTGTTTGTACTAGACAAAGGCGAATAAACATATTTTATTTCATCGGTATTAAAAAGTGACGATATTTTATTTTGTAATTCGTTATTTTCAATTGGATTTTTATAAATAATATCTCCAGGGTTATAAACACTTATTCCTCGTCCAAACTGACGACTAAAATCGAGAGCTTTAGCATAAATCATATCAAAAACTTCAAGAGGTTGATCAACCTTATCAATTAATGAATTAAAAATTGAGCTACAAATACTACAAGGATCATCTTTAAAAATCCATTCATATTTTTTTGATTCAAATATTTCTTTTTTTAGAGCTTCGTCTGAAATTAAAGTTTCTAAAAACTGGCGTCTATAATATTTTGGTATTTGTAAAATAGGGTGGTCATTACTAGGACAACTAATTTCTAGAAAATCGTTTTTATTATCTTTTAATGAATTTGCTATTTTTAAATCTTTATCATTTATTTTATTTTTATCTATTCTCCACAAAGTTGTATAAAGTGTGCCTTCTTTGGTTTTAGTATAATCCTCTAATTTTTTTAAGAAGTTATTTAAAAATGTACTTTTACCGCTACCAGGAGGTCCTTCGAAAAGATAAAATCTATTGGTTTGAACACCTAAGCTAATAGTTTCGGTTAAATTCATAAGTCTATTAGCAAATAATCTATCTGCAAAAAATGGATTTTCGCTATTTTCTATAAATAATTTATCAAAATTATAGTTTTTAAATCCTATAGTAAATTTATCAGAAGAATATTCATCAACTCCATCACCTACATAAAAACTCATCATATCATTAAATAGCTGAAATATGTTTCTTAAGGTTTTGTCTGGAGAATTAGAAGTATTAAAAAGAAAATCATTAAAAGTTATTGGTTTTCTTCGTTCATTTTCAATTATATTGCTAGTTAAATTTAGTAATCCTTCTAGCTTTTTAGCTTTTTCTTCTAACTCACTATAATTCTCGTTTTTTTTAATTTTAGCCATATATAATTATAGATTTTGCTTTGTTACTTTTTTATCCTTTATTGTATATAACACTTTTTTGTATTCAAAAGGATTTTCGTTTTTACTTTGTTTGTTTACAGTTATTTCAGTAGTTTCTATTTGAACCTGACCTCCCCATAAAAATTCTATACCCAATAAAGTATCTGGAATAAAATCTTTAACCAATTGTTTATGTTCAAATTTATGTTCTAGATATAAATTATCTTCATTAGTTTTTTCTTTATTAACCGAGATAAGAGGTGGATGATAAAGCGAATCTATTAACATATTTTTATAATCTTGAGCTTTTCGGCTTTTTATGTAATATTCAATAGTTTGCCTTTGTTGATTATATCTTTGACCTACAACAAATAAATTATAATAATCAACAAAATCTTGCGAAACAAATGTGTTTACAAACATAAAATCAGAGAAGTTTTCACGGATTTTAAAAATTAAATCTTTCCCTGTATTACAATTTTTATTATAGTCTTCACGCTGTTGAACATCATTTAATAGTTGAAATTCTCTCGATAATTTACCTTTATTAGCTTGGTCTTCTACATATTCAAACAATCTTAAACCAATAGCATAAGGATTTAAACCAACTCTACTTATTGAAGTAACACCAGCATTTAATTTTGCATAACCAGATTCGTGTCCTTTTATTCGTGGGTCTTTTCTAAATAAATTGTCGTGCCAATAACTAGCCCAACCTTCATTTGCAATTTTAGTTCTTATTTGAGGTTGAAAATACATCGAAGTATTACGAATAATACTTAAAACCGACTTCATCCATTGATTATCTCGCTTGTTTAAAAGAGGTGAATTTCTATTTATAAATTCGAGTAAATCAATAGAATCGTCATCATCTTCATTTAAAAATGTTTCATATAATGAATTAAATTCTGGGTATTTAGCTCTTATATTAGAGAAAAATATATTTTCGCCGTTTTCTGGACTATTGGTTATTTCATTATTATATCTGTCAACTTCTTTAAAATATTCGATATAAGAAACCGAAATTTCTTTTTGCAAAAATTTATCAAAATAAAAATCAACTTTAGACGGCGGATTCATCTCTCCTTTATATTGCAATTTAGCTAAATGAGGAAAATATCCAACAAGGTTATCAATGCTTCTGCTAAATTCTATAATATAATCAACCCATCTGCCATAAGTTAATCGCAAATTTGCTATTAATCTTTTATCAGCTAAAGCTTGTCCAACAAAATCATCATTCCAAGTATGTTCAAATAATTTATTGTTTTGAAAGAAGTCAATATGCCCAATAACATGATAAAAAATCATAATATTCATCCAATCGGGATTATTGTCATTATAAAATGAAATAGCTGGGCGTGAATTTATAACTGTTTCATAAGGATTTGATGGATATAGTTTGTATTTACCTTGACCCTTTAAAACTTCAACATCATTAACCCAATAGTCATATAAGGTAGGAATCATAACTTTAGGTGAAAGGTCGAGCATATCTTTATTAGTAACTATATACTCTAATGTTTCACTATCGAATTTAAGTCCGGCATCTTTTGCACGAAGCTTACATTCTTCCATTATTTTTTTAGTATGTTGATTTATTATTTCCATTATTCGCCTACAATTTTTTTAATACCTTCAATAATTCTATCTTCAGAAACACCTTTAGATTTAAATGTATCCATTTTAATTAAATCTGATTTACTTTGTAAATATCCTGATTTTTCGATGTTTTTTTCTACTGTTGTTTTTGCTTCATTACTTGACCAACCGTTTTTAGCAACAGTAATACCTATTCTATTTACTTTATTTAATAGAATATCAATGTTTTCTAAGAGTTCTTTACCGTCATTATCCCAATCATCACCATCGGTACCATAAAATATATAGATATTATAATCTTTTTGATATTGATTTTCGTCAATAATTTTATTTACAAGTTTAAAAGCAGGGGCAACTTTTGTTCCTCCGGCAACTTGTGAACGATAATAGGTGTAAAAATCTTCAACTTCTTTAGCGTCGGTATCGTGAACAATAAATTTTGTAACAACATTATTTTGATATTGAAACATTAGCCAACTATAAATAAGCAAATGTTGTGTTGTTATTGCTTCGGTAGGTTCGCCTTGCATTGAGCCAGAATAATCACGAACAAAGAAAACAACTGCTTGAGTTTCGAAATCTTTTTCTTGCGATAATATTCTAAAAATTTGATCTTTAGGATTTAGAATAAGATTTTCGGGATTAAAGTATTCGCCTCCTTTGATATTATCTAAAAGGATATTAGTTTCTATAACTTTTTTTAAAGTTGCTTTTTTATCTAACAATTGACCAAAGCCTCTATTTCTATCGGTTAAGTCGTAGATATATTTAGAAAAAGATTTTTTAGAACCTTTATCTTTAAGATTAGGTAATTGGAATTTTTCGGTTATAATTTTACCTAAATCGAATGCTTCCTGACTAATATCGTGACCAGCAGAATTGCCTTCACCGGCACCTTGACCTTCGCCCTCGCCTTGTTGCGGTTGAGCTTGTTGTTCGCCAATAACTTCGCCTTCTTCACCTTCTCCCGAGCCACCAGTGCTATCTTCATCATCTTCGGTTATCGAATTATCGTGATAAAATTTAGGTTCGGTAGTAGTTGGTACTATAACAACTTTTGATTTATTTCCCTGCAAAGGTTTAACAAGTTTTCCAAGACGAATTCGTCTTGGAAAACCATCATTAACTCTTTGTTTATCTTGATCTAATAGCTCATCTAAAGTTTTTAATGAAATTAATGGATTAATTGGAGTTAAATTCATTTTTTGAATAACTTCAAAATCGCTTAAATCATACAAACCCAAATAAGAACTATTAAATTTAATATCAGGATTATTGCTATTTTTTATTATTTCCAACTCTCGTTTTACGGCTTCATTGCTATCAACATCAATGTTGTTTTTTTTAACAAATTGCAATAATTTATTATATTTTTTAGTCATGTGTTAATTTTTTAATTCACATCATCTTGAGTACAGAAATATTCGATTGTTTTTTCGGCACAAGTTCTACAATAGCCCAACTTTTTTATCATTGTATCAATCATTCTATTGTATAATACTTGGTTTTCTTCATTAGTTCTATTAGATAATGCACCAACCAAGCTACCTGCTCCAGCTATATCAGATTTTAATCGAACATCAGTAACAGCTTTAACTAAATCATTATTATCCATAAAATTATAATTAGGGTCTTTAATCATTTTTTGACCATATATTTTAGAGATAGTTGTTCTATAGCTTTGTTTTTGTTCTTGAGTTTTTAGACCAATTCGATCTTCAACACTATTAATAAAAGACTCATCTATTTTTAAAGGAACAAGTTTATTTGTTTGAGGATCGCGATATGTCCAAATTTTATCGGCACCAAGATTTTTAGCATCAATACCAATAATCATATTTACATAGTTCATAACATCTTTTTCAACAGCATTAGGTTCATCCATATATGCATTAAAAATAGTTGTCATAACATTTTTTCTATGTAATCCTTTAGCAATTTTTAAATCATTAAGGTATTTAGCTCTATCATTAGCATCATTAACATAATCAAGAATTACTCTTTCAAGAGATTTAAAAATATCTCCAGCATACATACATTTTCCTTCTTGTGTTTCAGATTGTTCTAATAAAACCTGAATAGCACGACCAAGGTTTCTGTGTCCTAAACCTTTTTGACCAAAGCGTTTAGTAACATCTGGGTCGCTATTAAGTTCGCTTATAACTTCGCCTAAAGTTTTAATACTTTTTTCTCCGGCTACTTCACCTGCAGCTAATTTCATCATTTCGATTGGTGATAATTTATCTGATTTTGGCATTCTAGATAATATTATAGCAACCGAAATAGCATAATTTAAGTTTGGATCAATGTGTAGTTTTTCGTTTAAGAAAGTAGTTTTAATACCATCACCACCAATTGAATATTCGGTTAATTGTTGTTGAAGTTTAAAGTTTGTATTGTGCGACATATAAGTAATTCTGCATCTGTCAACAATAGGTGCTTGTTCTTTTTCTTCAAGGAAACGAGCAAATTCTGAGTTATTACTAGTTGCAATAATTAAAGTATCAAGAGGCCATTTAAAACCTTCTATTTCAATAGTTCTGTTTTGAATTACTCCAAGATATACTTGAACAAGGTCTTTTTTATTTTTAAAAATTTCATCTGCAAAGTGAATACCACCACCAGCAACTCTTGCTAAAGCACCTCTTCTTAAATCGAAACGGTAAGGGTTATCGGTATTTGTTATATGTAATAATCTTGTAATAGATTCTTCTCCTAATAAATCTACAGCCGATGATGTAATTTTATCTTTAGCTGCATATTTACCTGTAACAGTTCCTCTTGATTCGCTGATTGGAACAGGAACTATTTCGATAAATTCATTAATTAATTTATCAATATCGCCATTGCAGTATTCTTTAATTTGTTCTAAAACATAATACGAACATGCTCCAAGTGGACGATAATTATTATAAAGTTGTTCAATCTTTTTGTCGCTTAACCCTTGATTAGATAAAAATTTAATATTTTCGGCTTTAGTTTCAGACAAGTTCATAGCTAAAACCATAGGGTCTTCGAATGTTTGTGATTCGATATAATTAATTTTACCGTATCCGCCTAATCTTTCTAGGTTTTTATATCTAAAAGTGTAACGACGATTTTCTGGAAGAGAAATAAAATTTCGGTATATTTTTGTTAAGTAGTCAACTAAATAAGTTTTACCGTTTCCTGGTTCGCCAATTAAAACGAAAGCCATTTCGGCAGAAGAGCCACCTTCAGCAGCATCTTTAACAAACGAAACAAAACTGTTTATTTCTTCATGCATACCAACAATGTGCTTTTTCCCCTGACGAAATACTTTAAAATCATAAGTATTTTTTCCGTTAATATTAACTTTTTCTATGTTGTCGGGATTACCAAGAATCATTCTCGATACAGATTGAAATACATTTTCAAATCTTCTTTTTTCATTGCTAACTTCATCAATATGATAGTATAAACTTTTAGGTGAAGTAACCTTTAGTGATGCTTTTTTGTTCATATTTTTATTCTCCAATTATTAAATTTCTAAATTATAATTTAAACATTTAAATTTATAAAATTAATTTTAACCTTCATACTTTTTTCTTCTTTATTTTTATTTTTTCAACCTTATTTTATTTGAACTTTTTATAAATTATTTTTTAATACGCAATGTGAAATACTTAATTATTAAGGGTTAATACCAGTTTATCAGGTTGTTAATTGAATCATAATAGAAAGTAATTAATAATTACGAATTACAAATTACGAATTACGAAATGCCGAAGGTATTCACGAAAACCAATAATAATTACGAATTACAAATTATGAATTACGAGATATAAGTGAAAATTACGAAATGCCTTTGGCATTCAAGAACACCCCAAAAAAACAATTAAATATGTGAGTAATTACTCTTTTTTACATGGGGTACGACTTAAAGTTGTGTCTATCCAACTATCTATTTTTGTTCCTTCGGCAGTGATGTTTTGACTTAAAACAAAAGCTGTTAATATACAAATAAAAGAGAGGAAAATTTGTTTTTTATCCTTTAAAAAAAATTCCACCATTATCAAAAGCACAAAAACATATAAAGAATATTCATTTATATTTCTCCATAATACATTTATTGAATATTCAATTCTTTCACTTTTATATAAATAATACATCAACCAACTTGCGATCACGAAAGTTGATTTTACTAGAACTAAAAGTCTTTTAATTATTTTTTCACTAACCATAATTTACATCTTCACTGTTTGTTTTTGTTTAGGTATTGCAAGATATAAAAATTTTATTTTCAAATTAAAAAATATAAATAACTTGTTTTGTTTAAGAGTTAGTATTTTGTTATTTTTGTAAAAAACTAAACATTATGCAAACAATTAATATTACAGCCTATACCGAAAACATCTCACAAATTGAAGCTTTAAAAGCTTTTATGAAGGCTTTAAAAATTAAGTTTGATGTTTCGCCTAGTGAAACCTACAATAAGAATTTTGTAGATATGGTTCTTGATGCAGAAAAAACAATTAAATCAGGTAAAGGCAAAAAAGTATCTTCTATTGAATTTGACAATTTATGGAAATAGTTATTTCTCCTTTAGCTCTTGAGCATATTGATTATTGGAAAAAAACAAATAATACCATTATTCAGAAAAGGATTATTGAACTTAAAAACGCTATATTAGAAAATCCATATAAAGGCATTGGAAAACCTGAAGCACTAAAGCATCAATTATCTGGAAAATGGTCGCGTCGTATTGATAAAACAAATCGGTTTATTTATAATATTGAAAATAACACTTTGTTTATTTATTCTCTTAAAGGTCATTATAAATAATTTACATTTGCCAAAACTCTTGTTTCTTTGTTTTCTGGTGTTATGCGATAGTTTCCTTCCGAAAACTTTCGGAAACGCATTTTATAAACTGTAGTTTTTTAACTACAATTAAAAATAATTTATTTATAATTAATGCGGTACTTGTTAGTTTTAAAAACTAACTTTTATTTGGTTCGTAGTTACAAACTACGAACCACAGGGAATATTTTGGTGTTGACTATGAAATTATATGGGATGTAGCATCACACTATTTACCTAATAATCAATGTCAAATTAAACAAATAATAGAAATTGAGAACTAATTTCTAAAAACTCACAATTAAGAAAAACTGTATATTTAATCACACTTTTTTATTTTCTTTTATTATTTTAGCTTGTTTTTTAATTAAACACAAATAATGAAATTTACTATTAAATACTTTTTATTCTTTTTTTTAATTTTATTTACATTAAATACTTACGCCCAAAAAGAAGGTAATATTTGGTATTTTGGAAATAACGCAGGAATTGATTTTAATAGCGGAACGCCTATTGCTTTAACTGATGGGCAGATGAACACAATGGAGGGATGTGCTTCTATTTGTGACAGTTTAGGAAATTTATTGTTTTATACTGATGGATTAACTGTATGGGATAGAACACATAATATCATGCCTAATGGAATAGGGTTAATGGGGCATAATAGCAGTACACAATCAGCAATAATTGTTAAAAAACCAAAATCAAAAAATATTTATTATATTTTTACTATTGATGCAGAAGCAGGCATAAATGGATTAAGATATTCAGAGTTAGATATGAACTTAAATGGCGGGGGAGGGGATATTACAAGTAATAAAAATATACTTATTATTACTCCAACTTGTGAAAAAGTTACAGTTGTTAAACATCGTAATAATTCAGATTTTTGGATTATTACTCGTCTTTTTAATTCTAATGCATTTAATTGTTATTTACTTACGAAAGATGGTTTAAATGTAATTCCTATAATTAATATAACTAACTTATATTTAGGTAATAACGGCACTAATGCTATTGGATATTTAAAAGCATCACATAATGGTAAAAAAATTGTTTCCGCTAATACATATTTGAAAAATTTTGAATTATTTGATTTTAATAATTCTACTGGAATATTATCAAATGCAATGACTTTTTCATTGAATAATGATAACCCTTATGGTGTCGAATTTTCACCTGATAATAATTTATTATATATTTCTTCACAAGGGAAAATAAAACTAAATCAATATAATTTATTGTCAGGAAATCAACAAGATATTGAAAATTCCAAAAAAATTATTTACGAAACAAATACATCTTTAATATGCGGAGCATTACAATTAGGTCCTGATGGTAAAATATATTATTCAATTGCTACAACTTTTGCCAATAAAATATATTCTTTAGGGGTTATAAGCAATCCGAATAATCAAGGATTAATTTGCAATTATACATATCCTTGTTTTTTAACAGCAGATAGAGATGTATATTTGGGTCTTCCCAATTTTTACAATTCGATATTTACTAAGCAGGAGTTTTCGTATGATAAAGCTTGTTTAGGGAGTAATACTGAGTTTTTTATGCCTGATGTTGAATATGATAATGTGCTTTGGGATTTTGGTGATGGTGGCTCTTCTAGTGAACCTAACCCTACTCATTTGTATGGTGGCATTGGTACTTATAATGTTAAGCTAAACATTACTTTAGGTGGTATTACCGAAACTTTTTCGCAAGATATTGAAATTTCTGAACTTCCTGTTATTGATATTGGCGATGATGCTACTATTTGCCAAGGTGATAACTTTGTGCTTGATGCTTCTTATCCTTTTGCTTCTTATTTATGGCAAGATAACTCTCAAAATGCTACTTTTAATGTTACTCAATCGGGTTTACATTCGGTTACTGTTACCGATAATAGTGGTTGCAGTGGTTCTGCTTCGGTTAATATTACTGTTTTGCCTGCTCCTGGTTTAGATGCTAGTATTTGTAATGGCGATAATATCCAAATTAATGCTACTGGTGTTGGTAATATTGTTTGGGGTTCTGATGCAGGGTTAAGTAATTATAATATTTTTAACCCTATTGCTTCGCCTAGTATTTCTACTTTATATTCGGCTACTGTTACCGATGGCAATGGTTGTTCTAATTCTGACGATATCTTAATTACTGTTAATAATATTCCTAATATTAATGCGGGTAATGATGAAAATATTTGCTACGGTACAAATGTTCAATTAAATGCTACTGGCGTAGGCGGTTTTGTTTGGACTCCAAGCGATGGTTTAAATGATGCTTTTATTGCTAACCCTATTGCTTCGCCTTTAATTAATACTTCTTATACCGTTGAAGTTACCGATGATAATAATTGCAGAAATAGTGATATTGTTAATGTTCAGGTTACAACAGTTCCTAATATTGAAGTTGGTGATGATATTACTATTTGTGATGGGGATAGTGTTCAGCTTAATGCTATTACTTCGGGTTTAACAATTAGATGGCGACCTTCGTTAAATTTAAGCGACTCAACTATTATTAACCCTTGGGCTAAACCTAATGATACGGTACAATATAAGGTGTTTTCTTATAATAATAATTGTTTTAATTTTGAATCATTAACTATTAATGTTAAACCTTTGCCTTATGATGTTATTATTAATGATACAACTGTTTGCAATGATGAAACTGTTTTATTAAATGCTAAAAACAATGGTTCTTCTTTTCTTTGGTCAACGGGAGAAACAACTCAAACTATTGAAGCAAAAGAAGGTACTTATAGTTTAACTATTACAAATGATTGTGGAAGCTACACAACAACAACCAATGTAAGCACAAAATTTTGTAATATTAATATACCTAATATTATTACGCCTAATGGCGATGGTGTTAATGACTTCTTTTTTATTGGTGGCATAACACCACAAACTTGGAATCTTGAAGTTTTTAACCGTTGGGGTAACTTGGTTTTTAAAAGCAATGCTTACAATAACGACTTTAACGGCAAAGACCTCACCGATGGGGTTTATTTTTATATTTTATCTTCTCCTGATGGTGATGTTTTTACAGGAAATGTTAGCGTTATTGGAACTAGGTAGAGGGTTTATTGTTACGCAAAGAAACAAAGATTTTTACGCAGGGAGACTTCATTTAAGTAGGTATTAAATACGTATAATAAAAACATATTTATGTTTTAAAAAACCTTAATTAATTTATTATTAAATAATAAGTACTTATCATCAATCACATCAATAATTTGAATTTTATCAAGAAATCCAAGTATTTTCAAATTATTTTTATCAAAAACTATAACATAATTTTTATCTGTATTTACTAAAATCATATCTTTTAGTAAATACAATGACTTCATATAAGTTTTGTTATATTTATATTCAAGTAATTTTTCGCCACTTGTTTTATTTATAACATATAATGATTCGGAATAAAGGGCATAAATATTATTTGAATCTTCTTTAAACTTATAATAATAACTAAGATTGTTTTTATTATAAAATTTATATCCATAACTAGAAGAATCGAGACTATAAATTAAACACCTCCAATTACTGCTGAAGTTTTCATAATTAAAACGACTCAAATATACATTTCTTGAATTTATATTATTATTATTTATTTTTTCTGTTTGTAAAAAATATAAAACATTATTACTTATGGATTCTATGATTATATTTTTATAGTCAAATATATCCATATAATAAGGGATGTCAATAAAATGTATTGAGTCGGTAATTTGCAAATTATTAATATCAATTTTATATAATTTACTTTCAATTTTATGATTTACTTTTTCTCCTCCTACCTTATAAATATATAGTTTTAACTCGTTTTTTTTGTTTAACAATAAATTACTTCTTTGATGTAATACTTTGTATAAACTATTATTATTTACCTCTTTAATGATTTTTGAATCTTTTAAATCATATAGTATTAATGACTTGGTTGAGTCATTTTTAAATAAAATAGTATCATTGAATAAATAGATTAATTTATTATTATTTAATATCTTATCTTCATTATAAACTTTTCCTGTTTCAAATAATTGAAAATTTGTATAAATGGAATAATCAGTAATTAAGAATTCATCTGTTAATTTATAATCATTATTCATTTCACATAGTTTACGAATACTTCCATTATATAAATTAAAACTATATATACTTTGGTAAGCATCCTCATCTTTCTGTTGGTTATATATAATTTTATTTTTGATAAAATAAAAAGAACTTTTTGAAATAGTTTTTTTACTAAAAAGACTGTTTTCGTTGTTAAATTTATTAAAAACAACTATTTTACCATCAGGTATTTCTTCATCTGTACTATAAAGTAAGGCAATTACTGAATCATTTGAGTATGTTGTGAGTTTATCACATTCAGAATATAAACTAATAGATTTATCTTTATATTTCCAAACAGATTTCCTTAAAGATTTAATTAAATTATTATAATTTGAATTTTCTTGTGAAAACAAAAAAAATGAATTGATAATAACTAAAATCACGAATAATAGTCTCATACTTTTCAAAAATTTACATATATGTAGGGCAATATACTCGACTTACCGGTGGTGTATTCTTTATTTCAAAATAAAGGATTATACCCATTCCATCGTGCTTATATGGTGGAATTAAAATAGAATGATGAAAAGTATACTTTTCTATAGGAGAAATATTGTATCTTGGAATAACATTAATGTTTTTATAATTACCCAAAAGTATTTTAGTATTAATTCCTCTATCATCAGTAAATTTATCTGATGCTTCATTTGGACTACCAACATATCTAGTAGTATCGCCATTTCGCATATTATGTTGAGAAGCAGCATGATTAGGAATTATATTTAATATTACATTGGGATTTTGTTCTAACAAAGCATCAACAAATTCTTTGGGAGTTTTTCCATCAATTAAAGAATTAACTGCTAAATCATTATAATCTTCACTACCATGCCTTGTTATTTTACCATCATCATCATATTCATTAGCATTAAATTTCTGACTATTATTTGGGTAAAACAAATTCATAGAAGAAGGTTTACCACCTATTTGTCGAAAAAAAGGACTATATCTCCTACCGTCTTCAAAAAATTTTCTTTTCCCTTTAAAAGCATATTTGGCAGCACTTTTTTGTAAAAAATTCGTATTATGATACCTTATCTTAAATCTCTGTGGTCGTAAAGGATTTATTTTCACAACATAACTTTTATTATCTATATCTACATTGTAACTTCTAACCCACGGCTGTAATCCTTCTAAATCAACCGCAGCAATAGGCGAGTTTGAGGAGAAATGATAAGGAGAATAAAATGGGAATCTAAATCTTAAAGGGTCAGGACTTAAAAATTTAGCTATTCTACTATCATAAATTCTAAAACTAAAATTATAAGAGTTGCCTTCGCCTTTTATTTCGCTATCTTTTTCTTGCCCTTGGTAACCAAACCTATAACCGCTTAAGCTACTAGTGTTTGGTTTTAGCATACCGTATGGGTAATATGTATTAGCACTTGTTACCATAGCACTAAAGTTAATAATATTATTGTTTACAACATCAACTTGGTTTGGTGTAATTTTATCACTAACTGTTGCCATAACATTGCCTAAGTGATTTGTTAACTCATAATTTGTGTAACCAAAACTTTTGTAGGTGCTGTCATTTAGTGTATTAACTATTGGTGTTCGGTATATTATATTTTTAAACTTATTATTTAAATAACCATTAAATGTAAATTTTACTGTTGCCAAAAGTCTTGTTTCTTTGTTCTCGCCCAAACGCTCACTTCCGTACAATTCTTGCGATTCTAAAATAA
The DNA here is from genome assembly GCA_964546655.1 of uncultured Bacteroidales bacterium. Classification (GTDB taxonomy): domain Bacteria; phylum Bacteroidota; class Bacteroidia; order Bacteroidales; family CAZJKL01; genus CAZJKL01. The sequence goes on along the minus strand of CAZJKL010000001.1, from coordinate 75,020 downwards.
ATTTACCGCCTTCGCTTGATGATTGTTGCTTATAGGTTGATATTGTATTAAACCCAACATAACTCATGACGCAAACTGGTTATTAAAGTTTGTTGTTTTTAATTATTTCTTTAATCTCTTTTTCGGTATATCCTGTTATTTTTTTCAACATCTCTATTGAAAAGCCCTCTTTGTGTCCGTTTATTATAATTTTTGTAATTCCTATTTGTTCGCCTTCTTCTCTTCCTTCTTCTCTTCCTTCTTCGCGTGCTGTGTCTAATGAATTTTTAAGGTCTCTGAATGTTTTAAGACTTTCTTCATAGGCCATTATCTCTTCTTTGTTAAAATTTGCTATCTCGCTTATTTTAAATAGTTTTTTAAATATCTTATCGTTAATTATATTTGGATATTTTTCAAACTTAGGTAAGTTTTTTAGTATGTATAGCCATTGGTCAAATCTATTTTCTAGTTCATGCTCTTGCTTATTAAAGTTGGGCATTTGCAAGTATAAAAACGTAAGTTTATCGAAAAAAACTTTTGATGTTTTGGTTTCTATTAATTTTACCTCACTAACTAATTGTCTGTCTTTATCTTGGTCGTCAAAAACAAAATCGAGAATACCTATTGTATAAACTGCATTGAGTTGAAAATCCCATTCTCCTGTTTGTGCTTGTTCTTGTATGGGGAAAGTACTGTAAAACACACTGCGATCTTTAAAATATTTTTGTTTTGCTTTTTGCATTTCAATAATAATTCGTTCGTCAGTTGAGGTTTTGCAGTATAAGTCAAATACAACTTTTCGTTCTTCTTTTGTTTTTGATGTTTTATATGGTGGTTTTAATGATAACTCCTTAATTATTAATTCGCCAGAAAACAAGGTATTTAAAAAGTCTATTAATATATCCTTATTAGGTTCTTCTCCAAATATACGCTTGAACCCAAAATCGGTAAAAGGGTTTATATATTTGTCTTTTAGAGTTGTGGTCATAATCTTTTGAAATTTATGCAAATATAATAATTTTATTCGAATTTCTACTAATTGGGATTTTTTTAAATTTTCACGCAAAGCCATAAAATAATTACGAATTACAAATTACGAATTACGAAATGCCGAAGGCATTCACGAAACCCAATAAAAATAATTTGGTAAGTGAGTAAACCGAAGATTCACGAACACCCCAAAAAAATAATTAAATATGTGAGTAATTACTCTTTTTACATGGGGTACGACTTAAAGTTGTGCCCCATGTGGTTACAGACTATCTCTGGAATCGCCCAAGAATGAATACTAAATTTATTCTATTTTTGGGTAACGATTATATTTTTCTAATATATTATAAATATCTTGGAAGTTTTCTGTCTTAATCAATACTCCTTTTTCATCATAATAGTACCATTTCCCAATCTTTTCATTAATATAAAATACTCCTTCTGATTTTTTGACCCCATTTTTATGATAAAAAATATAATATCCATTTCTCCACACCTCATAACTCCAATATCCTTCCTCTATTCTTTTCCCTTTTTTATTTTTAAAAACAAATACTTTATATTTATCTTCAGAGTGCCATCCTATAATTGATCTTGCTTTTTTGTTACATTTCTTTTTACTATTTATGTAAAATTTGTTATTTATTTTTTTATATAAATTATTTAACCCATCATTGTAGTAAAATACACTATCATTAAAAACAGCATCTTTTATAATTATATATATAGTATCTGACTTTTTTTGACAAAATATTAAATTTGTAATTAATACAAAAACAAAGACTAAAAATACACGCATAATTATCATTTTAATTTTACACCCAATCGCTCACTTCCGTACAAAATTGTGCTTTCTTGTTTAAAAGTTGCGGTTGTGAAAGCAGTTTTATTATATGTTAATTTTAAGCAATTCATTTGTTTAGTTTAGGTAGTGCAAGATATAAAAATTTTATTTTTATATTAAAAAATATAAATAACTTGTTTTGTTTAAGAGTTGGTATTTTGTTATTTTTGTAAAAAACTAAACATTATGCAAACAATTAATATTACAGCCTATACCGAAGATGTGTCTCAATTAGAAACATTAAAAGCGATTATGAAAGCTTTAAAAATTAAGTTTCGCATCAACACAAAAGATGTTTATTCTGAAGAATTTGTAAATAAAATAATAGAGAGTAAAAAACAAATTGTCGAAGGAAAATTTACAGAAGTAAAAGCCGATAATATTAAAACGTTTATTGATAGTTTATGAGTAGCTACACCTTACGCTTTTCTGAACAATCCAAAGAAGATATAAGACATCATAAAAAGTCAGGCAATAAAGCCGTTGTCAATAAGATTACTTTGCTACTTGAAGAACTAACAGAACATCCTTTTACTGGTACTGGCAAACCAGAACTTCTTAAACACTCCCTTACTGGCTGTTGGTCTCGTAGAATAAATCGTGAACATCGTTTGTTTTACGAAGTGATTTCAGAAAATTGTATTCATATTCACTCTCTTAGAGGTCACTATAAATAATTTACATTTTCCAAAACTCTTGTTTCTTTATTTTCACCCAATCGCTCACTTCCGTACAAAATTGTACTTTCTTGTTTAAAAGTTGCGGTTGTTAAATCGCACATTCCTCAATGTATTTTTTTAGTTCAGGTAATTTATTATTAATAATTTGCCATACTTCTTTTGAGTCAATTCCAAAATAATCATGTGCAATTATGTTTCTTAAATCACTAATTCTTCGCCAATCTGTTTTTTTATGTTCTTTCTTAAATTTGTCGCTTAACTTACTTGCCATTTCCCCAATTACTACAAAATTCATCAATGTAGCATCAAACCTAATATAGTCTTTCTCAAAATCTTCATAAGATGAGAATATCTTGCTAATTTCTTGAATTTTATTTATAGCTTCTAACATATTAAGGCATATTGCCTCATCGGTATTATGCATAAATAGCATCTTTTAATATTAATTGTTTGAAAATTGGTTTTATTGCACCTTCTCGACATAAATCAACTTTTTTTCTGAAATGTGCCATTAAATATTCTTTTAATTCATATTTCCTGTCAAAAATACTATCTATATCTTCATCAAATTCAACTATTATGTCAATATCGCTCTGTTCTGTTGCTTCTCCTCTTGCATAAGAACCAAATATACCAATTTTAATAACTCTAAAACGTTTACTTAATAACTCCTTATTTGCTCTAAAAAAATCAAGTATGCTATTCTTGTTTTCCATAATAGATTTTATATTTAAAATAATTTTGAGTGCTAATTTAATAAATATTTTCTATAGCATTATTATATATATATTATATTTTAATTCAACCCTCTTTTTTAACCGTTGGGGTAACTTGGTTTTTAAAAGCAATGCTTACAATAACGACTTTAACGGCAAAAACCTCACCGATGGCGTTTATTTTTATATTTTATCGTACAATAATCAGGTGTTTACTGGTAGTGTTAGTTTGGTGGGGGGTGAGTAGTTTTAGTTACGAATTACGAATGAATAATTACGAATTACGAAATTCCAAAGGCATTCACGAACCCAAATAAAATAATTAAATACATTAGTAATATTCGTATTGTTTTATTGCAGAAGGGCGTAAAAACTGACGTTGCTTATTTTAAATTATTAATATTATTATTCCCAAATTGGTTGTTTATTCCAATTATTTAAAAAGCCTAATTTATAAATAGGGACATTTTCACTTTCTTCAAATAATTTTAATAATTTACTCTTAATATCATTATTTGGTTCAATGTTATTACAAATATAAATCATACATGAAATTATTAAAAATGGTTTTTTAGTTTGAACAGGTAGCAAATTAATAGAAAACCAATTACTACTAGAATTTTTTAAATGTTCAATAGGTTTTTTGACCATATTTCTGCTTAAAAGCCGTGAATGGTGTGCTACAATATTTCTGACATAACCAATTGATTCTAACCAACTTGAAAGTTCTTTATTTAGATTTAATCCCATTTCTTTTGCAATTAGTGATTTTTCGGGAAGTTGATGTTTTAAATTCTTATAAAGTTTTGATAATGTTCCAAAAGATGCAACTTCGAGTATTTTCCAAGCATCAGCATTTTCATTAGGATATCTATTTCGCTGATCTTTAATAAAAATTTCTTGACTTCTTAAAAACTCTTTTTCAAGTTCTTTTATAGTGTTTTCATAAATTTCACTATCATCAAACAAAGAAGAATTTAAATACCACAATCCACCATAATTTAATGATAAATGATAAATCATTTTAGTTCGTAATGCAATTTCAATATATTCAATTGCATCAAATAAAATTAATCGTAATTTTTTATCAAAATTATATCTTTCAATTACATCTTCAAAATATGAATTAGGTTTAAATGTGTGATTTATACTATTTTCTTGCATATCCCACCAATAGCCTTTTAGTCTATAATAGCTGATGTTTTTCAAGCATTGTTTTGCGAAGATTTCGTTTTTAAAAATCATTCCTCTTTCTTTAAGAAGGATAATATGGTCATTTATTGTAAATGCATGTTTGTTTGTCATAGACAATAAAATAAAATGACCCGTCTGCAGTTCTTATGGTATGCAAAACGGGTTCTGTTAATGCAAATATAATCTGTTTTTCAAAAATTACAATTTTTTTTTAGAATATTTTTTAATAAAATCTTTAATATTAGAAAAAACAAAAATTAACATTATTGATTTTCCAGCTTATTACCTTACTAGTTTTCAATATGTAAAAAACTGTCTAATATTCGTTATCTGAACACTGTTCGCCCACCGGCGGAGTGCAGAATGGTGTAGAAAGTGACGGGTAGAAAATGAAGCTATTAAAGTTAGTGGTCTTGAAAAGATGCTTCTTAACATCAGCATGACAAAAAACTTGTCTCCCTGAGCCTAAAGCGAAGGGTCACAACCTATAATCTTCTGTGGTGCGTAGTTTCCTTCCGAAAACTTTCGGAAACGCACTTGACAAACTGTAGTTGTTTAAATTTTATGTTGTTTATGTTGGACTTCGAAGAAGTCCTGAGGTTTGTAGCCATTTATTTGGCTACAAACCTTTGACCACAAAGGGGTCTTACTAATCAATCAATCAATTGATTTTAATCGGAGCACGACTCAAATTCGTACCCCGATTTTACCCCCAATTTGGTTGCTGTTTTTGTTTGTTTTAAAAACCTAACTTTTACTTTGTTCGTAGTTACTCCCGAAAGCTTTCGGGATCGAACAACTGGTGTATTTTTCGCTTTTGAGAAAAAATAAACTTTTTTGTAATTTATCTACTTTTTACAAATATGCTTCGCTTTGTGGTAAACCAAAAACTAAATATGAAGCTTCTTTAAAAGGTAATAAGTTTAGAGCGTTGTGCGAAGTTAAAAACTTCGCACAACGAGGGTTCGAACAACGAGGGTTCGAAGCTACAAACTTCGCACAACGAGGGGGAATGATTAAATTTATCTGGTAAATTATTTCTTGCAGAATAACAGTCATCATACTGATAACATCCAATAGTAGAAAAAATTATAATAATTAAATAACAAACAAACTTGATTTTCATTTTTTTTATTTTTTATTGTAAACTACTATTGAATTGAACAATTACCTATTGAACATTTTTTTGCTTTAAAATCAGTTTATAATATATTATTTTTAAGCAACCCATTATTTTTGTTTAGGTAGTGCAAGACAATAAAATAATTACAAACACTAATAACCTTATTTTCATATTATTACTGAATTTTACTCATATTACTCCTCTTTTGTTTTCGAATAAAAGTCAACTATATCTTCGGCGGCTTTGTATGATGTAAATTTATTTTTAATTAAATTTTTCTCGATGTCTTTTATTTTTAGTTTAACCTCGTTATTGTTATAAAAGTTGCTTGTTAAAATATTGTTTATTTCTTCGTACATAGCATAAACACTTTGCTCTAATCTGTTTTTACTTAAAAACTTATTGTTTTCACAATGATTTTTATAACCTAAAATAATGTCCCATAATTCATCTATACCTTTGTTTTCTAAAGCTGAACAAAGAATAACTTTAGGTCGCCATTTGTTTTCTCTTTGCGGAAAAAGATGTAATGCATTTTCGTAGTTTGATTTGGCTATATTGGCATTAAATATATTATTCCCATCGGCTTTGTTTATTACTATTGCATCTGCCATTTCCATTATTCCACGTTTTATGCCTTGCAATTCGTCTCCTGCTCCTGCTAACATTAGCAATAAAAAGAAATCTACCATTGAGTGAACTGCTGTTTCGGACTGACCAACGCCAACTGTTTCAACAAAAATAACATCAAAACCTGCGGCTTCGCATAAAAATATTGCTTCTCTAGTTTTTCGGGCTACGCCACCTAATGTTCCCGACGAAGGAGATGGTCTTATAAAAGCTTTATCCATTGTTGAGAGCTGTTCCATTCGAGTTTTATCGCCTAAAATACTGCCTTTTGTTTTTTGGCTACTCGGGTCAACTGCTAAAACAGCAACTTTATGACCTTTATTTATAAGATAAACTCCTAGTGCTTCAATTATTGTACTTTTACCAACTCCAGGAACTCCTGTAAATCCAATTCTAATTGATTTTCCTGAACTTGGCAAACATTTATTTATTATCTCTTGAGCTAAATTTTGATGTTCTTTAATTAAACTTTCTGATAAAGTAATTGATTTGCTTAAGCAGTTTATATCTCCTTTTAATATTCCAGCTACATATTCATCTGCTGATAAAAACTTATTCCGTTTAATTTGATTTTTAATATTTGGATTTATTGATAAAGCATTATTAACGCCTTTATTAACTCTTAAGCCTTTATATTCATCACTGTTTTCGATGTGATTATTGTTGTTCATTTTTGTTTTTTATTAAATATTCGACAAATATTCAGATAAATTAATATCTGATGATAAATTTAATCTTTTCCTCAATCTGTATCGGCTAACTTCTACGCTTTTTTCGGTTATATTCGAGAGTATAGCTATATCTTTTGATGAAAATTTAAGCCTTATTAGAGCTGATAATCGTTTTTCGTTTTGGGTAATGCCTGGACAAATATTCTCAAGTTTTAAGAAAAATTTGTTGTTTATTTCTTCAACATGAAAATAAAATTCTTTTTTGTCTTTATCTAAATTTAAATTCTGATTTAATAATGATAATAATTTATTTAAACTTTGAGATAATTCGCTGTTCGAATGTGTTTTTTTTATGTCTTTAATTTCGTTTTTAAGTAATTCATTAAAATTAATTTTCTGAACTATATTTAATGCTAAATTTATTAATTCATTGTTTTTATATTCTATTTCCTTTGTTAGTTTGTCTTTTTCTATATCGTGAATGTATTTGTTTTTGGCAACAATTTCGTTGTTTTTATTAATTATATTTCGTTGTTTGCTATATATAACAAAAGCGGTTATTACTATAAAAACAAGTATGATCGACAACAATAAAATTATATAAAACAATTGATTTTTATCTTTATTTTGTTGAATTATTTGTTGTTCCTTTTTCTCAACTTCATATCTATTTTTCATATCTTCTATTATCGAAGTTTTTTCTAATGACATTAAGGTATCTTTTGTTTCTGAATAAATTTTAAAATAATTATAAGCTTCTTTGAAGTTTCCTAATGAATCATAAATTGAAGAAAGTTGTTTACTCGAATTTTGAATATATTTTGGATATTTTATTTTTGTAGCGATTGACAATGATTTTTTAGCGTAATTAATTGCTTCATTATATTTTTTTTCATGTAAATAAATAGTACTTATACTATTGTATGTATTAGACAATCCATACATATCACCTATTTCATTATAAATATCAATAGCCTTAAAATAATTTTTTAAAGCATCTTCTTTTAAATTTAAAAAGTACGATATCTCACCAATATTCCCGATACAAATAGCCCGACCTTGTTTATTGTCAATTTTATCAACCATTTCGAGCGACTTTTTAGCATATTCTAATGCTTTTTCATAATCTTTTAAAAAATAATGTACTGCTCCCAAATTGTTATATACTCTAAAAACATTATAATCATCTTTTAGTTTAATGTACATCTGAAGTGCAATATTATAATTTTCAAGAGCTGTTTTATAATCTTCTTGATTTGTATAAATTCCGGCTATGTTATTTATGCATCCGGCTTCTGCATTATAGTCTTTTAATTCTCGATATAATTTTAAGGCTTTTAAAAAATACTTTAAAGCTTTTGTTGTTTGACCTTGTGTTTGATAAAGAACACCAAAAGTTAGGTTTATTTTAGCTAACCCTTTTTTATTGTCAATTTCTTTAAATATTTCATACGATTTAAACAAATAATCTGATGACTTTACATAATCAAATTTATTTGAGAATACTCTACTTAAATCTAGATATAATGAAGCTATTTTATACTTGTCGTTTTTATTTTTATACACTTTAAGTGCTTCTGAAAAATAATACCAAGCTTTATTGTTTTTATTTTTTATAAGGTAATAATCTCCAAAGTTTTTGAATGTATTAGCTATCAAGACGCTATCATTATTTAAATCGGCTAATCGTTTGGCTTTATTTAAATAGTTTAGCGAGATGTGAGAGTTTAAATAAAAATATTCTCTCGAAATTTCATTGTAAATCGAAATCTTTTCTATAGAATCGCATGATTTTAACTCACTAAACAAACTGTCTAACTTAGCATTTCCGGCTTTTGTCTGAATAAAAACAGATAAGAATATAAAAAGGAAAATACTTCTTATCATTTTATTAATTTTAGAATATATATATATATGAAAAATTTAAAATAAGCCGTGTAATTCTGAATTAACCGATTGAATTATTTTACCAAGGTCTTCGTCTTTTTCTGGAAATTTATTGTTGTCAACATCAATAATTAATAATTTTCCATTATCGTAACCTGAAATCCATTCATCGTATCTCTCATTAAGTTTTTTAAGATAATCTATTCTTATTGTGTTCTCGTAATCTCTTCCTCTTTTTTGAATTTGATTAACTAATGTAGGAACCGATGCTCTAAGATATATTAACAAATCTGGAGCTTTAATAAATGAATTTATAAAATCAAAAAGCGACATATATGTTTCATAGTCTCTTGTTGACATTAACCCCATAGCATGAAGGTTTGGAGCAAAAATAAATGCATCTTCGTATATTGTTCTGTCTTGTATTGTTGGTTTATTTCTTTCTTTAATTAATTGAATGTTTTTAAAACGAGTATATAAGAAATTGATTTGCAAATTAAAGGACCATCTTTGCATCTCTTCATAAAAGTCATTAAGGTATGGATTTTTTTCGGCATCTTCAAAATGTGTTTCCCATTTAAAGTGTTTTCCTAATAATGTGGTTAAGGTTGTTTTTCCCGAACCTATATTACCTGCTATTGCTATATGCATCTTACATCATTTTTAATAAAAAAATAAAAATATTAAATAATTCTATGAAATAAAATAAAAACCTCAAAAAACTATTTTAATATATTTTTTTCAATTAGTAATTTATCTTTTAAGAGCAGAAATAAATAGTCTCTGTTTATTGCAAAATCAACTAAACTATCTCTAATTTCTATTTCTTTTGTTTCTATGTTTTTTGTATTGTAAAATATTATTTTTTTATTTTCTAATCCGAATAAATATTCATCTAAAAATTTAATATTTGACATTTTTTTCAAAGGTATTATTTTATTAAATGTTCCGTAAATATCAAACACAATAAAACCATTTATTGAATCGTATAAATATAAATTTTGATTGTATTCTTTCATTAAAATTGGACTTACTTCAATGTTTAACAACTGATTTATATTTCCACTATTACTAATAACTTTTTTGTTTTTATCTAATTTAATTATTTCTTTAGTAACATTGTCAAAAACCCATAAATTGTTATCGCCCGACAAACAAACAAGGTTTGCATTGTAATAATCGTCTAAACTCATTTGTGAATTATCGTAAGAAAGGGTTTTGTCTAATAAAACTATTTTATTGTAATTTTTGTGATAAACTAAAATCTTAAATGGATTAAAAACATCATAAGAATCAATATTTCCTAATGATGTGTTTGTGTATTCACTTAATAATTCGAAATTAAAATTATATTTTTTTATTGATTTGCCATCTGACAAATATATATCGTTAAATTGATCACATTCTATACTTTTAGAATTTGTATTATACTCTTTAACAACTGTTTGTGAAAACAAAACGCTATTTAAACTTAAAAGAAATATAATTATTTGAAATAAAATTTTATTCACTTTAACTTTTATTTTTAAGGAATTAAATGTAATAATAATTTTACTTTTCAGAAACTTTAATAACCTTTATTTGCTTTTTCCATCAATAATAACAACAAATTCGCCTTTTATCGAATTATTAGAAAGTGAATCGTGAATTTCGTTAAAAGTACCTCTAACTGTTTCTTCGTGAATTTTAGAAATTTCTCTTGAAACAGATGCTTGGCGATCTTCTCCAAAATATGTAGCAAACTCTTTTAACGATTTTAATATTCGATGAGTTGATTCATATAAAACTATTGTGTTTTCTTCGGTTGCTAATTGAGTTAATTTCGAATGTCGTCCTTTTTTTACGGGTAAGAAACCTTCGAAAATAAATCTATCGCAAGGCAAACCTGAGTTTACAAGTGCTGGTACAAATGCTGTTGCTCCGGGTAAAGTAATAACCTGAATATTTTCTTTAACACATTCTCTTACTAATAAAAATCCTGGATCAGAAATTCCTGGTGTTCCGGCATCACTTATTAAAGCTATTTTTTGTTCTTCTTTTAATTTTTCAACTATATTTTTGAAAATTTTATGTTCATTATGCTGATGATATGAAGTCATTTTATTACTAATTCCGAAATGCGATAATAGTTTTATTGAGTTTCGGGTATCTTCGGCTAAAATTAAATCACATTCTTTTAATACCGATATAGCTCTGTATGTTATGTCTTCTAAATTGCCTATTGGCGTTGGAACAATATATAATAATCCGGCCATTTTTTTTTATAATTCAAATGATTCAACAAAATCAACAAGAAGATTAAACAAATCTTCGTAAACAAATAAAGGTAATAATTCTGGTTTATCATACATTGTATGGTATGAAGGAGAACCACCTATTGTATAAATAAAAAACGATTTTACTCCTTTTTTGTAAAAAGGGTGATGGTCGCTTATTGCTGCTTCGCCTCTTCTTTTTATATCTTTAACATATTCAAATTCATTATTAATTGAAACCAAGCGTTTAAATTCTTCATTAAAAACAGAACCATTTACCACCTTTAAACCATCTTCTCCAGTTCCAATAATATCAAGATTTACTAAAAATTTAATTTTATTTAATGGAATTAAAGGGTTTTCAACAAAATATTTAGCACCTAATAAACCTAATTCTTCAGAAGAAGTAAAAATAAATGCTATTGAATAAAATGATTCATTTCCTTCTTCGGCGTAGTATTTTGCTAAATCGAGGCATGTTGCAACGCCACTGGCATTATCATTTGCTCCTGGTATATATATTTCAGAACCCATTCTTCCGAGATGGTCATAATGTGCAGTAAAAACAATAAATGTATCAGGATTCATAGCTCCCTTGTAATATGCTACAATATTTTGTGTGGGATAATTTTTATAGTATAAATTTTCAATATCAAATTTTATTGTTTTTGCTTTATTAAAAATTTGGTTCCGTTTTGCTTGAATTAAAGTATAATCCCATAATTCTTGTGAAACTCCAAATTTAATAGAATCGTCTTCTATCATAACTATAGCCTTGGCTTTTAAAGGATTAGAATACATGGCTTCGATAATCTTCTTTTGATCTTCGTCGGTTATATCTTTATCATCTACAATAATAACCGAATTTTTATAGTTTTTCTGATTAAATAAATTTAAAGAATCGGTGTTTTCTATAATGCTTTTATTAAACATTACTGCTTTATATTTACCTTTTAATCCTAATGAAGTTGGGTAAACATAAAAATCTTTACCTGGTTTCAAATCTGTGTTATCTACTGTAACTTTAACTTTTGTTGGAAATGTATTTACCGACACATTAAAACCTTGCGAATATGAATCGCCTACTTTATTTAAGTTTAACTTGCTTAATTCGCTTATGATATAATTTGCTGCAATTTTATCTCCAGAGTTTACGTAGCCTCTTCCGTGCATACTTGGAGAACACAAAGTATCAATTACCTTTTTCGCATAATCAATATTTTGAGATTTTATAGGTGTATAAACAAAACAAATGAAAGAAATTAAAAATAAAGAATTTATATTTTTTTTAATCATTTAAAAATTGTGGTTTTAGGTATTATTTGGTTTTGCGTTATATTAAATACTTTTTTTTGCCTAAAGTTTTTTACCAACAATATCTTTTAATCTAATAAAAGCATCACTTTCTTCATTCCATTTATATTTTTCTTGCAAACTATTTAATAAATTTTTAATTTGAATAGCGTCATCGTTATTACATATATAATTTATTGTATTGTTGTATTCATCAAGATTTCCTTCAAATAATTCATTAATAAATAAAAACTTTTCATTTATTCCAATTAACGATTTTATGTCTTTAATATTTGAATTTTGAGCTTTATCAATAATTGTAGTCTTGTTTTCTTGTGCAATTAAATCATTTAACGATTTTTTATTTTCAAATTTATCAATAACACTATGACTAGAAGTTGTTACAGGTGAAGTTGTTGTAAATAAATCAAAGTTTTTATGGTCAGATTTATGACTTTCTTTCTCTGATATATTTTGTTGATTTTCTATAATATTACCATTAAAATCTGGCTTAATATCTATTTTCTCTTTTACAAATATTTGTTCTATTTTTTCTTCAATATTGATTTCTTCTTTTTTCTCTTCTGCAATTATTTGTTCTATTTTTTCTTCAACTTTTATTTCTTCAACTTTTTCTTCTAAATTTACTAATTCAACTTTTTCTTCAGGTCTAACCTCTTCAACTTTAACTTCTTCTTTTTCAACCTCTTCTATCTTAACATTATTTTCAATAATATTATTTTTAGAATTTTCTTCTTTCTCTTCATAAATTTCAACTAATCCTTCGGAATAAAGTGGCATATTCATTTCAACATGAGGAGCAAATTCAATATCTATACGATTATTTTCATTTTTCTTATTATCATTACAACCTTCGGTTAAATTAATAACTTCAATTTTTTCTTCTTTTTCTAAATTTTTACCGTTTAATTCTTTAATAATATCTTTTCTTAATTGCTCTAATTGGGTTGGAGTAATAATTATAGAAGGTTCTTCGGATTTAGCAGAATTTTTAACTAAAAAATATAAAGTTTTAATTTCATCTAATAAAATATCTTGTTCAATTGTAGATAACTGAGTTTTATAATCAGGTAACGAACAAATATTATTTTTAATTCGCTCGATTTGTTTTAACAGTTGTGATTTATTTGTTATGTTCATATATAGTAATTATTATTTTATTAATCAACTTCTAATATTGCTAGGAAAGCTTTTTGTGGTACTTCAACATTACCAATTTGTCTCATTCTCTTCTTACCTTTCTTTTGTTTTTCTAAAAGCTTACGCTTACGAGTAATATCACCGCCATAACATTTAGCAGTTACATCTTTTCTAACTGCTTTAACAGTTTCTCTAGCAATAATTTTTGCTCCTATACTTGCCTGAATAGCAATATCAAACTGTTGTCTTGGGATAATTTTTCTTAATTTTTCGGTCATTCTTCGACCTAAATGATAAGCATTTTCTTTATGAATAAGAGCCGAAAGGGCATCAACCATATCGCCATTAAGCATAATATCTAATTTAACCAAATCAGATGGTCTGTAACCCGAAATATGATAATCGAAAGATGCATAACCTCTTGATACTGTTTTTAATTTATCGTAAAAGTCGAAAACTACTTCGGCTAAAGGGACATCAAAAGTAAGTTCAACTCTATCGGTTGTAATGTAAACCTGATTTTTAAAAGTGCCTCTTTTTTCGATACATAATTTAATTATTGAACCTATATATTCAGATTTTGTAATAATTTGAGCATTTATGTAAGGTTCTTCAACTCTATCTAAATAGTTTGGTTCTGGTAAATCCGAAGGTGTATTAATTATTTTTTCGGTTCCATTGCTCATATATGCATGATACGAAACGTTTGGAACAGTTGTAATAACAGTCATTTCAAATTCACGCTCAAGTCGTTCCTGAATAATTTCAAGGTGAAGCATTCCTAAAAAGCCGCATCTAAAACCAAAACCAAGAGCCGCAGATGTTTCTGGTTCAAAAACAATAGAAGCATCATTTAATTGCAATTTTTCGAGAGAAGCTCTTAATTCTTCAAAATCGTCAGTATCAACAGGATAAATACCAGCATAAACCATTGGTTTAACATCTTTAAAACCACCAATAGCATCATTACTTGGGTTTTTAACTGCTGTTATAGTATCACCAACCTTTACTTCACGAGCATCTTTAATTCCCGACATTATATAACCTATCTCTCCTGCTTCAATTTTATCTTTCGAAAAATGAGCAAGTTTTAAGAATCCAATGTCTTCGGCATAATAATCTTTTTGAGTATTAATAAACTTAACATGTTCACCTTTGTGAATTGTTCCGTTAAATACTCTAAAATAAGCAATAACTCCTTTATATGAATTGTATTCTGAATCAAAAATTAATGCTTGTAAAGGAGCACTAGCATCTCCTTTTGGAGCAGGTATCTTTTTTATAATTTGAGCTAAAATTTCATCAATTCCCAAACCTGATTTTGCACTTGCATGAATTATATCTTCTCTATCACAACCAATTAAATCGATAATTTGATCTTCAACTTCTTCGGGCATTGCATTAGGAAGGTCAATTTTGTTAATTACAGGTATAATTTCTAAATCATTTTCTAAAGCTAGATATAAATTTGAAATCGTTTGAGCCTGAATACCTTGTGCCGCATCAACAACCAATAAAGCTCCTTCACAAGCAGCTATTGAACGTGATACTTCATAAGAAAAATCGACATGGCCAGGGGTGTCAATTAAATTCAACTGATATTTTTGACCATCTAATTCATAATCCATAACAATAGCATGACTTTTTATAGTTATGCCTCTTTCTCTTTCTAGATCCATATTATCTAAAAATTGATCTCTTCTGTCTCTGTCTGATAAAGTTTTTGTAAACTCTAATAATCTGTCTGCCAGAGTGCTTTTCCCATGATCAATATGTGCGATAATACAAAAATTTCTTTTGTTCTTCATTTATTTCAATTTTGGACAAATTTACTCAAATGTTAAATTATATAACACTATATTATCTTTAATTTATCAAATAAAAATTGTTAATATTTAATTAAATAAATATCTAAATTCTTAAAAAATAATTTTTCAAATGATCCCTTTTGATGAAGCATAATTTATAGCTTCTATTATATTGCCTGTATTAAGTTTTTCTATTATTCTTTGCCGGTGTGTATTTACAGTATTTACGCTAATAAATAATTTATCAGCTATTTGTTTACTTATTAGACCTTTAGCAATTAAACCTAATATTTCAGTTTCTCTCAGTGTTAAAATATCTTTATTTGTTTTGGGAGGAAAAGTAAAAACTTCATTTGTTCCCATTGTTATTAATCGACTTTGAAATCTAAAATTTTTTTCTTGGTTTAATGAGATATCAATAATTCCCAACGCTAACCATACATTTCCACTTTTATCCATTTCTAAACAACTTTGTTGCTCTACTATTTTAACATACTCCCCTTGCCCATTAAGAATGCGGTATTCATTTACCAATTTTGCATTTTTTTTACTTTCTAATGGAAGAGAAATAGCATATTTCAGAAAATAAACTCCTGTCTCATAAAGCATAAGCAGATCTTCTGGATGAGTTCTAATATCTAAATATTTATCATCTTCATTTGCAGAAATATAATCTAAGTGTAGAGTTTTTGAAATATTTTTCGAAATAAATAAATGTTTCTTTTTGAATAAATCAAATATTAAGAAAATGCTATTGCAATTTTCATCTATTTGTGTTAGATAATCTATATGCTTCTGTATTATGCTGTAGTCTAATTTTTCTTCTTTAAATTGCATTAATGAAAATACTCCATCATATTCGGCTTGTATTTTTTCAAATTTCTTATTTGTCATAATTTAAAAATACTTAAAAATCAGTATTGTATTAATAATTATTTTTAATCAATTTTGTAAAAATATATAATTTTAAAATCAAATGAAAGCAGTTTTTATTTTTACATTTTTTCTTTTTATCTTTTATAAAGAATTAGATGCTCAATCTTTAATGCAAAACATTAAAGGAAATGTTATAGAAAAAGAAACGCAACTTCCTTTACCCGGAGCTTCTATCTCAATTATTAATAGTAACCCAATTATTGGAACAACAACTGACTTTGATGGAAATTTTACCATAAATGAAGTTCCTGTTGGAAGATATAATATTAAAATTAGTTTTATTGGTTACCAAACAATTATTATAAACGAATTGCTAGTAAATTCGGCAAAAGAAGTTGTACTAAAAATTGAAATGACAGAAACTGCAAACTTAACTAAACAGGTTACAGTAAAAGCGGACAAGTCAGAAGCTATTAATTCAATGGCAATGATGAGTGCTCGTCAATTTACAGTTGAAGAAGCTAGTAGATATGCAGGAGGTTATAGCGACCCAGCACGTTTAGCTTCATCATTTGCTGGAGTATCAGGTACAATGAGCAATAATGGCATTGTAATAAGGGGCAATGCTCCCAAAGGCCTTTTATGGAGATTTGAAGGTGTAGAAATTTCTAATCCAAGTCACTTTGCTAATATGGGTACGCTTGGTGCGGGTGCTATTACTGCTTTAAGTAGTCTTGTTCTTGATAATTCAGATTTCTTTACAGGTGCTTTTCCTGCTGAATATGGGAATGCTTTATCTGGAGTTTTTGACTTAAGACTTCGTAATGGTAATAAAGATAAAAGAGAAAGTGCTTTTCAGGTTGGTCTTGCAGGAATTGATTTTTCATCTGAAGGGCCATTTTGTAAAGATTCTAAATCGTCTTATTTATTTAATTATAGATATTCAACTTTTGGTTTACTTTCTCCAATTCTTCCTCCAGAAATGGGGAAATTAAAATATCAAGATTTATCATTTAAATTAAATTTTCCGACTAATAAAATTGGCACATTCTCTTTTTGGGGTATTGGTGCATTAGATTATCAGGGCAGAAATGCTTTAAATGATACTGCTTCTTGGGAGTCTGATATTGATAAAGAACAATATTCTACAGATTTATTTATGGGAGCCGTAGGTGTAAGTAATAAATCTAATATTGGCGATAAAGCGTACCTAAAAACCAATTTAGCATTAAGTGGAAATGGATTATTATTAAATAAATACAATTATAATAACAATTTAAATTTAAACCATACCGATAAAATTAACAACAACACATCTAAAGTAACATTTAATTCAAACTTAAATTATAAATTCAATTCTAAACACAGTAATAAGACAGGAATAAATATAGATCGCCTACAGTATAATATGTTTTTTGCTTCTTATGATTCTGTTATTAATGATTTAAATCCAATTGTAGACAACAAAGGTTATTCATACTTTATTCATTTATTTTCACAATCTAAAATAACCTTATCCGAAAAGCTTGATTTTAATATAGGTATTCATTATCAATTACTTACATTAAACAATAGAAATTCTTTTGAACCAAGAGTTGGATTTATCTATAAACCTAATTCACAACAAAATATTGGAATTTCATACGGATTACATAGTCAGATGGAGTTATTAAACTTTTATTTTACAAATATTAATGGCGAAATGCCTAATAAAAATCTTGATTTTTCTAAATCTAATCATTTAATTCTTTCTTACGAAATAAAATTAAATTCTAATTCACGTTTAAAAATTGAACCTTATTATCAATATTTATTTAAAGTTCCGGTTATTCCAAATTCATATTATTCTTTGATAAATCTTGAAAATGAAATGTATTTTAATGATTCTCTGGTAAATAAAGGCTCTGGTAAAAATTATGGAATTGATATTACTTATGAAAAATTCTTTAGCAAAGGTATTTATTATTTATTAACAGCTTCATTATTTGATTCGAAATATACTGGTGGTGACAATATTGAGCGTAATACAAGATTTAACAAAAACTATGTTATAAATATTCTTGGTGGAAAAGAATGGGCAGTAGGTAAGGAAAAAAATAATTTATTTAGCTTTAACTTAAAATTGTGTGCTATGGGTGGAGATAAAACAACTCCTATTAATGAAGAACAAAGTTATTTATTAAAAACTATAGTTGAAGATACAACAAAAGCATTTTCTAAAAATAAATCAGATGCACAAGTAATATCTATTTCTATTGTTTATCGCAAGAACAAGTTAAAACATTCGAGTGTTTTTGAATTTAGTTTTATTAATTTATTAGGTTATAAAGAATTGACTCGTTATTATTTTGATAAAACCCAGAATAAAATCTTGAAAGATATTAATCAATTAGTTATTCCAAACTTAAGCTATAGAATTGAATTTTAATAAGTTATATGAAATAAAAAAGGGTGATAAAAACCACCCTTTTAATTTCAAACTTAAAAATATTTTATTTGAATAATTTTTCTTTTTGCAATGTAAAAACTATTTCTTGACCGTTTCTTAATATAGTAATATTTGTTGAAGTGTCTTTTGGATCTGTGAATCTAAATTCTCCGCGATAAAATGCACACACATCAAAATTTTGTAATACTTCACTTGTTTTTTTACCATTTAAAGATACTATAATATCGCCTGGTATTATTCCAACTTTTTCGGCTTGTGTATTTTCCCAAATTGTGCTTACCATAAGTGCTTCTTTTGAAGCAGGAACATAAGAAAGTCCGTATGAATCTTGATTGTCTTCTAATTTCACCCTAGTATCACGATAAAAATACATTGTGCTTGTACTCCAATCAATTGTTATAATAAAATGTTTTAAAAATTTATTACCAATTAAACCCGAATTATCATTTAAGCTTATAGAATTGTCTAATTTAACAGGTAAATTTTCAATTTTTTCATTGCCTAATTGAAGTGATTTTAATTTTAACAAGTATGTTTGAACTTGTTTTTGCATTTCATCGGTTCCTTTCGCTGTTAGCATTGTTTTACCATAACTAACTGCTTTTTCATTTGAACCTAATTTATCAAGGCTTTTTGTAAAGCTTTTCGAAGCTAATGTTATTGAACCATTGTGGCCAGTATCTATAAGTAAATCCATAGTGATGCTATCGTTAACAACTACTTTTATTGAAGGAGAACCTTGTGGTGAAGTGGTAAATTTAACAGGTATTGCATCATTAACATATTTCATTTTATCTAAATTATTAGCTACTGTTAATGTTGAATCAAAATAGTTAATTTGAACTAGTCCTTTATTCATTAAGTTTGCTCCAACCATTCCGTCTTTTCCTAAACAATTTAAATATCCCATTTTCGAGTAATCAACAACCATAGCAACAAGGTTGGTATATTTTAATCCATAAAACTTAAAATTATCAAGTGCAACAATATCTCCGGTTATTGAAGCCCATCCGCTATTGTCTATTTTTGCTTCTAATTTTTTTAATCCTAATGCTTCGGCTAATGATTTTGAGATAACCATTGGTGCTCCAGTATCTAATATTAAATTGTATTTGTCTTTACCTTTATTTATATTTCCTTCTAAAACAATTATATCGCTATAGTATTTATATTTAATAACTTTTTTAAATTTTTTCTTTACGTTTTGACCTTGATTTATAATATTTTCATCTTCTCCTGTAATTTTTGTAAAAGACATTGAAAACAAGCCTAAAACAACAACTGTTACTATTAAAAAAGCCACATTAGTATTTTTCATATTCTTATTATTTAAAATTAAAAAACAAATTTATTAATATTATTTAAACTTAATGATGGTATTGTTCATTTTTTATTATAGTGAATGCTCGGTATATCTGCTCTATTAGGAACAACCGACACATTTCATGTGTAAATGTCATTTTTGATAATGCTATTTTATTTTTATATGTTTTATAAATTTCATCGCTAAAACCAAAAGCCCCTCCTATTATAAAAACTACATTTTTTATTGAGCTATTAAGGTTTTTCTGAATAAAATTTGAAAACTCTTTCGAATTATAGTTTTCTCCTAATTCGTCTAACAAATAAACTATTGATTCTTTGGGTATGTTTTTTATTATTAACTCTCCTTCTTTTTCTTTTAAACTTTTAATTGTTAAAGAGTTACTTGCTTTTATTTCGGTTAAAAAATTTACTTTTATTGGTATATAATGTTTTAATTTTTCTTCGTACTTTTTAAAACCTTCTTCGATAAATTTTTCTTTGGTTTTTCCTATTAATAAAATTATTATGTTCATAAAAATGTATTGTTTTTATGTGTAAATTTTAAATGTTCCATCGGTATAAAAGAAAACTATTTTCTCTATTGTTTTTTCTTCTTCTGTTTCAATTTCGGGAACATGTTTATGGGGTTTTGATATTGGGGCTTCTTCTGTTTTCGGAGTATAATTTATTGGTGTATCTTCTAATTGAATGTTTTTTAAATTAATGTTTGTTTGATTGTAATTAGGAATTTGGTTATTTACAACAGTTTCTTCATTGGTTATATTTGAAGTATTTGTATTTATGTTTGTATTTATGCTTTTAGTATTATCTTGGTTTTTATTAAAAATATCGCCTTTATTTAACAATAACCAGTCGGTATTTATTTCGGGAAAAGCAATTAATATTTTTTGAATAAAATCGAGGCTTGGTTTATTTCGACCAGAAATTATATGAGAAATACTAGACCTTTGCACTTGAATAATATCGGCAAACCTAGATGGTGTTAAATCAAATTCGTTTAATATTTCTTCAATTTTTTCTTTCATAGATATTTAATTACCCACCTATTTTTTTAACTTTATAACCTTCGGAAATTAAAATACCCATAATTTTTTCGACAAAACTACCTTGAATTAATATTTCGCCATCTTTACACGTACCACCAACACCGCATTTTGTTTTAAGCTTTTTAGCTAACTCATTTAAATCATCGTATTTACCAACAAATCCTGTTATTAAAGTAACTTCTTTGCCTTTTCTTTGTTTTTTATCTAAACAAATTTTTAAATTTTGCTGTTTGTTAGGTAATGTTTCTGCTTCTTCTTGCTCTCCATTTTCATATTGAAAACTTTGACTTGTTGAATAAACAACGCCTAATCTGCTTTTCCAATCGTTTGTCATTAATAATAATCTTTAATTTCAATTACTACAAATATAATATTATTTTAATAAATAGTTTTAAAAACTTATTTTCTACTTACTAGTTTACCTATTTTCTTATCGTCAGGATTTCTTCTGCAATCCAATAGCATATATTAATATTGTATCTGTTTAGTTATGGATTGTTGCCATCTTTAAATAGTCTTTTGTCCTAAAATAAGTCAAAAGTTTAAACAATAAATTTAGTAAAATAATTAAATATCATATTAGGTATTTTAGACACAAAATATAAATATTTTAGTTTAATATATATATCATCATGTTTTTTTTTAAAAAAATATTACTTAAAAACACCATTATTGTCAGTAATTATCATACAAACACTTCCATTGTAATTTCCTGTAATTATGTTATTTTCATTATCCTTAACAATATTCGAAAACATTCCTGATGTAACATCTCCGGTTTTTTTCCACAAAAGTTTATTACCATCTTTATCAATTTTCAAAATCCCAACTTCTGTTTCAATATTTCCAATAATAGTAAATGTGTCATCATTATTCTTTTTCATAGAATAAGCACTTCCTAGCCCGTATGTTTTAGAAAACACCAAGTTTCCAGAGTTGTCAAATTTAAACAAATAAAAATTTTCTGGTGAGCTACTAACAGGATTACGGTGTCCTTCACTATCATATGTGCCTCCATATTGACAATTACCAGACATCATTAACTCACCAGAAGGCAACCTAATGAGTGAATTTATATTAGTAGACAATGGGATATCATAAGAAGAATTACTCCAAATTTCTGACCCAGTAGAATCATATTTTGATAGAATTAAGGTCTTTCCACTTAACCCATTTCCATTATATCCAGAAGTGATTATTTCACCATTATTCAATTCTACAATTCGAGTAATTACTTTATGTAAAACTTGTTTCATCCATAATATATTACCATTTGAATCTACTTTATATAATTCAGAATCATATCCATAGTTTTTATCGTATTTAGATAGAATAATATTCCCGTCTGCTGTTTCTATTAAATCAGTAACTATAAAGTTTGAATTGGCATTAATTTGTTTTGTCCATAAAGTATCTCCTTGCGAATTCAATTTAAATAAAAGTGAATTTGCATCACACATATATAATTCACCACTTTCAACTTCAATAATTGAAGGTATTGTATTACCACTTTTATAATATTCTTTTCGCCATATTACTTTACCAGCATTTGATGTTTTTAGAATAAAAAGATTATCATTGTATCTTCCACAAATAATTACATTACCATCATTTGAAAAAACCGTAGATTTATCGTTAACACCTATTTTACCATTGAAGTAATGATATTTTGGTAGTACTTCAAGATTTTCATCTTTAGAACAAGAGAAAAAAATAAAAGTAAACAGAAAAGAGATAATAAAATAATAATTTTTCATTAGTTATATGTGTTTTTATTGATTATAATATTTTAGTAAAAAAGTGAAACGCAAAAAAAATAAATATATTATATAATAGATATTAATAATTAGTTGTTTGGTTACTACTACAAACTTTAAAGTTTAATTATAAATCTATGAAAATTTTTCTTTTAACGACCTCATCCCATCTTTTTCATTATTGTATAATAAAAATAATAAAACAAAAACCGATATAGCACTTAAAATTACCTGAACATAAGAAATATCAACATTATTATTCTGAATATCAATAAAAGAATTTTCGGTTCCATAAAAATATACAACAACAACGGCAATTCCATTATTTAAAAAGTGTGCTATCATAGGAAGAATTAGGCTATTGCTCCAATAAAAAATATATCCAAAAACAACACCTAATAAAAGTCGTGGAATAAATCCAAAAAACTGGAAATGAAAAGCACTAAAAATAAAACCTGTTATAAAAATTCCCCAATGAACATTGTCTGTAATTTTTATCATACGATTTTGCAAAATACCTCGAAACAATAATTCTTCTCCAATCGCAGGAAGAACTGCTATAATAAATAAATTTAGCATTAAATAATATATGGTGTTTCCAGACAATAAAGCTCGTGAAATATTTCCATTACTAATTTCCATATCTCTCATCCATTTTTCAACCCAAATTAAATATTTTGGAAAATGCATTTTCGAATTAATAATTCCTAACCAATCAACTAATGGTGAGTATGAAATTATAATTAATGAAACAATAATTATACTCACAATATTGGGTATTTTATTTAATTTTAAAAATTCAAAAGTATTATCCGAAATTGCTTTTGTAAAAAGAAGCGAAAATAAAATAAAAGCAAAAATAAATGTTAGTACTTGTATAAATCGATTTAAATTTATAACTCCTTCTTTATCAAAGCTATAAATTATTTCAGGAGTTGTAAATAAATTAATATTAAACAAAGGTATTGCAATAAAAAAGCTTATTGTTTGAACTACTAATAATGAAAAAAGGAACAAAAAAACAAGTGTAAATAATTGAAAAATTATGGGTTTATCTTTTAGCATATTATATTAAAGTTAAATCTTGGTAAAAATATAAAAACATTAATTAAAAATAAAACTAATAAAAAATTAAAATCAAATTAGTTTGTAATAGACTATTGATTTATATTTTAAAATAATCGTAATTGGTGTTTTTTTTTGAAAGATAGATTAACACTATTCTATAACAGATTTGAAAACCCAAGTTTTTTGTCCAATGAAATTAACAGAAGCACTTATTCCTGTTGCACCAATAAATGCAATTAGGTATTTAAAAGGCAAATCAATTAATTCTTTTTTATCGTATAATAAATATAATAAAAATGAATTAACCGAAACATTAATTATCAATGATGCTCCGTATAAACATGCAAATTTGGCAAATCTTTTTTTAGATTTGTCGCTTTTTTTCCAAGTCCAAAGTTTATTAAAAGTATAAGTAATACTCATACCGCAAATAAATGAAAGTGTTTTAGCGATAGCTTCATTGCTAAAAAAACTCGACATTTTAAGAGGAAAGATATTTAATAGAACATAATAACTTGCCATATCAACAAAAACAGCTAATAATCCGATTAGAGTAAACTTTATTAATTGTTTTTTTAATGTAGATAAGTTTACTTTTTTGTCAATTATTTTACGAACTTTTACTCGAATCTTTTTTGGCACTTTTTAAATTTTTTATTTAACAAAAATAAAAATATTTCAATTTAAAATTAAAAAAATTAGGATTAAATTATTAATATTCCAAATAAAAAAAGTCAATTTAAAAACATATCCCGAAAAACGGAACTTAACTTTTCAATAACTTCTCTTTTTTGTTTTTTAGTCATAGAAGAAGGCGGTCCGTAAGGTGTATTATTAACATCAATAATGTAAATTTTACCCGACAAATTATCTCTTAAAACATCTAATTCTCCATAATCTAGCTTTATTTCAGCACTAAATTTATTAATTTTTTCAATTTCATCTTTAGTTAAAACATCATTAATATTACAAATAACAGCTTTAGTTGTTGTATTTTTAAATCGTTCATCTATTTTTCTGTATTTTAAATATACGAAATCTATTGTTTTATTAAAAATAGGAACTCTTATATCTAAAACAGTTTCCTTGTCAAAAGTATTATCAATCAATATCTGATAAACAAAATCTTTTTCAATTGAAGTTAAAGGGCATTTTAATATTTCGCCATCGTGCATTGCATTTATTATGCTTTTTTTAACGCAATATCCTTCATATTCCAATGGGTTTATTATGGTTGAATAATTGAAAACATTTCCAAAAGCCTCATCTACATATTCTTTACTAATATTTCTGTTATAAAGATTTATAACCTTAACTTTATTTGATATTTGTTCAAGATATTTAAATTCTTTTCTAAAAGTTGTATTCTCCCAAAACAATGCTATTTTACTGTTTTTTAGCTCTTTATTAGAAATATTATAATTAAGATTATTAGCTATTTTATAAATAACAGAACCTTTACTTGGATATTCGGGATATATAAAAATATTTTTTGTTTTAAATCCGTTAATTATAAAATTTAGAATAGACTTAAATAAATGCTTTAAATCTTTAGAAATTATTTCGGGCAAAGGCATATTTTCCCTATAAATATTTCTTACTCCTCTTTTATTGTTTTTTAGAAAATACATCTATTAAAATTATTGTGGAGCAAATTTAAAAAAAACTCATAACTATTCTATATTGTAGCTATGAGTTTTTAAAATAAAAAATATTTGCATTTTATAATTTAAACCTTAAACCCAAATAAAACATTCTACCTGTTATTGGTCCCCAAATAAAAGAAGAGTCAAAGTTATTGCTAAATGGTTTTTCTGCCGAAATTATTGGATTTTTTTGAATATAATCAGTTAAATTTTCGCTACCTAAATAAAATTCAAACTTTTTAACTCTGTAGTTAATTTGACTATGAATTAAAATATATTCTTCTGAATACTTAGGTTGTTCAACATTATTTAAAACAGATCCATTAGAAATATCTGGTAATCTAGACTTTCCATTATATTGACAAGTAATGTTAAAATCAAATTTTTTGTTTTTTGTTTTATAAGTTAAAGCAAGAAGGCCTTTATATTTAGCCGAAAGTGGTTCTTCTTTAACAATGTTTTCATAAGTTTTTTTAACATCATTGTATCTAAATGCAGTAATTATCTCTAATCTTGAAATTTCTGTTTTTATTTCGCACTGCATATTATTACTAAACGATTTACCTTTTAAGTTATATATATATGCAAATCCTTTAAGTTGTTCAACATCAACAATAATTTGATTTTGGAACTCTGTTCTAAAAAAGTCTAATGTAGTTGTAATTTTATTGTTGTTTTTCAGATAATAGGTTTTTGTTAGTCCAACTCCATAGTTAATTGATTCTTCTAATTTAAGATTTTCTTTAAACAATAGCTTTCTTGAACTTGACAGTAAATTTATATTTTCTGAAATGATATTAGCTGAACGAGAACCTTTTCCTATATTAATTCTTAAAGAAATATTTCTAATAAAATCGAATTTAGCATGAATTCTCGGCGTAAATATTGTTCCGTAAATCGAATTTTCATCTAATCTTACCCCTGCTATTATACTAATTATCGAATTTGGTTTATATGTTAATTCTTCGAATATACCATAAACTAATTCTTCTTTATTTAAAATAGTATCATTTAAAGTTTCATTAAATTCATCGTAGTTTACTGAAACACCAGAAATAAGAATAACTCTTTTTTCAGAAAATGAATAATTATAAAGCAAATTAGAATAAATATTATTTTGAAGTCCATTATAGTTATTTAAGCCAATAAAACCGTATTGTTCGTGCTTTGAAGCAGAAGTTATTAAGGCAATGCTATTTTCAGTATTTTTCAAAAAAGTACCTGCTTTTAAAAATGCTTTATAGTTTTTTATATTAAATTTTGTTCTGTAAATACTATCGTTATTAAATGGTTCATTAAACCCTTTAATTTGACCACCTTTTTTTTCGTCGTCAATAACTCTAAATCCAAATTGAATATGAGTTCTATTATTTTCCCAATTCCATCGGTTAAAAATATTATACATTTTATTTGCAGGAACATCAATAAACCCATCATTATTATTATCAGAAACAGTATTTTTTATTGTTCCGTGAAGAAAAAGCATAGTAGATAAGTTATTGTTTAATTTTTTAGAATAAATAATATCTCCTTCTCTACGATTCATATCATCTGAAAAAAGACTAATAGTTAAAGGATTTGCTTTTTGTGGCTTTAAGAGTTCAATGTTTATTTCTCCTGTCATTGACTCATATCCACTTTGAACCGAACTACTTCCTTTCGAAATCTGAATTGCTTCCATCCATGCACCAGGAATTAATCCCAATCCAAAACTTGAAGATAAGCCTCTTAAATCTGGTGTCTTTTCTGTTGAAATTTGAGTATAAAAACCAGATAATCCAAGTATCTTAATGTGTTTTGCGCCTGTAATAGCATCTGAATATTCAACATCAACATCAAGGCTATTTTCAAAACTTTCAGATAAATTACAGCAAGCCATTTTCTTAAAATCTTCTTGGTCTAGACTCTTGGTTTGAATAGTTTGCATTTTTGCTATATTATCCTCAGACTGTTCTCCTTTAACAACGACTTCACTTATTGTTTTGCCTTGTTTTAATATAACCTTAATAAATTTTTGATTTTTATTAATTTTTACTGTATCTGATTTATAACCAATGAAACTAAATATTAAATAATTTTCTTCATCTTCTTGAATCTTCATAATGAATTCACCAGATTCATCGGTAACTGTCCCTTTATTAGAACCTAGTATATATACATTTACTCCGGTTAATAATTCAATTTCTTGTTTGTGTTTTTCGTTTTCTTCGTGATGTTCGGTACAAATTATTTCTCCCGAAACTTTCCCTTTTATTTGCTTTTCTTGTGAAAAAGCTAAATTAATTACTGTAAATATAAAGCAATTAATTAGTATTATTTTCTTTAACATAATTATTCATTTTAAATTTTATAAAAGTTTTTAACTGCTTAAAATTATATTAAGCAGAATTTCAAAATCTAAAAATGAATTTTATTAAATTAATAATATACAGTTCAATAAATTTAAATGAATTCCTTTGGGAGGAGGTATTATGATATTGGTGTGAGAAAAATCAATATTATAATTCGAATAACAACATTGATAAATAATATTATTAACAATGTAATTTAGTTTGGGTATTTTGAATTTTTCACAACTTATAAAGTTGTCTGTTTTTATTCTATTTTCAAAATTATCACAACAATCATCGTTAAAAGAAGTTTTATTTTCATTTGAAAAATCGCAGCAAACTAGACCTTCATGTAAATGAGTTTCGATATTGTGATCGCAACAACTGAAGCTATTAATCGAAATTTCATTACTATTGCAAGATGAACAATAATGTTTAACAACCGAGAAACCTATTGTGGCTGTTAATAATATTAATATTATAAAAAAATTGAAAAAATTATTAATTCTAGTATTCATCTTTTTAATTATCACAATTCAAAGGTAACAATTATTTAACTAAAACTTTCTATTTCATTAACATTAACGCCAAAGTAAAATTATATTTAGTATTTACTTCTTGCTCTTCTTATATTTTACAATTAAATAAATAACAAAAGCAGCACCTATTCCTAATAAAACGTATGACATTTCGTGCATGTATGGCGATAATAAGCCAGAAAGTAATTCAAAATCAATAGTTTCTTTTTGTAATGAAACTGGCGAAATGCTAATATGAGAGTATTGCTAAATTAAAATTTCAGCATATTTTTTTTCTTTTTATGATTTTCAGAAGATTTTCAATAAAAATTGTATGTTTTTTTCCTATTTTTTTAATTTATTTTTGTTTTAATCACTCATTTAGAGTGATTTCTTGCCAATTATTGGCATTTGGACATAATTATCCCAGGTGAACGATATAAATTGTATGCTATTGCTTCTATTAGATGCTGCGTATGCATCTTTTCTATTCCGACATATCTTGCATGATTACTTTTAAACCATTTTTTTATAGAACCAAATGTCCTTTCTATTTTATATCTTGTTTTAGAGATAAGATTATTTACAACCTGCTCTCTTTCTGTTAATTTCTTGTTTTTTTGTGCCTTTTTCATTATATGATTACGTAATTTATTTTTTGTTAAATATTTATCATTTTCTTCTGACTTATATCCTTTATCTGCTTTTACCCAAGTGCCTTTTGATGGATTTATTTTGTCTATTACATCCTGTAAATGTTTTATATCACTCTCATTTGCCGGGGTTGTTACTATGCCTAAAACTAATCCGTTTTCATCTGTTCCTGTATGTTGTTTATATCCAAAATGTAATTTGCCAGCTTTTTTTACCCATTTAGCTTCTTTATCTACATTAGATTTTATCTTCTCTTTTAATATTGTCTTGGGCTCAGTGTTTTCTTCATTTCTATCTTCTGTTGCTTCGTATTCTTTCTTGCCTTTAGGCTTTCTTGGAGTATCTGTTACTTTTGCATCTACTATTAAACCTTGTTTTACTATTATATTATGTCCTACTAATTGTGCGTTTATCGCATTTAATAGCTTTTCAAATGCTTTCTTTTTTGTTAGTTCTGTCCTAAACCTACTTACTACGCTGTGGTCAGGACTTTTTTCATCTAAACTTAAGCCTATAAACCTACTAAACGATAATCTATCATTTACTTGATCTTCTATTTCATAATCACTTAAACCATACCATGTCTGCAATAAACACATCTTAAATAACAATATCCCTTCTATTGATGGACGACCTACTACACTAAAACCTTTATTATAATGCTTCTTTATTATCTTTTCTATTGGATTCCAATCTATGATTTTATTTATGTTTTCAAAAAAATCTGATTTTAATTTTCTTTGAGCTAATGTTATATCTGCAAATCCTACCATAATTTTATTTTTTTTACAAATATAAGAATATTATTTCTTTCCAACAAATTGATAGTCAGTTATTTGTATCGTTTTTTGATGTTTTTTTACCCTGCAACATTCTCAATATAGGTAGCAAAAGCAACTGCCAACCAAATATTTAATCCTCCAGCAGCAGCCTTCCAAGCCGCTGGTGGTATTACTATTTCAGAATGTATTGGGATAAAAGTACTTTCTAATGCCATAAGTATTATTATGGTTAGTAATTCATATTGGCCATATACCAATCAAAAAGCCATTGGAAAAATTCGGTCATTGGTTAATAGTTTCAAATATAAAAGTCAAATATATATGTTTTTTTATTAGAAATAAAAATTGAAAAATAATTTTTATAAAAAACTATACATTTAAAATTCGAAATGTATATATATTCAAATTTTCTTTACATATGTATGCTAATTATATTGTTTTATTTTGAAATATTTTAAAACATATTGTTTTTCATTATAATAAGACTCTAACCATAATTCATCTTTAGTCAATCTTTTAATTTTGATAAAACTACCGGCTTTATTTTTATAATTAAAAGGCCAAAAAGTATCTCCAATATCAATACTTAACTCAATGGAATTTTTATCTTCTGACAAAAACCACATGCCATTATTATAACATGTTGGGACTAATTCTCCTTCTTCGCAAATACTCCAAAAATATATATATGGATGAGCTGATTTTTCAATACCAATGCTTAATTGACTGTTTATTCCATATTTTTCTTCATAAACAATTGATGAATCTTTCCCATTTACATATAGTTTATTAAGTCTATAAAGACCGCTTATTCTACTTTCTTTACTTCTAAAACTAATCAAAGGGCCATCTTCATATTTTTTACACCCTATGTAAAAATGAAATTATTAAAACAATAATTGATATATTTTTTGTTTTCATTTTTTAATAATTAATTTCTTACTTCAATTCATTGTTTTCGTTATAAACTTAATATATTCATTTTTAAACACCAACTCATAACTTTGCTTGTTGCACCTGTTTTATTTATCATATAATTTTTATTTATTTCAGATGCTTTTTGTCTTAAGTCGGCATTATTTATTAATTCATCAATAGTTTTTAAGGCTTCGTTTTTCGAAAAAACAGCGAAAGCTCCATTTAAATTTTTCATATCAACTGCTTCTTGAAACTTCTCATATTTTGGTCCAAAAACAATTGGTAATCCCCAAATAGCAGGTTCTTGAGTATTGTGTATGCTTTTACCAAAACCTCCGCCAACATAAACTAAATTAACATACCTGTATATACCCGAAAGCATTCCAATATTATCAATAATTAAAACATCATAATTATCAATTTTATCATCAGCTATCGAATATTTTGTAATTTTTTTCGATATTGAATTCAGTATTCTTTCAATATTTTCTTGCTTAATTTCATGTGGTGCTATAATAAACTTCCAATCTCCCGAAAAACTATTAATATAAGGTATAATTATTTCTTCGTCTTGAATCCAAGAGCTACCAATTATTAAAATATTTTTATTATCCTTAAACTTCTCAATTAAAGGAAATTCTTTTGCATTTTTTACTATATCTAAAACTCTATCGAAGCGGTTATCGCCAGCAACAGTGTAATTATTTATATTATTTGATTTTAAAATTTTAGCTGAACTTTCGTTTTGCACAAATAAATGATTAAACTTTGTTAAAATGCTTTTAAACCATGAGCCATAAAATTTAAAAAATATATGGTCATTTCTGAACAACCCCGAAATTAGTATAATTGGTATATTTCGTTTTGTTAAGTTATTAAGATAGTTGAACCAAAAATCGTATTTAACCCAAAAAACAATATCAGGATTAACTATATTAATAAACTTTTTCGCATTTTTAATTGTGTCAGCCGGAAGATAGTAAACATAATCGG
This sequence comes from uncultured Bacteroidales bacterium, assembly GCA_964546655.1. GTDB lineage: Bacteria > Bacteroidota > Bacteroidia > Bacteroidales > CAZJKL01 > CAZJKL01. Next base: position 43,426 of record CAZJKL010000001.1, on the reverse strand, counting down.
CAAATTCGTAGTTTTTACGAACTTCGTATCCAGATGGAGAGAAGAAAGTTAACAATATTTTATAGTTTGGATATTTATTTTTAAAACTTTCGATTAACGGACGACCTTGTTCAAATTCGCCTAATGAAGAAACATGAAACCATGCTATTTTCGAATTATTATCAATATTATTTTTAAGATTTTCAAAAATATCTTTTCTTCCGTCAACCCATAATTTTGCTTTTTTATTAAAAAGTGAAGCTATTTTAATTCCGAAAGAATAAAGTAAAATTATGATATTATAAATTATGCACATATTAAAAATTTATTTTTTTAAAGAAGGATTTAAGCTATATGCAATATTAAAATTTTCATCAGCTAATTTAATTTCACCTTTTTGGCGATATAAAACATACATCATATAATAAGCTGTTGAATTTTTAGGGTCAATGCTTATTACTTTTTTATAACAATTTAAAGCTGTATTATAATGATTGTTGCTATTTGCCTTATCTACCTCGCTTAAACGAAGATAAATATTCCCGATAATTAAATAAGCTTCATTTTTATTATGACCTTTTTCAATTGATTTATTTAAAAATTCAGATGCTTTATTGTAACAAGATATTAATTCAGAGATATTACCTTGATTATATTTAGCATCGCCTTTGTTTCGGTATGTTAAGCCAAGATAATAATAAAAAATTTCATTATTTCGCTCAAATTCAATTCCTTTATTAAAACAATTAACAGCTTTATCATATTCACCTAAAATACCATAAGAGCTGCCAAGATTTCGGTACGCATCAGCAAAACGAGGATCATATTCTAATGCTTTTTCGTAAACCTCAATAGCTTTAGCATAATTTTGATCGGTAAAATAAATAATACCCATATTGCTATATGTTCTTGCTTTAGTAGGGTCAAATTGCAATGATTTAGCATAATATTCTAAAGCTTTTTCATTATCTTTAAGCCTATAATAAACCATACCTATTCTTTCATAAGCATCTGAATATTCGGGGTGAATTTTTAAAGCTATTTCGAGTTGTTCTTTCGCATCATATAAAGTCTTGATTTTCAAAGCATCTAATTCAGATATTTTTCTGGCTTCGGGATTATTACTAATAAAAAGTTTTATTTCTTCATTAGCCTTTTTAATTTGAGATAAAACATATTCTTTATGAATTTCTTTTTCGATTTTAAGCTTTTCGGTGTTTTGAATATTGTTATTTTTCTTTGATTCAACAATTCGATTATCTAAGTCAATCTGATATTTATCAGCATCTTTTTTATATTTATCTAAATTATTTATAATGTCAGAATACTGTCTAGAAACAGAAGAATTAGCAATAAGACTATCTATCTCTTTTTGATAACCTTCAACTGCCTTATCAACCATAATTTGCATTCCATAAAAATACCTCATTCTTGCACTATTTGGCGAATATTCGATATCGGTTTCGTATAAAGAAAAGCTACTTTTCCAAGCTTTGTTTCTATCAATAGTTTTAAAACTGTATAAAACTAAAATCACAGCTATAACCGATAAAACTTTTGAATATTTTTTAATAAACTCTTTTACATCGAGGTTATTTTCATTTTCATTAGAATTAATTTTAAACAATGAAATTAAAGCCCAAGTTAAAATTAAGCAAAAACCAATTGATGGAAAATACATTAATCGTTCTGCGAAAGCGGTTCCAATTAAAACAGCATCAAATAAGTTACTAGCTATTGATATTGATAAAATATAGAAGATTATTCCAAAAACCAAAATAATATTTTTATCGTCTTTGCTTTTTATAAAACTAAATAACTTTTTAAGAGCATAGAATCCTAAAGCAGCGTAAATAATAAAAGAAAAAATAGCTTTCAGGTTAGTTATATTAGCAAATTCTAATTGGCTAAAAGAATAATCTGAAACCAAAGGATGAGGCAAAATAAGTAGCATTAGATATTTCCCAAGCAAGTAAACAGCGGTAAAAAAATGCACAATATTATCAGAAGCCCCAACCAGATAATTATCTAAAATACTAACCTCATCAACACCTTTAACACTCGCAAGAACATTTGCTCTAATATATAAATATAAAACAACAGGTATAATAAATAAAATAGTTGTAATTATACCTTTCTTTTTTTCGGTATCGGTAAAAAACAAAATAATAAAAGGCAAAATAAGATAAAAAGTGATTGCACTTTCTTTAGATAAAAACGCTATGAAATAAGATAACAAACTAAAAATGAGCAACAGAATATTATTATTTTTCAAATAACTTAAAAGTAAATTTATTGAAATAAGGATAAAAAACAAACATAAAATTTCGTCACGACTTTTAATATTAGCAACAACTTCGGTATGAATTGGGTGAGCAATAAATAATATTGAAGCAATTATCGGAATAATTATATTGTATTTTGATAATAGTTTTTTTAAAGTATAGAAAAGTAAAACGCCAGAAAAAGCGTACATTAATATATTTATAATATGATGTATCATTGGGTTGTCTGGTGAAATTTGCCATTCGATGGCAAACATAACTAATGATAAAGGACGATATAAAGTATCTTTTGTGAACCAATATCCGTGGCGATATGAAGTTTGAAATATATCAGAAATACTTTCGGTTCCTTTCTGAACTAAAAAATTTTGTTTTATAGCCGAAAAATCATCTAAAACAAAACCATGAGAAATGGTGTTTATATAAAGTAAACAAGCTAAAAAAAACAAGAATATACTTGTTATTATATTTAAAGAATAATTCTTTTTACTATTATTTTCAACAGGATTATGCTTGATATCAGTTTTTATAATTTTCTTTTTTTTCATATGAATATTATTTTCTTTAATTTGCCATATGGATTCTTTAATAAAATATAAAAGAACACATGCAAATTTATAAAAATAAAACAATAAGCATCTTAAAACTTAATGCTTTCTTTGTAATACTTGCGTTGTACAGTGTGCGGCACCATAACCAAGCTTAAGATTAGAAAAATCAATCCAATTGACTTTAACATTATGTTTACTCATCGATAATTTAAACAAATCCGACAATCCTTTAACGGCAATAATTTCTCTTGGAGCAATAGTTAAAAAATTAACGCCATAATTTAATTGGTCTTCGTCTGAAATACTAATAATTTCAACATTTAAAGTTTTGGTTAAATATTTTACAAAATTTAAATCATTATCGGTTTTAACATAACTATCTCCAACTTTTTCATAAATATCAGCTTTTAAATATAAGCTATCATTTTCGTTTGCATTAAAGCGTTTTTGAGATAAAGCAACAAGGTTTTTGTCAATAATATTAAAATAAGTATCTAAATGCATTTGAGCCTGATTATGCCAAGTATCTTTAACTACAATTAGTTTTTTAGCACCAAATAAATCTAAACTAAGTAATTGATTAATAGCTTCTTGAGTTGTTCTTAACCCACAACCTATAAAAGCATAATCACCAAAAGTTAAGAAGTCGCCACCTTCTAAAAAAGCTTTTTCACCATTAATTCGATATAAAGGTTTAGCTCCAATTTTATTTAAACAAAACTCAATAATATCTGCTTCAACAGCTCTTTGATTTGAGTTTAGTTTTCCGATAATATTACCTTTTTTAGTTGTAATTAATTGATCTCTCAAAAAATAAAGATTCATAACAGGATTTACATTATAATCAGCTGTATAAAAAGTATTTATATCGGTTTTTTTCAAAGTAATAATAGGTTGAAGTAAAATAATATTAACCAAATCATAAGGATGCATTTTGTTTAAAATATTATTAAGATACTTTATTTGTTCATTTTTTTCGTATGAATTAATATTATCGGTATTTAGTTTTATGTATTTTTTGGCAAAAGTTTGTAATTTTTCTAGCTCCTCTCCTTCTATAATTTTCCCATTAACATCAATAGTTTTATCTAACAATATTTCTCGAACAGTTAATACCTTAATATTTTTTGATTTTAATAATTCTTGATATGCTTTGTGTTCTTCTTTTGCCAAATACGAGCTAAAATAATCTTCGAAAAGAGCTGCATCAGGATGAATTACACCATAAAAAAGTTCATCAGAAGGTTGATGCATTAATATTACTTTTGCACTATCATATTCACTACAAGAGCCGATACTTATATTTTGAGAAATACAAAAATTAATAAAAAAAAGCAGTATAAATAATGTAAAATAATATCTCATTTTTTAACTAATATAATTTTCAAGAATCTCTTTTAGTACTTGCCACTCATTATTTATTTTTTCATTTAAAATATTTAAAACACTATAATTATTTTTTTTAGTTTCTTTTTTTGCTTCTTTTTCTATTTCAACAATAATTTCGGCCAAATTATTAAAACACATTGTTAAACAAATTCCTTTAATTTTATGTGATAAATTTTTAATATCATTTATGTTTTTTTCAACAATTGCATCATTAATACTTTTAACATATTCGTCTAAATTATTAATTGAAATTTGAATTAATTCGTCAGAAATTCTGTTTCCATTACCTAATCTTTTACTTAAAGTTTCTTCATCAAAACTTTTATTCTTATCAAAACTGTTTTCTTCAATAGTAACTGTTTTATTTTCATCTTTTAAAGGCAAAAATTTAATTATTGATTTGTAAATATTTTCTTCTTTTATTGGTTTTACAAGAAAATCATTCATTCCAATACTTAAACAAATATCTTTATCTTCAATTGTTGCCGCAGCTGTAAGAGCAATTATAGGCGTAAATTTATTTTTTAATTTCTCAAGTTTCCTAATTTCTTTCGTAGCTTCCAAACCGTCCATAACAGGCATTTGTATATCCATGAAAATTAGATCAATATCATTTTTCTTATATAAACTTATTGCTTCTTTACCATTTCTAGCTTCAAGAATACTAACATTAGGCATTAACGAATTAATAAATATTTTAACCAAAATTAAATTAACCTCAACATCTTCAGCTATTAAAATCGTATATTGATTAGAAATTTTTGGTTTATCGTATTGTATAAGAGAACCATTTTCTTCAACATTTTCTTTTCTAATATTTTTTATATAATTAAATAAATCTCTGGATTTTACAGGTTTAATTATTTTACAATTAACTCCTAACTTTTCACATTCGTGATTAATTGTTGAATCATCAGAAGAGCTATAGAGAAGAATAACTGGTTGTTTTTTTTGAGATAACTTTAACTTTTCACGAATTTTTCTTATTGTTTCAATACCATCAATATAAGGCATTTGATAATCAACAATAATAATATCAAATGGAGCAGATTTTTCAATAATTTTTAATGCAGAAACGCCATCTTCGCATTGATCTGTTTTAATTCCCCAGTAAGCAAAAGTATGTTCAAGAATTGTTAAGTTATTTTTATTATCATCAACAAGAAGAACTCGGTTAATATGAGATAAATCTGAGTTATTAAATTTTTCTCCATTCTCAAAATCAAGATTTAAACTAAAATAAAATTCGGAGCCATTATTAGGTTTACTTTTTAATTGAATTTTACCTCCCATTTTATCAGCCAAAAGATTAGAAATAACAAGCCCAAGTCCAGTTCCTCCATATTTTCTTGTTGTTGATGTATCAGCTTGTGAAAAAGCTTTAAAAAGTTTTTGCTGCTTTTCGGTGCTAATTCCTATACCTGTATCTCTTATCGAAAAATCAAAAATACCTTTCTTATTTTTAACTTTTTTATAAGAAACTTTTAGCTCAACCTCTCCTTTTTCGGTAAATTTAACTGCATTATTTAAAATATTAATTAGTATTTGCTTTAATCTAATTGGGTCGGCATATATAAATTTTGGAATATCAGGTTGAACATTTAATAAAAATTCTAATCCTTTTTTTGAAGCATGAAGTTTAATAATATCTGTTGTTTGTTCAACCAAATCTAATAGGTCGGTTTTAATTATATCTAATTCCAATTTACCTGCTTCAATCTTAGATAAATCTAAAACATCTGTTATAATTCCCAACAATGTATCGGCCGAGTTATGAATATTATCAGCATATTGCTTTTGAACTTTATTTAAATCGGTTTTTAACAATAAATCGGTAAAGCCAATTACACCATTAAGCGGTGTTCTAATTTCATGGCTCATATTTGCTAAAAATTCTGATTTTGCTTTATTTGCAGATTCTGCTTGTTCTTTAGCTTTGATTAAATCTTCTTCTAATTTTTTTCTTTCTTCAATATTACGACTACTTCCAACAACTTCAATTTCATTATCTTCATTTATACGATAACTACAAGCCATTTCAGCCCAAATATAACCTCCTTTTTTGTGAGGTTGTTGAACTTCTAAAATATAATGTTTATTTTCTTCAGTATTATTAAAAAAATCATCAAAAGTTTCGCTTAATGTTTTTTGAATTTCTAACATTGAATCTGGACTTAACGATTGCTCTAAAGTTTCGTTCAGAACTTCTTCTGATGTTTTTCCGACTAACTGATAAACCGAAGGACTAACATAAGTAAAGCAATTTTTCGAAAGATTATATTTCCAAATTACATCTGATGAATTTTCGGTAAGTAGCCTATATTTTTGCTCACTTTCTAATAAAGCTTGTTCTTGTTTTTTTCTTTCGCTAATATTTTCAACTATTCCTTCATAATACAATACATTCCCAGCATTATCTTTAAAAAGACGAGCATTTTCCATTACATCTATACTAGAGCCATCTTTTAATAACCAAACAGATTCTAATGCAATTATTTCACCTGTTTCTTCAATCCGTTTTCTAAATTCGTTTCTAGGATAACGAGATTCCTGACCATCTTTTTCAAGATTTCGTTTTGCTAATTCATCAAATGAATCATATCCCAACATTTTTAATAATGCTGGATTTGCCATTAAAATTTTTCCTTCAGGAGTTGTTCTGTAAATTCCTATGGTTGCATTTTCGAATAAGCTACGGTAACGTTCTTCACTAACCCTTAGGTTTTCCTCATTTCGTTTATTCTCAACAATTTCCCATGTTATATTAGCTAAATAATTTACAGTATCTAAATCATCTTGAGTATATAAAGATTGTTTATTTCCAACGCCTAATATTGCAACTATTTTATCTTTACGGAAAACAGGCACTACTAATTCTCTAATTATTTCAGCATGTCCTTTAGGTAATCCTTTTTTATTTTTAAGTGAATTATAATCATTATGAATTATTGCCTTTTTTTCTCTTACACAATCAACCCAAACTCCAGCTTTAGATATATCATAATGAGCACCCTTTCCTTCTGCTTTACAAAAATACTTTAATGTTTTTGTTGACCATTGTTGTAATGATAATGTTTTTTGATCTTCATTTACAAAATGGAAAAAACCAATTGGACTAGAAACAATATCACCAATATAATCTAATGAATATGTTAATAATTCCTCTAAACTGTGATTAACCGAATACTCTACAAGTTTAGCTCTTATTTCATCTTTTTGTTGAATAATTTTTCTTTCGGTAATATTAAAATCTATTCCACGATATCCTACAGTATTTCCTTTTTCATCTTCTAACGGAAAGCCATTTGTAATAACCCAAACAATTTCTCCATTTTTCGAAACCATTCTATTTTCAAAATCAACTATATTTATTTTATTATTCAAGAAAATCAACGAAGATTCTTTTAATTGTTCAAAATCTTCAATAGGAGCTAAATCATAAAAATGTTTTTTATTTATTAATTCTTCGGGTTTATAACCTAATAATTTTTCAACAACAGGACTAACATAAGTATATAATCCATCCGAATCAATTTCCCATGAAAAAGTTAAACTAACTTCTGATAATTCTTCAATCTCTTTATTCTTTTTTGTTAATTCTTGATTTTTAATCTTTTCATTTGTTATATCAATAAAAATAGTTGAAAAATAATATTTTCCGGGTGAATAAACCTGCACTTTATACCATTTCTTAAGATGTTCAGAATATTGTTCAAATTCTTTTTCACCTCCATTTAAAGCAACTTCACCGTAATATCCTATCCAGTCAAATTCGCCACTTCCAATATTTGGAAATAAAGTTTTTAATGTTTTATTAATAACATTATTTGATTTTAACCCTGTAAGTTTTTCAAAAGATTCATTTATTTCTAAAAATTCATAATCTATAGGGTTACCTTTTTTATCTAATATTATTTTATGGTAGGCATAACCAAATGGAGCCGATTTAATAAGTTGTTTGTATTGTGAATCCTTCATTAATAAATAGTTTTTTCTTTAATAAAATTAAAAATAAATTATATTTTTTATTTATACGGTATTTATTTTTATTTGTTAAAATAAATATCAATAAAAACATTTTAACAAATTATTCCACCAATATTATCTTTTTTTGCACCTGTAACAGACGACAAACAATTGATTTCATTTCTAATTTTTAATATACCTAAAAAGGCGAAAATTAATGCTTCTTTATAATCAATTGTACTTTTGTCGGGTATAATAATTTCATTATTTGTTTTGTTTTTTAATAAAGAAATTAAAAATGAATTGTATGCACCTCCGCCAGTTACTAAAACGGTTCCAAGTTTATCTTTATTAATAATATTTGTAATTTGTATTGCGATATGTTCACAAATGGTATTTAATTTATCATTTATGCTAATATCATATTTTTCAATTATTGGAATAAAAACTTTTTCTAACCATTCTCGCCCTAGCGATTTTGGTGGTTTTTCACTATAAAACTGTATTTTATTTAATTCATTTAACAATTCGGTATTTAGCTTGCCTTTTGAAGCATAACTTCCATTATTATCGAACTTTTCGCCTATTTTATTAGTTAAGTAGTTTAGTGCAATATTAACCGGGCAAATATCAAAAGCTATTCGTTTACCATCTTTATTATAAGAAATGTTCGCAAACCCTCCCAAATTGATACAGTAATTATAGTTAGCAAACAAAAGTTCATCTCCAATTGGAACTAACGGAGCACCCTGACCTCCAATGGCAACATCATAAGTTCGATAATCATTAATTACACTAACTCCCGTAACAGCTTTAATATTATTTCCATTACCCAATTGATAGGTTATTCCCTTTTGAGGCTGATGAAAAATAGTATGTCCGTGAGAGCATATAAAATCAACATTTATATTATTTTCATCTATAAATTCTTTAACAAATTTACCAATATATTTACCATATTCAATATCTGCTGAAACCAATTCAAAGGCTGATTTATTGTGAATAGTCTTTAATTTTTCAAGCCATTCAGCCGAATATTCAACAGTTTTTGCTTTTAATATTTTATATTGCCAACTATTATTATTAAGAATGAAACTGCAATAAGCTATATCAAGTCCATCTAATGAAGTACCAGACATTAAACCAATCACATTATAATTATTCATTTTATATTAGTTTTTAAGCATTTTTTTCATATTTATTAATGTTTCATAGGGGCCATCAACAAGAAACATATTAATTACCCAAGCAGGAATATTTCCTCCAGGATCAGCTAAAAACTGATAAATAACTTTTGTTTTATTATCACTTTCTTTTATTAATGTCCAAGAGCCATTTGATATCGGCATTCTTATAAAACCTTCTTTTTTCGGAGCATAATTAGGAACGCCATTCATTTCAATCTTAATATTTCCTCCGCTTCTAATTGTTTTTGAATTAATTATTATATCTCTGTCATCAACTGGCCAAGGCATATCAATAACAGAGTAAACATATTGTTCGTTATTACTAACTTTTTTAATAACTTTTGTTTCGGTTACATTCGACATCCATTTACTGGCTTTTTCGGTTTCGCCAATTAATTTGTTTACATTTTCAATATTAGTTTCAATTATCGTTATTGCTTTAAATTCTTTAATTTTAGCACTTTCATCATTTTTTATATAAACCTTTATACCATTACTGTCTTTTTTTAATAACCACTCATCGGCACTATTAAAATTAGCAATAAATACTATTAAAAACGAAACTAAAAAATTAAGAGTAAAAGTCATTATAATAAAATTTTATTAATAATCTCTTTTCATTAACATGTTCATAAAAATTATAAGATTCTCTTTCATTTTATCAGCCACAGAAATTAATTCAAAGTGTTTTTTGCTTTCATTAAAGAAAGTTTTAATTTGTTCAATAGCCAATTGTTTAATATTATATTTATTATAGATATTTGTAATAGCTTCAATTTTTTCTTCTTCAATAAAAGTTTTTTTATTTAACCATTCATTAATAATTTTTTTATCTTTTTTATCTGCAACTTCTAAAGCTTTAATAAGAAGCCATGTTTTTTTATTACAAACTATATCACCGCCTACTTTTTTACCAAATTTATCTTGCTCAGCAAAAACATCTAATAAATCATCTTGAACCTGAAAAGCTAAACCCATATATTTACCAGATTCATATAAATTATGAAGATTTTTCTCATTAGCCCCAGCGATAATTCCACCAATTTTTAAACTACCCGCTAGCAATACCGATGTTTTTAATTCAATCATTTTATTGTATTGCTCAATTGTAACATTATCGGTATTTTCAAAGTTCATATCATACTGCTGACCTTCGCAAACTTTTAGGGCAATATCATTAAAAGTTTCAAGTATTTTAGGTAACTGTGAGCTTTTACATTTTGAAATATATTGATAAGCCTTAATCATCATTGCGTCACCAGATAAAATAGCAATATTAGAATTCCATTTTTTATAAACAGTTTCTCGTCCCCTTCTTAAAGGAGCATTATCCATAATATCGTCATGAACTAATGTGAAATTGTGGAAAATTTCAATACCTAAAGCTGGCATTATGGCATCTTCTATTTTGCCATCAAACATTTCACAACCTATTAAAGTTAAAACAGGTCTAAGTCTTTTTCCTCCACTCGACAAGCCATATTTAATTGGTTCATAAAGTTCTTTTGGTTCGTGAACAAAATCTTGCTTTGATATATTAGTTTCTACAATATTTATTAATTCTTTAATGGTTTTCATCAATATTTTGGTTTAAATATATTTAACAAAGTTATTATTATTTTCTTCTTTTCAAAAAAAAGTTATTCAATCCATTTCAATTCTTTACCGCAATTAACCAAATCATTATACCACTCTTTTCCGTATTTTACGATTAAAGGTTCTTTTAAAAATTTATATAAAGCAACTTTCTCTCTTTTACCATTTACACAAGCATCATTACAAATATCCCATTTATGATAATTAATAGCTTCAAATTCTTTATATTTAGTAATTCTAATAGGATATAAATAACAAGAAATAGGTTTTCTTAATGAAACTTTTTTATCAATAAATGCTTTCTCGATAGCACAATAAGTTATTCCATCTTCTTTATAAGAAAAAGCACAATCTTTATCATTAATTAAAGGCGTAACAAAGCCATCACCAAAATCATCTAATATAAAAACATGTTGATTTTCTATAGCATTAAGCCCTTCTTCACTTAAATAAGGTTTAATAATATCAATATTGTCTTCTAAAAAATTGCATTCATCAAGCTCTAAAGGAGCACCTGCATCACCTTCTACACAACAAGCTCCTTTACATTTTTTTAAATCACATAAAAAACAAAAATCAAATATTTCTTGAGAAATTATAGTTTTTCCTATTTGTAACATAAATAATTAATATTATATCGATAAAACTTTAAAATGTATTATTTAAAGTAAACAAAGATATTATTTTTACCATTTATTAAAATTAAAGAATAGAATTAATTTACCAAAAAACACTAATCATATATAAAACAAATAAACATAATAAAAATAAAAATAAAAACATACAGTATTTTGCAACCACTGATGTATTAAATCGTTATTGAAAATAAGTAGAAGTATTTTTTTTTAAATAAAGAAACTAATATTAACTTTTAATACATTTATAATAAACTTAAAGTTATGGAAACAAATTATAAATATAAATTTATAATTAAATTTAGCAAAACAAATTCTGATAAAATAATATCATTATTTGTATTCTTAATATTAATGTTTAGTTTAAATGTTTTTAGTCAAACAACCAGAACAATTGGAACCGGAACTACATATCAAACAAATGCTCCTTTTGTAAGAAATTACAATTATGGTTGGTCAAAGATGATTTATTTACAAAGTGAAATTGCTACTAATGGTAGCATAACTCATATTGCATTTGAAAACAATACTGGTAGTGTTACTTCTTGGACTACTCAAAAAATATATATGAGGCATACAAGTGCAGCAACTGTAACTACAGCACGACCTACTGGTGCTGAATTAACTAGTAGTTGGACTTTAGTTTATGACGGAACAATTGATTATAATTCAAACTATAAAACTATTGATATTACAGATTTTGCATACAATAATACAGATAACTTAGAAATTTATTATTTGAATTATAAAGCAACTAATTCGAGCAATGGGCCACAATTTAGATATACAGCAGGTACATCAAGATATTGTTATTACAGAAATGATACAAAAGCAACTTTTGATGCTAATGTTACAGGTACAGCGGGGAATTTTTATATAAATAACAAATTAACAATATCATGCACAAACCCAACTATTGGAGGAACTATTGCTAGTGATGAATCAAATTCAGGAACATGGGATCCTTCAAATATTACAAGCTCGGTTGCTGCTAGCGATCAAGTTGGTGGTGCTATTGAGTATAAATGGCAATATTCAACTACAAGTAATACAGGCCCTTGGTCTGATATTTCTAGCTCAAACTCTGCTACATACAACCCTTCTTCTATTTCTACTACTACTTGGTATAAGAGATTGGCTAGAGTAGTATGTAAATCTGATTGGACTGGAGCAGCTGAATCAAATGTTATTGAAAAAACGTGCTTAGGTGTTTGCACTGCTCCTACTCTTAATGCTGTTTATGATTCTGAAGAATCTAAAACAATATGTTCTGGAAGTAGTTATACTCTTGGTGCCGGACAAGTTGGTGGTTCAGGATGTAGTGGTTCTTGGGAATATGCATGGTACACTGGTACTGGAAGTGACAACACTTATTGGAACGGTACAACTTGGACTAATGCTGAAACATATAATTCTGCTTACTCTTCAATTATAGGAGTTGGTCCAAACACAACAACAACATATAAGGTTAAATGCAGATGCTCTGCTGATGTTTCTTGCAATAGTTCTGATGCAACAGGCGTTACAGTTACAGTTAATACATCAACTGTAGCAAATGCTGGAAGCGATCAAATAATTTGCGGTGCAACAACTGCAACACTTTCGGGAAATACTCCAGCAAGTGGTAGTAGCACTTGGGCTTTAATAAGTGGAGAAGGTATTATTACCACTCCTTCTGTTGCTACATCAGGAATAACATCTCTTGGTGATGGAAATAATATTTTTAGATGGACTTTAGACAATGGTGCTTGTGCTGATTCTTATGATGAAGTTACAATTTCTGGAGCAAATACAAGTGCTACAATTAATACTCCAATTTCAGGAAATGGTGTAGCTGTTCTATCATGGACTAACCCAGGTTGCCAAACTGATGAAATAATGATTGTTGCTAAAGCTTCTTCGAGTGTAACAGGAACTCCTTCTGGAGATGGTTCTGCTTATACTGCTAATGCAACTTATTCATCAGGAACATCTTTTGGTGGTGGCTATGTTGTTTACAAAGGCTTAACAACAACACAATTAGTTAAAGGTTTAACTAATGGAACAACATACTATTTAAAATTTTACAAAAGATACGGAACAAGTTGGGCTTCTTTAGGTGAAACAACAGTGATACCATCAGCTTCTGCTGTTAATTATTATATTAATGATGCTTCAACTACTGGAGATATTTACTCAACAGCTATTGGAGGAGCATATAATGGAACTACTTATGATGGTTTAGCACCTAATAAAGCGGTAAACAGCGTTCAAGATATTATTGATAATTATGTTTTAACAGATTCTGATATTTTATTAATTGATGCTGGCGATTATACCGAATCAATAACATTAAGTGCTTCGGACATGGGGAGCTCAACTGCACCACTTAAATTTATAGGTGCTGGTTCATCAAAAACAATTTTTACTGCTGAAGCTACTTCTAATAATATGTCTCTTTCTTATGATGTTGAATATATATGGATTGATGGTATAAGATTTAACAATAGTAATGATAATAAACACAATATTTATAAAGAATATGGTGATTATCTTACAGTTAAAAATTGTTATTTAGATATAACGTCAACAACTGCTTCTCTTGGTATTAATATTTATTTAAAATCTATTACCGATGCTCCAATCCATGGAAATAATTGTATAATAAGCAAAAATATAATTACTAATTCAAGTGAAGATGGATATGGAATACACTTACTTGGAGATAATGACTTTAATACTATTTCTTTTAATACTATTACAATGACTGGGGCTGATGCTTATGCTATTTATTGTAAGCATTATTTCCAAAGTGCTGGTAATGAGTTTTGGCCTACGCAAAATACAATTAATGACAACACCATTTCTTCGGTAAAAACTGCTATTAAATTAGTTGGTGGAGATTATAATAACAATTTACAAGGTTATAATATTTTTAATAACTTAATTACATTATTTGGAAACACTGACGCTGATAACTCTGGAATGTATTTATATGCTTGTGGTAAAAACACTTCTTCGGATAACCCTTTTAATATTTATTCTAATAAAGTTAAAAACGGTTTTGCTGCAGTATATTGTGATAATTCAACTGATGGAATAAGTGTTTATAACAATTTTATTTGTAGTTCTAAATATGGACTTTATTCTTATGATGATTATACTGAAAATATTCATAAAAGAAATCAACTATATCATAATTCTATGTATACATCCGAATCATGTGTTTATTTTAATGATGGAACAAACTCTTATGACACACAAAAGGACTGGGATATAAGAAATAATATTTTATATACAACAAGTAGCAGTTCATCTAGAGCTTGTTTAGAATTTTATGATACTTATGATGCTGATGATGATAAAATATACTATTGTAATAATAATATTTTATATGCCCCTAATGGAGCTAATATTGCTAAATGGCACTCTTTTGCTTCATATACTACGTTAGCGTCTTGGCAAGGTGCTGATATGGTTTCTAACGGGACATCAAATGATGCAAACTCTTTTGGAGTAGATCCTAAATTTATCAATTGTTCTTCATGCTTTTTAGATATTTTATATGATGACCTTAAAGCTGGTGTGGATTTATCTGTTACAGACGATATACATGGCACAGGAAGATCTATTCCTCATATAGGTGCTTACGAAGGCATTGAAATATTACCTATTGAATTAATTAGTTTTACTGCTTCTTGTGAAAACGAAATTTCTATTGTTAAATGGACTACTGCTACAGAGATTAATAATGATTATTTTACTTTAGAGAGTAGCAATGATGGGATTAATTATGAAGTAGTTGCTACAATTACAGGTTCAGGAAGTAGTAATATTGAACGAAATTATGAATATTATGATATGTCTCCTTATTCTGAAGGCACATATTACAGATTAAAACAAACAGATTTTGACGGCACTTCATCATATTCTCAAATTGTTTATGTTGGATGCGACAAATTTGAACAAATTGATTTTGAATATATTAATATGATTGACTCTAAAAATAATAAAACTTTAACTATTTTATTTAATTCATCTGAAGGAGACAAATACTATGCTCAGTTATATGACATTACTGGAAGATTACTAATTAGCAATCAAGGAACAACTGAAAATGGATTAAATGCAACTAAATTTGACACAAAAGAATTATCTTCAGGTGTTTATCTTATTGTTTTAAATAATGAATCAACAAAAATTTCTAAAAAAGTATTATTAAAATAAGTAACTTAAATTGGTTGTCTAAAAAATAAAAAAATCTTATTGAACGAACTAAAAAATCTTAATAACTTGACTGTTAGCTCTTTCACTTTAAAAAGAAAGACATCTTTTTTGGATATCCACTTTTTAAAATTTCAATATTTTTTCAAACAACTATCTTTTTTTAGACTTTCTTGTAGGGAAAAAAGTATAACCAAGCATAGCTCTTACTTCATTTCCGAACCTTACTCCAAAATCAAGACTTCCCATATTAAAATGCCATCTAGCACCAACTAACAATCCTGCACTTGCACCATCATCGCCCAAAGTTATATCGCCTCCAATATTAGGGAAAACACTAACATTTTTTATCGGAAAATAAACTCTGCTCATTAACCCAAATGATGTAAAATTGCTCGAAGCTGTATCTCCCACTTCAATTGTTCCCGCAGAAAAAGTAGTCGCTAAATCCCATCTATTTTTTAATAAGAAAAATCCCAGACGAGTATTAAAAGAAAAACTCATATTTTTCTGGTTGTCTCCAGTCATAAATCCTCCAACATAAAAAAACCAAGGATGAAGAGCTGTTTTGTTCGCATCTAAAGCAGGTATTAAAGATGAAGGTTGTTTACCAAAATCAAATATATCAAGTAGTTGTGTAGTTTTAGTCGAAGAATTCCAACCCCACAATTCTCTTTTTGTTCCATAACTTACAATAACTATTGAATCTTGCCATTCTAAATTTATTTTTTGAATTATAGCTTTTTTTTCTTCTGTGTTTTGTTGCGAATATTTATCTAAAGCTGATAATTTTAATTTGCCACTTTCGTTTAATTCTGCATTATTAAAATACATATTATATTTTTGTAATGTAGTTATTTTAAACGATTCTAGTTTTTTAGCATCTTGTGCAGAAACAAAAGAAAAGCTAAATAAAAATATGGTTAATATTATATATATATGTTTCATCTTTATTTCCTTTTTCCAAAATAAATACTTTTACCAATCGAGATACTAAATGATGTGAGTGAGTTTTTTTTCAAACCTTTATTTACATCAATAAAAAAGTCAAAACTTGAGGTTTTCTTTTTATTTAAAGCACTGATACCAACTGACAACTTCACATATAATGAAGTAACACCTCCGCCACTCAACATCATTAATCCACCACCCGAAACCATGCTCTTATGCCTTGAATATATAGCAAATCCAACATTAGAATAAGAATTTTCACCTATTTTATTTACTCCTAAATCAAAAGATAAATTGTTTGATTTTGATAAGAAATAACCCAATCGTGCATTAATTAAGGTTTGTGATTTAGCTAAACTAACTCCTGAATAAGCCATCATTTGAGGGCGAAAGCTTTCAGAATTAGTTAACTGAGACAACCCAGGTAAAGTAGTGCCAAGAGGGAACAGATTTGATTGTTGTTTAATATAATTAAGACGTTGCTCAAACACCTGTTTGTTTTTACTTGCTTCAGGATTGTTTTCAATTAATTTTATAGCTTTTTCTATAGCCTGTGCCGATTGGTCATAAGCACCAATTTTTTCCATTGAAAGGCTATAACCAATGTATGGGAAATATTCATCGGGACACATTTTTATTATATTTTGAAACAACACAATTGACTGAAAATAAAATTGTTGTGCTGCTAATTCATTAGCACGTTTAAAATTTGCAATAAGTTCTTCTTTAGTTTTTATAGAAGAATTAGTGTTTTTATTCTTATATTTTTTCAATAATAAAGGAGCTTTTAAAGCTATCCACTCAGGAGCAGTATATTTTTCGGAAGACTTCCAAAGCGAATTTGTTATATCATCATATCCCATTAAAGAAAGCACTTGAGCTGTATAGTAATTTACTTCAGGCTTATTTTGTTTAAGGCCCCAAGCTTGATCCAATCGCAACAATGCAATGTCATATATTCCATTTAAAGCAAGAGCATAAGCATCTTCGGCAAGTAAAGCAGAGTTTACAGAGTCTTCTTCTATACATTTAGAATATGTAGCAATGGCCAAATTCATATTCCCAGAAAGAAGTAAATTTCTGGCTTTATCTAAAGATGTTTCAATTAAACTAGCATCAAAATCTTTAAGATTTACCCATCCAATTGATTTTCCAATACCTTTTTTAATTTTAAAATTTACGATATTTACACTATTACTTTTTTTATCCTGAGACGCTTTTATAAATGCTTTTGTAAGGTCTGAAATATTATTTACTTTAGTCCATTTAGCATCATCTTCATCACCAATTTTAAATGCTGTTATAACTGCATTTCTTAATGAAAATTCTCCGGCAATAGCCATAACTCCAAAACCAACATATGCAGTAAAAATACCAATAACAACTTCACCTGGAGAAAGTCCTTTTTTTAACCTATGTCCTTTAACTTTATCAATAATTTTAACGCCATTGTTTTTCGTAGATTTTTCTAATTTAACCCCCATATATTCTTCTAGATAAATCTGTGGATCTATCTTTTGCTTTTGTTGAACCAATTTTTGATTGTATATTTCTTGCTCTCCATTTTCATAAACAATCATATTTACATCTAACTTATTTATAGTATATGTAGGTCCATTAAAATTACTAAATTTTTTATACTTAATTTCAGTTTCGCTAACTTCAGAAACTTTAACATCTATAATTGTATTGTCGGTTTTGTGAATTTTATCTTGTGCCTTTAAAAATAAAGGAAAAAAGAAAACACAATATAGCCCCATGAAAAAACAGGGTTTAAGTATTTTCAAAATATTTTGTTTTATATATTCTTTATTAAACATAAAGTTAGTCTAAATTAAATTTGTCTAAATATGAAAAATTTATAGTTTCAATAATATCAATATATCTTGCAATTAAAGTGCTTTGAATTTCTTTACTTGATTGTTTTAGGCTTTCTGACAACTGTTTACTATCACTGCCCATTTGTTCTTCAAGTTGTTTTCTTTCTTTTTCAATTTTCGAACATTGTTTTTTTAATTCAGAAATCTCTTTTTTATTCTTTTTCGAATCTTGTTTTAAATCATTCATTTGTTTATCTAAAGGCTCTAGTTGTTTTGCAAGTTCGGCGTCTTTTTTAATAATTTCTTCAGCTTTAATGCTGTATTGAGTAATTAAATTTTGCAATACTATAATTTCATTTTGGTAAAAACAAGGTATCTCTTTTAATGAAGTTACATAATTTATTATTTCTTCATTAAATTTTTGCTTTGTAATACTTATTGTTTTTGCCTCTCTGCCCTTAGAAGGATCAGATTTGTAGTCTTTTATATTTTTACATGTTTCACTAAACTTACTACCTATTTCGCTATTTTTTGCTTCACTTTTTTCTTTTATTTCTTTTACGATGTTCATACCATCTGTAAACATTTTGCCTTTTGCTTGCTTATATTTTTCACGGTAAGAAACAACACTTTTCTTAATAATTAAAATATCGTTTGTAAAAGCTTTTGTATCAGCATTTTTAGTGTTTGTTAAATCTTTTTCGTATTGAGTAAGGGTTAGTTTTATTTTATTTATTCTATTTATCGAATCTCTAATTCTGCTGTCATAACCTTTAATTAGGTTTGTCATATTATTGTATTCATTATTAAAATAATTTATCAATCCTTCAATTGGAATGGTATAACTAACAGCTTCTATTGAATTTGTTGTTGATTCGTTTGCTTGTTGAATTTTGTTTTCACTAACTAAAGGTTCAGTTGTTTCAGAAGTTGCAACTTGATTGGTTGTAATTTGTGTTTCTGTCTGAATTTCTTGAGTTGGTTCTGTTGTTTGGGTCGAATTATAATCAACAGGTTCTTCTTGAGCAGTAATTTCAGCTACAGGATTTTGTTTTTCATTAACCACCTTCATTACTTGTATAACTTGCTCTGATACCTTCTCATTAGCTAAATAACTAACCGAATCTGGACTAAGATTAAAATTAACATTTGCATTATTAATTTCATCAATTATAATTTCATCTGAAAGGCTAGCCTTTACCATTTTTACAATAGTATTGTTTGTTAAAACTGTTAACGTTTGTGCTTGTATGCTACTTGTTAATGCTACAAATACAAGAGCTAGGATTAATATACTTTTTTTCATTTGTTTACTTTTATGTAGTTTCTTACACTTTTTATTTATTGTTTTTTGCTTTCATTGCATTTTTCATTGCCATAATAACCGCCGATGAAACTTGCTGATTAGATAAATTAATCATCGAATTTACATCTGTATTAAAGTTTACTTCCGATTTGTTAATTATATTAATAATCATTTCATCAGAAAGTTTAGCATTTACCATTTTTATAACACTCTCATTTGTAAGTACTTCTACTGTTTTACTAATTTCTTGTGGTTTTGCCGTATTTACCGATTTTATTTTATCTTCTAAGCCAATTATTCTAACTATAAATTGTTTTTCCGAATTAATTATCATAATACTATTATTATAATATTTAAGTGAGCCTGTAAATTTATCTGTTATTGCTACTGCAAGTGAATCTTTTAATGCATAAACAGCATTGTTTGTTGAAAAATATATTCGACCTGATAAAGTATCAACTGCTATTGACTTTATTTCATAGTTATTTGGAACATTAACTAATGCTTTTGTTTTTTTATCGTTTAAATTATAGCTATATAATGCACTACCAGTTGAAAACAAAAGTTGATTTTTAGTTTCGGCAACAGCATTTATTGGTGTTGAAGTTACAAGTATTTCATTATATCTTCCGCCATGAGCTAAAGAATAAACAATATACTTCTTTTTATTTTTACTACTGTCGAATAAATACATAACTTTTTTACCTGCCGAAATTTTCATATTATGACTAGGTAATGTATAAAGTTTAGCTAATTTTCCTAAGGTATCAATATAACAAAGTTCATTATTTCGAACAATCATTAGTAAACCATCTGAAGTATAAGCAAATGAAGTTATTGTATCATTTTCTTTTTGACTTACAGGAGCTATGCCACCCAAACCTAATAAATAAAATTGATTTGAAGAAGAAAGCATTAATAATTGAGAAGAAGTGATTTCTATTGATTCAATAAATTTAACATCAATCTTCGAGTCATTAAGCATTTTTTTATGTAATAATATTTCGAAGCGAATAGAATCACCTGCTTTGTTTACCGATAATCCTTTTACATTAATACTAAAAGTAGAAATAAGAACTAATGTTATTGACAGTAATAATATATATTTAAAAATATTTTTCATGTGAATTATTTTTTTACAATTAGATTGGCTTTTCTGGTATTAATCATAAATTGTTTCTACCCCAGAAGCATTAACCCATTTTTTTGCTAAGTCGGTAACTCCACTAACTACAGCAAAATGACCTTCCCCAATTTGTGGTACTACTTCTTCAGCAACACCCTTGCGGAATTCTTTAAACCCCATATCAGCACCTTTTAGCATATTTCCGTTTTTCAAAGCTAAATTTGCAAACAATTTACCTGCAGCCATACTTCCTAAATCACCAACACCCTGAACAGCAACATCTGTAGCAACTTGTGATGCCATATTTACATAAACATTAAGAGTTGGTTGGCAATTACCATCTAAACAATCTACAAGTTGAGTAGCATTAGCTGCATAAATATCAACTATTGCTATACCAAGATAACTAAAAGGTTTTGGAGCAACAGCCGCTAAAGAAACAAGAGATTCTCTTGCTAATTCAATGTTTTCGTGTTTCGTTTTTTCTTTAATTTCGCTTGGCACTAATGGTGGTACATAAGAGTCTTTAAGCGAAGGCTTAGCTGGTTCAGAGGCTTTTAAATCATTTGGGTTTATAGTTCCTGCGGTATTATCCCCTGAATTTGTTTTAACATCATTGGGATTAACAGATAAAGGTTTATTGGTATTATTATTAAAATTAGGATTAAATTGCAAATACTGATTTAATAAAAATGCATCATAAGTTGGGTCGCCTGTTAAAGCTACTGGTGAATTAACCGCCTGTCCATCAACAAATTTTATTCCCAATCTTTTTGTCAATTCTTGATACTCTGCAGCTAAATCACCAAGAGCCGAACTTTGATGAGTAGTTGAAAAAGGTTTACCTTCATAAATACCATATAGTGAAGCATCACCTGGATTAATTTGTCCAGCAGCTTTATTCGGATTTATATAATCTCCTATTTCACCTGTGCTTCCACCACCTCCAGAATTAACACAAGGAGTGGCAGTTATTGTTTGAATACATGTTTCCCAAAGCCCTACATCATTCCCACTACTTGATAAAACACCAGATCTATTGTATTCACAAGCTTCTTTTGTGTACATTACAACATTAGGAAATGGAGGATAAGGAATGTACCCACTGCTACATGAATAAGTTACATTGTATGTAAATGTCCATTGAGCATTACTAGAAATTGCAAACAAAATTAAGATAAATGTTATTAAGATATTTTTCTTAATCATTTTTTGAGTAAGGAACTCTTTCATAATCTTTTGTATTTTATATGATACCGACTATAATAATAAAAAATTGAAAACCCCTTTTAATTATTTAGCAAAATTAATTTATTTTCAATGATTTAGACAATTTTCAAATAATAATTTCTTTATAATTAATATTCGATTTTAAAAGATTTAAATTAAAAAATCACATTTTAAATTTACCGCTGATAAGCATCACGCCAATCTTTTTTCCTTTCTACTTTTAATCCTTCTAAAATTGGTGATTTTACGTGAATATTAACTTCATATTTCTTTTGCATACCGTAAGGAATCCATTTAAATTCTAATTCCCAGCAATGCAAACTACGATACAAGTTAAGTTCAGTATAGGTTATATCATTATTAACAATATCATAACCCGTTCTGTATCCAATTCTCCAATTAGGAGATATATCAAAACCTCCGTTAAAATCAATAGTATGAGTAGTATCCTTAGCAATAGAATCAACTTTACCTAAATTATTATAATAATAAACCTCCCCGTAGTTTAATGAGTAATTTACATTAACATTCCAAGGAATTTTAAAGTATTCGCTTTTTTCTTCGTTCTTCGAAACATTATTATCTTTCTTCTCAAACATTTTAGGATCTAAAGCTAATTGCAATGAAAAGCTCCATTTAGAATCCATCATTCTTGCTAATCTTCCAAATTTATTATATTCGAAAATATTTATATTATAGTAATTGCTGTTAATCTTATCTTGATACATAACATAAGGATCGAGTCGTGCTGTGTAATTAATATATAAACGATTAAACAATTTAGTTCTACCTGATATATTTATTTTTGACCATTTCAATGAATCAGCCGCAAAATTATAAGAAGAGCTAAATCTTAAATCTTCAATTAAAACAACTTTTTTTATTCCTGTAATAGTATCTTTTCTGTTCCTGATTTTAATTTCGAGATTATTACTAATAGAAAAATTTAACATACTTTGCTCATAAGACGATGGACTACCGTATATACCTGACCAATAATTAGTTCCGCCATCAAATTTAGAATATAAAACTTTATTTCCTAAAGTATCAACTTGCACCGAATCGTAAAAACCCCATTTTTGTTTACTAAAATCAGGTTTATATGTATATCCTACAGAAGGAGTTAAAACATGTCTTAATGCTTTTAAAGGGAAATTTTTCTTAGTGGCAATTAAACCATAAAGTTTTGTAGTTAAATTAGTATTAAAATTATAATCATAAGCTCTCGAAAACTCAAAAACATCTTTAACTATAACCGAATTCGAAGTTTCGTCCCATTCTTTTTTTACACTTCTCGGATACCACCTTTCGGTATAAACAAAAGATGGCGTTAAATTAAAGTAACTTAACAATTTCATATTTGTGCTAATTGGAATACTGTGCTTAATTCCATTATTCAAATCTTTAATAGTAGTTGATGGCGAAAAAATAAGAGAGTCTGCTTTTTTTAACTCATTTTTAATATTAAAATTATAACTAACACTAATTTTTTCCCAAACTTTTGGCGATCCTATTCTGCTTTTTCTTTCGAAAGGAAAAATTCGATTCATATTAAAAGTTATTTCAGGAACACCTAAGCTAACTATTTTAGTTTTAGAGTTTTGTGAATGGTTTAAATTAACCGACATATTAAAAGGCGTGCCAGCAAAAGTTTTTTGATAAGAAACCGATGAACTAAAAGTATTAGAAAGGAAATCACTAGATGCAGAAGGGTTATTTGTATGATAACTTCCTGTCCCGGCATTAACATTTGCCGAAAATCTGCTATTAGGGCGAGCTTTAGCATCTTGACTGTGAGTCCATCTAATAAAGAAATCGGTGCTTTTAGGTGTGTCGGGCAAACCTTGTAAACCATCATATAATCGAGAATAACTAACATTTAAACTTCCATTATATTTATACAAAGTTTTATAATTAGTTAAAGTTTTAAGTCCCCAACTTCCATTAGAATAAATATCACCTAAAACAGAAGTATTAACTTTATCGCTAACATTAATAAAATAGCCTAAATCTTTAAGAAAAAATCCTCTATTCGCCGACTCATCAAAAGAAGGTATAAGAACCCCAGACTTTGCACCTTTTTTGTTAGGAAAAATTCCAAAAGGCAAAACCAAAGGCAAAGGAACATCTTCAACAACAAGATAAGCTGGACCAGTAACAATTTTATCGTCGGGAATAACTTTAATTTTTTCAGCTTTAATATAAAAATGAGGGTGGTCTAAATCGCAAGTTGTATATTTACCTCCACAAATATGAACTTCATTGTTAGGATGTTTTTTAACATCTTCGCCATGAATAACCCCATCACCTTCTTTTGTAATAATATCATATATTTTACCTTTTTTGGTATCCATATTATACTCGATAATACTTGCCTTAAATGTTTGTTCGTTTTGCAAAAAAACAGGTTTTCCAATAACTTTACCAAGAGAATCTGAGGTGCCTTTTGCTAAAACAACACGCGAATCCATATTAATTTCGATATAATCAGATTTTAAAGTAATATCTTCATACTTAACTTCTGCATTACCAAAAAGATACATTTTCTTCTCACCAATCAAAAATCTGATCGAATCTTTTGCTATATATGTGATTTTTGTTTCAATGGCATCATCAGAAAGAATTTTGCTTGTATCTTTTTCAATTATTTTATTATCAGTTTTTAGAACAGAATCAACCTTTATTGTATCAGTTAAAAGCACAGAATCTGGGGCAAAAGCAACTAAATAATTAGGCATTGAATAAGCCTTAAAATTAAGACACAAAACAAGCAGAAATAAAAATATTCTGCAAAAAACGAATTTTATGTATTTAATTAATATCAATTTAATATTTTTGTATTTTGAAATAAAAGACCAAAACTAATAAATTCATTAGAATGATTTATATATGTTAAAGCAACTTTTTAAAAATAATATAATATTTTTTTTTGCAATATTAATCTTTATTAATTTATCTGTAACGGTTTTATCGCAAGAATTGTATTCGTACAAGATAAAAACTGTTGTTATTGATGCCGGTCATGGAGGCAAAGATCCAGGATGTGTTAGCAGAAATGGTGTTTATGAAAAAGATATTGTTTTATCTGTTGCATTAAAAATAGGTAATTTAATAAAACAAAATTATAGCGATGTAAAAGTTATTTACACAAGAAGCGATGATCAATTTATTGAATTAAACCAAAGAGCAAAAATAGCAAATAAAAATGATGCTGATTTATTTATTTCAATACATTGTAATGCAAACCCAAGTAGCACTCCTTTCGGAGCCGAAACGTTTGTCATGGGTATTCATAAATCAGAAGCAAGTTTAGAAATTGCAAAAAGAGAAAACTCTGCTATTTTAATGGAAGATAATTATGAAATGAAATACGAAGGGTTTAACCCTAATTCTGTAGAAGATTATATTAAATTTAGTTTGTTTGTAAATACAAATATGATGCAAAGCATCTCTTTTGCTGAAAAAGTTCAAACTAAACTTAAAGGTTTAGGAAGATTTGACAGAGGTGTTAATCAAGCTGGATTTCTTGTTCTATATCAACCGACAATGCCGAGTGTTTTAATTGAAATTGGATTTTTGTCTAATTCAAACGAAGAGCAATATTTAGTAAAAGAAGAATCACAACAAGAAATATCAAATTCAATTTTTAAAGCCTTTTCTGAGTATAAAAACACTATGGATAAGTCGATGGGTGAAATAATTAAGGAAAAGCATAATTCATCAACAAATAATGCAACTGAATCAGATAATAGTATTAATAATAGTAATTCATCTCAGTCAACAAGTATTATGGATGAAAACAAAGTTATTTACAAAGTTCAACTAACATCTTCAAGTGCTAGAATACCTTTGAATTCTGAAAAATTCAAGGGATTAACAGTTAAAGAATATTTGAATAATGACTCATATAAATACACAACTGGAGAAGAAAATGATTATAGAAAAATTTTAGAAATACAGAAAGAAGTGAAACAATTGGGATTTAATGATGCATTTATTATCGCATTTAAAAATAATAAAAGAATTTCTCTTAAAGAAGCTTTAGCTAATTAAAAAGTATTTTTAACTTTACAAAAATTAAATTAAATTGAAAAAAGAAATAAAAATAGGATTAATTGTAGTTGTTAGTGTTATAGCTATTGTTTGGGGTCTAAACTTTTTAAAGGGCCGAGATGTTTTCGACAATAGAGTTGAATTATACTCCGTTTTTAATAAAATTGAAGGATTAGATGTTGGTAGTGCGGTTCAAATAAATGGTTTTAATATTGGGAATATTGATAATATTTATTTTCATCCAGATAATTCAGGTCGCATAATCGTAAGTTTTTCTGTTAATAAAACCAATATTAATATACCAAATAATTCTATAGCTAAAATAATAAATTCAGATTTATTAGGTTCGAAAATTATTCAATTAGAATTAAAAGATAGCCCTATTAATATTAAAGATGGTGATACTTTAACCTCGGATGTTCAAATAAGTTTAGCTGAAAGCGTTGATATTCAACTTGCTCCAATAAAAAAGAAAGCCGAAGAAATGATGTCTTCTATAGACTCGGCTATGGTTGTTATTAGAGCAATTTTCAATAAACAAACTATTCAAAACATTAATAATAGTTTTACCAATTTAAAAAGTGTTGTAGGAAATATTGAAAATATTACATCAAATTTAGATACAGTTTTCACTAATAACAAAGGAAATTTATCTGTTTTCTTTTCAAATCTTGAATCGATATCAACAAATCTTAAAAACAATAATGGGGTATTAACAAATATTATTAATAATTTTTCTTCTGTTAGCGATTCTTTAGCTAAAGCAAATATTGTTTCAACTATTTCAACTGCAAACAAAACATTAGAAAAGTGCAATATAGTATTAACCGATATTTCGCAAGGCAAAGGCAGTTTAGGAATGCTTGCTAATGATAAAAAATTATATGAAGATTTAGCTCAAGCTTCAAAAAACTTAGATATACTTTTAGAAGATATTAGATTAAATCCTCATCGATATTTAAATTTTTCTATATTTGGAAATTCAAAGCCTTATAAATCAAAACAAGATAAAAAAGAAGCAAAAAGTAAAAAAACTAAATCAAATAAATAATGAAAAAGTATTTTTTTATAATCATAATCTTAATAATATCTGATTTTAGTTGGGGTACTGATTTTGGAAGAGGAGTAGGAAGAAGATCTAGATATTTAATTTGTCCTGGTGGTCATTTTACATACAACACTACATTTTTAATGAATAAAAATATCTTAGATGTTGGTGATACTCAAAACACAGAACTATCTTTTGGATATAATGTTGGAGCCGATTTTGAGGTAATTTTTGATATATCTATTTTTTACCCTGCTATTGAATTTGAATATTCTGCGGTTTCTCAGTTATACACTAATAGTGCGGGTAGTTTTAACTCAAGAGTTGACCTTTCTTTATTTAATGTTCCTGTTCTTTTAAAAATAAAAGCCGGTGAAAATGGTTATATAGAAATAGGGCCTCAATTTTCTATTTTAAATTCAGGAAAATATAATTTAACATGGAATACTGACCCTTTAAGTATCAAAAATTCAATTTTTCAAATTGGAGATGTTGAGGGTGCTGATGTTAAAGAACAGTTTGTAAAAAAATATGTTTCGGCAGTATTTGGTTTTGGGTCTTATTTTAATTTATACCAAGAAGCTTTAATATTAAAAGTTGGAGCAAGGGCTAGTTATAGCTTTACCGATGCTCAGGGAATTGACGCTTATGGCAGAAATATTCAAGCTGTATTTGTAGAAAATTCAGCTGTTCATAAAGGGACTCATATTTTTTATGGAGGACTAACTTTAGGTCTGACCTATAGATTCTACTAATAAAAATTGTTTTTAACCCTGTTAATTTCTTTTAATATCTAATTTTAAATTTTCCTATATTTTTTATAAGAAAGACTATATCTTTGTAAAAATTTATAAATTCTATGTCAGAACAATATAACGAAGAGAGCATCAAATCATTAGATTGGAAAGAACATATACGACTAAGACCCGGTATGTATATCGGAAAATTAGGAGATGGTCACTCTTATGACGATGGTGTTTATATTCTGCTTAAAGAAGTAATAGATAATTCTATAGATGAGTTTGTTATGGGCAATGGTAGATACATTGATGTTAGTGTTAATGATAAAACTATTACTGTTCGAGATTATGGCAGAGGAATTCCTTTAGGAAGCATTATTGATTGTGTTTCTAAAATAAATACAGGTGCAAAATACGATAGCAAAGTTTTTAAAAAATCTGTTGGACTTAATGGTGTAGGAACAAAAGCGGTAAATGCTCTTTCTTCTTATTTTAAAGTTCAATCTGTTCGTGATAAAAAAACAAGAACGGTTGAGTTTAATACTGGGGTAGTTACTTCAGATATTACTGGCGAAACTAATTCGAAAAATGGAACTAAAATTAGTTTTATTCCTGATGAAGAAATTTTTGGAAAATATATTTATATTGAAGAACATATCGAAAGACTTCTTTGGAATTATGTTTTTTTAAATGCAGGTCTTACCATTAATTATAATGGCAATAAAATTTATTCGGAAAATGGTTTAAAAGATTTATTAGAAAGAAATATAAATGATGACATTGTTTATCCTATAATTCATTTAAAGGGCGAAGACATAGAACTTGCTCTTACTCATTCTAAAAATAAATATGGCGAAGAATATTATTCATTTGTTAACGGACAATATACCCCGCAAGGCGGCACTCATCAATTAGCTTTAAGGGAATGTTTAGTAAAAACTATTCGTGAATATTACAATAAAAATCTTGAGCCTTCTGATATAAGGACTTCTATTATCGCAGCTTTTAGCATAAAAGTTACCGAACCGGTTTTCGAATCTCAAACTAAAACTAAATTAGGTTCTCAATATGTTGAACCAGACGGTGTTACAATAAAAGCTTTTGTTAATGATTTTATAAAAAAACAATTAGATAATTTTTTACATAAAAATCCTGAAACAGCAGACCTTCTTTTAAGCAAAATTGTTGAAACCGAAAATGAACGCAAGGCTCTTTCGAACATAAAAAAAGTTGCAAAAGAAAAAGCTAAAAAAGCTAATGTTCACAATAAAAAACTTAGAGATTGCCGTATTCACTTTTATTCAAAAGACGAAAGAAGCAAAGAATCAAGTATTTTTATTACCGAGGGTGACTCGGCTAGTGGTTCTATAACTAAAGCTAGAGATGTTAATACTCAAGCTGTATTCAGCCTAAAAGGAAAACCATTAAATACTCTTGGTTTAAGTAAAAAAGTTATATACGAAAACGAAGAATTTAACCTTCTTTACCATGCTCTTAATATTGAAAATGGTATTGACGAATTGAAATATAATAATATTATTATTTCTACTGATGCCGATGTTGACGGCATGCATATTAGATTGTTATTGCTAACTTTTTTCTTGCAATTTTTCCCAGAATTAATAAAAGCTGGTCATTTATATATTTTGCAAACACCTTTATTTAGAATTAGAAATACCAAAAAAACTTATTATTGCTATAATGAAGATGAACGAGTTAAAGCAATTAATGAATTAGGAAAAAAGGCTGAGATTACTAGATTTAAAGGTTTAGGAGAAATTTCACCTGATGAATTTAAAAATTTTATTGGCAAAAGCATTCGACTAGAACCTGTTATGTTTAAAAGAACCGACAGTATTCATGAAATGCTTAATTTTTATATGGGAAAAAACACTCCTGAACGCCAAAAATTTATTATCGATAATTTGAAATTAGAAGAAGCTGTTGTTGAATAAATTTATTTTAACAGTAAAAATCTGTCTTTACCATTTATATCTTTCAAAATTTTAAAAAATATAAAATTATTTTTCATAGCTAATTCAATCATTTGTTGTCCTAAAGCTTCATTAAATTCAAAAACAATTAAACCATTTGCACTTAGTTTTGTTTTCGAAAATTTTATAATTGCTTCATAAAAAACCAATGGATTTTCGTCTTCAACAAACAAGGCTAAATGCGGTTCATAATTTAAAACATTATTTTTCATTTTAGCTTTTTCACTTTCCATAACATACGGAGGATTGCTAATTATAATATCATATTGATTAATGTACTTCGAAAAACTTGGATTTAAAATATCGTCTTGAATAAAATTTATTTCACAATTATTTTCATTTGCATTATACTTTGCAATTTCTAAAGCTTCCTCTGAAATATCAATAGCAGTAATTATAGAGTTTGGGCTATTTTTTTTTATCGAAATAGGAATACATCCCGAACCGGTTCCAATGTCTATTATTTTAATATTAGTTTTTTTATCAATACTTTTTAAAACAAAATCTACCAACTCTTCTGTTTCCATTCTTGGAATTAATACATCGGGTGTAACTTTAAATTTTAAACCATAAAACTCTGTTTCGCCTATAATATATTGTATTGGCTTTTCTTTTTTTAATTCTTCTAAAATTAAATTTATTTCATCAACTTCAATTTTACTTAATTCTTCTTCTTGATTTAATGTAATTTGAATAGCTGAATAAGATTTTATATGATTAATAACAATATTAAAAATTGATACTATTTCGTTAAATTCACATAAAAACTTTAACTCATTTGTAAATTTTTGCTTTAAATTTTTAATTTTATTCATTTTAACATATCTATTGTTAATAATTTTCTAAAAACAGCATTCTTAATTTATTATTTTTTAATTAATTTATTAGAAATAATTACTTACTTTTGCAAATCTATTAAATTATTTAAAACAGACCCAAAATGAAGAAACTATTAATTTTTATTGCAATTTTAAGCATCTTCCAAATTGCTTTTTCGCAAAAATTACTTGAACAAAAATCAAATTATAAATTTCCTTCAATTAAAAAAGAAGTAAGTTTAGATTACAAAAATCAAAGAATAACAAAAGGCAGTTTCGACAGAATTTTCAACTATGCTTTTATGGTTAAAGAAGTTGTTGGCGACAATCAAAATATTATTCATATTAGTCCATTATTCCCTGACACTACCATTGCTTATGAATTTCAAGATAGTTATGGAAACCCTGATTACGGAACACCTTTTATTCATGCAATTTCAACAATATTAGACCCTGCTGCTGATTATTTTATTCAACCAAGTGAGTATAATATTGGCAGAAATGATGATTATTATTTACATGGTTTAAGTTTTTATGGAATTTATAATAGAAATTTAGATTCTGTTTCATATAATGACACTTTAATAACTCCAGATTCTACGTTAAATATAAATGTAGCAATAGTTGATACTTCTTTAAATCCTGACGACACAAATTATTATATTCTAGATGAATATATGGGAGATTCTGCAATGTCTTTAATTGATACTACTATAATTCCTGACAGTATTTTTACTGTTTACTATGATTCTGTTGTTTATTCAATTGATAGTGTTTATTCTCATTTTGACAACAGAATTCCTCTAGTTTTAAAGAGAGAAATTGTTGACACTTTATTAGTTGAAATTGATTTAAATATTCAAACAACTAGAATTAGAACTGCTTATTTTGTAGGAATGGAAACAGAATTTAATACTGATACTGTTTATATTAATGCTTTGACATATAATATTAATAACGACAATCTTATTGCTGATAGTGTAATAACAATAAAAGTTCCTTTAACTGGTGAAACATTTAAAGATAGCTCTTTATTGCCTTCTAGCAATAATTTTTATTGTCATAAAATTGATGTTCCTCTTCCAAAGGCTTTTAAAATTGAGGCTAAGCATTTGATTACTTCAACATTTAGATTTATTCCAGGATATGAATGGGTTAAAAATCAAGATACTGCTTCAAATTTAAATTATATTAATTTACTTGCTTTTGAAGAAAACGGCCCTGATACTTACCCTTATTATAGTTATGATAATTATAATGAAAGTGGTGTTGTAAATAAATATAATAAATTTGACCCTAGTGATTCTTATTATGGTTATTATATAAATACTTATGCTTTTGAAAATACTTATTCTTATGAAAACTTTATAATTGATTATAATTTGGCTGCAAGTAAAAATATTGGTATTAATGAAACCAATAATAATTTATCAGTTAAAAACTATCCTAATCCTTTCGAAAATACTACAAATATTAGATATGATTTGGGTTATACCGATAATGTAGTAATCTCAATATCTGATATTACAGGAAAAGTTGTTTATAATAAAGATTTAGGAAAACAAAGTGGTGAAAATAAAGTTCAAATAAATGCTAATGATTGGGGAAGTGGGGTTTATTTCTACACTCTTACAACAAGCAGAGAAAGAATTACAAATAAAATGATTGTTAAATAAATTAAAGAGGCTGTCCGAAAAGAACATATTTTTGTCATTTTGAACGAAGTGAAAAATCTTAATGCATTTATTATTAGGTTCTTCGTTTTACTCAGAAAGACATCTTCTCTCTTTTTAGACAGCCTCTTTTTTAATATAAAGAAGCTTTATGGAAAATAAATTCATGTTAAAATGCATCGAATTAGCATCAAAAGGAATTGGCAATGTTGCACCTAATCCGATGGTTGGTTGTGTTATTGTTCACAATAACCAAATTATTGGAAGTGGCTATCACCAAAAATACGGAGAAGCTCATGCCGAAGTTAATGCTATAAATTCTGTTTCAGATAAATCTTTATTGAAAGATTCTACTTTATATGTTAATTTAGAACCTTGCTCACATACAGGAAAAACTCCGCCTTGTGCCGATTTAATTATTGCTAATAAAATCCCCAAAGTTATAATTGGTCAAATTGACCCAAATCCAGAAGTATCGGGGAAAGGTATTGAGAAATTAAAAAATGCAGGTATCGAAGTAGAGGTTGGCGTATCACAAGAAGACTGTAAAAACCTGAATAAGAGATTTAATACTTTTCACGAAAAACATCGTCCTTACATTATACTTAAATGGGCTCAAACTATTGATGGATTTATTGACAAAATAAGACAAGAAGGTGATACTAATGAAATTAATTGGATTTCAACTCTTCAATCAAGAGTATTGGTTCATAAGTGGCGTACCGAAGAACAGTCAATTTTAATTGGTACTAACACTGCTTTAATTGATAACCCTAAACTTAATGCAAGATTGTTTGAAGGGAAAAATCCTTTAAGAATAGTATTAGATAAAGAATTATCTCTTCCAAAAAACTTAAATATTTTTGATAATACAATTAAAACTATTGTTTTCACAGAAAAAGAAAGTGTAAACGAATTAAATATTGAATATGAAACAATTAAATTCGACGGAAATTTAATAACAAGTATTTTAAATAATCTTTATAAAAGAAAAATTCAGTCAATAATAATCGAAGGAGGTGCTTTCACTTTAAATAGTTTTATTAAAAACAACATTTGGGACGAAGCAAGAGTTTTTGAAGGAAATATTAATTTTAATAATGGAATTAAAGCTCCTATTATTAATGGCAATATTACATCAGAATTTTTTATTGATAGTGATCTTTTAAAAATTGTAAACAATCTTTAAATACTATTATAATTTCATATTTTTATCTTTTAAAGCTATTTTACCATTAAAATATTAATTATTAAGGTTTATATAAATATGTGTAAATTGAAATTATTAAAATTATATATTTACACTCAATTAATATTTTAAATTTTAGGGGGCTAAAAAATGAAATTTATATATACTTTAACTATCCTGTTAATTTCTGTAATTAACTTATATTCCCAAAATGAAACAGCAAAACAAATAAAAGCTAATATTTCAGGAAATATTTACGATTCGCACACAAAAAAACCAATTTCATACGCAAATGTTACATTATACAAAGCAACTGATTCATTGCTGGTTACAGGAAATGTTACTGATGATAACGGAAATTATGTTTTAGCTAATATAAAAGATGGCAATTACTATCTGATTGCTAATTTTATTGGATATAATAAAAAAACAATTAACAATATAACCATTAACGACAAAATTAAGAAGATTAAGGTACAAGATATTTTTTTAGAACAAAGCACACAAAATATTTCTGAAGTGCAAGTTGTTGCACAAAAAGATTATATAGAATACAAAATTGACAAAAAAGTAATAAATGTTGATCAAAGCCTTAATGCTACAGGAGGAACTGCAATTGATGTATTAAAAAATGTTCCATCTGTTTCTGTTGATATTGAAGGGAATGTTGCTATAAGGGGAAATACAAACTATACTGTATTAATTGATGGAAAACCAAGTATAATGGATGGGAACGATATTCTTAATCAATATCCGGCAAGTTCTATCGAAAAAATTGAGTTAATAACTAATCCATCTGCTAAATATGACCCTGAAGGAACAGCAGGTATTATTAATATAATTTTGAAAAAAGAAAAACGCGATGGCTTTAATGGTATAGTTAATTTATCGGCTGGTAAAAATGATAAATATAATGCCGATTTTTTATTTAATTTAAGAAAGAAGAAGTTTAATTACTTTATTGGAGCGAGTTATAATAATAAATGGAACCTGGGGAATTCTAAAACAATAAATGAAATTTATAATTCTGATACTATTAATAATTTGGTTGAAGATGGAGACATGAGATTTTTAAGACAAAGTAAAAGTATAAATGGAGGCTTTGACTATGCAATTAACCCAAACAACTCGATTACATTTGCTTTTAATTATAGAGAGGCTTTAATGAAAAGAAACAAATTAACTTCATACAATAGCTATGATAGTTATAATGACGATGTTTTAAATAGCATTTATTCATTGTCAGACAACAGATATAGTATGCATATGTCTATATATTCATTTGATTTATCATATCAAAAAAAATTTAAA
Organism: uncultured Bacteroidales bacterium; assembly: GCA_964546655.1. GTDB lineage: Bacteria > Bacteroidota > Bacteroidia > Bacteroidales > CAZJKL01 > CAZJKL01. The sequence continues at coordinate 8,376 of CAZJKL010000001.1, read as the reverse complement.
AAAGAAGACCATAAAGTTTTATTTTTCACAAATGTTTCAACATTAACAGGCTTAACAAAAGAAAATTCAGTATTAGATTATACAAACAACTTATTTAATAAAACTAGCGATGGTTCAAGAAATCGCTCACAAACAAATGCAGATCGTCAAAATTATCAGTTAAAAATTGATTATACAAATCCTTTAAAGATTGGCAAATTTGAATCAGGATTTCAATATACAACCGGTCCTAATGGTGATATTGATTTTATTTATGAAGACTTTGATTTAAATTCTGTTTTATGGATAAATAATACTAATTACTCAAATATACTTTTCTTTAATCAATCTATTTACGCTACTTACGCTACTTTTTCGAGCAAATTTAAAGAATTTGAATATCAGCTTGGATTAAGATATGAAATAACAGATAGAATTATTGAACAGAAAACCACAAATGAAAAATATCTGGTAAATCTTAGTAATTACTATCCAACTGTGCATATTAATAAGAAACTAACAAAAGATAGAAATATTCAATTAAGTTATAGCAAAAGAGTTAATAGGCCAAAACCTTGGTTATTAAATCCTTATCCAAATTTTTCTGATTTATATAATTTAAGCAAAGGTAATCCATATCTTAAACCAGAGGATATTAATGCTTTTGAAATAAACTATCAAAAAAATTATAAAAAAATGTTTTATTCTTTAGGAACTTATTATAACCTTACTACTAATTCAATTGTTCGTATAATCACAATTGATGAACTAAACAGAAAGGTATCTACAATGGGTAATTTTGACAAAAAAGAATCGTATGGCTTTGAACTTATGCTTAATATTGACCCAAAGAAATGGATAAATATTAATTTATCAGGGAATTTATATAATATGAGTGTAAATGGAAATATTACCGGAGAAAATGTTAAAGATAATAGTTTTAACTATGAAACAAAATTAGCGACAAATTTTACAATTACAAAAACAACTAAATTCCAGTTAACTGGAGTTTACAATAGCCCTTCGGTTGATATTCAAGGAGAAAAATCAGAAGTTTATTATTTTGATTTTGGTATTAAACAAGATGTATTTAAGAAAAAAGCAAGCTTAACCTTAAATATACAAGATGTATTTAAAACAAGAACTTCTGAACGCACAATATTAAATAAATCATATTATACATTTGAAAAAATGAATAGAGAATATCAGGTTTATATGATTACTTTTAGCTATAAAATTAACAACTTTAAAAAACAAAAGCCAAATAATCAGGGAGGAGAAGTTGAAGGATTAGAACAAATGTAATACGCTGTTTAAATAATTTAAGATAAGATATCCGCCAAAACAAAATAAAATTACACCAACTAAAATATTAAAAAGATACATAATATTTGGGGTTAAAAATTTATTGATTTTTTGAGCAACATAAGCTTTAATTATATCCATTCCATGCATGGTTATAAACAAACCAGATAAAAATATATAAACACCATTTTTTGCCCCTTGAACCTGAATAGAAACTGAGCTTATAATACCAATCCAAAAAAATAAAACAGTAGGATTAAAAGTATTTAAAACAAAACCTTTAAGAATTAAATTTACCAAAGGAACTTTTTGAGTTAAAAGCTTTTTTCTTCGAGTAAAATTAGTTTCTTTTTTACGTGTAAAGTAATAAATGCTAAAAGCAATAAGCAGTAACCCTCCAGCGACTGACATTATATTTTTAAACATAACATTTTCAAGTAAGCTCGAAACGCCTAGCATAATTATTGAAATATACATTATATCACTAATAAGAATTCCAACAGCAAAAGCCCATCCATAGAAAAAACCTCTTTTAATACTAGTATCTATCAAAGTAAAAAAAGCAGGACCTATAAGAAAACTTAGAGTCGCACCTAAAATAATACCTGTGAATAATGGTTGTAACATATTTTTTAAATTCGATTGCAAGATAAATATTTTGCCGAAAAAAACAATCCATTTTTTTTAGTTTTTTGAATTTTATTTTAAAACTCGAACAATATTTCTAATTAAAAACGTTTATTTTTGAATTCTATTAAATTAATTATAATGTTGGATTCTGATTTTTTTATTACAGATCAATTAATTTTCTTTTATAGTGCTATATTATTAATTATTATTGCACTATTTACTTTTCATTATAAAAGTCCGAAGCTTTCAGTTATAATTTTAATATTAGGTTCCTTTTTATTAGGCTTATTCTTTGCCTCTCTTGATCCTTTTTTAAATTATTGGGACGAACAAATTCATGCTTTGGTTGCCAAAAATATGATTGAAAACCCGTTAAAGCCTACTTTATATTTAAACCCAATTCTTGAATACAATTATGAAACCTGGGATAGAAATCATATTTGGCTTCATAAACAACCTTTGTTTTTATGGCAAATTGCATTAAGTATAAAAATATTTGGAACCAATGTTTTTGCAGTTAGATTGCCAAGTATTATAATGCATTCTATAATAGTATTTTTCATTTATAGAATTGGGTCAATTACTGTGTCTAAAAAAACCGGCTTTTATGCTGGCTTTTTGTTTTGTTTTTCATATTATTTATTAGATTTAATTGTAGGTGGAAAAATTTGTGACCATAATGATATCGCTTTTATTTTTTACGTTTCAGCTTCATTTTGGGCTTGGTTCGAATACACTAAAAATAATTCATTGAAATATGTAATATTTATTGGCATTTTTGCAGGTTGTGCTGTGTTAAACAAATGGTTAAGCGGATTAATTGTTTTTGGTGGCTGGGGAATTGTTTTATTAACTAATAAAGAAAATATTTTAAAATTAAAAAACTACTTTCATATTATAGTTTCATTGACTATTGCAATTATAGTTTTTCTGCCTTGGCAATTATATATTTTAAGAAAATTTCCAATTGAAAGCAGATATGAGTATGCTTATAATAGCCGCCATTTTTTTGAAACACTTGAAGGTCACAAAGGCTCTTGGAATTACCATTTTAAAGCATTAGAGTTTTTATATTTTGAAAACAATATTACACCATATATTATAATTATATTACTACTATTTTTATTTTTCAAACTTGATAAAAAATCTCATAAAATCATGATTTTTTTATCAATAATTATTAGTTATACTATTTTCACAATTGCAAAAACTAAACTTGAATCGTTTGGTTTAATTGTTTCGGTATTTATTTTTATTGCTTTTGCTAATGTAATTAGTGAATTTGAACTATTTTTTAATAAGAAAACAAATAAAAACATTTCGTTTTATCTTACTTTATTATTATTGATTTCGTTTTGTTATTTTACCTTAAACACAAATAAAATTGAGGTCGAACATAGCCTTAAATACCCAGAAAAATCTTGGTATAGAAAATTCCGATTTACCGAAATGCAATTTATAAAAGCATTACCCGAAATTGTGGAAAACAAAGATGTAATATTGTTTAATGTACAAGAACTTTCATTTCCATCTATAATGTTTTTCACAAATTTCGAAAATGTTTATGATTTTATTCCTTCTGAAGAAGAATTGAAAAAATTAAGAAAACAAAATATTTCTTTTGTTATTTTTAAAAAATACGATAAAAATATTCCTGAATATGTTTATAAAATGAAGGCTAAAATTATTGAACATAATTATTAATTTCTAAATATAATTTATGTAGATGTTTATAATGTTTTTTAATACTTTTGTTTATTAACTTTTAATTTAAAATGAAAAAACTATTAAAACAAATATATTTTATAATCCCAATTTTAATGTTAATTATTGGATTATATACGGTTCCAATAAAAATTTTCCATACGGATTTTTCGAAAATAATTGGAGATAAGGGTGACGCAAGATTTAATAATTATATTTTAGAACACGGCTATAAATATTTAAAGGGAGATATTGCTAATTACTGGGATATACCAATGATGCATCCATTAAAAAATGTAACCGCTTTTTCTGATAACTTACTTGGAACAATGCCCATCTATTCATTATTCAGAGAAATAGGCTATGAAAGAGAAACCTCCTTTCAATTTTGGATTATTTGCATTTTTGGACTAAATTTTATATTTAGCTTTTGGGTGTTTAACAAAATATCTTCAAATGTTTTTATTGCATCTGCCGCTGCATATATTTTTGCTTTTGGAATATACAATATTGGTCATTTTGAGCATGTTCAAGTTTTCCCAAAATTTATTGCTCCTCTTGTTTTATTTTGGACATGGCAATTTTTATCAAATAAAAAATTAAAGTATTTTTTATTTGCTTCATTGGGTGTTGTTTTTCAATTTTATTGCGGAATTTATTTAGGATTTTTCTTAATTTATGGAATATTCTTTTTATCTGTTGCTTATTTTATAACATATAAAGACTGGGACTTTTTTCTATTATTTAAACAAAAGAAAAATATTATTTATATTTCTTTTGTTATAATTTTTTGTGCAATACTATTATCATTTTTAATGATACCTTATTTTAAAGCGATAGAAATCACAGAAAACAGAAGTTATGATAGTATTTTTGATTCTATACCAAGACCTATTTCTTATTTTTTCACTCATATAGCAGCAAAAAACTGGTATATTCTAACTCAACACAGCCAATTTGCTTTTCCAAATTGGTGGTCTCATTTTCATTTTGTAGGTATTCTTCCATGGATAGGTATTCTTGTTTCAATAGCTTTAATATTAAAACAAAATAAATTAGAAAATAGGCAAAACAAATTATTAAAATTCTTGTTACTTGCTTTATTTCTAAACATTATTTTTTGTTTAAACATCCATGAATTCTCTTTATATAGATTGATACATTATTTACCTGGATTTAAGTCTATGCGTTCTATTGATAGAATTATTAATATTCAAGTTATATTCTTCTTGTTTATATTTGTTGTTTCATTTAATGAACTTAAAATAAATTATAAATTAAAACAATTTATATTATTAATTCTTCCTTTTATTGCTATTTATGAGAATATTATAAATAATAATGAATTAAAGATTTTTGACAAAAAAGATTCTCAGAATGAAATTAATTTAATTGTTAATAATATTAATAAACAATATAATAATAAATATAAAGCAATAGCCTACATGCCAATTTTATCAAAACCAGATTCTCATGATAAAATAATTGAAACTAATATTTCTGCTATATTGGCTGCTCAATATTTAAATATACCAGTTGTTAATGCATATACAGGAAATTATCCTGAAAAATATATGAGCTTTTTTGATAATATGGATATAACTTCATTAAAGCAATGGTGTGATTATTCAAAGTGTGATATAAATTCTATTCAAAAAATTAATGACATAAATAAGAATATTAAAGAAATTAAATCTATAAATATTAAATCGGCAAATGGTAAATACATAAGTATTAGTTTTGACAATCCGAAAGGAACTCCTTTCCTAATAGCAGACAAAGATCATTCTCTTTCATGGGAATTATTCAAATTAGTTGTTCTTAATAATAATTCTTTGGGATTATTGTCTTTTCAAAATAAATTTATTTCTTCAAATATTGAAAATAAAAATGAGTTAACTGTAGATAAAGATTTAATGTGCGATTGGGAAACATTTTATTTATATAAAATTAATAAAACATACTATGCTATTAAAGCAATTAATGGTAAATATTTATCTGTAGATAAAAAGACTAATCTTATTTTTGCAAACTCCGATAATATTGGAGAATGTGAAAAATTTGAAATTATTTATCTTTAATGAAAAGTATTATGTTGTCATTAAAAAAGAAAATTAATTACATCATATTATTATTTTTACCAATTCTTTTTGTATTAATATGTATAAATTATAAGACCCAAATTAGCCATTATTCATTAAATCATGTTGACCCTGAAATGGCTTATTTGTATAATGCACTTGCAATTACCAATGGACATATCTGTAATTTTGTTGACCACCCAGGCATTCCAATACAATATATTTCTGCAATTGTAATTTCTACTGTTAATTTATTTAAAGAAGGCTCTCTTGACGAAAATATTATTAAAAATCCTGATTTTTATCTTCATTCTATTTCTATTACTTTTATTTTCTTAAATGCAGTTTTATTATTTATGTTAGGATTATTCACTTATAAATATTTTAAAAATTTATTAAATGCCCTTTTTATTCAACTAACTCCTTTTTTTTCTATTGTATTTCTAGAAATATCAAATAGAATTCTACCTGAGTTTTTCTCTTTTATTATTGTCTCTTTATTTTTTATTTTTGTTTTATATTTTATTAAAAGTTATGAAAATAATGATGAATCTAAACTAAAAAAAAGTTCATTATTTTTTGCATTAATATCAGCATTTGCAATTAGTGTAAAAATTACACTTGCACCTTTTATTCTTATTCCATTAATTTTATTAAAAAATATACGTGAAAAAATTAAATTTATTTTTTATCTCTTTTTAAGTTTGTTGTTTTTCTTATTTCCTGTATTTAATCGTTTTGATTATTTTTTTTCATGGATAAAAAAACTTTTGGTAAACAGTGGGCAATACGGTCAAGGTAACAATGATTTTGTCGATAAAGACTTATTTATATATAATATAAATTCAATTATTGATTCATATCCTTTATTTGTTGCAACTTTTATTATTTTATTAATTGGAATTATTATATATTTTATTCCTGCATTTAACCTTCGCCAAAAAAATGACAAATGGTTTCAATCTTATATAAGTTTTATTTTAATTTTGGTTATTTCTGTATTAATTTTATCTAAACAACTTAAATTCTATTATCTTTCACATGCTTTTTTAATAACCATACCTAGTCTTTTTATTTTAATTTTAATTTTAAAAAGAAATCCTATTTTTAACAAAACATTTCATTATTCAGCATTCATATTATTATCATTTTTTATTTTTTATACTAATATAATCCCATCTTTTGCCAAATTTGAATCAGATAGTATTGACAGACAACAGTCTAAAAAAAATATTATTAAAATAATTAGTGCAAATAAATTACCAACAATTGAAGTTTCACATTATTATGGTTCTCCTTTTTATGGTTATTCTGCACGTTATGGAGAAATATACAGCAGTAATAAACAACGTGAAGACATAATTCCAATATTAAAAAAACTTTTACCAGATTATTATTCTTTTCATGCTTGGAATAATAAATTTAATTATTGGAATGATTTATCATATACTCTGCCTCAATTAATTAATAAATATAGCAATGCGTATTTGTACTTGGGAGATAATGAAAAAAATACTTTTGTAAATGATTTATCTTTAGGAGTTAATAGAAAACATGAATACAAAAGAGATTTGCTTTTTTCTAATGATAAAACAGGTGAAAAACTTTTTAAAATATCAAAAATTAAAGAATTTGAAAAACATTGGATTTTATTTTCCAATATGGAAAATTTAACCGACAATAAAGAGTATTTTATTTTTGATAATGATGTTTATCTTTGGGGTGGTCAATTTCAAAATTCGCTAAACTCTCTTTCTGGCAAATATTCTTGTGAATTATCTAAAACAAATAACTATGGTCTTATTTGTTTTTTAACAGATGTAGAGGAAGGAGATATTTATAAAGTTTCAGTATGGAAAAAAAAGAATGGTAATAATAATTCAAATTTATATATTGAAAATAAGAACAAATATACTGTTATAAAAACAGGAAAAGTTGTTGAAGAAATAAATGGGTGGGAAAAAATTCAAATAGATATTATTGTTAATGAAGAAATTGCTGATGAAGATTTAAAAATATATTGTTTCCAAAATAATGACGACATCAATTCATATTGGGATGATTTCAGCATTGAGAAAAAACAAGAAAAGGTGTTGCTAACTAATTTAAAATCAACAAATGGTAATTATTTTAGTATATTTTATGAGCAAGGTTCAGGAAAGCCAATATTAACTGCAAATAAGAAGGAGGCTTCAACTTGGGAAAAGTTTTCTATTGTAATTAATAATAATGGTACAGTTGGAATAGTTTCTTATGAAAATAAATATTTAACTATAAATTTTGAATCGAAAAATATAATTGAAGCTAGTAGCGATTTAATTTTACAAAACGAAGTTTTTTATTTAGAAAAATTCAAGAATAATATTTTTGCTATTAAAGCAATTAATGGTAAATATTTATCTGTAGATAAAAAGACTAATCTTATTTTTGCAAACTCAGATAATATTGGAGAATGTGAAAAATTTGAAATTATCAACCTAAAAAAATAAATCATTTATGAAATCATTTTTTTATTTAATTATTTGTCTTTTAATTGGCTTAATATTTTTAACACAATGTAATGAAAAGTCAGCGCCAATAAATAAAAATTTTGTATCAATTAAAGATAATAAGTTCTTTGTTAACGACTCTTTATATTTTCCTATAATGCTAAATTATGTGATTTGCATAAGAGAAA